>CAZZFA010000113.1:0-14155 GCA_964653435.1 uncultured Planctomycetales bacterium | reverse complement strand
GTGCTGTGAAGTGTCGGGTTAAGTCCCATAACGAGCGAAACCCTTGTCGCTAGTTGCCAGCGGGTCATGCCGGGCACTCTAGCGAGACTGCCGGTGTTAAACCGGAGGAAGGCGGGGACGACGTCAAGTCATCATGGCCTTTATGTCCAGGGTGTCACACGTGCTACAATGGGGCGTATAGAGCGAAGCGAGACCGTAAGGTGGAGCAAATCGCAAAAAGCGTCCCTCAGTTCGGATTGGGGTCTGCAACTCGACCCCATGAAGCCGGAATCGCTAGTAATCGCGCATCAGCCATGGCGCGGTGAATATGTTCCTGAGCCTTGTACACACCGCCCGTCAAGTCATGGGAGCTGGGAATACCCGAAGTCCCACCTTGCGTGGGCCGACGGTAGGCTCGGTGACTGGGACTAAGTCGTAACAAGGTAGCCGTAGGGGAACCTGCGGCTGGATCACCTCCTTTCTAGAGGATATCTAGCTCGGCGGATCCAAAAGATTCGCCGTGAAAGGTCAGCACGTTTTCGGGTCCGCTTCGGCGGATCGGCGGCGCGAGCGATCGCCCGCCCGGCAAACACTGTTTTCTTGATATCGCCAAACGCCCGGCGCGTCCTTCGACACGCCGGGCGTTTTCGTCTGCCCGCACGTACCCGTCCGATCGCCACACCGGCCTGCCCTGCTCGCTCGCGCCAGCGCCCGCAGCCGTCCCGCGCCTGGGCCGAGAATCCCTTCTCGGCCCCACGGCCGGCGGGATTCCGATCCCGCGTCACCGCGAGAAGAGACTCGCATGTGCAACGGTGCGAGCGCCTGGGCCGAGAATCCCTTCTCGGCCCCACAGCCGGCGGGATTCCGATCCCGCGTCACCGCGAGAAGAGACTCGCACATGCAACGGTGCGAACGGATTCGCACGATTGCGGGCGCGAGAAAGGATTCTCGCACCAGGAACCTTCTTCTTCTCCGCGTCTGGGCCGAGAATCCCTTCTCGGCCCCACGGCCGGCGGGATTCCGATCCCGCGTCACCGCGAGAAGAGACTCGCACGTGCAACGGTGCGAACGGATTCGCACGATTGCGGGCGCGAGAAAGGATTCTCGCACCAGGAAGCTTCCTCTTCTCCGCGTCCTCAGTAGTCTCCGTGGTGAACACCCCGGGCAAGCCGCGTGGCCGCGTCTCCGCGATCTTTGCCTCCCCGCCGCGTTGCGTCTAAGATTTCGCCACGATGTATGAGGTGTACTCGATGGAGCGTCCCGGTCGGCCGTGGCTGGCCGTTGCGCTCACGGCCTCGATCCTCGCCGGCACGCTGATCTTTGCCGAGTTGATCGTCGTGCGGAAGCAGAGGGCGATCTACGTCTCGCTCGGCGAAGCCACGCGGGCCGGCTCATGGCCGATCTCGATCCGGCCCCCTGTCGGCTGGAAGGCCGAACCGCTCAGCAGCGCTCCCCCGCAAGTCGGGCTGTTGTTCGTCGAATTCGCCGGCTTCGGCCGAACCCTCGCCCTGGTGCAAGGGCCGCAGATAAAGCCACTGCGGCCCGCCTCGTACGCCGTGAACACCGTGGAGGATGCGGTCCTGTGGCTCGCCGGCGACGAAAGACCCAGGCTGATCACGGAGAAGCCCGTACCCTTCGGGCCGCTGCCCGGCGTCGAGGTCCAGTGGATCGTCGGGGACCGGCGTCAGTTCGTGAAACGGATCCTGGGTTGCGTTACGGTCACCCCGCAGGGCCGCGTCTTCGCCCTGCTGCTGAAGTGCCCCGAGCGGTTCGATGACCGTGACGAGCGATTCCTCGAACGCGTGGCGGCCACCGTCAAGATGGCTGACTTGAACATCACGCACGATATCGCCGCCGCCGCCCGCGCATGCGGTCTGCGCCTCGATCCCCCCTCGGACGCCATAGCGGCCCCCTCGCCCGAAGGCCCCGTTCGAACGCTGCAGGTGCTATGCAGGCCGGACGCGGAGCAGCCCTGGACGCTTGAGATTACCATCGTGCCGCTGGCCGCGGGGCGCACGCCGCAGGCCGTGCTCGGCGACATCGTGCGCAACCTGACGGAGCGGATCCAACCGGCGGTGGAAATCGAGAGCGTCCAACTCGGGCGGCACGTCGCCGGCCGGATCCGCTTTGAGGAACCGGCGCACCCCTGGAACGACGAGCTGTGGGCCGTGCCGCTCGACGACGGACATCTGGCCGTGCTCAGCGGCCATGCCGACGAATCCGGCTCCGCTCTTCCCGCCGTCTGCGAGCAGATCGCGCGGACGCTTCAGTTCACCGAGGACGCCCGGCCGATCGATACGACGGCGGCGCATCGCCGCGGAGCGGACCTGCTCGCCCGCGTCCGCGAGAAACAGGTCGACGCATGGTTCGACGAATGGGCGGGATCGACGCAGTTCTATCTGATCCTGCGCGACGCCCAGACCGAGGGCCGCTATCGCCTGGACTATTCGCGCCTCGCCGACGGGAAGGATCGCCCCTGGCAGGTAATCTCCGAACTCGACCGCCAGTTGCCCGACGGCCAAAGGATCTTATACAAACGCGAGGCCCGGTTGGACTCCGGCGGCGTGGGATACGAGCTGGCGGATGTCCGCCGGACCAGCGCCGGCGGCCGGCGGCCGCGCGGGCGGCCGGATGCGCCCTATTATCAGTATCACGAAGGTCGCGCCGCCGGCGCAAACACGGTTCACAAGGCCCTGCGGACCGGCGCCGCCGACTACGAGAACTCCTTCGCGGTGGACGCGAGCTTCGCCTGCGACCCCGTGCTCGGGATCGTCTCGTGGCTGGCCGCGAGCGACCCGGAGCGACGCCCGGTGCTGGTCACCACCTCCGATCGGTTCGAGGTCGCCTGGGCCACACAGGTGCTGTACCCGCTCGGGCCGCAGTCCGTTCCCGGGAGCGAACCGCCGCGAACGGCGCCCGCGCTCGTTGTCCAGACCGACTCGCTGCCGTATGTTTATACGATGTATTTCGACGAAGACGGAACCCTGCTCTGCGTGGACTTCGGGGGCGGTTCGATCTTTCGCCGATGCACCGAGGAGCAGTTCCGCGAAAGTATGGCGTTGACGCCGGGCCTGTCGATCGCCCCGGCGCGTTGAGGATTCCGCGTGATCGGGACAATGTCTCTTCGGATGATACCGGGTCTCGTTCTCCTTGCGGCCACCGCCGGGAACGCGCAGGCCCCCACGCCGAACGCAGCGTCGCAGCCGGCCGCGCCGGAGCCGGTCGCCCTGGCGGACCAGCCGTATGTGGATGCGAGCTTCGGCTTCTCGATCCGCCCGTTCCGTGATTGCACCGTGGTACGGCACAAGCGGATGGACTCCGACGGCGACGTGGAACTCGCCCAGTTCAGCCAGCCCCAGCGCGGCTGGATCATGACCATCCGTCTTGCCCGCACCAGCCGAATGTTCAACCCGGACGACCTCCTGTCGGGCCTCGCCGAGAAACTCACCGCGCAGTACCCCGAGATGAAGATCCTGGCCAAAGACAAACTCCGGCTCGCCGGGCGCGACGCCGTCCGGCTCGCCGCGACCGTACCCCTCGGCAGTACGCTCTGGTTCCGCCAGCAGACGGCGATCTTCTACAGGCAGAACGAGTTCTTCGTAATCGTGCTCAACGTGCCCGCGGCAGACCGCGACGTTGCGGAGAAGCTCTTCGCCGAGATCACGCGATCGTTCGAGATCATCCGCTCGGAAATGACGCAGGAATTGCTTCAACAGGCGCTCGCCCGCGGTACGGAGCTGCTCCGTTCGATCGCGCAGGACCGCAAACTCGGCGCCCGTCTCGTACACGAGCATTACCTTCGCATCCTCGTCGACGGCAAGGACAGCGGCTACCTCTGGCTCCGCGAGATGCGGCTGGCGGTGGACCGGCGGGACGGCGTGGGCCTGCGGCAGGAGGGGTGGCTGTTCGACGCCGACGGCAACGTCCGGCGGCAGCTCACGGAGATGTTCCTCTCGGATGACATGACCGCGGAACGCTGGAACACGACGGTGGACGTGATCTCGCCCGCGCGGGGTACAAGCCCGGCTCGGAAACTCACCACGCTGGAGCAGGGCGTGCGCGACGGCGACAAACTCCTGGTCGCCTTTTCCCGGTCGCCCAACTCGACGGAAATGTCGGACAAGGTCGTGGAGATCCCCGAGTCCTACGCCCCGGGCGCCGTCTTCACGCTGTTCCCGCGAATCGCCGACCTCGGCCGACCCGGGCTGTACGCCTTCGTCAGTTTCAACAGCGAGCGGCAAGGGCTCGTGCTCCGGACTCTGCGGATTGTGGAGGGACGTCAGAACCTCACGATAGATGGGCGCCGGATCTCCGCTACCCGGATCGAGGACAGCGAGGGCCTCATTCCGCCGGTCAGCGAAATCTATGTGGACGACGCCGGACAACTTGCCAGGATCGTCGCCGGCAATATCGAGATGCTCGCGACGACGCTGGAGAAGCTCCGGCCGCTCTACGCCCAGAAGGTCGCGGATACCGAGAAGCTCGTCCGGCAGATCGTGCGGCCCCCCGGCGCCGCGCCCGGCGCGAAGAAACCCGCGCCCGGCGCGAAGAACGACAAGGTGGCGAAGTAGAAAATGTGCGATCTTCCGGCGACCTGCTCCGACCCGGCCTGCCGCGTCCGACGGCGGTGGATCACGCCGGATCGCGAAGTCCGGATGACGGACACCGGAACGCATCGCCCCGGCCGCCCGTCGCTCGTCACTCTCGCGTCATCGGAGCTTCGACATTCGTCAGTCGAGCGGACCGGGCCGGAGGCACGCCGCTCCGCGTGAACGATCGACACGAGCGGATCCACGCAACGGTGAACCAACGGAACGACGACAGATGACTCAGGCACGCATCGGCATCATCGGCGGGACCGGCCTCGGCGACGCGCTCGCCGGGCAGTCCCAGGGACAATGGCATACCCTCGAGACGCCCTTCGGCTCGCCGAGCGGGCCGATCCTCACCACAACGTGGGAGTCCGCGCCGATCGCGTTTCTCTCGCGGCACGGGCCGGGCCACCTGCTCAATCCGTCCATCGTCCCCTACCGCGCGAACATCTATGCGCTCAAGTCGCTCGGCGTCACGCACATCCTCGCCAGCGGCGCCACGGGAAGCCTGCGCGAGGAAATCCGCCCGGGCCACCTGGTAATCTGTGACCAGGTGATCGACAAGACGTTCCGGCGGCCCGGCACGTTCTTCGACCGCGACCTCGTCGCGCACGTCGAGTTCGCCGAGCCGTTCTGCCCGACGCTGCGGGCGCTGCTCGAATCGGTCGCCGACCGGGTGCCGACGACCGTTCACCGCCGCGGGACGTACGTATGCATGGAAGGCCCGCAGTTCTCGACGAAGGCCGAGGCCCGCATGCATCAGGCATGGGGCGGCGACCTGATCGGCATGACCTGCATGCCCGAGGCGAAGCTCGCCCGCGAGGCCGAGATCTGCTACGCCCTGATCGCCCTGCCGACCGACTACGACTGCTGGCGACCCCACGACCCGGCCAAAAGCAGGCAGGCCCTGCTCGGCGAAATCCTCGGCAACCTCAAGCAGGTCACCAACCACGGCATCGCCCTGCTCCGCGCCGCGGTCAGGAGACTCGCCGGCGAGCTCGACCGGCCCTGCCCCTGCCGCCAGGCGCTGGAGCTGGCCATCTGGTCGGACAAGGCGAGAATCCCGCCGGACGCGCGACAACGGCTTGGGCTGCTGGTAGGAAAGTACCTTTCGTAGCGCGGCTTCCGGCCCTGCGCCGCCCGTCCCCGTGCACTCCGCCGCCGACTGCGGTATTCTGGCATGCCTCCAGGGCCGCGCACGGCCGGCAATGTCAAGAGGAGAACTGGCGATGAGCATCAGGAACACAACGCTTGGCGTTACGATCCTCGCATTGGCAGCATCCCTTGCGTGGGCAGAGGCGACCCGCCCCGCGTCGAGACCCGCTTCGCTCATGATCGCCGACTTCGAGCGACCCGGCGACGTTGCACTCTGGACCGGGCTGAAGTGCGAGCAAACGCCCGCGCACGCCTCGTCGGGCAGGCACGCAATGCGCTTCGTCGTGCCCAGGTGGGCACCGGGAATGAACGAGTGGCCCGCCGTGTACCTGGCCTACGCGGACGGCAAGGGCTACCCCACGAAGGACTGGTCGCCGTACGGAAAGCTCGCGTTCGACGTCTGGGTGGACGGCGACAAGCCCGCGCCGATGTCCATCGAGCTGCGCGACAGAAAAGGCCAGAACGGCGTCACCACCCGCTTCACGATCGAGCCCGGCAAGATGAACTCCGGCGAACTCCCCCTGGCCGAGGCGACCGCCGGCATCGACATCCGTAACGTCGAGGAGATCGTCTTCTTCGCCACGCGCCCCGCGCAGGACTACACCATCACACTCGATCGCATCCGTCTGCTGCCGGGCGAGAAACCCCCGCTTGCTGAATTCGACCTCATTTACCCGAACTATCGCCAGATGATCTTCCCCGGCGCCGGCGACCCGGAAATCGAGGTCACCGTCCATACGGACGAGTACGGCCTGTCGCCCTCCGACCTGATCGTGAAGGTCTTCTTCCGCATCGGACAGATCAACATGCCCAGCGTGATCGAATACCCGCTCCGGGACAAGCGCCGGCGTGTGTCCATCCCCGTCGCCGACCACCCCGACGGGCCCGGCACGCTTTCCGTCGGTGTCTTCCGCAAAGCTACCGGCACGCACCTCGCCGGACGCGAGTGGACGATACAGAAACTCAGCACCTACCAGGTCAGCCGCCTGAAGGTCTATATCGACCGCGATAACAATACCATCGTTGACGGCAAGCCCTTTTTCCCGCTCGGCTGGTACGGCACCCCCGACGAGACCCACCTCGCCGAAATCGCCGACAGCCCGTTCAACTGCCTTCTCGATTACGGCACGAACCTCAAACCCAAGGACTGGATGACCCGCTACCTGGACGCCATGCAGGAAAAAGGACTCAAGCTCATCTACTGCCTCAACGACGTGTACCCGACCGCCACCTACTTCGAAGGCAAGAACTGGGGCGGCGTCACGGGCAACAACGAAATCGCCGATGCCGTCGTCCGGGCGTACCGCGAGCATCCGGCCATCCTCGCGTGGTATCTCAACGACGAGCTGCCCCGTTCCCTTGCGCCGAAGCTCGAGGAATATTACAACCGCATCCGCGCCAACGATCCGAACCACCCCTGCTATATCGTGCTGTGCAACATGGCGGAGCTGCGGTACTTCACCGACACCACGGATATCATGGGTGTCGATCCATACCCGATTCCGTCAAACCCCGTCACCGTCGTGAGCCAATGGATGGACGCGGCCGCGCGGGCCGTCAACGGCCACAAGCCGGTCTGGCTCGTGCCGCAGGCCTTCGCCTGGTATCAGTACAGGCCGGAAGGCTCGGACCGGGCCCGCAAGCCCACGGCTGCCGAACTGGAATCCGGGCGGGCGCCTACCTATGAGGAATCACGCTGCATGACGTACCTGGCGCTGACCCACGGAGCGAAGGGCCTGATCTATTACTGCTACTACGATATGCGCGTCTTGCCTCAATACGCGGAGATGTGGGCCGGTATGAAGAAGATCGGTGCGGAGGTAAAGAGCCTTTCGCCCGTGCTGCTGGCGCCGGGAGACCTCGGCCCGGCGAAGTTCACTCCGCCCGACGCGCCCATCCACACAAAGCTCAAACGCAGTGGCGGGCGGCTCTACCTCCTCGCCGTGAACGCCGCTAACGCACCCGTCGAGGTCACGTTCGACCTGGAGCACCCGCTTCCCGCCCAGGTCGATGTGATGTTCGAGAATCGGCAGGCGGCAACGACAGGCGCGACCCTCAAGGCCGCCTTCAAGCCGCTTGAGGTGCACGTGTACGACCTTGGTCCGCAGGCGAAGTAACGGCCGTTGTTCTCGGGCCGGGAGACTGACGGAACTTCGTCCGCACAATACGTCCGGCTCACGCGACAGCGGACGTAAACAGGCCGCGGGCAGTCTGCTGCACAGCGGCGGCGAAAACCCGTCTGCCACAACCTCCGATTGCGACGATAGATACGCTGCGTATCTCGCTATGTCCTATCCGATTGACACCTCTGAACGCCGATTCATATAATCAACGGAAGGTAATCGTTCTTGTCGACAGGCGGACTAATGCAGGTCCACATGGGCCGACCGACGATGAAGGCTCCGCCCGCCGACTGCATGTTCGCTGTGCGCGGATGACAGCGGCCCTCCGAAGGCCGCTGCAGATCAGGACACGTCGGGGGGACTTCCGGACGCGTGGTTCGTAACCCGCGGAATCCGTCAGGAGGTATATGATGAAGGCCAGAGCCGTCTTGCTCGTGATCGCGGTATGCCTGTTCAGCGCGGCGCCGTTTGCGTATTCGCAATGGACGTCGGTCGCGCCAGGGATCGACTATCGCAAGTACACGCTCACGGCCCCCGATCCGGCGCCGAACAACGTGTTTGTTGCCCGCATGGATCGAACCAACCCGGACTGCATCATCGACAGCAGCATCGCGCTGGGGCAGTTGCGCAGCGGCCGCGAGACCGTCAGCGGGATGGCCAACCGCTACGAAGACACGATCAATTACTGGGGAGGCTCGTACGGCCAGCGGTCCGACGTGGTGGTCGCGATCAACGGCGATGGTTTCGTGTCCTCCGGCGTCGGTCCGACAAACGGGCAGATCATCTCCGGGTCGCAGGCCTGGCGCTGGCCCGAGTACTCCGGCGGAAGCGGCTTCTGCTGGAAACTCGACCGGACCTGCTTCCTCGGCGGTAACGTCCGCAACGGCAATGTGCCGGGGTTCGAATACCAGTTCATCTACTTCGCGAACGGCGGTTACGTCGTCCCCACGGCCGTCAACAAGGCGCGGGATCCGGCCGTCGCCGACGAGCTCATCGTCTACACCACCCAGTTCGCCGCGAACACCTACACGGACAGCGCCGGCACGGAGGTCCTCGTCGAGATGGCCACGCCCCTGCTCGCCGGCAAGGTCGGCTCCGCCGATTACCTGTACGGCACGATCCGACAGGTCCGGCAGAACGCCGGCTCCACCCCGATCCCGTTCGACCACATCGTGCTTTCCGGCAAGGGCTCCTACGCCACGATTCTCAACAGCAACTGCGCGGTCGGCAATCAGATCCGCTTTCAATTCGAGATCCACGACTACGGCACCGGCGGCCAGGTCCCCACGGGACCGTCCGACTGGAGGAACGCGTACGCCAGCATCGGCTGCTTCGCATACGTCGTGAAGAACGGCATCGTCCCGTCGAACGACTGGGCGAACAACAGCGGCGCGCTCATCCGCAACCCGCGGACGGCCGTCGCCTTCAATGACAACTACGTCTACTTCGTGGTCTGCGACGGCCGCTCGGCGCAAAGCGTCGGCATGACCTACACGGAGCTCGGCAACTGGCTGGTGGCCAACCTCGGGGCGCAGTGGGCCACGAACCAGGACGGCGGCGGCTCATCCACCATCTGGGTCAACGGCCAGGTCAAGAACGTTCCCTCCGACGGATCCGAGCGGGCCGTCGCCAACGGCCTGATGATGATCCGAGTGCAGCCCAAGGTGCAGTCCACGCAGTTTGTCGTCGCCCAGCGCGTCACGACCACCACCACGTCGAACGTCCGGCTCGGCCCCGGTACCAACTACGGCGTTCTCACCAGCGTCCCCGGCGGAACCCAGGGAACGGTCGTCAGCCACTCCCTGAACGGCGTTCAGGCCAAGGGCTACTACTGGTGGAAGGTGGACTTCAGCGGCACGATCGGGTGGGTGGCCGGATCCAACCTCATCGGCGGAGGAATCGGGCCGACCATCACGCAACAACCGTCGCCCCAGACCGTCGCCGTCGGCGGCACGGCCACCTTCACGGTGGTTGCAAGCGGGGACGCGCCGCTCAGCTACCAGTGGCAGAAGAACGGAACGAACCTGAGCAACGGCGGCCATTACTCGGGCGTCACCACGGCGACGCTGACCATCTCCAACGCCGACAGCACCGATGCGGCGGATTACCGCTGCGTCGTAACCAACGCATACGGTACCGCCACCTCGGACGCCGCCGCGCTGACCCTCTCGGGCAAGCCGACCATCACGTTGCAGCCGCTGCCGCAGAACATCTGCACGGGTGGCACGGCTCAGTTCACGATCGCCGCTTCCGGCCAGGGACCGCTGACCTATCAGTGGCAGAAGAACGGCGCCAATCTCACCGAGGGCGGGCATTACGCGGGCGTAACGAGCACAACCCTGACCGTGTCCGGCGCCGACGCCAGCGACGCCGGATTCTACCGCTGCGTGGTGACGAATGCCGCCGGCAGCACGCCCACGAACCAGGCGCCGCTCACGTTGAACGTGGTTTCCGGCTTCCTGGGTCTCGGCGCGGGCAGTACGGCTACGGGCGTGAGCACCGACGGGTCCGTCGTCGCCGGCAACAACTCGACCGGCGGATTCATCTGGTCACGTGCGAACGGCGTCGTCGGGCTGGGGACCGGCGTCAACACGGCCGGCGTCGCCACGCGCGGCGGTACGGTGATCGTCGGGGCGAACATCAGTGGCAACGCCTGGCGCTGGGATGGCAACACCGCCGGCATCGGCTCCTGGACACAACTCCCGCTGGCCGGCGGCACCACCGCGTGGACGGTTCTCTGCGCGTCGGCAAGCGACAGCCTCAACAACGTGTGGTTCGGCGGCAACACGAACGGCGACACGGGCACGAGGTCCGCCTGCCGATACAAGGAGAGCTCGGCCAGCACGAGCACTCTCGCCCTGCCGCCCAACGGCAACAAGGACGCCTTCATCTACGGCATCTCCGATACCGGCAGCTACGCGGGACGCTATCAGTTCGGCAACGTGTCGCCCGGCGGATCCCGCCAGGCGATGGGCGGCTCGACGCTTGTCGCGCTCTCGCCGCTGATCGGCGCCCCCAGCACGAGCAACGAGGGGGTCGCCAACGTGATCTCCCGCGACGGCACGAAAGCCGGCGGATGGAGCCAGGCGCCCGCCTTTTCCCGACAGGCGACGATCTGGACGATCGCGAATCCGACCGTGCCGTACGGCGTGCCCTTCCTCGGAACCGACGACTACAGCGAGATTCAGGCCCTCAATAACGACGGATCGTTCGCCGCCGGGTACGCCCAGCGAATCGCCGCCCCGTCCAGCCCGAAGCATGCGATCATCTGGGACGCCGTCAACGGCACGCGGGACCTGGCCGCGTGGCTGACAACCCAGTACGCGATCGATCTCTCCGGCTGGACGTTGACGGAAGTCAAGGGCATGTCGGGCGACGGCAGCGTGCTGGCCGGAAACGGCATCCACAACGGCTACGCGGAGGCGTGGGTCGTGTTGTTGAACGTCCCCGCGCAGGCGCCGACGATCACGCAGCAACCGGCCGCCCGAAACATCTGTCCCGGGACGACGACGACGTTCACCGTCACCGCCGCCGGCATCGGAACACCGGCCTACCAGTGGCAGAAGAACGGCGTCGATCTGAGCAACGGCGGGCATTACTCCGGCGTCACGACGCCGACGCTGACCGTCTCCAATGCGGACGCCGGCGACGCCGCCGCCTACCGCTGCGTGGTTTCAATCGCCTGCAACAGCACGGCATCGAACGCGGTCGCCTTGACCCTCAAGGCCGCAACGACGATCACGCTCCAGCCTGCCGACCAGACCGTTTATGCCGGGGAAACCGCACAGTTCTCGCTTACGGCCACGGGCGAGGGAACCGTCTCCTACCAGTGGCAGAAGAACGGCGTCGATCTGAGCGACGGCGGGCATTACTCGGGGGTCACGACGCCGACGCTGACCGTGGCCAACGTGGACGCCGGCGATATCGGAAGTTACCGCTGTCTGGTGACCGCCGGGTGCGGCACGGTGACCTCCGACGAGGTTACATTGGCGTTCCACGCGGGAGTCGCGGCGGACTTCGACCACGACGGGGACGTCGATCTGACCGACTTCAGCATCTTCCAGTCGTGTTTCAACGGGCCGAACCGCGAGCCGAAGACAGGCTGCGTGACGCCTGCGGCGGACCTCGACGAGGATCAGGATGTCGATCTGACCGACTTCAGCATCTTCCAGTCGTGTTTCAATGGTCCGAACCGGCCGGCCAAGCCCGGCTGTCAGTCGTAGACCGCCGCAACGGCGCCGCGGAGATCGCCAGCGACGGCCGCCTTCGGCAGGACGGCTTCGCATTCGATGAGCAGCGCGGCGAAGGCTCGATCACCCGGACGGGGCCTTGCGCTCGTCGGCGCCCGAAACCCGGCCTTTACGCCTCGGGCCACCCTCGGCCGCCCCTGCGCCGCCGGAAGCGAACGAAACGCTCGAGCCGAAGCCACTACGGAGCCGAGGAACCGCGCCTGCTCGCGCACACGCGGTTCACCGCGAGCGCGCCGAGCCTACCGTGAGGAGCGGAAGCTTTCCCAGTGCAGCACCTGATCGAGCGTTCGTTTCGAAGGCGACGGGGTTTCCGCCGCGTAGCCGACCGCGATCATCGAGACCAGCCTGAGATTCGCGGGCGCGCCGCAGAGGGAAACGATCTGCGGAGCGTAGGGCTTCTTGTCGCCCGCGACCCAGCATGTGCCCAGCCCCAGGGCCGTCGCGGCGAGCAACATGTTGGTCGTGGCCGCGCTGCCGTCCTCGACGTAATACCGGGTAGGTTGGGCCAGCGTGACGATGCACGCGGGCGCGTCGGCAATGAACTTGCCGAATTCGGCCAACTGCGCGATCCGACCCCGCCGCGCGGCATCCGTGATGACGACGAACTCCCACGGCTGATCGTTGTGCGCAGTCGGCGCCAGACGCCCCGCATCGACGATCCGGCATAGCAATTCCCGCGAAACCGGATCCGCCCGGAACCGGCGGATGCTCCGCCGCGCCGCAATCGCTTCAAATACGTCCATGACCGACCTCCACTGAATCGCACTTCACAGCCTACGCCATCGTGGCCGGCCTGTCAGCCCCCCCGCCGCCGCGATCGTTTCGCCCTGCCACGCCGGCCCGACCCGCGCGGCCGCGTGAACCGTATTCCCGGAGTCGCTATCATAGAGCAAGCCGCAGGGAGACTGTAGCGATGACCATGCCCGACCCGTCCGTCCGGGACGCCGCCGTCATGCCGGCGCGGGACAACGCCGCACGCGTCGTGGTCGCCGGCTCATCGGGCCTTGTCGGCACCGCCCTGTGTGCGCTTCTCTGCACGCGCGGCCATAATCTCGATCGGCTCGTCCGCCGTCCCGCCCAAGCGGAAGGTGGCGAGATCCGCTGGGACCCCGCCCGGGGCGAGCTCGATGCGGGCTCCCTTGAAGGCGCCGACGCCGTCGTGAATCTCGCCGGCGAGCCGATCGCCGCCGAGCGCTGGACCGACGCACGAAAACAAGCCATTCTCACGAGCCGAACGGAAGGCACCCGCCTGCTGTGCGAAACCCTGGCCCGGCTGAGCCGGCGCCCCGGCGTACTCGTCAGCGCATCGGCCGTGGGCTACTACGGCGATCGCGGTGAGGAATGGGTCACTGAGGAAAGCGCGGCAGGGGCCGGCTTCCTGGCCGACGTCTGCAGGCAATGGGAAGCCGCCACCCAGCCAGCCCGGGAGGCGGGCATTCGCGTGGTGAACCTCCGCATCGGCGTGGTGCTGTCGACGGCCGGCGGTGCGCTGGCGCGGATGCTCCCGGCCTTTCGCTTCGGGCTCGGCGGCAGGATCGGCACCGGCCGGCAGTATATGAGCTGGATCACGCTGGACGATCTGGCAGCGGCCGTCGAACACCTTTTGTTCGCTTCGCAGATATCCGGCCCGGTGAATGCCGTCTCCCCCAACCCGGTGACGAACGCCCAGTTCACGAAAGCGCTCGGCCGGGTCCTGCGACGGCCCACGTTTCTGTCCATGCCCGCGTTCGCAGTCCGCCTGGCCCTCGGTGAGATGGGCGAGGCCGTGCTGCTTTCCGGCGTCCGCGCGCGACCCGCCCGCCTCCTGGCCGACGGCTTCCCCTTCCGCGATCCGGAACTCGAGCCCGCCCTGCAACGGATGCTCCGGCAACAGTAGCCGCCCTGGTGAATACGTCCGGCTGGTGCTGCTTTCGGTTCGAGAGTTTCGTTCGTTTTCAGCCCCCCAGCGCGGGCGTGGCCCGCAGCCCAACTTGGGGGGCGGGCGTCTCGCCCGCCTTCGGGTTGTTGGCGGGCTGCGCGGATTTCGGGGGATAATAGTGTAGGGACGATTGAGAGT
>CAZZFA010000112.1:0-14373 GCA_964653435.1 uncultured Planctomycetales bacterium | reverse complement strand
CCAACATCTTGTCCCGGAGGGACATTTGACAATAGCCCAGCGATTTATCGCTGGGATCCCGCCGTCGCCGGCCGGCAAGTCCCGTAGGGACGACTGAATCGGGCACATCAATCTCGGTCGTCCCTCCGGGACTCTACGATATCGCGGCCCCAGCCCCCCAGCGATAAATCGCTGGGCGATTGTCGACTGTCCCTGCGGGACAGGGTGACGGCCGGCGCGTGCGTGCGTGGAGAGGTCGCGCGTACGCTGCTTGAAGCAGAGGGCGCCGGCGCCGGTTGCGAGATCGCAGGATGGAGTCTTCCATCGCAGCTCTTGCGCGCCTTGCGCGCATGTATCGCGCTGCGGCGGTAGCGCTACCCGTCATTCTGAGGAGCGCAGCGACGAAGAATCCGGCTGATTGGCGCAGACAAGCCGTACGCTTCGCTTCGCTCCGCATGACGGCCGCCGGCGCGCCGGTGTCCGGTTGCGGCCGAAGGCCGCCTTGGGGCGCCGTGTGACGGGACCGGTTTGCCGCGAGGTCAGCGACTCGTGGCAAGGATGCGATACACGTACGCGTCGCTCGTCCAATCGAGTTGGCGACGGGCGGGCCTGGTGGCCGACTGCGTTGTGAGCACGCGGCCGCCGCGACCGAACGGCGAGCAGTGGACGACGATCTCATGCGTGACGCGGTCCTCGCGGGCGTGGAAGTTGCTCAACTGCAGCGTCTCCGGATCACCGGGGCCGCGCTCGTCGATCGTGCAGAGCGTTTCCCGGATCAGGAGCATTGACTTGCGGTCCACTTCGCCGATCACCAGCGGATGCCGCGGGAGGTTGCCCTTCGGGTTCGACGCGGAGATGTTGCCGATCCAGTAGATACGGCCGTTGCTGTGCCGCAGAAGCTGGCTGCACGAACTCGGCGAGAAAAACGGCCGGCCGTCGGTGTACGTCCACGGTTTCGGTTCGGACCAACTCCGGCCGTGGTCGGTGGAGACGGCGTACCAGCGATAGCCCGGCAGGCTCGGCTTCCCGTCGTTGCTGCCGCGCAGGACCATAAGGATGCGGCCGTCGGGCATCTCGGCAATGCTCGGCTCGAGCATGCCGCGGGTCGAGCGGGCCGGGTCGGCCTTCACCAGCGACGAGAGCCGCCAGTCGATCGTGCCATCCTTGTTCCAGCGGCCGATGAGCACCGCGGAGTCGTGATAGGTGTATCCGCCGCCGGGATTGTAGTACTCGCCGTCCGGGCCGACGGGGCAGATCTGCACCGGCTGGAGGATCTCGCCCGTGCGGATGCGGATCGGCACGCAGGTCGTGTCGCCGATCATGATGCCGTTCCTGCCGGTCCAGACGCCGGGAAGCGGATGCTCGGGCGAGAACTCCGCCCCGCCCTGGACGACCGGCGCCTCGTGATAGAAGCTGCGCCCGCCGTCGCGGCTGAGGGCGTATCGGAGCGTCCAGTGCTTCATGCCCTCCAGCGGGTTGTCGTTCGGCAACGTGCCCTGAAGGATCATCGTGATCAGGATGCCCGTGCCGGGATCGACGAAGCCGGGGCAGAGGTATCGGCGGAATGTGCCCTTTTCAAGCTTCTTGCACGTCGCGATCGGCATCGGCGGTGACCAGGTCCTGCCGTTGTCGCCGGAGAAGCGTTGCCACGTCACGTCGTGGACGTCGCTGCGGGTCTGCTCGCCGGAGCGGCTGATCATGTCCGGCCCACTGGGGCGGCAGTAGAAGGCGTACGCGGTGACGCGCACGCCGGGGCGGGGGCTTTGGATGAAGACCGCCCTGCCCACGAGGGTCAGACGTCCGGGCGCATCGGCCGCGCAGCCGCCGGCCGCCGCGATAATGGCGCCGAATACGAAGCAACCGTATCGGCCGATTCGCCGCGTTGCGGCTTGTCGATGCGTCACGATGCGATGAGCCTATCCGCGAACGCGAGCGCCCGGCAAGGCCCCCGGCGAGCTCGTGTCACGGTCGGGTCCGCTTTCGGCTGGTGACCGATGCGCAGCCCGCGGCAATGGGGCCGGCGTCCGGCCCGCCAGGAAGCAGGCACGATGTCCGCCCCCGAAAAGGCCGTAACTGCAACCGTCTCATCGAGAGCAGCACGACGGATGTGTTTCGAGGGCAAACTTGCTCACCGGCTGATCGATCGCCATGGGATAGACGCCGCTGAAGCAGGCCGTGCAGTAGTGCTCGGGCGGCGGTTTCACGCAGGACAGCATCCCTTCGAGCGAGAGGTAATGCAGGGAATCGACGCCGAGGTACTCGCGGACCTGCTCGACCGTGCGGCCGTTGGCGATCAATTCGGCGGGCGTCGGGAAGTCGATGCCGAAGTAGCACGGGTGGCGGATGGGCGGGCTGGCCACGCGAAGATGGATCTCGGTCGCGCCGGCCCGCCGCAGGGCGCCGATCTTGCCCCGCGTGGTTGTGCCGCGGACCACCGAGTCCTCGACCACGACGAGCCGCTTGCCGCGGACAGACTCCTTGATCACGTTGAGTTTCATCTTGACGGCGAGATCGCGGAGCGACTGCTCGGGCATGATGAACGACCGGCCGGCGTAGTGGCTGGTGACGAAGCCGCGGGTGTACGGAAGACCGCTGACATTCGCGTAGCCGAGCGCCGCGCAGCGGGCGCAGTTGGGCACCGGAACGACGGCGTCGGCGGCCACGGGGGCCTCCCGCGCAAGCTGCTCCCCCATCGCACGGCGGACCTTGTGCACGTTCTCGCCGAAGACGTCGCTGGCCGGGTCCGCGAAGTAGACCTGCTCGAAGATGCAATACGCCGGCCGCACCGCGCCGGGGGCGGTAAACCGCTCGCTGTGCACGCCGCGCGCGTCGATCGTGACGATCTCGCCGGGGGCAACGTCCCGCTCGAAGGCCGCATCGATGATGTCGAACGCGCAGGTCTCGCTCGCGACGACGCAGGCCCCCTCGGCCGTCCGCCCGAGCGACAGCGGGCGCAGGCCGAACGGATCGCGCACGGCAACGATGCGGTCGGGGAAGAGAAACAGCAGACAATACGCGCCTTGCAGGTGGCTCAGCACATGCGGCAGGCGCACGTCGCCGGGCATGTGGCCGTGCTTGGCGAGGACGTGCAGGATGACCTCGGTGTCGCTGGTGGTGCTGAAGATCTGGCCCTTCTCCTCATATTGCCGGCGGAGCAGGGCGGCGTTGATCAGGTTGCCGTTGTGGGCGACGGCCACCTGGCCGAGGCCGCACGTCACAAGCAGCGGCTGGCAGTTCGCATCGGAGCACGAGCCGGTCGTCGAGTAGCGGACATGGCCGATCGCCACCGGGTTGGCCAGTTCATCAAGCGTCCGCGGACTGAACACATCCGTCACGAGGCCGCGCCGGGCGTGCCGCAGAATCGTGGCACCGTTGGTGCTGCAGATTCCGGCGGCCTCCTGTCCGCGGTGCTGCTGGGCGTACAGACCGAGGTACGTCAGACGCACCGCCTCGGAGTGCCCGTAAATGCCGAACAGACCGCAATGATGGCGAACGGATGGCGAATACACGCGGGACGGACCCTTTTGGCCTTGCCAAGCGAGGTCGTAAAAGAGTACGCTACCCCTTTCGGCCGGACAAGTCAAGACGGTTTCGACCGCCAGCGCGGGCGGATTCCTTCACGGGAGCTGGGCGATGGGCACGGATTCTCGCAGCGGCGTCGTAGTGGTCGGCAGCATCAACATGGATCTCGTCGTCAAGACCGATCGCATCCCGCACCCGGGGGAGACGGTGCTGGGCGGCGAGTTCTCGACCATCCCGGGCGGCAAGGGGGCGAACCAGGCGGTTGCCGTCGCGCGGCTGGGCGAAACCTCGACGATGATCGGCCGGGTGGGCGATGACCCGTTCGGCCGACAACTGATCGCCGGTCTGGCCGAGGCGAACGTGGCCGTGGATCACGTCTCGGTGACCAACGGCGTCTCCAGCGGCGTAGCGCTGATCGTCGTCGATACCAAGGGCGAGAACGCCATCTGTGTCGCGCCGGGCGCCAACCAGCGGCTGATGCCCGAAGACATCGATGCGAACGAGGATGTGCTTGCCTCCGCCAAGGTCTGCCTGATGCAACTGGAGGTCCCCATCGCGACGGTCCTTCGCACGATTGCGCTGTGCCGCCGCCATGGCGTCATGACGATTCTCGATGTGGCGCCGGCCCGGCCGGACCTGCCGGATGAAATCTACCAGGCGGACATCCTCAGCCCCAACGCCAGCGAGGCGGAGATGCTCACCGGGGAATCCACCGGCGTCCACGCGCGAGAGGCCAAGGCGGTGGCGGCGGCGCTCGCGGCGGCCGGCGCACGCTGCGTTGTGCTCAAACTCGGGGCGGCCGGCGCGCTGGCCTTCGACGGAGACCGGTTTTATCACGCCCCCGGGCACAAGGTGGCCGTGGTCGACACGACGGCGGCCGGCGATGCCTTCACCGGCGCGCTGGCGGTGGCGTGCGCCCGGGGCGAGCCCTTGCCGCAGGCAATCCGATACGCCAACGCCGCCGGCGCGCTGGCCTGCACCCGCCTCGGCGCGCAGCGCTCGATGCCCGGCGCGGCGGAAGTGAACAACCTGCTGGGGCCGTGAACCGGCGGCGGGACGTCTGATAACCGCGCGCCGCCCGACGGGTGCGATGATCGCGAGTGCTGTATTCGTCCTGTCACCTTTATCTGCTGGAGAAGTCCTGCGGATCTTGCCACAGTTGCCCCCTGTACGGGCCGATGGTACATGCGGATCGTCCTCGCCGTGCAGGAGGGGGCCACGGAGGCCGACCGAGGGCACACATGGACACACCGATTCGCAAAGATGTGCTGACGACCGGCCAGGTCGCCCGCCTCTGCAACGTCGCGCCGCGCACCGTCTCAAAATGGTTCGACACGGGGCAGCTCCGGGGATACCGCATCCCCGGCAGCAAGGACCGACGCATCCCGCTTCAGTCGCTGATCCGGTTCATGAAGGCGCATGGGATGCCGCTCAACGGGATTGAATCCGGCCAGACGCGAATCCTCATCGTCGACAGCGAGCGGGACCTGACGGACCTGCTGAGCCGGACCCTCCGGGAGGAGGGTGCCTATGAGGTGTACACGGCGGAGGGCGCCTTCGAGGCGGGGATGCTGATGGAGCGCGTCCGTCCGCATGTGCTGCTGGTCGACGTATCGCTGCCGGATGTGGACGCACACGCCCTCGCCCGCGTGGTGACCGCCAACCCGGAACTGCGGGACGTCCGCCTGATCGCAATGAGCGCCTCGGCAAGCGAGGGCGAGGTGCAGGCCCTCCGCCAGCAGGGCTTCGACCAGGTGCTGCGAAAGCCCTTCGAGATCCGCCAGGTGATGCGAACCATCGAACAGGCGATGGCCGTCCCCGCGTGAGGCTCACGACAGCTCGGCCACACACTCGCGCGGCCCGTATTCCAGCTCGCACAGGTGCTGTATGAACCCTTCGATCTGCTCTTCCGGCACGATGCACCGGTGGACGGTCAGGCCCACATCGGCAGCCAGGGCGGCCAGGGCGCTCGGCGGGCAATTCGGCCCCGTGGCCACCACGAGGTGATCGCCCCACAGTCGCAGGGGCCAGATCCGATACTTGATCACCAGCTCCGGCGTGACGCGCAGCAATGCCGTGGAGTCGGTTCCGATCTCATCCAGATTCGCCTCGCGCACCTCGAGGGCAAGTTGCCGCGCCCAGGCCTCCCAGACCTGCTCCGGCGTGGCCAGACCCCAGCGCATCGCGATCAGGCCGAACTTCTGGCCGGTTCGCGACTGCTGCGCGAGAATGTCCTCGATGTCCTTGTCCTGCAGGACGCCCATATCACGCAGGATGCAGCCGATTCGTGGCACTTCCACTGTATTCGGTCCCTCCTTCTCCAGGGCTCGGTTACGCCCGCACCGCCGCGGCCGGGGCCAATGCACCGTCGCCGCCCCAACATACGATTCGCGCGGACAGGAGGCAAAAAAATCCGGTAAGGAAAGGAGCACCCCGCGGCCAGTTTTCCGGACGAGACCGGTCTGAGCGGGTCGGCGGTCAATGGACCGCGCTACAGGGTTACAGGGCTTGTGCAGGCTCTCCGTGAAGGCCGGCGCCTTGCGGGACGGGGCAAGGAACGCCGGCGTTACTCGCCGTTCGCGTTTTGCCACGGCTGGACGTACCGCTCGAAGGGAATCTCGCCGTTCGCCACCTTGGCGATGCCGGCGGTGTTGATGAGAATCTCGCGGTTGAGATCGAAGAAACGATCCACGCTCGCCCAGTTGCCCAGGACGATCGCGTGAAGACCGTAGGCGCGCTTCCGGCCCGGATTCACGATCAGCGCGAGCATCCCGTTGGCGCCGTAGGCATCCGCATCCAGCGGTTCATTGCCGATGCCGATGAGCAGGTTCGGCCAGCGGCGGCGCAGATTGGCGAGCATGGTGCGCTTGAGCGTCCTGTACTTGATCATGTCGCGGAGGCGGGGCGACGTGACCACCGGGCCGGGCGGAAACCCGTTCCGCCGGAGCCACGCCCGCGTCTTTTCCAGATAGATCCGCGGACGGCCCGTCACGTAGGCGATATGGAAATCCCCGGAAAGCCTGGTCAACGTTTCGCGCGAACCGGGGATCGGGCGGGACTCGACGTCCTCCGCCTTGAGGATCAGGTCCTCGTACTCCGTCCGGCAGATCGTGTTGTCGATATCCACGGCGATGATGGGGCGCTCCGCCGACCAGGCGAAGATCGCACCGGTCGTCTGCAATTCGCGCCCGTCAATGACCGCGCGTGCATCGAAGACCGTGATCCCCGGCCGCGGAAGGGGGAACTCCGCGACGGCCCGTCCGCTGTCGCCGGTGTCGGCGCGGCGGACCTCGCGGCCGTCCACGCGGAACGAGATGGTGACATGCTCGATCTCGCTGCGCAGGCCCAGCACCTGGGGGCGTTCGGCGTGCGCAACGAACATGACCGGCTTGCCATTCAGCGCAACCGCATCATCGACGCTCAGCATGGGCGGCGCGCAGCCCGCCGCGGCCGGCAGCGCCACCCCGGCGATCACGAAGCGTAACAGGCCGATCCGTTGCCAGCTCATCGTCGGCTATCCTCATGGCATCGCGGGGGCTTCACACGTCCCGCCGGGGCGGTATCCTATCACCTGAGATGCCCGGAATGAAGACCCATTGCACGGCCCTGGTGCTGATCCCTCCCCTGGAGGTATGGGAACCGATTCAAACCATTCGGCGCCGGTATGATCGGCAGTTCAAACGGTGGATGCCCCACGTGACGCTGCTGTACCCGTTCCGCCCGCTGGACGGCTTCGAGGCCATCCGCCCCGCCCTGGAACAGCGCTGCGCGCAGATCCCGCCGTTCGAGGTCGTGCTGGCAACGCTGAGCTACTTCGAGCACACCCGCGACAAGTTCACGATGTGGCTGGCACCGGAGCCGGCCGAACCGGTCGTTGCGTTGCAGTCCGCGCTGCTGGAGTGCGCACCGGACTGCAACGACGTGAACCTGCACGCAGGCGGCTTTCGGCCGCACCTGAGCCTCGGACAGGCACGCTCTGCGGCGGAACTCGAAGAGCGGATGCGCCGCATCCGATCAAGCTGGCGCCCCATGCGCTTCGTGGTGCGCGAGATCGCGTTGATCCGACGCGGCCCGGGCCCCACGGACGCATTCGAGGTAGACCGATGGCTCCCGTTTGGAGGAACGACGTGACATGATAAGGTAGTGCGGCTCCCGGCGAGACGGCTATGCCTTTGTTGGCAGGACCGGCTTGACGCCTGCACCCCATGTCCGCCGGGGGCACACAGGTCGCCGACGGAAAGCGGCGGCAGAAAACCATCCCGCGTCCGGATGGCTGCGTCGTGGTGATTGCGAAAGGGCATCAACAAGGAAGAATCCATGCTTTTGACGATCGGGTTATGTCTCGTGGCCGGCACTGCGGCCGGGGCGTCGCCGCACTATGAGCCGACGTGGGAGTCGATCGACAACCGCCCCACACCCGCGTGGTTCAGCGAGGCGAAGTTCGGCATCTTCATTCACTGGGGCGTCTACGCCGTCCCTTCCTGGGCGCCCAAGGGTCAGTACTCCGAGTGGTACTGGCACGCCATGCAGGACCACGACAAGCCGACCTGGCCGTTCCATCTCCGCACATACGGCGCGGCCTTCCGGTATCAGGACTTCGCCAACGGATTCAAGGCCGAATTGTTCGATCCGGAGCAGTGGGCCGACCTCTTCGCCCGTTCCGGCGCCCGCTACGTCGTTCTGACATCCAAGCACCACGACGGCTTCTGCCTCTGGCCCAGCGCCGAGAGCTGGAACTGGAACAGCGTGGACGTGGGACCGCATCGCGACCTGGCCGGCGACATTACGCAGGCGGTCCGCGCCCGCGGCCTGCGTATGGGCTTCTACTACTCGCTCTACGAGTGGTTCAACCCGCTCTATCAGGCCGACGTGAATCGCTACGTCGATCAGCACATGTTTCCGCAGTTCAAGGATCTCGTTACGCGCTATCAGCCGTCGCTGATCTTCGCCGACGGCGAGTGGGACCATCCCGCCGAGGTCTGGCGCAGCCCGGAGCTGCTCGCGTGGCTGTTCAACGAGCCGGCCTGCCGCGAAGACGTGGTCGTCAACGACCGCTGGGGCAAGGCGACGCGCAGCGTCCACGGCGGCTACTACACGACCGAGTACGGCCAATACGCGCAGAAAGAGATGAGCGCCGCGCATCCCTGGGAGGAGAACCGCGGCATCGGCGCCTCCTTCGGCTACAACCGCAACGAGGATGTGGACGATTACCACACGGCGCAGGCCCTGATCCATCTCCTCATCGACACGGTAAGCCGCGGCGGCAACCTGCTGCTCGACGTAGGCCCGACGGCCGACGGGCGGATCCCGGTGATCATGCAACAGCGGCTCGTGGAGATCGGCGAGTGGCTCAAGGTCAATGGCGAGGCGATCTACGCGACCACGCCCTGGCGCAGAACGGCCGAGGGCGATCTCGTGCGGTACACCGCAAGGGGCAGGACCGTCTACGCGATCTGCCTGAAGTGGCCCGGCCGCGAGCTGCTGCTGCGCGAGCCGAAGCCGGCCCCGGACGCGGTGGTCACGCTGGTCGGCATGAAGAAACCCCTGACCTGGCACCCGACGGACGGCGGGCTGCGGATCGAGGTTCCACCGCTCTCCGTGGACGAAGTGCCGTGCCGGCACGCCTACGTATTCCGGCTGGACGGCGTAGAAGAGTAGAGTTTCCCATCGCAGCTTTTGCGCGCCTTGCGCGCATGGATCGCGCTGCGGCGGTGGCGCCACCCGTCATTCTGAGGAGCGCCGCGACGAAGAATCCGGCTGATTGGCGCAGAGAAGCCGGATGCTTCGCTTCGCCCCGCATGACGGCCGCCGGCGCGCCCGTGTCCGGTTGCGGCCGAAGGCCGCCTTGGGCGCACGCCCGCGTCCCACCAACTCCCGCGTCGCGCCCCGCGGCAATCCTGTCGACGCCGGTTGCCGGTTTGTCCCGCCGACCGGGCGGCCCCTCCCGTAAAAACAAAGAGGAGGCCGCGATCTCGCGCGGCCTCCCCGTTTCCGACCTGAGTTACGACTCAATACCGATCGCGCCGGCCACCGCCGCCGCCACGACCGCCGCCGTAACCGCCACGGCCACCACCGCCGCCGCTGCGATTCTCACGCGGCTTGGCCTCATTGACCGTGAGCGGCCGGCCATCGTGTTCCTGGCCGTTCAGCGCGGCGATCGCCGCCTGGGCTTCTGAATCGGAAGCCATCTCCACGAAACCAAACCCCTTGCTGCGCCCGGTCATGCGATCGCTGATCACCTCAGCGCTCTCGACCGTGCCGTGCTGCGAGAACAACTGCTCCAGGTCCGAGCTGCTCACGCTGTAGGGTAGGTTTCCAACATACAACTTCTTGCCCATCGAATCATCTCCTGTACGAGGGCGTCTTGACCCGCTCTTACTTTCCGGGTCGTCTTTGAAAGGGGCCTCCGTTCGGCCCAGATGGTGGGAAGTGCGACCAAGAACGCGGTCCGAACTGCTTGACAAGCATACGTACCCGACTCGTTCGACAAACCAACCGGATGCATTATAGAGGGGCCCGGCGGAAATGTACAGCCCACCGCAAACAATAATCCGGCCCTCACGAAACCTCGTCGCCGCGGCATGCCGGTAATGACCGGACGACGTTTCCGGCAGCCGGTCTCGCTGTTGCCGGCGGTGCGTCGGCCGATCCTGCGTCGAGAGTCATGCGGCGGCGTGTCGCCGGAGGCTGTTGGCGCCGGCGGCGGTATACGTCGCCCGTTTCAGGCCGCCTGTGACAACAACAAGGCCCAGGGATAGTATGGCTGCACGTGCGGGCCCCAATATGCTGGGCCTTGACCGGTCGCCTCAGCGCCGACCCGCCGGCGGTTCCGCCGCGCCGGCAAGGCGTTGCCTCAGGCGCGCCGCCGCCGCCACCAGACGGCTGAGCTTCTCGTACGCCTCGTCGATGGTGGGCGGCTCGCCCGCATCCGGTGCGAAGCCGCAGTCGGGGTTCAGCGCGATCCGGCGCGGATCGATCACGCGGGCTCCCGCCTGGGCGATCGCCTCGATCTCCTCGACGGATTGCAGCTTCTCGCCGCGGACGTCCACGACGCCCATCCCGACGCCCAGGTGCTCCGGGAGCAAGGTCAGATCCGACACGTCGCCCGTGCCGGCATAGGCGAACTCCAGGTTGACGCGATCCACCCGGAGGTCGCGCAGCCGCGGCAGGATCGGTTTGTAGTCGCCCGTCACGTCGCTGCGGCGTTTGTAGACGCTGTGACAGCAATGCAGATGAACCTCGGCCGGAAGGCCCTCGACCACGCGGTTGATGGCCGCCACCGCCTCGGGGAACTGGCGGTCCACATCCCACGCCCGTCGCAACCGTTCATCGTGCGTGCCCGATCCCGACATGAGCGCCCGGTCGCAGAAGTATGTCAGCGCCGGATCGTCGAGCTGAACGATGTCGATGCCGGCCGCCGCCAGCGCCTGCGCCTCGCGAGCGAGGATTTCCGCCAGGTGATCCATGAAGTGCGTAAACGTCGGGTACGCCTCGCGGCTGTAGTCCTCGTGCCAGTAGCGGACGGCGATCAGGAACGGGCTCGGCAGCGCGAATTTCGTACAGCGGTCGGTATTCGCGACGAGAAAGCGGGCATCCCCGGCGAAGACGGGTTCGCTCGCCGTGATTCGGCGCACGACAACGTCGGCGTACTTGGTCTCGCCCTGATGCTCGTAACGGCGGATCCTCTCGAAACCGCCGATACGGGCGAGGAACTCGCCGATGTATTGGGTGCGGCGCCACTCGCCGTCGCCGACGACGTCCATGCCGACCTGCTCCTGCATACGGATGGCGAAGATGACCATCTCGTCCATCACCTTCGCGAAGCGGTCGGGCGGCAGCTCGCGGCGGCGGGCCAGAAGATCGCGTACGACCTTCGGCCGTGGCAACGAGCCGATCCCGTGCGTGTAAAAAGGTGGAAGGTTCCGTGTGCGTGTGGTTTTCATCCGCCGCCTCCGGAAAAGTCCGCCCCGTCGCGCGCCGCCGGCGACGTCGCCCTCAGGCGCCGCCTTGCCAGCGCCACCGCGCGGGGCGAGAGATCACAGCCGATCCACCGGCGCCCCAGCCCCTTGGCCGCCACCAGCGTCGTGCCGCTCCCGCAGAAGAAGTCCGCCACCAGATCGCCGCGGTTGCTTGCCGCGCGGATGATCCGATCGAGAAGGGCCAGCGGCTTCTGACCGGGATAGCCCGTCCGCTCCAGCGAGACCGTGGACAGGAACGGGATCTCCCACACATCGGTCAGGGCCGGACCCGCCGGATCGAAGTAGAGCCGCCCGCGCCTGGTCTGCTTGTACGGCCGGCCCGCCTCGTCGTAGTTCAGGCCGTCGGTACGGAACCTTCCGTCGCGCAGGACGTGAAACGTGTGCCGCCCGATTCGTTTGGCGTACGCGAGGATCGTGTCGTGTTTGCGTCCGAACCACCGCGCGCTGATCCCGCCCGTGCGATAGCTCCACACGATCTCGTTGAGGAAGTTCCGGTAGCCGAAGATGCCGTCGAGCAGGACCTTGACGTAATGAACGGCGTGCCAGTCGAGGTGAACGTAGATCGACCCGGTCGGCTTGAGCAGGCGGCACATCTCGCGGAGGCGCGGCTCGAGGAACGCCAGATAGGCCCGGATGCCACCGGGCCAGCGGTCAGCGAAGGCATGGCCCTCGCGGCCCTGCCGCTGCACCCGGCCGGTCTTGAAGGGCGGATCGACGTAAATCAGGTCGATTCCCGCATCGGGCAGGCTCTGCATGATCGGCAGGTTGTCGCCGACGAGAACGGAATCGCCGCCACCCGCCGCAGGCGCTTCCCCCCGTCGCCCCGCCTTCCCGGGCGGACGAAGCTGCGGCATTCCCCGATCATCAGACAGGAGGGGCCGGCACAGATTCGACCCGCCGGAACCACGCCGCTTGGCGGCTTGGTGCGGAACAGGCTCGCGGAGCGATGGACGGCCCAAGGCGTCACCTGTTCTTCGACGCCTGCTCGCCGGCCGAGAGCCGCCGGAGCATCTTCCACACGTCGAACCAGCCGCCGATCGTGATGACGATTCCCAGGCCGAAGTACAGGCTGATCGCGGCGGTCAATACGCACTTCCAGAAGAAAGGACCCGTCATTGTGCATCCTCCGGATCGGCACCTGCCGACACGTTCGCAAGCGGCGTGTCGCCGGGCGCGACGGACGTTTCAACCGCCGACCCGCCCCGCATCCGTTCGTACATCAGGCTGCCGACGATCATTCCCACGACCCCGAGCGGATAACTGATGAGCCCGATCACCGGCTCGCTGAGGTGGTCGCTGATCCGCGCGGCCAGGCCCACGGGCACATGCTCCGGGTTCGTGATCTCCCGTTCGACGCTCAGGGCGATGATGTAGGTAACAATGGCAAAGAGGCCGGGTGCGGCCCCGCAGATCAGGCCGGTGAACGCCCCGCCGACGTTCGCCCGCTTCCAGTACAGGCCGAACGCCAGCAGCGTCGCCGCGCCGGCGAAGTACATCGTCCCCGTCAACGCCAGGAAGTTCCAGACGTTGCTCTTCACCTCATACCAGAGGCCGAAGTACAGCAGGTACGCCGCAAGACACAGGATGAAGAATCGCGTGATCCACAGCCGCGTCCGGTCTCCGAGAGAAATGCCGCAGGTTCGCAGCACGGGGCAAAGCAGATCCTCCGTCAGCACCCCGCTCCAGGAGAGGAGGTAGCCGCTGTGGGTGGACATCATGGCCGCCAGCATGCCGGCGAGCAGCAGCCCCGAGACGCCGGCCGGAAGGATGGTGGCCAGGTAGGACGGCATCGCCTGGAGCGAGTCCATCTTTGCAAGATCGTCGCCTCTGTGGAAGAAGAACGCCAGCGCCGCGATACCCCAGAGCATCGGGACGACCGCTCGTCCGAAGTAGTTGATGGCGGTGAGCGACCACATCGCCCGCGCGGTCTTTGTGGAGTCGGCGGCGGCGGTTCGAAAGGCCGACGTCTGCCAGCACGAACTGGCCGTCCAGTGCAGGATCTGCCAGGCGACAAACACGCCCCCGAGACCGAACACAAGGCGCCCCTTTGAAACCGTCTCGAGCGGGTGCATCCCGTAGCCCGGCCGGGTCTTCTGTACGGCATCCACCAGGCCGGCGAAGCCGCCGGTTGTGTGGTCGGTGAGCACCAGCCACGTCGTGATGCCCATCCCCAGGGTCAGCACGATGAACTGGATGTAATCCGTGACGACGACCGAAACCATGCCTCCCAGCAGCGTGTACCCCAACACCAGAAGAACCAGGACGACCATGGCGAACCGCAACGACGGAATCTCGATGCTCCAGGCCCCGGGGCCGGTCGCCTGCGAGCTCAACACCATGTCCGGGATGTTGGTCAGAAGCCGGACGAACTCCGCCTCGATCCGCAGGAAGACGCCGTAATTGAGAATGCCCGCCGCCGCCAGGATCAACCCGCCCAGCAGGCGCACACCCCGGCAGTATCGCTTCTCGTAGTACTCGGCGAAGGTGGTCACGCCCGATGCCCGGAAGCCCGCCACCAGGAAACCTGTCAGGCCGACGAACAAGGTGCAGGTCAGGGCGATGAGGCCGATCGTGAAGGCCGAGAAACCCTGCAGGAAACCCGCCTGGGCGAAATACATGACCGTAATGAGGCCCAGTTCCGTCGCGGTCAGCGTGGCCGTCGCCAGGAAGATCGAGAGGCTCCGACCGGCGACGAGGAACTCGGCCTGGCCGCGGATGTATCTGCGAAGGAGAAAACCCGGGAGCGTCCCTACGATGATGTACGCGACGACGATGAGCCAGTCGTACCCGGTGAACGTGGCCAGCATAATGGACCTCCGAACGGCCCCGGGCGGGGCTTCGCAGGGCATTGTGCAGGCGGCGGGAAGCATTGTCCAGAATTGGGGGTTGGGGG
>CAZZFA010000111.1:0-14427 GCA_964653435.1 uncultured Planctomycetales bacterium | reverse complement strand
CTGCGTCACTTGCGGCATGCGGAGCCGAGTGATGGGGTAAAATCAACGGAGAGGGCGGGATTCGAACCCGCGGTGCAGCAAAGCCGCACACAGGTTTTCGAAACCTGCTCCTTAAGCCGCTCGGACACCTCTCCTGCCTTGTCGTCGCTCATAGCCTACCAGAAACAGGCTGAGACGCAAACCCCGCGCGCTGCGTGTTCATGCCGTGCCCGGTCTGCCGTCGGCTCGCGGACGCGTGCTGACTCTGAGACGTCGTCGCTTGCCATCGCACGCCGGCGCGGGGGAATCTGCGTTGCGGCGAACGGCGGCGGTGGTCGCGGTGTCTCTTGGATACCGGGCGTTGCCCTGCGGTCGGCCGGGGCGGCGGTATTCCGGTGGACATGGTCCAGCCCGAAGGCTTGTGGTCCTGCGTGTGGCCGGGGCATCGGTCAGGGCCGTTCTCGAAGGCTTGTGGTCCTGCGTGTGGCCGGGGCATCGGTCAGGGCCATTCTGCTCGCGGAACCCGCGCGCCGCCGTGACTTACGTGGCCGGGCGATCGTGCGGGTGGAGCGCGTCAGGTACGCGCAAAGATGCAGCCGGAGCCGATTGTGTCATCGCGTCTGAACCGGACGACCGGACGTGGCCTGCGTCGCGGGCGGGTTTATTGACAGCGCTGCGGCCTTCTTCTACGCTTTCGCATCTGGCGGCGGTTTCGGCCGGACGGCTATCGGCCCTTCGCGATCGCGCCGTGGCGTGGTCGAGGCCGCACGGCTCCGCGTACGCGTGCACGCGTCGGCCGGCGGTTTGTGCTTCGGGCTGCTGTGTGCGGCCGTTATGGGGCGAGAGGGACCGAGACTCTCCGACCGAGAACGCAACATTCTCGTTTTCGGCTGGTCAGCTATGTCCGGGCGACGCTGCCGGGGATGGGCGTTTCGCGCATCACAAAGCGGGCGGAATGCCCTCCCGGCGAAGAGGGCGAACTCTCTCCGCGAAAACGGCACTACTGCGACGACTCCCCCGCGGCGGTCGAGTATGGCGTACGTGCGGGCTCGCCGGCGTGGGGCGAACACAAGGGAATCCAAGACATGTTCGACTACGACTGGTTCCGCGGACGGGCCTTTGAGCAGCAGAAACACGACGCCAAGGTGCGCTGCGCGCGCAAGCACTTTCCCAACGATAACCCCGAGCACCCCGGAGAGGCATACCGGCGGTTCTTCGATGAGCTGGAGGCCCGGGTCCTCATCTACCTGCGCGACGGATTCAGCTACGAGTTCAAGGAGCTGGCGAACGTCTCCACGGGCAGCCACCTGACGTTCGAATGCGAGCCGGTCGACGAGCACTACAAAGTCGGCGCGTTCGTCGTCGCCGTACCCTTCGAGGACATCGTGCGCGTGGAGGTTTTTGCCGTGCACCCGAGCGAGAAGCCGGAGGACGTTCCGCTGATCACCGGCTTCCGCAGCGGCCCCGAGACCCCCATTTCCCGCGAGGACCAGGGCGAGGCAAAGCACCGCTGATTCTCAAGCCTGTACGCTCAACCGTTCCCGTGTGGTCGGCGTCGCCCCGGGCGGTCGGGGCAACGGTGCGCGGGGAGGGCGTCCCGGCACGGTGTGCCCATCGACGACTTGACTGTGCGCGGGGGCGCTCTTATAAGAATGATAACTATTCTTATTAAGGTGCCCCGATGGGAACGGTTCCGGCGGACAGGACGATGCGCATGACCCGGCAGCGGCGGGTGATACTGGAGCAGATCCGGAAAGTGTGCACGCACCCCACGGCGGACGAGGTGTACCGGATGGTGCGGCGACGCGTCGCGCGGATCAGCCTGGCGACGGTGTATCGCAATCTGGAGATGCTTGCGGATCGCGGGCTGATCCGCCGATTGGAGCTCGCGGGGGGGGCACGGCGGTATGATGGGGCGGTGCAGGACCACTATCATGTGCGCTGCGTGCGTTGTGGGCGGGTGGGCGACGTGTACGCGGGCCGGCTTCGGGCCCTGGAGGCCGCGTTCCGCAGGGCAAGCGATTACACGATAACGGGCTTTCGACTGGAGCTGATCGGTTTGTGTCCGCGGTGCCGCCGACGGTCGGCGGGCGGGGCCACGAGATCGGCAAGCGATCACGACGCGGCGAGTGCCGGCGGGGGCGTGCATGGGCGGTGACTGCGTTGTCCCGGCCAATCGCAGTGCCCTCGAGCGGCTGTACGCGAAGTACAACCGGCGGGATCTGGTGGCGCCCGATCCGCTCGAGCTGCTTTACAGGTTCGACGATCCGGCGGATTGCGAGCTGGCGGCTCTGCTGGTGTCCACGCTGGCGTATGGTAAGGTGGCGCAGATCCTGCGAAGCGCCACGGCGATTCTGGACGGGATGCGGTCTCCCGCGCGGTTCCTGAAGCGGGCCACGCGCGGATCGCTGCGGCGGTACCTGGCGGGCTTTCGGCACCGGTTTACCCGGGGCGAGGAGTTGGCGGCTCTGCTGTGGGGTGCGCGGGAGGTCATCGGGACGTACGGCTCGCTTCAGGCGTGTTTCGCGGCCGGCCTGAACGACGAGGATGAGACGGTCGCGCCGGCAATCGAGGCGTTTGTGATGCGCTTGACGGCCCGTGCGGCGTGCCTTCGGGAGTTCGTGTTACCGCAGCCGGGCAAAGGCAGCGCGTGCAAGCGGCTGAACCTGTTCTTGCGGTGGATGGTGCGGCATGACGATGTCGATACGGGGTTGTGGGATCGGGTCCCGCGGGCCAGGCTCATCATCCCGCTGGACACACACATGCACCGGATCTGCCGGACCCTGGGGCTGACGAGGCGAAGCCAGGCGGACCTGCGCACGGCGATGGAGATTACGGCGGCGTTCCGGGCCGTGTCCCCGGACGATCCTGTGCGATATGATTTTGCGCTGACGCGGCTCGGGATCCGCGAGGGGGGAGAGCTCGATTCGTTTCTGAGAGATTACGGGTTGCCGGGGGCAGCCTGTCATGTGGTGAGGGGACGAGCGTATCGGTCGGTCGGGAACTCAGTCGAAAGGAGACGATCATGTTGAGCAAGAAGATGGAAGATGCCCTGAACGAGCAGATCAACGCGGAGTTGTATTCCTCCTATCTTTACCTGGCAATGGCTGCCTGGTTTCAGGAGGCGAACTTCGTCGGTTTCGCCGCGTGGATGCGGGCTCAGGCGAAGGAGGAAGAGGCGCACGCCATGAAGATCTACGATTACATCCTGGAGCGAAACGGGCACGTTTCCCTCCGGCCGGTCGCCGCGCCCGGGGATTCGTTCGGCTCGCCGCTGAAGGTCTTCGAGGCGGCATACAAGCACGAGCAGTCCATCACCGCGAGGATTCACAAGCTCGCCGAACTGGCGGCCGAGGAACACGATCGGGCAACCGCTGTGTTCCTGCAGTGGTTCATCGGCGAGCAGGTGGAGGAGGAGGCCCAAACGAGTCTGATTTACGAGCAGTTGAAGATGGTCGGCGAAGACCACATTGGTGGGATCTTCATGTTGGACCATCGTTTCGGCAGCCGGCAATAGCGCCGCGTATTCTCCGGCGAGGCCCTCGCCTTCGGCGATCGCGAAGGCGGGGGCCCGGCGCAGGCATTCCGCGCTGCCCAGTCGGGGGCTTACGTGCCGGCGGCGGGTGGGGTCCGGAGACCCCTCCCACGCAACTGGAGAGGAACGACACTCTCGAATCGGAAGCGGCATTGGCGCGGGTGGTCTCGCGCGCCGGGGCGTTCGTCGTGCAGGATCGTCAATGGCTCGTTTTCTCGGCATCGACTATGGCACGAAGCGGATCGGCATCGCTGTCAGCGATCCGGACGCGCGTATCGTTTCGCCGGAGCGGGTCATAGAGGCGAAGGGGTCGCCGGCGGCCGACGCGGAGGCCGTGGTTGCCCTCGCGGCGGACCTGGGCGCGGATGCGTTCGTTGTGGGCCTTCCGTTGAACATGGACGGCACGGATAGTGAGCAGACCCGGCTGACGCGGACCTTTGCCCGGGAGCTGGAGAGCCGGGCGGGCGGGGCGGTTCACCTCTGGGACGAACGGCTCAGCAGTTACGCGGCCGAGGCCCTTCTGGCGGAACGCGACCTTTCCCGGAAGAGACGTACCGCACGCCAGGACGCCGTTGCCGCCGCGGTCATCCTGTCGGGGTTCCTGGAGGCGCGGCGGCGCCGATGTTGACGCCTGTCGCGTGCCGGGGGTCGCGTTTTCGTCTTCTTCTGGCCTGCGCCTTGGTCCGCGCGGTCTGCTCGCATAGAATCCCATCCCGCGGCACGGTCACGAAACGTGCGAAGGATCGCGCATGAAGGATTTCCCCGACATCGCTTCGCTGGACAGGGAGTGGCTGCTCTGCAACGGCCGCGGCGGCTTCGCCTCCGGCACGGCGGTCGGCGTCATGACGCGCCGATACCACGGCCTGCTCCTGGTGGCGGCTCGTCCGCCGCTGGAGCGGTGGATGCTGCTCAACGCCGTTGTGGAGAAGCTGACACTCGGCGAGGCCGTCATCGAGCTGGCGAACTTCGAGTTTGAGAATCTGTTTCATCCGCGCGGCTACGAATGGCTGAGCGAGTTCACGTACGATCTCGCGCCGGCGCGGCCGTGGGTGCGGTTCGTGTACCGCTGGGGGGGCACGTCCGTTGTGAAGTGGGTACGGCTCCGCGCCGGCTGCGACGAAGTGGAGTTGCGATACGACGTGAGCGTGCCGCCGGGGCAGGAGCTTCAGTTCGAGATCCTGCCGCTGGCGTCGATGCGCGACTTTCACGCGGTCCTGCGGGGCTGGTGCCCGATGAAGCTCCGTCCCGGCGTCGGGGGCTTTCTGCTGCAGGGTCCGCATTCGACATGTCCGGAACTGATGATGCACGGGACACGCTCCGCCGCCGACGGCCGGGAGGAGCCTCTTCTTTTCGATCCCGCCGAGGACTGGTGGCACGGCTTCCGGTACCGGGTGGAGAAGGCCCGCGGCCTGGACTGTCAGGAGGATCTCTTCGCCCCCGGCTGGTTTCGCACGCACGGTTCCGGGAACTTCCGGATCACGCTGCGGGCCTGGGCGCAGGGGCCCGGCGGCGAAGAGGAGGCGGCCGGGGTTTTGCCGTCCGCCGCGGAGGAGGATTCCCATGTCCCGGCGGAGCGTCTTTCGGTGAGCGACCGCCTTTTTCAGGCCGCGCGGCAGTTCATGGTCGATCGCCGCAGCGCGAAGGGGGGCTGGTCGCGCACGATCCTCGCGGGGTATCCGTGGTTTGGCGACTGGGGGCGGGACGCGTTCATCTCCCTTCCGGGCCTCCTGCTGCTGGACGAGCGGTTCGACGAGGCCCGTGAGGTTCTGTGCACGTTTGCCTCGGCTCAACGCGACGGCCTGATCCCGAACCGGTTCAGCGACTACGGCGACGGGTGCGATTACAACAGCGTGGACGCCTGCCTCTGGTTCATCCACGCCGCGGTCGCCTACCTGACGGCCAGCCGGGATCTGGCGACCTGGCGCGATGTGCTCCAGCTTGCGTGCGAGCGCGTGGTGGATGCCTTCGTGAACGGGACGCGATTCGACATCCGCATGGGCACCGACGGGCTCGTTTCCGCGGGCAACCCGACCACGCAGCTCACATGGATGGACGCCAAGCACGGGGATACCGTATTCACTCCCCGGCACGGACGGTGCGTGGAGGTCAACGCACTCTGGTATCACGCGTTGTGCCTGCTTGCCGAGCGGACGTCGGACGGCGGGAAATACGCAAGCCTGGCGCGGCGCGCCAGGCGAAGCTACGCGCGGACGTTCTGGAACGAGGATCGCCGCTGTCTCTACGACTGTGTCCGGCCGGGAGAGGCGGATCCGTCCATCCGGCCGAATCAGATCTTCGCCGTCAGCCTGCCGCATTCGCCGCTGGAACCGGCCCAACAGGCGGCCGTGGTGGAGTGCGTGCGGAAGCACCTCCTGACCCCGTATGGATTGCGGTCGTTGGCGCCTTCCGATCCGAAGTATCATGGGCGCTACGAAGGCAGCCCATTGCAGCGTGATGCGGCGTATCATCAGGGCACGGTGTGGGCGTGGCTGATCGGCCCGTACGTCGAGGCGTACCTGCGGGTGCATGGCTTCAGCGCGGAGGCAAAGGCCCATTGCCGCGAGCTTCTCAGGCCTCTTGTGGCCCACCTCGACGAGGCGGGGCTTGGCTCGGTCAGCGAGATCTTTGACGGCGACCCGCCTCATCGTCCGAACGGATGCATCGCGCAGGCGTGGAGTGTGGCGGAGCTGCGTCGGGCGCTGGCGATGGCGCAGTAGAGTCTTCCGTTGCAGTTTTTGCGCGCCCTGCGCGCATGTTATCGCGCTGGGGCAGTAGGGCTACCGTCATTCTGAGGAGCGCAGCGACGAAGAATCTGGCCGATTGGCGCAGGCAAGCCAGATGCTTCGCTTCGCTCAGCATGACGGCCGCCGGCGCGGCCGTGTTCGGTTGCGGCCGAAGGCCGCCTTGGGGAGCGGACGGCCATGGCCGCCGGGACCGGGCAGCCATGGCCGCCGGGACCGGGCAGCCGCGGCGCATCGCCCCGGTCGGCAGGGGAGGACGCCTTCGCGTTTTTCGCGAGGGCGTTGCGGCGATCGGTCACATCGCCGTTGACCCGGGGGGCAGGCGGTTCCTAGAATAGGATGCGGTCAAGGCCGGGGCCGGCTGTGCGGGACGAGTTTCTCGGGCTTCTGTGCAGGCGGCGGCGCCCGGACGATTCTTCGACCCGCCACGCGGGACGGACAGGGTGAACCAAGAGCGACGGACAGATCTCAGCGTTCGATCCGAACGAGCAGTCCTGGTCGGTGTGATCCTGCCGAATTCGCAACCGGATTGGGGAGACCCGCTGGGGGAACTGCGCTCCCTGGCGGAGACGGCCGGCGCGATCACCGTGGATCAGATCATCCAGCGCCGCGAGCGGATCAACCCGGGTTTCTACGTCGGCCGGGGCAAGGTGGAGGAAATCCGCCGGCGTGCCGAGGCAAGCGATGCCGACGTGGTGATCTTCAACAACGATCTTTCGCCCGCCCAGATCCGCGAACTGGAAGAGGCTCTCAACTGCAAGGTTCTTGACCGCAGCGAACTGATCCTCGACATCTTCGCGGCAAGGGCCCGCACGCACGAGGCTCGCCTGCAGGTCGAGCTCGCGCAGCTTGAGTACACGGCGCCGCGCCTCCGCGGCATGTGGACCCACCTCGAACGCATCGCCGGCGCGGGCGGCGCCACGGGGGCCGGGAACGTCGGCGGCATCGGCACGCGCGGCCCCGGCGAGCGTCAGATCGAGATCGACCGCCGGATCGTCTCCCGCCGCATGACGGCCCTGAAACGCGAACTGGCCGCGATTGACCGCCGGCGGCTGCAGACCGTCCGGTCGCGCAGGGATCAGTTCACCGTCTCGCTCGTCGGCTACACGAACGCCGGCAAGAGCACGCTGATGAACGCCCTGACGGACGCCGGCGTGCTCGTCGAGGACAAGCTCTTTGCGACGCTGGACACGAAGACCCGGAAGTGGAATCTCGGCAACGGCCAGATCGCCCTGCTCAGCGACACGGTCGGCTTCGTTCGCGATCTGCCGCATCATCTGGTCGCGTCGTTCCGTGCAACGCTCGAAGAGACGATCCACGCGGACCTGCTGCTCCATGTCATCGACGCCGCCGCTCCGAACGCGGAGAAACAGGTCAAGGCGGTGATGGCCGTGTTGACGGAGCTGGGCTGCTCCGAGCATCGGATTCTGCCGCTGCTCAACAAGATCGACGCCGCGGAGGATATCGCGCTGGTGCAGACCCTTGAGCGGCAACTGCCGGGAGCCCTGCGGATCTCCGCCCGGAGCGGCCGCGGACTCGATCAGCTCGTTCAGCGGGTCAGCGAGGTCATGCGGGGGGATGTTCGGCGCGTCAGGGTCCGTCTGCCCGCCTCGGATGGCAAGGCGCTGGCGTTCATCGAGCATCACGGGGAGGTGCTCGAGCGCCGCTACGAGGACCACAGCGTCGAGCTGGATGTCCGCCTCGGCTCACGCGACCTGCTTTATCTCCAGGAACATCACCGCTCCGCGGTCGTTACGGCGGTGTAGTGCCGGTCTGCCGGCCGGAGCGCCGGCCGGGGAGGCGGCGGCGAGGTCGCGCGGTGCTTGCCTCGGCGGGTCCGTCAACGTTCCCAGGGCGGCTTCCCGGGCAGGTGCGCATCAAACTCGGCGATCAGCTCGCGCTCATACTCGGCGGTGAAGCGGCCCGAGAAAAAGCGGTCCATCGCCTCCTCGTAAAAGCGCTTCCAGCTTGCCTCCTCCTGGCCCGGGTTGATGGGATAGAAAAGGGCGTCGTTCGCGCGCGCCGCCTTCAGATCTCCCGGGGCATCGCCGATCATGAGCATCCGGTCCGGCGCGTATCGCCCCGCGGAGGCGAGCCGGATGTGCTCGGCCTTCGTGCCGAGTTCCTGGCCGCAGATCATCCCGGCGTAGTGGGCGATGTCGTGTTCCTCCCATTCGCGCAGGAGCGCCTCGGTCGGCGTCTGGCTCACCACGATCACGTCCGCCCGTTCGACGAGCCTGGCCAGCGACTCGCGGACGAAGGGAAACGGCGGGACGTTCTTTACCATGTCGGCGATGGCGGCGTTCACGGCGAGGCTCCATTCCAGGGCGTGCCGCAGTGTCGCATCGCCGGTCTGCTCGATCCGCCTGCGGAGGTTTGCGTTGTCCAGCGGGACGCCGGAGGCGATGAAATCCCGGATTGCCCGGACGTCCGGGATCGTCGCGCCGCGGGCCTTCACCTCCGGGCGCTCGCGCAGCAGATCCAGCACCTTCACCAGCGCCGGCCAGCGGTTGACGCCGCGGTCCTTGGAATAGAGGTTGACGAACTCCCAGCACTCGCGGGCGTACTTCGAGACCGCCTGCAAGCCGAAGAACCGGATCGCGACGGGGGCGAAGCACTCCTTGTGCTTGATCTCCATCGTGTCGAAAACGCAGCCGTCCGAGTCGATGCCGACGAAGAACGAATGTCGGGGCCGGAACGCCGAAAACGCGGCAGTCACGTCAGGCATGGGCATCTCCCGTCGCTCACACGCCGCTGAACGCCGAGAAGCCGCCGTCCACCGGCACCGTGATCCCCGTGACGAACCGCGACGCCGGCGAGAGGAGCCAGGTCACCGTGCCGTAGAGGTCCGCGGCCTCGCCGAAACGCCCCATCGGCGTGTGGGCGATGATCGACCGGCCGCGCGGCGTCAGCTCGCCCGTTTTTTCGTCCGTCAGCAGGAAGCGGTTCTGATGCGTCAGCAGGAAGCCGGGCGCGATGGCGTTTACGCGGATCTTCGGCGAGTATTCCTGGGCCATGTGCACGGCCAGCCATTCCGTGAAGTTCTTGACGCCCGCCTTGGCGGCCGAGTAGGCGGGGATCCGCGTGAGCGGCCGGAACGCGTTCATCGAGGCCACGTTCAGGATCACGCCCTCGCCGCGATCGGCCATGGCCCGCCCGAACACCATCGACGGCAGCACGGTGCCGAGGATGTTCAGGTCCATCACCTTGCGGAACGCCTCGATCGGCAGGTCGAAGAATCGCTTGTCCGGGCCGGTCGTGGCGGCGGGGTGATTGCCCCCCGCGCCGTTGATCAGGCAGTCCACCCGACCCAGCTCCCGGACGCACGCCTCACACGCCGCCTCGACGCTGTCGCGGTCCAGCACGTTCGTTTCGATGGAGATGGCCTTGCCGCCCGCCGTGCGGATCCGCTCGGCCACGGCCGTCGCGGCGTCTTTCGACAGGTCCAGCACCGCGACGCTCATCCCGGATGCGGCCAGGTGCTCGGCCATCCCGCTGCACAACACGCCGCCGCCGCCGGTGACCGCGACGGTCATTCCGCTCACGTCAAACAACGCCTGAGGAATCGTCTGGCTCATGGGCGGGTATCATACCGGCTTCTGCCCTCACGCCAAGATGTGATGTTGGTTGCCGTGCCGTCCTGCGAGGCAACGGTACGGTCTGTTGTGCGGACCGTCGGGCTACAGGCTCCGCGCTGCGGGCCGCCCGCCTGCAACGCGGACCATCTGCCTACCGATGGGCGTCCGGCGATTCCGGCTTCACCGGTGCCGGCGGCTTGGGGGGCTGGCGAACGGCCGTCAGCGGATGCGGATTCTCCGGTGTCCGCGTGGGATGACCCTCCGCGGAGGCGGCCGCGTTCCTGTTCCACACCCGCACGTCCGTGATGGTCGCCTCGACGCGGCACTTCTCCAGTGCGCCCTGTTGGCCGGGCAACGGGTGTCCGCTGACGACGCAGGCGGCCGCCCCGGGCAACAGCGGACCGCACCAGTCCTTGTCGATCGCGAGCGGCGTCGCCGCCCATTCGTTCGATTCGGCGATCGGCACGTTGTCTTCGTTCAGGACGGTGACCCGCATCGACAGCAGCGAGACGACCTCCTTGCCGTGGTTGCGGACCTGGATCACAGGCCGAATCGGTTCGCGCTCGCCCCGGTTGGGGCATTCGCGGCGGGACGGCACCCGCGCCAGCCGGGCGGTCACCTCGAGCTGATCGCGATAGTCCGGCATCCGCTCGTCGTTGAGCATGTCCGCCAAGGCGGGCGGTAACGATCGGCGAAGTTCGGGCAGGTGGCGGAGCCCCGCCTCGGTAAGGCCGACCAGCGTATCCGTCTTGCGGTCCGCGATGTTCATGCCGTATACGATGATCCCGGCGAGGCTCAGGATCAGCGCGACGACCGCCATGCTGACGCCCCATGCCAACGTCGCCAGAAACGACCGAGGCCGCGGGGCTACGTCCCGGTACTCGTTGCTCATCATGTCTGTGCTCTCCTGGGCGGCGTTCCACCGTCCGGGACGCCGTTACAGGGGTATTCGCGGGAGCGGACGGATTATTCCGAAGGTCGGGCCGCGCGGCGAGCTTGACGCGCGATTCACAAGAGGCCGCCGCAGTCGATCAAGTCCGGCCACGGTGGCCCACGGGGGAGTCGTTATGCATCGTGATCGTCCTGTGATCGCGGTCCTGGCGTTGGGCGGCGTTGTGTCGGCGGTCCCGGCGACGCCGGTTGCCAAGAGTCTCGCCGTCGGGCCGGCCGCCGGGCGTGAACTCCTCGCCGACGGGAACCTGGAGCGCGTCGAGAACGGTCGGCTTGCGACCTGGGCGCCGCACGAGGCCGGCTGCGCCGTCACGCGCGACAGACCCTGCGGTGGGCGCATCCGCGCATGTCGCGACAGCCCGACCGGCAAGCTGCGGATGGGTCTCTCGCACACGCTGACGCCCCGCGAATCAGGGCGTGGGCCGGGACTCCGGGCGGGTGGCGGCCACCGCGGCCTGCCGCTTCGCCGAATCCGCGGCCATCAGCTTCCAGAACCCGGCGTCGATCTGCGCGACCATCGGCACGCGCTTGCCGTTGAGAAACATCGTCGGCGTGGATTCCACACCCATCCCGTAGGCGAGTTCGACGTCGGCCTTCACGCGATCGCGGACCTCGGGCCTGGCCATATCCTCGATAAGCCGCCTGGAATCGAGTTTTGCGCGGGTTGCCATCTCTGCGAAATCCATCTCGCCGGGCTCGTCGGATCGCGCACGAATCTCGGCGAGCATGCGCCAGAAGGCGTCGTTGCCGCCCTGCAGCCGGGCCGCCTCCACCGCATACGCCGCCCGGCACGCCCGGCCGGACCGCCGGGATGCCGAGTGCCGATTGCACTCGCCGGTAAGCGGATAGTGCTTCAGGACGACTCGCAGCCGGTCGCCGAAGAGAGGCCGTATCTCCGTCGCCAGGAACGCTTCGAACTCCTTGCATGACGGGCACGTCATGTCGGTGAAGACTACCAGCGTATCCGGCGCTCCGCCGGCAGGCCCGGAATATGGATCGTCCGGCCGGATGGGAATATCCGACCGCGCTTGCGCCGCGTAGAGCGCCGCCAGGACGCTCGGATGCGCACAGACATCCTCCACGACGCCCTTGAGCCTGCCGACCTGGATGTACGAACTCGTCGCCGCGGCCGCCATGATCCCCATCAGCCACAGGCTCATCGCCAGAGCGATCGTAACCAGCGCCAGCCGGACCGTAGGATGCGGCACAACCGCCGGCCGGTCGGGCACGGACGACGACGCTTCGCCCTCCTGCCGCGCGGCGGCGGCTCTCCATCGCCGCGGACAGGTGACCACAACGAGCACCAGCAACGCGAAGTTCACCGCGTGGACGGCCATGCACTCCGGGCACCACGCCCGAATGACCCGCGCCATAAGGTAAATGAAAATGCCCGAGCCGATGTTCCCGGCCAGAACCGCCAGGAACGGCACGATCTGCCACCGCCGCCCGCGCTCGTTGGGACATCCAACGCCCAGGAACCACGTCAGCAGGAACGAGAAGTAGAGCAACCCGAGGATCGGCACCGGGACGTGAAGGCCGCGCGAGGCCTTGTCTGCACCGGTCGCCTTGCCATACACCGAGCCGGTCCGGGAGTGCGCGCTGGATCCCGGCGGATACGGAGGCACTACGCTCCAGCGGCTGTTCATCACCTGGTCACAACCGCCCCCCTCCGGTCCGCAGAGCATAGCAGCCAGGCCGGTGGCGGGCTGGCCGAGCAGATGCTGCGCCAGCAGTTGAGCACTGAGGTACACGCCTCCTGCCGATAGAACGATCGCCACAAGAACCAAGACTCGTTTGAGACGCATCCGGGGACACTCTCCTGTACCCTTAAGTTCGCAGTCGCGCCCGCGATACGTTGCCGCCGGCCAACGCGTCCATCCGGGTATCCGCTTCTATGGAACCCGTCTTTCGCCTTTCCACATGCCCTTCTCTTCGCTCCGGTACGGCTGATCGCCTCGGAGCGCCCTGTGCCACGGCACATGGTCCGGAACCGTACAGTACGCGGCGTGCGGGATCCTTACTTCGCCGGAATCCTGTCGCGTGTCAACCCGGGGCGCACACGCGGCAGCCGCCTGGGTGCACCGACGCCCCGTAAAGAGCCCTCGCACCACCGCCACCCCGTTCCGCCCCGGTGGCGCGCCCAGTCCCGGGCGAATTGTCACGCGCATGGGCTGACCGCAACACCCCACGCCATCGGGAAATCACACGGGCGGACGAGCCGGTCCAGCGGATCGGTTTCGGCTCGCAGGAATCAGGCCGCCGTCGTCCGCGACATCATGCTCGCGCCGCCGTCCCACATTGCAACGAAACCTATGCTCTTGAAACGAGGGACGCCCGCCGGTATGGTAAGTCTTGTTTGATGGCGCGTGTCCGTACGGGCGGTCATTTCGTGGGCCCGGCCGGCGCGGTTTCGGCAACTCGGCTCATTCTCATTTACGAAAGGGCACTTCCATGCGATGTCTGATGCTCTTCCTCCTGGCCGTAACCTTGTGCATGGGGCAGATGTGTGGCCAATCCACGGGTGGCGACGCGGCCCAGACTACCACCGACGGCGCCGCCGGAGCAGGTTCCGGCTCCCAGGACGCCACGGCTGGTGGAACCGGCACCGGCCAGCAGGACGGGACTACCACCGGTGGCAGCTCAGGTTCCGCCGATACCACCGGCGGCGGAGGGGGCCCGGCCGGCGGCACCACGGGTCGCGGGGCGATCGTGGCCGATCATCTTGCGGCGGCAGCGTTCGACACCATACCGATTACGGCTATCCAGGCCGCGCAATCCGCCTATCGGATCTGGTACGGCCACACCTCGCACGGCAGCCAGCTCGTCACCGGCATGCAGATGCTCTACTCCGCCGATGCGCGGTATGCGTTCAACGCGGGCGCCGGTTCCCTCTCGCTGCAGGAGCAGACCGACGTAGACCTCGGCTACGAAGGCAACCTCGACTGGGTTGCCACGACGCGGGAGGTACTGAACGCGCCGGGGAACAACATCAACGTGGTCATGTGGTCCTGGTGCGGCGGCGTCAGCGAAAACACCGAGGCGGGGATCGCCGATTACCTCGCCGCCATGAACCAGTTGGAGGCTGATTATCCCGGTGTGGTCTTCGTGTATATGACGGGCCATCTCGACGGAAGCGGCCCGGGCGGCAACCTCTACGCCCGGAACGAGCAGATCCGAAGCTATTGCCGGACAAACAACAAGGTCCTCTACGATTTCGCGGACATCGAAAGCTACGACCCCGCGGGCAACTACTACGCTGACGGCACCGACTGGTGCGAGTGGTGCGAGGCGTGGTGCACGACGCACACGTGCCCGACGTGTGAAGACTGCGCCCACTCGCAATGCATGAACTGCTATCAGAAAGGCCGGGCCTTCTGGTGGATGCTGGCCCGCCTGACCGGCTGGTCCGGCGATTGAGGTGAGCGTTCGGGAACCGGCCCCGGACCGCAGTCCGATGTGGAGTGCGGGCTCTACCGGGGGCGCCGCAGGAGTATGGGTTCCACCCTCCAACGGCGGGGGACCGAATTCCAAGGCGGCCTCGGGCCGCAACCGAACACGGGTGTGCCGGCGGCCGTCATGCTGAGCGACGCGAAGCATCCGGCTTCTCTGCGCCAATCAGCCGGATTCTTCGTCGCTGCGCTCC
>CAZZFA010000110.1:0-14948 GCA_964653435.1 uncultured Planctomycetales bacterium | reverse complement strand
CTTCTGCTGCGGCGTGCCGCTGCTGTCGACCACCATGACGACGTTCCACCCGTCGCAGACGAACCGCCGGTCGCTCGCCAGGACCCAGGCGCCGGCGGTGCGGTTGTACACCTTCTTCTGCGCCCGCCGGCCCATGTAATCCTACGCGAACTCGAGCTTCCTGGAAACGTCGTCCACCCGCGTCACGGGCTCGACCCGGATCAGCCGGTTCTCGGCGTCCCAGCCGTACGTCCAGGCACCGTCCGGCGTGGCGCAGCTCGAGGTCGGCTTGCCGTCCTAGATCAGGTTGCCGTCCGGGTCGTAGCTCGTCGGTGCGCGAGCGCGTACCTTCCGGGACGTCCGGTGGGCATCCGGGCCAATCTGTGCTGTCTTCGCCTGTGTCCTTATGGCTGCCTCCTGTGCGACGAACGACACCCGCCGGACATCGTAACGACCGGCACGGGAGACAGGCTTTCACGGGATTCCATCGACATCGGCGCCACGGTCCGCGGCAGCGGGAGCTCACTTCCGGCCGTAATGGCGGAGCTTCCACGCCTGGTGGCGGGCGTACTGCCGGCGCTTGCGCGCGGAGAGGACCTCGATCCGGCGCCAGAGTTGCTTCCACTCGGCGCCGTCGCGGCCCCAGCCGGAGAGCAGGCGCCGCAGGAAGCGCACGCGGTCGGTCCGCGTGACGACCGCACAATGCTCCAGACTCACGTTCAGGCGGGCGAGGGCCGCGTACAGCGCCGCCGTGGGCGGCCTCACGGCACGCCGCCGGACAACCAGCCCGTCGAGATCCACAAGGCTCAGCCGGGGCCGCGTGCTGCACGCGTCGTCCCACTGGATCATCACGTTGGGCGCCTTGAAATCCTTGTGCACGAACCCCCGCGCATCCAGCCGCCGGGCCAGGTCGCAGAGGGCATCGATGAGCATGTCCTTGGCGCGGTGCAGGCGCCGGGGGTCGAGCCGTGGCAGCCGGGTTGCGATGACGGCGTCCAGGTCGTGTGCATCCGGCAGCGCCTCGGTGATCACGATGCTGTCCAGAAGAAGACCGAACCGCCGCCGTTCCAGTACGGCCAGCGGGCGGGCCGTCGGCATGTCGCGGTGGATCAGTGCATAGCCGCGGCGCCACGTGCGGAGGTTGCGCGACTCGCGAAACATCAGCGAGATCCGGCGCCGCAGGCTCCGCGCCAGCGATCTCTTGCAGACCACGGGCAACGGCTCCGGCCCGACGGGCAGGCTCCGCAGGCAGACGGTCGCCGAGTGGGAGGCCTTGAGCGTCTGCCATGCCTCCTGCGGACGCAGCCACGCCAACGGATCCCGCAGCCACGTCTCCCATTGCCGCCGCTCGAACACCGTCGTCGAGGCGCGCGAACCGGCCACCGCGTGCTTCGCGCACAGGAACGCGTGCCCCCGCCAGCCGCCCGGCACCCGGATCCGCGTGAAGTACCGGTTCGTGCGCATCACGCGGCGGTCGCGCTGCGCGTAAAGCTCCTGCGCGTGCCGCCAGGCCCGGCGGTCGAGCGCCGCGACCAGTTGCCGGAAATCCAGGCCGAGTTTCCGCGCATACGGCGAGCGATCGTGCAGACGGGCGCGCGCCTCCAGATATCGGCGCAAGAACCGGATCCGCTGCGTGAGACCGGCGTGACGGCGGAACCATTGATTGAGCTGTGCGAGGTTGCGGATCACGGCGCGATCCGATACCGGGCGACCGACCCGAACCCCGTGAAGATCGACGAAGTAGACCTTCGGCCGGTTCTCCTGCGAAGCGTCGTCGGCGACGAGGAGATTGCCGGCGTGCAGATCGACATGCCGGAACCCGGACTGGTGCGCCGCCGCGATCAGACCGGCCACCGCGCCGATAATCGCGTCGGCCCGGCGGTGGCGGCGAACCGGGTCGGTGATGGCGTTCAGCTCGGTCCAGTACTGATTGAGCGGCACCGCATCGGGGATGGCGGCGGTCAGGAGAACGCACGACGCCCCGCCCCGGAACGAGCGCCGATAGCCGCACGCAACCGGCTCCACCGCGGGCAGGTCGTATCGCTGCGCGTACTCGGCCACCCGCCACTCCGACAGGCATGCGGGTCCGCGAACCCATCGCTTGATCCGTGCGAGGAGATCGTCGGTGGTGTAGACCTTCGCGTACACCTGCCGGTCGCGGCAGCGGACGTGCCACACCTGCCGGCCGTCGTTCTCCTTGACCAAGGAGGCGGAGCGGCACTGCGTCAGCTCGCTCCACCGCGACGGGGGCATCTCGTCAAGGAGCGACGCGTAATCCTCGCGAACGTGCCAGCGGCAATCCCCGATGTCGCCCCGGACGATCGCCCGGCCGCGAGCGTCCCTCCCGAGGACCACCAGAGACGGGCCTTCAAGGACGACCGGCAGGCCGTTGCCGGGTTCGAGCGTCTTGGGCGCGCAGGTAAGTTCGAGAAGATCCATACGCATCGGGGCACGGAATCGCCGCGGAAGCTGCGCGACGATAAAGCCCAACCTGAACGGTGCATTGTACGGCAGAACAGGTGATCGGGCAACCGCGCCGATCTTCCGCATTGCCGCAGCCCATCACCGCCGCCCGTCGCTCATGTGCGCATCGGAGAGAGCATCGCCGGGACGTCCGCTCCGCCGTGGTACGTTGCCGGCGACGACGACGCCGGCGCGGCCGCCCGCGCGGACGGCAGGCGGTCGGGCGCGGGCGAATCGCACGGCCGCGAGAGCCACCCGACGACGAGGAAGCCGGCCGCATACACAAACAGGAAGAAGCTGAAGCCGTATCGACCCGCCGCCACATAAATCGCCCAATACGCCAGACAATACGCGCCGAGCATCATCTCGATGTACCAGAGGCGGGTGTGAATGGGTTTGTAGCGGCTGGAATAGGCGGCCTTCCGTCCGGTGCTGCCCGACTTGGGCGTGCGCTCGAAGACGCCGCCCCGCTGGAACAGCCCCTGCAAGACCGCGATCATGTTGTTCACGCACAGCCCCGTCCCCAGCACCATCAGCAACGGGATGATCCGCAGCCCGCTGAAGCCGCCCCCGAGGCTGTAGCGGGCGTATCCGTAACACAGCGGCGGCGCCACCGCGCTGGCGAAGATGATACCCCAACCCAGCACAAGCCACGTGAGATAAGAGCCCGGATCGATCATCCCCACCATCGGCCGCGCCAGCACCGCCAGGATCACCATGAAGATCGCGATCGAGTAGTGGGTCAGGTGCAGCGTCGCCTCGATCTTCTGCCCGAGGGTCAGCGGCGCCCGCCAGATCCGCGGCAGGAGCTTCACCGCCGTCTGGATGGAGCCCTTCGCCCAGCGGCGCTGCTGGCTCTTGAGCGCATTCACCTGGTTGGGCAACTCGGCCGGGCACGCCAGATCGAGGCAGTAGCCCATCTTCCATCCGGCGAGCTGCGCCCGGTATGAAAGGTCGAGGTCCTCCGTAAGCGTGTCGCCCTGCCAGCCGCCCACGGCCGGATCGAGGATTGCCGCGATCCGCCACATCCCCGCCGTCCCGTTGAAGTTCATCAACAGCCCGTTCCATGCGCGTGCGCCCTGCTCGATGGCGAAGTGGCCGTCGATGCCGAGCGACTGCGCGTGGGTGAGCCAGGATTCGTCCGCGTTCAGATGGGCCCATCGCCCCTGAATACACGCGAGCTTCGGATCGGTGGCGATGAGCGGGACGGCGCGCCGAAGGAAATCGACCGGGGGAATGAAGTCGGCGTCGAAGACGGCGGCGAACTCCCCGCGAGAGCGCCTCAGTCCCTCGGCCAGCGCCCCGGCCTTGAAGCCTTCGCGAGTGTCGCGGCGGATCACCTGGATATCCACGCCCTGAAGCCGCAGGCGGCGGGCCGCGTGGTCGACGAGCAACCGCGTTTCGTCCGTGCTGTCGTCGAGAACCTGTATCTCGTGCTTGCCGGCCGGGTAGTCCATCGCGGCAACGGCGTTGATCACGCGGACGGCGACGTCCGCTTCGTTGTAGATGGGGATCTGGCTGGTCACGACGGGCCAGGCGTCGTCCGGCGTCTCGCGGCGGTACTTCTCGATCGTCGCCCGCTGCTGGGCCACCTGTCGCGTGGAGCGGCGACGGAAGAGAAAAACCAGGACATACAGATGCAGCCCATAGACGGCCAGCACAAGGCTGCACGTGAGAAAGACGATGACAATGAGACGTTCCGTAAGCACGTGCACGGCAGGATCCCGGCTTAGCGAATCCCGGACATCGGCCCGGCATTCCGGACCTGTCCGGGCACCCGCTTCAGAGGTTCAGTAACCTGACCTTCTCAAGACACCCATGATCCCGGGCGCCAGACCCGGGCAACCGTCCAGCCGCTCTCTGCGACCGACCGCGCCCGCTTTCCGGCCGCAAAGGCGCTGAGATTGGGGGAGCCACGAGGCGACGACGTCCATTTCGTACCCCTCGAAGCTCCCGGATATCTCCAAGACCTTCGATGCGTCCGTCTGAACTGGACGCCGGCACGCATCCCGAACGGAGCGCTCGGCCCACTCCGCCCGGTTTGGCGTCAATCCCTTTAGCCGTACACGCCCGCGACCCTGTGCGGTCCGCCGCGTGCACATCGTACAGAACGTGCACACTCTAGCCGGTGCGGGCGACGATGTCAACCAGCTTGCGCAACCACGATTAACCTCAAGGCAGACAAAGGGTTCGCTCACGCCTCAGACCCGAGCCGTCGCCAAGCAGTGCGTTCCGTACCGGTACTCGCTTCAAGCCTGTTCCGACAAGGGATTGCCGGGAATGGGGGGAATATCCCGCCGCCGAGCCGGTTGGAGAGACGCATCTGTGTTTCGCGTTCGTCCGAGGCGTCGGCGGTGCGATCGTAACCTGCCCGTCACGTACGCCCGCATCCGGATATGTAAAGACATGCCCAAGGCGGCCTTCGGCCGCAACCGAACACGGCGCGCCGGATCCCGTCATGCTGAGCGAAGCGAAGCATCCAGCTTCTTTGCGCCAATCAGCCAGATTCTTCGTCGCTGCGCTCCTCAGAATGACGGGTAGCGCTAGCGCCAGAGCGCTAATCACGATGGACGCAGGCACTGCCCAGGTCATGATACCGTGCACAAAGCCGGTCCGTTCGCACGCCGGCCGCCTGCGTCGGGCCGGGCGTCGGCGCCCGACGAGCCGTGCAGGCCCGCGAGCTACCTCACAGGCCGCCGGACCGCATTCAGCCCTTCCTGCACGTCGCCATTGCTGGCGTTGTCGATCCGTTTGCTGCCCGTGAACCGGTTGCCGACGATCACGGCCGTCGCCACGTCCCTGCCAAGCTGAATAGCCGGGCCATCGACGCCGAAGCGGCACGCCTGCACGGTCACATCGCCGCCGCGGGCCTGGATCAGATAGGCGCCCGTCGGCGCGGGGACGGAGTTCAGGAAGTTGCACTGGCTCAGGCTCGTTGTGCCGGACCCGCCGAGGATCGCGGCGACCTCGCAAGGCCCCCAGAAGGCGCAGTTGGCCAGTTGCACGACACCGGTATGCGTGTCGGCGACCTCCAGGATCGCCCGGCCGTCCGTGCCGCCGACGAATTCGCCGTTGGTAATCAGCAGGCCCGGCGGCTGGGACTGCTCCACGACGAGGGCGCGGTGGCACCAGTCCGCGCCGATGCCGAGAAAGTTGCCGTTGGCCGCGCCGTGCGACGAGGCGCGAAACCGATAGCCGATCCTCGCGCCGTAGCAGAAGGTATTGTGGACGTACTGCCAGTCCGTGCGGGCGAAGTCGAACGCAACCAGATTCTCCCAGAGGTACTTGCGCAGCACCGGCCAGGCCGGCACGTTCTCCGCTTCGGTCCGTCCGCTCCAGTAGTGCGGGTTGAAGTGCACGTTCTCGATGCGGCCGATGTCCGTACACCGGTCCACCTGGACGCCGACCTTGAGCGGGCACCCGAAGCAGTTGCGGATGTAGTGCAGTTCGTTCGCGTGCGTGCCCATGTCGATGGCCTTGTACGGATTGACGAACGTGCAATCGATGATGTTGTTGTGCATGCCCCGGCCCTGAATCGTCCACGGGTAGGGCGCCGTGCCGGGAATCCGCTGCAGCGGATAGAAGAACGTAATGCCGCGGATCGTGCCGGACGGCTCAAGCGAAACCAGCGCCGGGGCGTCCTCCCGGCCGTGATCGGCGAAGACCTCAAAGACCGTTCCTCGCTTGACCTGCGCGTGATGCGGCGCCTCCCAGACGCCGGCGAGCGTGACGCCCCTGGGGACACGAATGGGCCGATCGAGCCGGAATCGTCCGACGCCCAGCTCGACACGGCCGCCGCCCCGCTCGGCGGCGCGATCCAGGGCCTGTTGGATGCTCGCCGAGTCGCCGACGAAGCCGGCAGGCCGCGTGGCAAGCACCGGAGTCTGCCCCGGCGAACGCGCACCTGTAATCAGTACGCACACGCCGACAACAATGACAGGAGCGGAACGATTCATGGGCCGGCTGTCCTTTGCGGAAAACGACCGTACTCCATCCTGCGAACAGGGCCGCGAGTCTATCCCGGTCGCGTCGGGATACAATACCGGCCACCGGGGGCTTCGGGGCGGCGCCACTGCTTGACAGCGCCAACCGACCCGGTAAGCTCCAGCCACCAACCCCGAAGGAGGGCGTCATGGAACCTCAGCAACCCAACGAGTCGTCACACAGCACGCGGCGGCGATTCCTCAAGTCCACCGGCGCGCTGGCGGTCGGCCTTTCGCTGACGAACCGATCGCTCGCCGGCACGAAGACCGAGACGCTGGCCGTCTTCGGCGGCCCGAAGGCCGTCACGCACCCGCAGGCCGATGCCGATCGGTGGCCGCTGTACGGCCCGGAGGAGGAGCGGGCGGTCATCGAGGTCCTGCGAAAACCGACCTATGCCCCCAATCAGGAGCTGGAGAAGGACTGGAAGGAGTATTTCAAGGTTCCCTACGTCAAGGCCTACTGCAACGGCACCAGCGCCCTGACTACCATGTTCTTCGCGCTCAAGCTTCCGCCGGGCAGCGAGATCATGGTGCCCAGCTATACCTTCTTTGCGACGATCGTGCCGATGCGGCTCTTCGGCCTGGTTCCCGTCTTCGTTGATATCAACCCCCGCACGCTGAACTTCGACGTCGAGGACGCCAGGAAGCGCCTCACGAAGAACACCAAGGCCGTGCTGCCCGTCCACTGGCTCGGCCTGCCGTGCGAGATGGACGCCATCTGTGATTTCGCCAGGGAGAAGGGTCTCATCGTGCTCGAAGACGCCGCCCACGCCCACGGCGCCTCGTTGAAGGGCCGCTACATGGGCACCTGGGGCGTCATGTCGATTTTCAGTTTCCAGCAGACCAAGCCGCTGCCCGCGATCGAGGGCGGCATGGGCATGTACCAGACCCGCGAGTACTTTGAGCGGGCGTCCACCTTCGGGCATTACGACCTGCCCAGAACCTTCCCCGAAGACAGCGCCTATCGAAAGTACGAGGGGACCGGCCTCGGCCTGAAGTTCCGCATGCATCCGCTCGCGGCTGCGCTGGCGCGCGTCCAGCTCAAGTACCTGGAAAAACGCAACGCCGAGGGCGCCGCCCAGGTCCGCTCGCTCAACGACCGGATCCTCGATCTGCCCGGCCTCTCCGAGCAAGCCCCGCGCTCGGACATGAAGCGTCTCTACTATGCCCACAATATGCTCTTCCTCGACGAAGCCAAGGCCGGCTTTTCCCGCGCGGCGCTGGTCAAGGCGTTACGGGCCGAAGGGGTACAGGCCACGGCCTACAGCTACCGCCTCCAGCACAAATGCGCGATCTACGCCGAGGCCGAGTGGTGGCATCACAAACCGGAGATTCCCGAGCTGCCCGGCTCGGAGCAGGCGAACCGCACGGCCGTGGGACTGCCCTACTTCACATCCGCGGTGCCCGAACTCGTCGAACAGTATGTGAAGGCGTTCCGGAAGGTCTGGGCACATCGCGAGGAGGTTGCGAAGCTCTGATCCGCGTGCGGAAGGCGCCGCGCCGAGGACGTGCGCCGCCCGACGGAAGTACGACCTGGAGGATGATATCAATGCTCAAACGTCTCGCCTCGTGCCGAATCCTGCCGGCCGCCGCGGCATTGGCGTTCGCCGCCGTCGGCTGCGCGAACCGCCCTGCGAGGATGGCGCCCGCGTCACCGGATGATCCGGGCAACCCCCTGGTTTGCCGGCTGGCGAACTACGGCAAGTATCAGGACGCCGCGTGGAGCCATCTGCCGTCGATCGGCATCCGATATGTGTTCATGAACGTGCCGGCGCCCGACGAGGTGGAAGCTGCGCAGAAGCGTCTCGCCGAGCACGGGCTGACCGCAATGGTGATGCGGGGCAACGCCGATTTTGCGAAGGATTCGGCCGTCGACGAACTGGCCGGACAGCTCGAAATCTGCGAGAAGATGGGCGTGAAGTACATGTTCCTGTCCTGCAAAGGCGCCGGAACGGACAAGCAGGCCCTGTACGACCGACTCCGGCGCGCCGGCGACGTCGCGCGGAAGCACGGCGTGACGATCGCGCTGGAAACGCACCCGGAGCTCGGCACCAACGGCGACGTTCACCTGGAAACGATGAAGCGGATCAACCACCCGAACGTCCGCGTGAACTTCGACACCGGCAACATCCACTTCTATAACAAGGGGCGCAGCGCTCCGACGGAGTTGAAGAAGATCATCGACTACGTGGCGACGGTGGAGATCAAAGATCAGAAAGGCGGCCCCGGCGTGTGGAACTTTCCCGCGCTTGGCCGCGGCGACGTCGATATTCCCGGGGTGCTGCGTATCCTGAAGGAACACGGCTACAAAGGGCCGATCACGATGGAAATCGAGGGAATCAAGGGCGTCGAGTGGAGCGAGGCCCAGACGAAGAAGGTCATCGAGGACTCGGCGGCATATCTTCGGACGCTCGGCCGGTTTCGCTGACGCGCCTGCCCGTAGATGTGTCCTGTGCGATGCGGAACGAGATCACTCGAAACGCGGGTCGGCCCGCGGTGTGCAAGCGCACGGACGGGCGGGGCCGGTGCGACGTGCCCGGACGGACGCTCCTGCGACGGAGGCAGGATGCCGTCGGGACACGGGGCGGGACCGGCGGTATAATGCACTCGACGCGCAGGGCCCAGGGCCGCGTACGAACATTCCAGGAGGAAGAATCATGAGTCATCCGGATCGTTCCAGGGACATGCAAAGCAGTCGTCGGACATTCCTTCGCGCCACCGCCGCCGCCGTGGCCGCCGGCGCAGTCGGCCGCCCATCCGTCGGCCGGGCCGCGGAAACGCTGGCCGTCGCGGGCGGGCGAAAGGCCGTGACCGTCCCCGAGAAGGAGCACAGCGACGCCTGCCGGTGGCCGCGTTTCGGCGACGCCGAGAAGAAGTTCGTCGCCGAGATTCTGGACCTCAGCGCGAGCACCTGTTACCGCGAACTGCCGCTGTTTGAGAAGGAGTGGAAGCAGTACCACCAGATCCCGTACTGCAAGAGCCACATGAACGGCACGAGCGCCCTGACGTCGATGTTCTTCGCGATGGACTTCCCGCCGGGGACGGAAATCATGGTGCCGACGTACACGTTTTTCGGCACCATCCTGCCGATGCGTTTCTTCGGCTACGTGCCGGTCTTCATCGACATCAATCCGAGGACGGCGACGATGGACGTGGAGCACATGAAGAAGCAGCTCACGCCCCGCACGAAGGCCGTCATCCCGATGCACTCCTGGGGCCTGCCGTGCGACATGGACGCCATCTGCGATTTCGCGAAGGAGCACGGCCTGATGGTCTGCGAGGACGCGGCCCACGCCCACGGGGCGAAGTTCCAGGGCAAGCCGACCGGTACGATCGGCGAGATGTCCATCTTCAGCTTCCAGGCGACCAAGCCGCTGCCGAACCTCGAAGGCGGCATGGGCATGTACCACAAGCGCGAGCACTTTGAGCGGGCCAGCGTCTTCGGCCACTACGAAGACCCGCCGAAGCTGCCCGACGACAGCCCCTACAAGAAGTACGTCGGCACCGGCCTGGGGCTCAAACTCCGCATGCACCCGCTCTCCGCGGCCCTGGGGCGCTTGCAGCTCAAGGAACTGGACAAACGCAACGCCCTGATCGCCGCCCAGGTCCGCCGGCTCAACGACCGCATCACCCAACTGCCCGGCATCAGCGAGCCGTATTGCCGCAAGGACGTGCAGCGGGTGTACTACTCCAGCAACCTGATCTTCCTGGACGAGGCCAAGGCCGGCTTCTCCCGCGAGGCGCTCATCAAGGCACTCAAGGCGGAAGGCGTGCGGGCCTCCGCCGGCGACTACCCGTGCCAGCACAAGTACACGGTCTACTCCGAAGCCAAGTGGTGGCACCACCCGCCAAACGTGCCCGAGTCCCTGCCGGGGTCGGAGGAGGTGAACCGGAGGGCGGTGAACCTCGCGCTGTTCACGGCGGAGGCACCGGAACTCGTCGAGCAGTATGCGGCGGCCTTCGAGAAGATCTGGGCGCACCGCACGGAACTGGCAAAGATCTGACCGCGCCAGCGAAACGGACGCCATCGCCCGATGGCGCACGGATGCCTGAGCGCGGGCGGCGCCGCAGCCCTTGTGAGGAGTCGCCATGACTCGAATCCGTTTGCTCCTTGTGGGCCTGATCGCGCCCGTTCTGGGCTGCATGGGTCCGCCTCGTACCTCCGGGCCCCTGGCCGTCGCGACCTTCCAGGTGGACGCCACGCCCCCGCCCGGTTCGTCGCTGTGCGACGGGCTGTGCATCCCCGCGAAGAAGATCGTGGATCCGCTCAGCGCCCGCGGGATCGTCCTGCTCCATGCCGGGCCGCCGATCGTCGTGTGCGTCCTCGACTGGACCGGCATCGGGAACGGCGGGTACGACACCTGGCGTCAGGCCCTCGCCGGCGCGGCCGGCACGACGCCGGACCGCGTCGCGATTCATTGCATTCACCAGCACGACGCGCCGGGGTGCGATTTCGACGCGGAGAAGCTCCTGGCGGCGCGCGGTCTGGGCGGAAGCGAATTCGACGTCGCCTTCGCCCGGAGAACCATCCGCTCCGTGCAGACGGGAATCCGGCGATCGCTGGCGAACCCCACGCCCGTAACGCACGTGGGCCTCGGCCAGGCTGCCGTGGAGAAGGTCGGCGCCGCCCGCCGGATTCTCGGCCCCGACGGCAAGGTCAAGTACACGCGATGGTCGTCGTGCAAGGAGCCCGCGGTCCAGGCCGCCCCGGAAGGGGTCATCGATCCGAAGCTCCGCCTGATCAGCCTCTGGTCGGATGACCGGCCCATCGTGTCGATGACGTACTACGCGACCCATCCCATGAGCTTCTATGGTCGGGGGGCCGTCAGCGCGGACTTCGTGGGTCTGGCCCGCGGGCTGCGCGAGGCCACGCTCCCGGACGTGTTCCACATGCATTTCAACGGCGCCGGCGGAAACATCACGGCGGGGAAATACAACGACGGCCTGCCCGCCCGACGATTGGAACTGGCCGGCCGCCTCGCGCAGGCCATGGCCGCGGCATGGGATTCCGTACGGAAGTATCCGATCACGGCCGAGGATGTCTCGTGGAAGGTGTGCCCGGTGCGGCTGCCTCCAAGCCCCCTGCTGGTGGAGGCCGAACGGCTTCGCGTGCTTGACGATCCGAAGGAATCGCCCCGCCGTCGTGTCGCCGCCGCCCGAGACCTCGTGTGGCTGCGCCGCTGCCACGACGGCGTCCCGATTGATATCACCTGCCTGAAGCTCGGGCCGGCGCATGTGCTGCACATGCCGGGCGAACTGTTCGTCGAGTACCAGTTGGCGGCGCAGGCCATGCGGCCGGATGATTTCGTGTGCATGGCCGCGTACGGCGACTACGGCCCCGGTTACATCGGCACGGCGATCGCCTACGAACAGGGCGGCTATGAAACGGGGCCGGCATCGCGTGTCGGGCCCGGGTCGGAGGCCGTCCTCCTGTCGGCCGTGCGCGAGCTTCTCCGGTGACGGCGTGGCGTTCAGCGTGACGGCTCGCCGCCGCGATAGAGTTTCCCGAAGTACTCATACGCCGCCGTCGCCTGGCTCGCGTCCAGTCCATCCTTGGCGTTGGCGTGCGTGGACGAGACCTGCACGAGGTCGACGATCCGCCTGAGGACCGCGGCCTGGTCCTCGGCCGCGGCGAACTCCCGCCGCGCCTGCTGCCCATCGCCCTTGCGGTGGAACATCGCCGTGCGGATCAGGTGGTAATAGAAACGGGCGGTGGCCTCGCCGTAGGCAAAGCGCGCCTCGTCTTCCACGAGCCGCGCCCGCTCGGCAGCATCGCCGCACTCGACGAGCGCCGCGTCCATGGCCGCGCGGGCCCGTGCGAAGCCGTCCACGATCTCCACGACGTCCGGCCCGTCATTGAGCACCGGCGCGTACGGCTCGTAGTGCAGATGATCGAACGGAAAGAGCGGCAGCTTGTCGTTCGTGAGGCGGCTCCGGAGAGAGTAGCTGATCCCGCCGACGTGGACGTAGTGCTTGAACGCCTTGAAGTTCGACGTGGCGTACTCGAGTTCGCGGTAGAACGTCCGCGTGCGGGCGGACGTGCTCGGGTAGAGGCGATCGAAGTACTCCGCCAGCAGCGCATCCGCGTTCGTCTTCGTGTTCCACAGCAGCCGGGCCATGAGGTACTGGTTCAGCCGCCACGTGCCCCACAGCCGCGTCGGGGTGTGCATGTAGTGGAAGTGGCGGGCGCCGGTCTTGTAGTACCACGGGATGTCCGCCGCCATGCTCCGCGAGAACAGCAGCGGCAGCGACTTGAACGAGCTGACGTTGTAGTACTCGCCGATGAAGATCGAGCCGGTGTACTGCCGCCCGACCCCGGTGGTCCAACCCTGCAGATTCTGCGTGAGCGCCGCGTTGATCTCCGTGCAGGCGGGGTCGGCCAGCGAGTGGACGTAGCACCGCTCGATCGGGAAGTACGTGACGAAGCAGTTGTCGTAGTCGAAGTCGGCGGGCAGCGGCCTGCTCGGCGGCGGGAGCGTCTCGTGATACGCAAGCGTGACGAGCTGCACGTTCCGCTTGAGCCGTCCGTCCTCGCGGGCCTTGCGGATCGCCGTGCGGACCGCGTGCGTGACGGCCAGGAGCCGGTCGGTGTACGTGCCCTGCGCCTTGCACGCCTCGCATTCGCACCACTTGCCGTTGTCGAGCATCCAGAAGTTGAGCATGTCGGCGTATCGCCACTCGCCGTCGATGCACTGGCGGATCACGTTGCGCGCCAGCTCCGCCGTGGCCTCCGCGTTGGACGTGCAGTAGTTGTCGCCGAAGTCGCCCTTGATGTTCCCGCTCCGCTTGCCGCCGCGAAGGCCATACCACTCCGGGTGCGCCTCGAAGTACGTGCGCGGATTCAGACAGAGGGCGTGAACGTCGTGCCCGCCGGCGATGAGCCGCATCCCGAGCTTCTTGAGCAGCCACAGGTGATCCTTCGACAGGGCGCACCAGAAGTTGAGCCGGTTTCGGGCCATCCAGAGGAAGAACGCCGGATCGCCGCGATCCTCGAACGCATGAAACCCGCGCGTGAGGTAGTCGGGCTTCTCGCTGAGGTCGAGCTTGGCGGGCAGTGCGACAGGACCGGGAGGAAGGACCGTGTCACGCTCGCCGAGGCCGTAGAACCGCACGCCGACCTGTTCGAGGTAGGCGTACACGCCGTACAGGGCGCCGACGCGATCGAAGCCCTTGATGATCGTGATCGTCCGGCCGCCGTCCCGCGTCGCGAGCACGCGGAATCCTTCCGCCGCCGCCGGCGCGAAACCCTTCTCCCCCGCCGGCTTGCGCGACTCAATGAGCGGATTCGATCCGTCGCTGCCGATCAGAAACACGTCGCCGTCGGCGGGCATCGCATCCGTCCCGGCCAGGCGGATGTCGTCGGCCTTCGTGCCGGTGCAAACGGCAAGGAAGCGTCTCAACTCCGTCGCCGCGAACGACTCCGTACACGCGTTGTCATCGGCAAGGTCATCGTCCCACCAGTCGACCTCCCGCTCGGCGACGGCCGCCTGCTCAACCCTCCCGAAGCGGCCGGGGTTGGCGAGGATGGTAACGACACCTGCGGCCTCGGCGACCGTGCCGGCAACGACGAGGCCGCACGCAAGGATCAGCACGCTGGAACGGATACGGAATACCGGATGCATTGCCGACTCCACACGCCCGGACGACGTGGAAGATGCTACCCGCTCGCCCGTCGATGTCCACTTCGCGGCGTGACTCGTTCGTGATGGATGTCCCGAACCCTCTCCGGCCCCGCAACGCGAAGAAACCGCATCCCCTTCGCGCGGTGGCGAGGGGGCGGCCGGAAGCGCCCCCGCCTCGGCCCGGCGTGCAGCGCGCCGGTGCGAACCCATGCCGCGGACCGCAACGGCCGTCGGCAACAGGAATCCCGGTTGGAGTCTCCCCCCATTCGAGATGAGCGCAGAGGGTCTCCCGTGAAGTGATTGGCAAGCACTTCGAGGGAGGCCCACCATGAACGCCGCGGGGGTCTATCGGCACGTATCGACGTTGTTGGACGAATACCTGCGCTCTCTTGGCAGGACGGTCCCGGCCGGACCGTTGCGGGCGATGGCGAAATTGACCGCGGGGATCCTCTGGACGGGCTCGGTCCAGTTGACCAATGCGGCCCGCCTGGTTGCCCGGACGCCCGGCGAGTTGGACCACGCCGTCAGACGGCTCAGCGAACACCCGGGCGATCGCCACTGGGACCATCGCCAGTCGGCGGCCGCGGTCCCGGCCGGGCAGGCACGGCACGTCCAGGACGACCACCTGATTCCGATGGACGCAACCGAATGGGCCAGGCGGTATGCCCGCAGGATGCAATGCGTGTGTATCATCGGGGACGCCTCGCGGGCAGGCGATCCGTTGGTCAACGGGTACCGGCATGTCGAGCGATTCCTGACTCGCTCCTCCCCCGCCCTGGAGCGGATGTTGTGGTGCGTGGTGCCGGCCGGCCGTTTCCCAAAGCGGCCTTCGGCCGCAACCGAACACGGCCGTGCCGGCGGCCGTCATGCTGAGCGAAGGTAGAGTCGAGACGTGGCGCGG
>CAZZFA010000109.1:0-15680 GCA_964653435.1 uncultured Planctomycetales bacterium | reverse complement strand
CGCCCGGCCGCGAGCGCCGGACGGCGAAGCGGACGCGCCGGCGGGGCCAGGCGCCCTGCCCGGGCCGGCCTCCATCGGCGATCAGTTCGGACGGGCGGTCTCCGGCGCGTATCTCGAGGGCAATGTGGTGCTCACCCGGGGCGAGCAGATGATCCGCTCGCCGCAGCTCTACTACGACCTCGAGAACGACCGGGCGCTGATCCTCGATGCGGTCATGCGGACCGTGGTCCCGGATCGCGACGTGCCGATCTACGTCCGCGCGCGGGAGATCCGGCAGTTGTCCTCGACGGAGTACGTGGCCGAAAAGGCGAAGATCAGCATGAGCGAGTTCCACACGCCCCACGTCTACGTCGGGGCCGACAAGGTCGTGCTCGTGGACCGCACGCCCCGCCTGGAGGGCGCGCGGAGCACCGGCCCGCTCGCCGGCGAGTACACGGCCTACAACACGACGCTGAACGTCGAGGGCGTGCCCGTCTTCTACTGGCCCTACTCGAAGGGCAATTTCCAGCAGACCGAGAATCTCCTCCGCGCCGCCCGATTCGGCTGGGACGGCACGTTCGGCGGCATCTTCCAGACGAAGTGGTACCTGTTCAATCTGCTCGGGCTGCGGACGCCGGAGGGATGGGATTCCGCCCTGCGGCTCGATTACTTCACCGATCGCGGGCCGGGGGTCGGCGTCGATTTCGACTACAACACGGACAACTACTACGGCCTCTTCCGCGGGTACTACATCAACGATCGCGGCCGTGACGAACTCGGCGCCTTCAACAGCATCGAGCCGCCGGATGAAAACCGCGGACGGCTCACCTGGCGGCACCGGCACTACCTGCCCGACAACTGGGAGCTTACGCTGGAAGTGAGCTACCTGAGCGACGCCAACTTCCTGCACCAGTACTTCCCGCACGAGTTCTACACCGACAAGCCGCAGGAAACGCTCGTCTACCTCAAGAAACAACGGGACAACTGGGCCTTCACGCTGCTCGGGCAATTCCGCATCAACGACTTCCAGACCGAGACGGAGAGCCTGCCGGACGCCGCCTTCCACTGGATCGGCGAGCCCCTCGGCGAGTTCGCCTCCCTCTTCAGCGAGAACCGCATCGGCGCCGTGCGGTTCATGCCCGACAACCGCCGCCTCTTCGACACCGGCCGCGCGGACAACACGAGCCGCAGCCCGCTTACGTTCCGCGCGCTGACCCGCGACGAGATCGACGTGCCCCTCAAACTCGGGCCCGTCAACGTGGTACCCTTCGCCGCCGGCAGGCTGGCCGACTGGAACCACTCTCCGTTCGGCGGCAACCAGGGCCAGGTCTTCGGAAACGTCGGGGCCCGCGCAGGCACGCAGTTCTGGCGGCTCTTCGAGGATATCCAGTCGCGCCTGCTCGACATCAACGGCGTGCGCCACATCATCAAGCCGGAAGTCACCGGCTGGCTCGGCGCCTCGAACGTGGACAGCACCGACCTGTACCCGTTCGACCGGCCCGTCGGCGAACGGATCGAGAGCGTCGACGGCACCAGCGGCGCGTCGGTCGCCGTCCGGCAGCGATGGCAGACGAAGCGCGGCGGGCCCGGAAAGTGGCGCATCGTCGATTGGATCACGCTCGACATCGAGGCCGCCTTCTTCAACGACTCCCCCGAGTATCAGACGCCGATCGGTCACATGTTCACCGATCGCCCCGAAAGCAGCGTCGCGCGGAACCACGTGGCGGCGGACTTCAGCTACCGCATCAGCGACACGACGGCGATCTACTCGGACGCCAACTGGGACCTGAACAAGGGCGAGCTGGCCAAGTTCGACGTATCCTACGCCGTGGAGCGGACCCCGCGCCTCAGCTACTTCATCGGATACCGCAAGATCGCCGCGGAGGACGCGAACCTCCTCGGCATCGGCGGCAACTATCGCATCGACTCCAAGTACACCGTCGCGGTCCGCGAGTACTTCGACCTCGAGCGGGGCGACACGGAGACGTTCGACGTGACCATCATTCGGCGCTTCCCGCGATGGTATGGCGCGCTCACGCTCAGCCTCGATAACATCGAGGACAACGTGGGTCTATCGGTGTCGGTCTGGCCCGAAGGGGTTCCGGAGGCGGCGATCGGCTCGCGGAAGTATACCGGCCTGGCCACATCCACGGGCATCAACGCGCAGGAAAAACAGTAACGCCGTCCGCCACGAACACGACGCCGGGAAACACCGCCAGCCGACGTGCGGTCAGGAATTGGCGGCTTCGCTCCGCAGGGTTGCGGCCCGGGACGTACGGCGAATCGCAGGATGATGACGCGTCGAAGCCCGCGTTCGCCGATCAAGCCGACGACGCGGAATCGCCGCCACCTGCGTGAGTTCATCCACCGTGAAGATGCGGATGCCCTTGGCGGAAAGCTGGCGCAAGGCCAGTTCGGCGTCGGCCTCGCTCCAGTAGCCGCATGCGTCGGCGACGACCGCCACCCGCTTGTGTCGTGCGAGCAGACCGAGCGCCACGGCCTTGACCCAACGCTCGAGTCCGGCACCGAAGAGCACATACTCCTGCGGTTCCAGCTCGGTGAGCAGCCTGTCCGCCTTCGGGTTGGCGAAGAGGTCGCTGCTCTGCTTGGCGAAAACCACCTGCCGGTACCGGGACATGACCGCGTACGGCAGGTCGAAGCTGTTGTCGGCCTGAACGACGATCCGCGGCGAGAGCAGCGTGAAGCCCAGCTTCTTCTGCCCGATCGTCCCCTCGATGCAGTGAGGCGGCATGCCGCCGAAGAGATCCGTGGGCCGATGAGACTCGACGGAGGAGATCACCGGCAACGACATCGCACGGATGAGCGCCGTCAGTCGCCGTATTCGCGGCACGACGATCTCGCAGTTTCGGACCGCCACGGCCCCCGCGGGGTCCAGGAAATCAAACTGGGTATTGATGTCCACCAGCACACGGCCAAGTGTCGTATTCGGATGAGTCCACCCCATACCTGTTCCTCCCTCCGGCACGGCGATCCTTCCCGGATGTTGAACAACCCGAACGATTCCGGGGCCTGCGAAGCGAAGGCCGACACCCGCCCGGCCCGCCATTCGCCCCGCAGGACGTGAATCACCGGTTTCTGTTCAATCGTAGGCACGCAAATTCGCCGACGTGGTGTCCGGTGCGGGCTTTTTGCAGAAGAAAACCGTCACAGCGCGTCCTATATCCGAGGGGAAGGCATACGCGCCGGCCGAGATAACCTCGCGAGGGGGAACCGCGGTACGATCGCTGCGCAAAACTCGGCCCCGGTCGGAAGGCACCGGGGCCTGTAGCGTGCCATCGCACATGCCGGCGCGGTTGTCCTGGCCGGGGTAATCCAGGACGCATGGGTAGGTACGAGTCAGCCGGCCCGCGCGATGGCCAATTCGTCGCTCCACAACGAGGCGAAACGACACCAGGAAGAAGCAGCACAATTATGATACCACGCCATCGGCACTCTGAAAAGCGGGAACCTGGACAGGGCCGCTGTTTTTGCCGCACGTGTGCTTCCCCTCGATGCGACGATCTGTAACCCTATTTATGACAAGATGATAGAATACAGAGTCTCTACATGGGCTGGTCCCCCGCCCGCCGGCGCCGACGCCTGTTCGGCGGGGGTGCTCGCCGCTCCGTAGGGTCTTCCGTCGCAGCTCTTGCGCGCATGTATCGGGCTGCGGCGGTAACGCTACCCGTCATTCTGAGGAGCGCGGCGACGAAGAATCCGGCGGACTGGCGCAGAAGAGCTGGGTGCTTCGCTTCGCGCCGCATGACGGGGGCTGGCGCGCCCGTGTTCGGTTGCGGCCGGAGGCCGCCTTGGGAGGCAGTGGCGTTTGCCCGATGGAGCGCCGCTCTCGCGCGAGCCGGCCGCGTTCCACTGGGACGGCCGCAGGGTGCAGATCTATCGCGTCGGATGCGACGAGGTCGAACGGCCGACCGGCTCTTCGGGCCACAGCAACGACCGCACGCCGAGCAGGGCGAAGAGCGCGTGCTGGTTGTTATCGATGCGGATCGCGCTCTCCATCGCGCTGGAGCGAAACCCGTCGATCACGTCGGCCGGGCTGCGCACATAGAAGGCCTCTTCCGGTTTGAACCGGAGTTGCAGGAGGAAACGCGTCGCACGTCGCAGCACGTCGGCATATGTGTGTGCGCGGGCATCGTCCCGGAAGGCGCGGGCCGTACGAAGGGCCTCGATGAGCCCTTCCATGTAGGGCGCGGTGGATATGCCCGTACGTTCCCTGGCGTACACGTCGAGACCGCCGTCGTATATCGCCAGCGGGCCGTCGCTCGCGTCGTAGCGAAGCTGCGAGGTGACGAGGCGATCGGCCATCTCGAAGACGAACTCGGCGTATCGCGCGAGCGTCGTGGTCCGGGCGAGCCGGCCGAACGCCTGCATCTGCCACACGACGAACGGCGGCGAGGCGGCTTCGCGGTAGTAGGTGCGATAGTAGGGCAGCGCACGGTCGAGCGTCTCGCGCCAGCGCGATTCGCGCCTCTGATCGTAAAGCCGCGCCAGCAGCAGCAGCGCCTCTCCCGGGGAGTAGTCCTGGTTTTCGGTCTGTTCGGCCGCGGGAGGGAAGTTCACGACGAACCGCCCCTCCGGGGTCTGCATGGACCGCAGCGCGTTGCCGATTCCGATGACGAGGTCGCTGTAGCGATCCGGATCGGGCGCATCGAGCAGGGCCAGACCGAACAGCGCGGTGGCGCCGAGCTTGTTCTGGCCGTCCGGCGTTGCCACGTAGAGCGCGTTCTCCACGCCGGCACGCGGGCGGAGCATCGCCCGCATGGCGTCGATCGCGCGGTCCGAGCATCGCCGCCAGCCGGCGTCGCCCGTCCGGCGTGCGTAGACGGCCGCCGACCAGATGATGCCGGCCTGACGGACCCAGTTCTGGTCGTCGCGGTTGTATCGATCCCGACCGGGAAGAAACTCGTAGGCGAAGAAGCCGTCGGGCAGTTGGCGATATCGGATGTATTGCGCGGTACGCTCGATCACCTTGTCCAGCCCGTCGGGGGTGACTTCGTCGGGCGTGACGAGCCGCATCCCGGCGGTCAGTTGGACCGGCCGCTCTCCGGGGCGCCGCTGCCAGAAATGGAGCGTGCGATAACGGAAGAAGGGAATGTTCCCGCCGGCGGCCGTGCCGGCGGAAGCGCGCGCGCCCTCGTCCCGGTCCTCCGAAGCCGTGTCGATGCCGATCGCGCCGAGGAGCGCTTCGATCGCTTCCTGATACCGGTTGCAGCGGTAGCTCGTCTCGCCCTCGCGAAGGCACTGTGGTTCAAGGGATACGAGCTGGCTGGGCCGGATGTAAACCTCCTTGAGGCCCACACGCGCTGCGATTCCTTCGATGCCCGGTTCGTAGCGGGCGGCGAGGTCCTCCGGATGTTCGGCCCCCGTGCCTGTCGGCAGCGCCGGGCCGGGCAGTTCGATCTCGATGGAGCACGTCCGGGCGCGTTCCGGCGTGATGGGCTTCGTCTTGCTGCGGGCCGTATGCACGGCGTTCTCGGCCGCGGCGACGACGGCGGCAAGGACGGGCATCGAGTCCGCCTGGCCGATTGCCAGCAGCGCGCCTTCGTCCCGCAGAGTCACGAAGGCAGGGCATCGCAGGTCGCGTACGGCCGGCGGCACGTACGACGGCAACGCGGGTCGGGTGTGAACGGACGCCGCGGTGATCGTGTCGCGCACGGCGGCGATGAGGTAGGCCTGATCGACCGGCTTGAGCGAAGGCGGCGCCGGGGCGAGATGCTCACCGGGTCCGGTAGTCGTGTTGTCCCGGGCTGCTGCCGTGGCAAGGAGGCCGGGAAGCAGCCCTGAGAGAATGAGCAATCGCATGGGCGCATAGTATACGCGTACCGCAGTTGAAAGCTCTACCGGTTGCTGTCGGGGTTTCCGCCGGCGGGCCCGTTGCCGTGCGCTGCGGCGGCGGAGGCCCGGGTGCCTGCCGGAGGCAATCTACCCGGTGACCTGCTCGATGGGCACGGCCTCAAGCTGTCGCGATCGGAACATCGCGACGGCCTGGACCCCGGCGGACCGGAGCAGGTCGACGGCCTGCGGAAGGCCCGCTCCAATGTCCTCGGCCCGGTGCGCGTCGCTTCCGATCGACATGCACCGGCCGCCGAACTCCGCATATCGGCGGATGACCTGCTCGGCCGGGAAGGTTTCGCCGAGGCCCTGCCGCAGGCCGCTCGTGTTCACCTCGGGGATGATGTCCGATTCGATCGCCGCGCGAAGGATCTCGTCCACGATCTCCCGGAACGGTTCCACGTCGAACGCCCCGAAATACCGCTGCGTATAGCGTTTCACGAGATCGATGTGACCGAGCACGTCAAACACCCTTGGGCCGCCGCGGGCGACCTCGCCGGCGAGTTTCGCGGCGTCAAGCACGGTTTCCAGGTAGGCCTCGGTGCCCGAATGCGTGTCGAAGCCGTCCCAATGCTCGCGGACGTGCAGCGCCCGCCCGCGGAACCAGTGGACGCTCAGCAGGACCATGTCGAACTCGTGCGCGGCCAGGTAGTCCAGGATGAAGTCCATCCGGCTCCGCTGGTAACAGACCTCGATGCCGTGGCCGATGAAGATCCGGTCACCGTATTCCTCGCGCAGGGAGAGGATTTCGCCGTGGAGGCGGTCGTAATCGTACAGACATCGCGACCATTCCGTCGGATGCGTGTCGAAGTGGTCGGTGAAGATCATTCCCGCCAGGCCCGCGTCGACCGCCGCCCGGACGGCCTCCTCCGGTGCGGTCCGGGAGTCCGTCGAGTTGTCGCAGTGCAGGTGTTGATCAAAGAGAAGCATGTGGCCGTCCATCCGTTCTTCCGCCGGTCCTTCGGAGCATCATCCCGTCATGCCGCTCATCATGGCCTGCGCCCCCCGGCCGCCGCCGACAGCGCTCCGGGCGGCGCGGACGACCCGGAACGCGAGACGCACAGAACCGGCGGCCGGCAAGCCGGGGTCACACCTGCTGGATCTCCTTCGTCTTGGCGGCCAGCAGTTCGTCCACCTGCTTCTCGTACTTCTCGGTGAGCTTCTGGATCGACTCGCGGAGCTTCTCCGCGTCGTCTTCCGGGAGCGTGCCTTCCTTCTCTTCGGCGTCGATCTGCCGGTTCGCATCCCGCCGGGCGTTGCGGATGCTCACGCGCTGCGCCTCGGCCAGCTTCTTCACGTGCGCGGTGAGCTGCTGTCGCCGTTCGCCGGAAAGCGGGGGCACGGGCAGGCGGATCATCTTGCCGTCCCCGATCGGCTGGATGCCGATGTCCGAGTTCTGAATGGCCCGTTCGATGTCCTTGCTCGTGGAGGGGTCGAACGGCTTGATGAGGATCATCGTGGGGTCCGGGGTGGAGATCGTGGCCAGCTCCCGGAGTTCCAGGGTGGAGCCGTAGGAAGGCACCTCCACCTTGAGGTGATCCACAAGGCCGGTCGACGCCCGGCCGGTCCGGATGCCGCGGAGCTCCTGTCGGAAATACTCGACGGCCTTTTCCATGGCGGCCTCGCATTCAAACTCGATCTCGTCGGCGGGCATGGCGTTCACTCCGTTGGGCCTTCTACGCATACGTCCGGGGTTCCATTGTACGCCGGCCGGGCCGGCAGACAAGTCGGAAAGGGTCCTTGCCCCCCGGCCCTCCCCCTGGTATACTGTGGGGCTCTTTAGCTGTGAGGATGCAATGCCCAAGCAGAAGACGCACAAGGGTCTGGCCAAGCGGGTGAAGGTGACGGCCCGCGGAAAGGTCGTCCGGCGGCATACGTTCCGCGGTCACCTGATGAGCGGCAAGAGCGGCAACCGGCGGCGACGGCTTCGCCGACCGGTAACCGCGTCGCCGGCGGACACCCGGCGGACGCTGGAGGTCCTCCGGCGAAGGTAAGTGAGGTCAGCGGCGCGGGGGCATCCCCCGGTGCGCAGGAGAACGAATCATGCCCCGAGCACGGCCGGGTTCGGCACGACATCGACGGGTAAAGCGAACGCTGCAGAGCGCCAAAGGATACCGCCTCGGCCGCAGCAAGCTGCTGCGCCGGGCACGGGATACGGCGACGCGGGCCCTCGTCTACGCTCGCCGGGATCGGCGGGCACGGAAACGCGACTTCCGATCGCTGTGGATCATTCGGCTCACGGCGGCCTGCCGGGAGCGCGGAATCCGCTACGCCCTGTTTGTGAACGGGCTCAAGAAGGCGAACATCGCGTTGAACCGCAAGATGCTCAGCGAGCTGGCGATCCACGATCCGGCCGGTTTCGACGCGATCGTGGCCCTGGTGCGCAAGTCGCTCGGCCGAGAGGCGGCCTGACGGGCCGTCGCGCGGGACCGGGGGAGCGCGGGCGGTTTCGTGCCCCGGCGACGGGGCGTCATACCGTGACGACCTTCTTCGGGCTGAACTGCTGGTACACGTCGACGATCCGGTCCACCATGTACTGATGATCGAAGCGACGGAGGCACATGGCGCGCCCGGCGCGTCCGTACCGGCGGCGTACGTCTTCGTCCGCCGCGAGGCGGAGCATCGCCCGGGCCATTCCGGGACTGTCGCCGAGGGGAACCAGTTCCCCCGTCACGCCGGGATAGACGACTTCCGGCGCACCGTCGATATCGAAGCTGATTACCGGTTTTTCCATCAGCAGCGCCTGGACGAGCGTGCGGGCGAGTCCTTCCCACTCCGAAGCATGCACCAGGATGTCCATCCCCGCGATCGCCCGCGGAATGTCGTGCGGCAGAATCAGGCCCATCAGGTGCACGCGCTCGCGGATGCCGGCCGCGCGGAGGCGGTCCTCGTATTCGCCCCGCCGCTCGCCGTCGCCGATCCATACGAAGCGCAGCCGGCTGTCGGCCCGGGCGGCGGCGGCCATCGCGGGAATGACGTACTCATACCCTTTGCCGCGGCTCATCCGGGCGATTTTGCCGATCACGAGGTCGTCGGGGCCGAAGCCCCAGCGACGGCGGGCCTCCATCCGGTTGTGCTTCGACGGATCGAACCAGCTTGTGCGGATGCCGGAGTAGATCGTGGTGAACTTCTCGGGTTTGGCAAGCCCCGCCGCGACCGCCTGCCGGGTCATCGCGTCCGCGACGGTGATCAGGTGGTCGGTACACGCGGCACAGTACTGCTCCAGGCCGCGGTAGATCATCTGGACGGGCCACGGCTGCGTGCGGTTGAAGCTCATCCCGTGGATCGTGTGAATGATGCACGGGGTGCCGACGTCGTGCGCGGCGATGCGCCCGAGGATGCCCGCCTTGCTGCTGTGCGTGTGGACGACGACGGGGTCGAACCGCGCGAGCAGCTCGCGCAGGTCGCTCAGGCAGCGCCAGTCCGGCAGAGGGTTCACCTCGCGGACCATCGAATGCAGCACGTGGACCTTGTAGCCGACCGAGCAGGCCTCGCCGAGCAGCGAGCCCTCGGGGCCCGTCTGGGGTCCGGTGATGAGCATCACGTCGTGCCCGCGGCGGTGGAGGTCCTCGCAGGTGAGCAGCGTGTTCTCCTGGGCTCCGCCGATGATCAACCGGGTGATGATGTGGGCGATTCGCATGAGGGCTCGCCGGGCTGTCCCGATCCTGGTTCGGGGTTCTCCGACTCGGGCGGCGGCAGTTCACGGTTCCACCAGTCGCCGATGTCGGGCAGGGCCTGAAGATCGTACCGCACCCACTGGAGCGAGAGCCCCCGGGCCGGCGCGGTAGGGCCGGCGCGTTTGCGGTCCCGGCTGGCCAGGATCTCCGGGACGCAGTCGACCGGCCAGTGACCCCGGCCGATCTCGATCAGCGTGCCGACCATGTTGCGGACCTGGTTGTAGAGGAAGCCGCGCCCCTCCACGTCCACGCGGACCTCGTCGTAATGCCGGTACACCTGGCAGGCGGTGACGGTGCGAACGGTATTCTCGCGATCGTCGCCGCGCGAGGCCATGGCGGCGAAGTCCTGTTCGCCGAGGAACGCGGGCGCCGCCTCCGCCATCCGGTCGACGTCGAGCGGCTGCCAGAAATGGTACACGTAGCGCTGGCGAAGTCGTTCGACGGGCCGCCCGACCGCGTTGTAGATCGTGTAGCGGTAGAGCTTGCCCACGGCCGCCCGGGTGGAGTGAAACATCAGCGGGACGTCGGTCGCGTGGATCAGCGTGATGTCCTTGGGCAGGCGACCGCCGATCGCGCGCATGAGGTTCGCGGCGGGAATGTCCGACTTCGTCACGAAGTTGGCCGTCTGCCCGGCCGCGTGGACGCCCGCATCCGTACGCCCGGCCCCGACGACGTTCACCTGATGCTGACACACGCGCCGGACGGCCTGCTCCACCATCCCCTGCACGGTCCGCAGCCCCGGCTGGCGCTGCCAGCCGTGAAAATCCGTCCCGTCGTAGGCGATGATCAGCTTGATGTTGCGCTCCATGCCGGCATTCTACGGAGCGCCGGAGGAGGCCGCAACGCGCCTCAGGCGACAAGCTCCTCGCCGTGTTTACCCTTGAACCGGGCGCGCAGACGGTTCAGAACGTCCTTGTGGATCTGGCTCACGCGGGATTCGGACAGATCCAGCACAAGCCCGATCTCCGCCATGGTCAGGTCCTCGTAATAGTAGAGGATCAGGACCAGCCGCTCCTCCCGCGAGAGGCCGCGCGTGAGATACTCCGTGAGCATGGAGCGGGCGGCCTTGAGCGACGGATCGTTCTCGCGGGGGTCGCCGATGTCCCACACGCGGTCGGTAGGCCGGCCGTGCGCGTCGGCGTGCGGCTCCATTGCGCTGAAGTGGACCTCGCGGCCGAGTTGCGAGATGCGCGAGAGCTGGTCGTAGCGGTCCTGCGAGATGCCCATGCGGCGGGCGATTTCCTCGTGCATGGGCGGGCGACCAAGCTCGGTGTCGAGCATCTCGCGCACGCTCAGGCGCCGCTTCTCGAACGTGCGGACGGTCCGCGACTGGGGATCGAGGCTGCGGAGCCAGTCCATCACGGCTCCGGCGATCCGCTGCTGGCAGAAGGTCTCGAACTTGGCCTTCCGCGCCGGGTCGTAGCTCTCGACGGCCTCGATCAGCCCGTCAAAGGCGGCGGAGCAGATCTCGTCGTAGCTCACCTGCGCGGGCAGCTTTCGCGAGAGCCTCGCGGCCTGGATGTGAACCAGCGAGGCGTAGTGCTCCACAAGCTTGTTCCGCAGACTCGGCTTGCGGGACTTCAGATACCTCTTCCACAATGCTTCGACCGAAAGGGTTTTCGCGGGCATTGCTAGACCTCCCTGTGATCCTCAGGCATCCGTTCTGTCTGCTGGCGATCGGACGCAAGCGAATCCGTTCACTTTTCACACAGGACTGTGGGTCTGTTCCCGCAACAGCGTAGTAGAGGAGGGCATTGCGGCTTCGGCGACCTCCGTGTCTGCCTCGCCACTGCGGGCGATACATATATACCACGCGAAAACGCGATTGCAATGGGCAATCCGAAGAAAAACACAAAAAATCTTCGGCCCGCGCGCCGCGCCGCGCACGACGCGTCGCGCGCGGCGGCGACCACCGTCGGACGGTGCTTCGTCACGCGCGTTCTCCAACCCGCGCGCCCCGCGGCCGCCGTCGCGCCACAACCTCGCGCGCGTCATGATGCGGCGGCTTTCCCGTGCACGCGTCATCGAACCGGATCCATCCATCGCGACGATCGAACGTTGCACATGCGACCGGATCGATCCTGCGCGCGGGTTCCGTCTCGAGCATATGCCCCACCAGATGTTGGGGGCGTCGTCCGCGCGCGATTGCCGCGCGCAAACCACCGTGACCGCAGTGTTGCGTATCGACACGGCCGCCTCCGCCGCCTCTTCCTGACGGAACAACGCTGGCAAAGCGGGGAGAGCATCCTTGCTTTGCGGCCGATCCGCTGCGCGCGATTCGACAATACTGATACGCGACCACGGTGCCGGGATTCAGCGGACAGGCCCGGCGGATTCTCGTCATACTACATCTTGGGGGTCATGCCGATCCGGTCTGCAGCGGCATTGATCGCGCAATCGGCGGGATTCTTCGATCCGCGGCCCGCAAGGGACCGCCCGCGCGGCAGCGTTGAAAACGGCATTTGAACAGAATCGGGGCTTTGCGGACCGTCGCATGAGGTCCGCTGCGACGTCACCGGGACGGTTGCCCGGGCGCGATTCGGCGACGACACATGGCCGACGCGCAGCGCCGGGCAAACCGTGCCCGACGGTCCCGAAACACGTGCCCCGGGGCGATGCGTCCGCTCACGACGCCGTCGGTGTGGATTTCTGAAATGCGCGGATCTGTGCCAGCGGCACGATTCCCGTCGAAGCCCCCGGGGCCTGGATGCAGTGAGCCGCTACCGCGTTGCCGAGCGCCGCGGCCTCCTGCATCGTCTGGCCCTCGTGCAGGCCGGTGATGAAGCCCGCGGACCACGAGTCGCCCGCGCCGGTGGTGTCGACCACCCTGGCCACCCGGTAGGCGGGCACGAGCACCTCATGTCCTTTCGCATCACGGCAGAACGCCCCCTTCGCGTCCATCTTGATGACGGCGTTGCGGCAGCCCTTCGACTGAAAGAACTTCGCCATGGCGGAGGGATCGGTCTCGCCCGTGATCGCTCGCGCCTCGGGCTGCGACGGGATGAAGTAGTCCAGGTGCGGCAGGCAGGGAAGGATCGCCTCGTGCCATTGTTCCTGCGACGCCGCATCCGTGTAGACCGTGTCGAGCAGCGTGATCGCGCCGGCCTTCTGCGCCTCGGCCAGCACGCGCGCCGTCTGCTCGCCGTCGAACGTCTTCATGACCATCGTGCCGGTGACGAAGCAGAACTTCGCGCGGCGAACGACGTCGAGCCGGATGTCTCCGTAGCAGAGCGTGCCGTTGGTGCCCATCGTATGGAAGAAGCTCCGCTCGCCGTGGCTGAAGACGGCGACGAACGTGAACGGCGTGTGGGAGTCGTCGGAGATGACCAGCCCGTCGGCGCCGATCCGGTATTTGGCCACCTCGCTGCGGACGAAGTCGCCGAGGGCGTCCCTGCCGACCTTGATGATGATGTTGCACGGCACGCCCATCTTCGCCATCGCGACCGAGCAGTTCATCGCGTTGCCGCCGGTGGTCACGGTGAGCGAGTCGAACAGCCGCAGGCCGCCCGGCGGCGGAAAGTCGTCGATGGTGCGGCCGATGATGTCTACCGTGCAGATGCCGACGTTCACGATGTCACTTGCACTCATGGGCGTACCTCGCTCCGGGGACCGGGCACCGTGCCGGCTTCCCGGCAGGTGGGACGTCCGCCCCCCGCTGTGTTGCGGATGTCACTCAGGAACGTATCTCGTAGATCGTTCCGTACGGCCTCTGATCCTCCGCGAACGCAAAGTCCTTCAGACGCCGCAGGCCGATCTTCTCCAGCCGGATGAACAGCTCCTCGTCGATCTCCGGCCAGAAGCCGTACGTGGCCCGCAGCCGACGCATCTCCATCCAGTCCACATACAGGTGCGTCCAGCCCGATCGTCGGAGCCGGTCAAGCACCCCGGCCGCTTCGCCGGTCTCGCGGACCGCCGCCGCGAGCGGGTCCGGGTTGAACACGACGCAGTAGTCGCACGCGCGGAGCACATACAGCGACCGGGCATCCGCCACCAGACGCACCTTTGCGTTCGCCGGTAGTTCGCGATTGATGAAGCCGAGGTGCGCCGTTCCGGGCCATTGGCCCTCCGTAAACCACTGCACCTGTCCCGGCCACGCGATCTTCTCGACACGGCCGTCGGCCGTCCGGAAGCGGGTGCGATCATAATAGAGCCTGCCGACATGGTAAAGATTCGCACCGGCCCCGAGCAGCACCACGGCGTACACCAACGATGGGATGCGGCCCGCGGCGCGGCCGGGGAGCAAGGCGTCCCCCGTCGCCGCCCGACCGCAGCGCGGCGAACCGGTCGTCGGCGGCTTGCCGGCGGCGGCCGTCGCCGCGAGAAGCACCAGCGGCGGGATGACTGGCACGGCGAACCGGCCGGCCAGGTGCGTGAGCGCCGTCCACAAAACGATCTGTGCGAGGATGACTGCGCCCAGCGGCCAGGCCCTTCTGGCATGCACGCCGATCGCCCACAAGGCCAGCAGCCAGATCGCCGGCCCCGTCAGCGGCTCGGCGACGACCGCCTGCCAGGTGGCCCGCAGTCGCCCGGCGAGCGAGCGAAGCTCCGGCGCCGGCAGATGACCCCGCGCCCAGCGCAGTGCGCATTCGGGCTTCCAGATACCCGGTCGGTAGCCCAGCTCCGCCGTCGCCTGCGGAAAGACCGGATTTCCGCAGAAAACGGCGTTCTTCAGCATCCACGGCGCGAAGCTCACGATGATGCCCAGCACGTAGAGCGCAAGCGAGCGAAGGAGGCCGGCTCTTTCCCCGCCGGGCGCGTACGGGGCGAAGTTCGCCCGGCCCGGCGAAGACGGTTCGGCCCGAATCGAAACGGTCCGTCGCACCCAGGCCGCGGCCCATCCCAGAGCCAGCGGAACCGCGACGAGCGGCCCTGCCGTGTACTTGCAGCCGCAGGCCAGGCCGACGAAGAGGCCGGCGAGCAAGGCCCAGGACTCGCCGCTCGCCGCCGTCCGGGCGCGTTTCACCCGCCCCGACTTCCCTTCGCACCGGCCGGCGGCGAAGAACGCCCATCGCACCCACGCCGCAAACGCCAGTGCGGTAAACAGGAGCATCGTGTTTTCGACATACGCCACGCCGCTGAGATACACGAGCCACCCGCATGTGCCCGCCAGCACCGCCGCGACCAGAGCCGCCGCGGAGCCGAACGGCCGGGCCGCCGCCCACATCGCCGCGACAAAGAGAAATGCCACCGCCGCGTTGAACATCTGCGCGAGCATGATGCCCTCGATCGCCCCGCCGCGCAGGACCATCGCGAGCAGATAGAGCATCTCCGCGTTGAACGGAAAATTGCTGTAGACGTTGTTCGCCAGGAAGAAGATCCGCCCGGCCTCGTAATACTGCTTCGGCACGGCCAGGTGGTACTCGAGCACATCGTATCCGTTTCCCTCCGCCGGCCAGAGCACCCCGGGGGGCGCGGTCGCCACGATCAGCGCCAGCGCGGCAAACGGCACGACCGCCGGCCACAGCCAATGCCGGCGCTCGATGCTCGGAAAATGAAACGACGCCCCCGATGCGACGAGGCGACGAACCGTCGGCGCGTACGCCGCCAACGACAGGAAGACCACGCCGCCGAACACGACGACCCACCCGGCGCGCCCCAACGCACCGCACACACCCAGCGTGAACTCAAGCAGACAGAGCAGGCCGATGCCCAGCCCCGCGGCAAACACGATGCGGCAGGCGAGGGGGTCGGCGTCAAGACGATCCCGGTCGCCGGCGGCAGCTTCCGGGGCTTCCGTCTGCCTGTGTGCCGCGCGGTTCGACAATCCGGCATCCTCTTCCCCACTGCCGACACCGCGGTGGCACGCGCCGTCCGCACCGTCCATGCGCCCGGCGACGAGGCGCAGCAGCCACATCCCCGGAATCGTCGCCACGGCGATGACCGTCGCGGCGAGAAGCCCGTCGGAAAGCAGAACCGCCAACGCGACGGGCGACTCGAAGAAGATCAGGCCGACGACGGTCGCGGCCGCGACCCCGATGAGCACAGCGGACGAACGCATGCCGCTAGTGTCCCCGCCCCACGGCACGGCATCAAGGACGCTACTGCCGCTTTCGGTTCGAGAGTTTCGTTCGTTTCCAGCCCAGTAGGGGCGACCGAGAGTAGCCCAGGGCGTAAGCCCAGGGTTCCCGGCGTCAACACGCGCAAAGCCCCCCAGCGCGGGCGTGGCCCGCAGCC
>CAZZFA010000108.1:0-15910 GCA_964653435.1 uncultured Planctomycetales bacterium | reverse complement strand
CGACCCGCTCGATCTGGTTGGCGGAGTTGACGATGTGGCGGACGGCCTCCGGCGGAGGTTCCGCCTCGAACTCGCCGTCGCCCGTCCGTCTATATGACTCATCTTAGCAGCGAGTCGTCCGGCCATAACGGCCGGCCGAAGAACTCAGGCGGGACGGGCTTGCCCATCGTAGCCGGCGCTCCCAGTTCGAGCGACAAGAGGTAGTCCGCATCGTGGATACCCGCGAGCGCGGCGGAATTGTCGTGCGGCCTGTTCGTCATGATCGTTTCGCACCAAGCCACCGCTTCGTGAACAGCCGTCACGTCGGCCGGTTGCGAGCATGCACGAAGGAGCGCCGGCATGGCGTACGCCATCAGGATAGCGGCATAGTAGTCGCCACCCTGCCATTTCACCCGAACATTCCATGTCGTCCATATGCGCTTTATTTCGGCATGTGCCTTCGCCGCGTCATTCCCGCTCAACGGCATGCCGCTTACTGCGACTTCCTTGCAGCGGGCGATGATTCCCAGTACCGCCGCATTCCCTCGCGCCCATCTCCTTGGAAGGCCCGGAAGGTGCTCTCCGGGCATCGCACGCATGCAACCGCGCACGGCCAATGCAATACCGGCTAGATGGGACAATTGCTTGCCTTTCTTCGACAGCGCCAAAGCCGGAGGATCCGGCAATGGCTCGGCAGATGGCGTCTCGCGAGGCTCTTCGGCCCACTTCTGCCCATGCCCATACGGGTCCACGATCGCTTGTGGTGACGCAAAGTACTGCTCAACGAGTTCTTCCAGCCTGACGCTGCACCGTACAAGCCCGCAAGCTTCGTGGTCGAAGAAGTACACCGAGTCATTCGTGCCGAGTACGTAGCGATCTCCGATCCCGTTGCCGCACACCTCGATCAGGTGGCGCTTGGGGTCGGGGTACTCGAATCCAAGCCTCTCGCACTCCTTGCGGCTGGTGCCCCCCACCCACCGGGTTACGTAACCGAGACGCGTCGCAAAATACGCGGGGGCAGCCAGAGGACCCACGCGATCAAAGACCAGCCCGGGAACCGACAGCGCGAGCTCCTCCAGCAGCTTCGGCAGCGCTTCCGGAAACGCCGCCGCCATTGCCTCAAGCGCCGCGGGCTCCATTGGCGGCGCCTGCCACACGGTCATCTCCGAATCGTGCGATACATGCACGCCGAGCCCGAGGTCGTCGCGCAGGCACCACACCTCGACGCCGTCGATCCCAGCCGCCCACTCCCGCGGCGGCAGCGACGTACCCAACCATGCATCGCGAATGGCCTCTATCATCTGCTCGGCTGTCGGGTGTCGGGCAAGCCAGCCGGCAACATTGCCCGGGTCGGCCCAGCCCTCCTGCCGGAGGGTCGTCGTAACCTTCCGCAGGAACCGCCAGTCTAACGGAGGCCCCAACTTGAACTTGTCCATCCGCGCATCCCCCGCGCGCCGTCAGTCCGTGCTTTCCCGCCAGTAGGTCCATGCCCAGGAGGCGGCGAACGCGTCCCCCGTGAGCTGGTACAGGTCATCCAGAGCCGTGACTTCGTCCATGATCGACATTTGCCCCGAGCGTTTGGCCTTGATCGTGATACCCGCCAAGTCACGTACATACGGGTTGTCGATCCTGAGAGCGTCCGCCATTTGCGCCGCCACCAGCACCCCGCCCACGACGGCCAACGCCTTGCCCTTCGCACCCACTTCGCTCAGGCGACCCTTCGAAACCTTCGTAACCACCTTCTGAGCCATGCCGCCGGGGGCCCTCTTGATACGGTACACCGCTCTGACGGCTTTCCTATCTTGCTTGACGCCGTGCGTGGCAGCCTCCATCGCCTCATCGAGCGCCGCCTGAAACACGGGATCCGACGGATCGAGACCCGCCATAGTGGCCGCAGTTGCAAGATGCCCGCGGCGCTCAACATCGTTCAACGCGGCCCAGTTCGCCCGTCCCTTATCGCCGGGTGGAAAGCCCTGCTCGCGAAGATATCCGTGGAACGCAGTCTGCTCATCGTGGCTCAAGTCCACTCCCGGCCCATCGCTTGCCCCGCCCAAGTGTAGCGGATAGAGATGGTGCTCTTCCAAGCCGGCCGGGTCAAGTGACGCGAGAGGGTTTGCTTCGCAGCGGACGTAGACGTTCGTCCCGTCACGGTAGTGCCCCTCAGGGTCGAAGCCATCACTCACGATCCAGAAGCTCTCTCCCTTTGTGGGCAACGCGGTGGTTACGGGTTGTCCGGTCGCCCTCGGGTCTCTGGAGGTGAACTTCCCCAGCCCCGGGCTGTACCAGCGGTTGCGGTTGTAGTAGAGGCCGATGGCCCCGACGGTCAGACCGTCGCCGGCGTCGAGGTGCTCGTAGAACAGCCCCTGGTGGCCGACGCGGTTGACGGGGTGGCTACCCGGCACGAGGTCGTCCACCGCCACCACCGCCCCGTACGGCTCGTACGTGTACTGCTCGACGATCTGCCACGTCCCGCCGACCAGCCCCACCAGCGCCACCACGTTGTAGTTCGCGTCCTGGAGCGTGTAGAAGACGTGGCCGTCGGGGTGCTGCGCATCGCCCTTGTCGATCTGCGCCACGAACTCATCCACGTACTCCGGGCCGTAGAGGTACTGCCGGTCCGTTTCCGTCGTGCTGCCGCCTTGTCCGTTGGGCGTGGTGACGTCTTCCTGGAGCCGGCGAACGCCGTCGTAGTAGTACTGCTCCGTGCGCAGCTCGGACGACCCCGGCGCCACGGGGCTCACCTTCTGGATCAGCCGGCTGAGGGCATCATAGCGCTAGGCGTACGACAGGTTGTTGTCATGGTAGAGCTGCTCCACCCGCGCGTACGTCCGGTTCCCGGCGGCATCGTAGGCGTACCGGTAGCGGTACAGCGTTTGCCCGCCGTCCGCTGCGAAATGCCGACGAGCGGGTCGTCGATGTAGAACCGCACCTGGCCGCCGGCATCCAGCGCATCGGCGGCGAGCGCGAGCTTCGCCCAGCCCCGCCTGCGGTAGATGCCGGTGTCGAGGTATCCCCGGCCGTGCGCGTCGCGAAACCCCGTTCGGATGCAGCCGCGTAGCGTCCGCTGTGCGGACGGAATCCCGCGGCGGGGGCGATGTCGCGTCTTCGTTGCGCCCGCGGAGCGGAACCTACCGGACTGTTACCTGCCGGCGATCCGGCGATCGCTCAGTGCGTGACTTCGCGCGCCGAAGCTTCCCTCATGAGGGTCAGCGAATACGAGGGCAGGGCCAGGTGGTCTGTTGCCTCTCCACGTGCCGGATGCAGTTCCTCAACACTGGCGATCACGTCGCCGGGCGACGCGGACATCTGCTCATACGTGCACCCTCTGAGCTTCAGCGTTCCTGGATCCAGGTAAACAGGCCTATCGCTCAGGTTGAGAAGAATCGCGCGTCGGCGTCGCCCATCCGTAAAGCTCCATCCCACAAGGGGACGGAAAGGCGGCGGCGTTGAAACGAGCTGGGACTCGGGTTCGAACGCAATCTTCCGGGCTGAGCGCATCCCCTGCATTGCTCGTCCGAACGCGCGCAACGCGATGCCCGTGGCAGTTGGCGTGTAGAGTGCCACCCGCCGACGCAAGATGCTCTCGCGGAATGGATCCTCGGTCACGAAAACAGTGGCGAAGCTCGTAATCGGGCTGCCGAAAACGTGACAGCAGGTCAGCTCGATTTGTGGCTTCTCAAGGAAGAGCCCCAACATGGTCGCTGTAAACAGACCGTGCGCCCACGTTCCCTTGGTAGGTCCGATCCGATCGAAGAGGTTGTACTCGGTCACCCACACCGCAAGCCCCGGGAGTTGTTGCATCTCGCGCTGAAGCCGGTCCGCGGCGCGGAACGGCATCGAGAGGACGACACGGGCGCCCTCGGGCGTCTTTAAGGCCTGCAACTGCTGCTGCTGAATCTCGGGCGCGCCATACCAGGGATTGGGCCTGCGAGCGGAACCCGTCGGCTTTGCCTGTGTGGTGGTTCTGGTGATCGTACCGAGCCCGCTGCCGACATACACGTGCAGGACGACTGCGTCGGCGCCCCGAAGAGTCTTGAGCATGCGTCCATTCCAACTGGCCCGGCGTTCTGCTTGTCGAGCCGTTTCGTAAGCTCCGACGGCTGCAATTCTGGCCTTGGGGAACTCCATCCTGATCAGATCAATCCAACGGGTAGCCTCCGCGCCGTAGTCCTCAGCCGTAGGAAACCGTTTGATATAGCTTTCCTCCGAGAGATAGAACTCGTTTCCGAGTTCCACATACCGGACGGCCAATCCCAGGTCCCTGGCACGCCGTAACATGGCCAACTGCTCCTCGATTGTGGACGTCAGCATGTTGACGACGAGAATCGGCTGGGCACCTGTGGCATCGACCGCCAGTTTCAATTCTTCCAGGCGATACGGGATCGGCTCACCCTTGGACCATTTGGGGGCGCCGGGGTGTTGCAGCGGTGCACCAGCCCGCCAGTTCCAATAATTCGCCAAGGTCCCTCCAGGGTATCGCAGATTTCCCGGGCAGAGGTCCTGAGCGGCACGGAGGAGCTGGCTATTTCGCCACGAGGTGCCCGAGTTGAGGAGGTTCACGTTGAAACCGTAAAACGCGGGCGGCAGGTCTCTCGGCGAGCCCACGGGCATCGCCGTCACGAGAGACGGTTCACGGCCCTCGGTTGACTGCCGTGCCTGTTCATCATGGCCGGCGACCTGCTGACCTATGGCCACGTTGCCGGTCAGCGCCGCCACCAGAAAAACCGCTGAGAAGGTGTTACAGGTGTTAAGCATTATCACGCAGGCTCCGATCCGTTAATCGTTGACGAAACAAGATGGAATATGGGACAGTCCCGAATGGCATGAAGCTAACGGGCATCGGTGTCTCCGTGTAGATGATACCAGGAGCGGGGTCTGCTGAGGAGGCTGTACTCCCTGGGCCTTCGTTTCTTGCGGCGCGGTTCGATTCGGCCGGGCCGATCGGGCAGTTCATCCTCAGCGACCCATTCGAGCAGCCAGGCGCGAAGAGCCGTCCTTCGAGCGTGTCTTTCCGACGACAGCATCGCGAACGGCAGGATCCTGCGCAGGCGGTACAACGTGCCCGTGAAGCTCAGACGGCGAGAGTCACGCCCGTGCTCGCGGGCCGCCTGCCACATCAACGCTTCGTCGCTCCGTCCAACAAACCCGCAACTCTGAACTCCAAACCTGCAACTCTTCACCCGCATGCCGGCGGCCGGTTCGGCCCGTTGAAACAGCCTTGGAAGATCAGGAAGTCCGCGATGTCCACGTCCTGGTCGCGATCCAGGTCCGCGTCCGCGCAGCCCGTCGTCGCAGGCAGCCGGTTGGGGCCGTTGAAACAGGCCTGGAAGTGACCGAAGTCGTTCAGATCGACGTCGCCGTCCTGGTCGAAGTCGCCCGGCGCGAACACGCATGGAAAGGCCGTCCGATTGAAGTACATCCCCTGGCCGTCCGGCACATTCGCCACGAACACGACGCCGTACGCGTTGTCACAGTTCGAGGGCGGCGGCACAAACTCCACGCGGGTCATCTGCCCGAAGACGGCATACTTCGTGCTGACCAGCGACGGCGACGACCACGGCGCGCTGCCGGGGGTTCCGTCGCCGTAGTCGCGCCAGCGGAAGTAACACTGATCGATCATCGGGTTGCGTTCGAGGTAGCTCACCGCGAAGCCGCAGTTTCGCCGGGCTGTCACGTCCGGGCGCTGGTACTGCCGGTCGGACGTGGGCGCCGCCACCGTCCCCACCTTCCACGAGTCGCCGCCATCGTAGGACACGCGGTAGCGGACCCCCACGCCGTAGGTGAACAGGTCATACTCGTACACCGTCATGACCCACTCCCGATAGGCGGAGACCCTCGTGGCCGCGCCGAGACGCGGGTTCGGCTCGACCTCGGTGACATTCCAGTTGTAGCCGTCATAGCGGGCCACGCACAGCGGGTTGAGAGCCGCCGTCGTGGCCGACCCGGAGAGGCCGATGTTATAGCCGACATACGACAGGTAGAGCATGTATGTTCCGAGGTAGCAGTAGGCGGCGTCGAGACCGTAGGCGGCATTGATGATCGGGCAGGGAAACTGCCCCCAGGCGCCCGACGCCGCATCGCCCCTCCAGAACAACACCCGATAGTCATCCAACACGGCGAAGAGAAACATGGAGTTGTCGGCGCCGTCAGCGTTGGACGTCATGGCGATCGACCTCGGCACGGGGCTCTCGCCGAAATCACCGCCCGGGAGGCAGTGGACGCCGACGATATCGCGGCAGTCGGCGCAGCTCGTGGAGTGATAGCTCCAGTCGGGCGCTCCGTTGGTGACGAAGAACCGGCGGACCAGCAGGTCGTATAGCCAAGGCTTGGACCCGCTGCCGCGCGAACGGTGGATGTAGGCCACATAGAGATAGTCGCCGCACACGGACGCCGCCACGTGCATAACCTCGCAGACATAGTAATCCGGGTTCACCCAGTCGTACGTCTTCGTCCAGGAGTACCCGCCGTCGGTCGAGATCCACACCGCCCAGCGGTTATCCCCCGACAACCCCGGGTAGCCCGTGACGAGAAACAGGTTGCCGGTCTGCCGGTCGTAATCAAACTCGATGTCCGACATATCGATCCGCGTGCCGATGCGGACATCGGGCCTCCACGTGAACTCCTCGGCGGCCTCGAGGAACGGGCCGCCGCCCCATCCCGACCCGTCGAGGCCCGCCGCCGCCTCTGGAAGCATCACGGCAAGCGCAACCGAGTGAATGAACAACGCCACGCCCGGCGCGGACTCGATCCGTGTCGGGCACGCCTTACGGGACGTCCCCGTTGACACCGCGAACATGATCAGTCCTCCTATGCTCAGCCGGCACATGCCGGCGGACGGTTCGGTCCGTTGAAACACCCTCGAAATGACGCGAAATCGCTCAGGTCCGCGTCGGCGTCGCCGTCCTGGTCGAGACACGCGCACGGGCCCGGGTCCGACGAGGATGCCGGCCAGGGCCGAGTCGGGCCGTTGAAACAGCCCTGGAAGACGGCGAGGTCGGTCACGTCCACATCGCCGTCCCGATCCGCATCCTGCGGCGGCGCGGCGCAGGGCCGGGCGGAAAGAACCCGCACGCCGTCGTGCCAGAAGTTGTCGTAGCTCTTGAAATCGACGCCAAGGCGAACGTATCGCAGCGTTTCGCCCGCCGTCCGCTGCGAAATGCCGACGAGCGGATCGTCGATGTAGAACCGCACCTGGCCGCCGGCATCCAGCGCATCGGCGGCGAGCGCGAGCTTCGCCCAGCCCCGCCTGCGGTAGATGCCGGTGTCGAGGTATCCCCGGCCGTGCGCGTCGCGAAACCCCGTTCGGATGCAGCCGCGTAGCGTCCGCTGTGCGGACGGAATCCCGCGGCGGGGGCGACGTCGCGTCTTCGTTACGTCCGCGGAGCCGACCCTACCGAACGGCGCGACCATCCCGTCGTGCGGGGGTTCGGGACGCGGGGTCAGGGTCTCGACCACGTGCCGCCCGTCGTACGCGAACCGCCGGTCCTCCGCCGGCGTCATGTTCCACGCCGACGCGCCGGTGTCCCACGTGAACATCTGCTTGCGCACCCGCCGACACATGGAATCGCACTCGAAAACGAGCCTCCTGTCGTCGCCGATCGTCGGATTCGCCGGGGCGACCGCCTTCAAGCGGTTCTCGGCGTCCCAGGTGTATGTGTACGTCCCTGTGTGCGTCCCGTCGGCCGTCAGGTTGCCGTCGGCGTCGCAACGTGTCGGTGGGCGAGCGCGCCGCGTACATCGCTGTCGGCGTGTCGGCCATCCCGCATGCGAGCAGCAAACTACAAGCCTCGGCGACCATCAACGGCTCGTGATCCGTTGGCGCGGTCGTTGCGGCAAGTCGGCACGCAATAGCGCGCCCTGCCTGGCTCCATGGCAGCCGGGCGCTTCAGCCCTTCGGCGGCCGGTTCGGGCCGTTGAAACACGCCTGGAACAGACTGAAGTCGCTCAGGTCCACATCGCCGTCAAGATCGAAGTCCGCCGCGGGCGTCGTGCAACGGCCGCTCGGGGCGCGGTTGGGGCCGTTGAAACACGCCTGGAACAGACTGAAATCGGCGAGGTCTGCGTCGCAATCCCCATCGAGGTCGGCCGGGGCGGTGGGCAACAGCGACAGGGGCGCCGAATTCGAGTTCGTGACGCCCCCGGCGCTGGTCACCGCGCAACGATAATCCCCCTGGTCTGCGTCGCCCGCGGGGAAAACCGTCAGCGTCGGCGTCGCGGCGCCCGAGTAATGGCCTCCGTCGGTGAGGTCGAGACCGTTCTTCTGCCACCGGTACAGGAGCGTGCCCTCCCCCGTCGCCGCCACGATGAAGACCGCCGGCGAGCCCGGGCAGACATTCTGGGCCGCAGGCTGCTGGGTGATGGTCGGCGGCGGCGGCGGATGATACTCCCATTTCACGGCGTCGGCCCGGAAGACCTTTCCCGGGTCGGGGTAGTTCTCGTTCGTCTGGGTAAGCGTGAAGGTCTCGCCCGCAGTGAGCGTGTACAGGCCGAGCGAGTTCCAGCGGTTCGCCCCGGCCGGGTTCGAGGTATTGTCCTGATTCAGGAACACGCTGGTCGTGCCGCCGGCATGGGTGACCAGGTGCTCGATGTTCCGGCTCGCGTTGGTGGAAACGGGCCAGGTGGCGAACAGCTCGTAGGTGCCGGTCGCCGGCGCCGTATAGCTGTAGATCGCTCGCTTGATGCCCGAGGCCGCGCGGTCCATGCTGCCGAACCGGCTGCCCACGCCGGGGGTCGTTCCGGCGGCGGTGCTCTTGGCGGCGCTATCCGCCAACACGCCGAACTCCGTATAGTGATCGCGGTTCTGGCCCCCGCTCCGCGTCTCCACGATGAAGACGATGGGGTCCGAGGTCACGGTCAGGTCCGCCTCGTTCGACGCCGCGCTGCCGCACGTACCCGTCACGATGCAGCGGTAGCTGCCGACATCCGCGGCGTCGCAATTCGAGATCCGCAGCGCGTTGGTGGTCGCACCCGAGATCTTCCCGCCGTCCGTCAGGTTGACCTGATTCTTCTGCCACTGGTACGTGAGGGTTCCCTTGCCGGCCGCCTCGACCGAAAAGACCGCGACGCCGCCGGCCAGCGGGACGATCTGACCGGACGGATGTCGCGTAATGACCGTCGGATCCAGCGTGAGCGTCGCGACGGTGGACCGGGTCGTGCCGTTCGCATCCGTCAGAATACATCGATAGTCGCCGACGTCGCCGGTCGCCACGTCCGTGATCCGCAGTGTGGCGGTCGTCGCGCCGGAGACCCGGTCGCCGTCGCTCAGGTTGGCCCCGCCCCTCTGCCACTGATACGCAATGGTCCCCTGACCCATCGCGGACACCGCGAACGTCGCCGTCGAGCCCGGGCAGAGCTCCTGCGCCGCCGGCTGCTGTGTAATCGTCGGCCCGCCGGCGATGCTGATCAGCTCCCATTTCACGGCGTCCGCCCGGAAGATGTAGCCGGGATCGGGGTAGTTCTGGTTCGTCTGCGTCACCGTGTACGGTACGCCGGCGTTGAGGTTGTACTGGCCGAGCGAATTCCAGTGATTCCCGCCGGTCGGATTCGAGGAGCTGTTCTGATCCATCAGCAGGCTGGCGGAGCCGCCGGCGTGGGTGACGATGTGCTCCACGGCGTCGCTGGCATTGGTCGAAGGCGGCCACGTCACAAAGACCTCATAAAGCCCGGTGGCGGGGGGCGTATAGGTGTACTTCGCCCACTTGAGTTTGACCACGGCGTAATCCATGCTGCCGTACCGGCTGCCGATGCCGCCCGTGGTGCCCGGCGCCGTGCTCTTGGCCGTGCTGTCGGCGAGCGGCCCGGTCGCGTACTCGGAATAGGCGGTGTAGTTCTGGCCGCCCGCGCGGCTTTCGACGATGAACGTGAGAGCCACCGTCAACGTCGCGGGGTTTGATGTCGCGCTGCCGTAGGCATTCGTGATGACGCAACGGTAGCTGCCCATCTCGTCTGCGCCGCAGTTGGCAACCTGCAAGGTGCTGGTGGTCGCGCCGGAGATCTTCCCGCCGTCCGTCAGGTCGAGCTGATTCCTCTGCCACCGGTACGAGAGCGGCTCAAACCCGCTCGCCTGCACCGTGAACGTGGCGGTGCCACCGACGGCCACCCGCTGCTCCGCGGGTTGCTGCGAGATTTCGGGCGCCCGCGCCGACTGCAGCGTCCCCATGCGCATCGTAACCGCATAGGAGTTCCACGTGCCGGTATCCCCGCTGACGACATCCGCGACCTGCAGCGTCCAGGTGCCGGCGGGCGTTTCCCCCCAGAAGGCATTGGTGCAGAAGGTCCAGTTGAGGTCCGCGCCCGCGTCCTTGGCGTTGCGGCTGATCAACCGGCCCACGGTGCCGCCGGGAGAAACCAGGCGTGCCTCGATCTGTCCGTGATGGGGATGGGTGACATTCAGCGTAACGAGGACCTCTTCGAGCGGCGTGGTTCCGGCGATGTTGAAGGTCCGGCTGACGCCGTCGGGGAGATTATCGGGGATCGCCGCGCCCACGGTGACGGTGCCCGTCGACTCCGTGAGCAGCGGTGTAACGCCGCTGTACAGGACGGCCACCTGCGTCAGTTCGTCGGCATCCACGAGCCCGAAACCGTAGTTCTGATTGAAGCGGAATCCGGCGGCGTTGGTTGTCCAGCCGCCGTCGCTGGAGTAGGTGGAGTCGGTCGCGTCCACGACATCCGAGGTACGGGCCAGCAGGTGTTTCGCGAAGCGCACGTTCAGCGCCGGTTGCACCTGTTTGACCATCGCCATCACGCCGGCAACCAGCGGGGCCGCGGAAGAGGTCCCGCCGAAGCGGCTCGTGTAATCGGGATCGGGGAAGGCGTCGCTTGCGCCGTTGTAGCCGTATGCCTCGCCGACGCGGTCCGTGGTCGTCACGCGCGGCAGGCCTGCGACGGAGCTGGACGGCGCCGTCACAAAGACACACGCGCCGAAACAACTGTAACTGGCGTACTTCCCGTCGCTTCCGAGGGCGGCGACACAGATCCCATCCGGCGAGTGCTGGAGGTCCTTCGTGTTGGAATCCTGCCCGGCGTATCCGCGGTCGTTGCCGGCCGCCAGACAATGAATCGTGCCGGCGGCCGCCGACGTTGCCAGGGCGCTGACCTCGGCCGGGGCGCCGACGTACGGATAGCTCATCCCATAACTGTGGTTCTTGATCTTGATGTTCGTGTTGCTCCCGCTGCTGTGATACAGGGTCGCGTCCACGAACATCTGCGTGGTCTGGTTGTAGAAGTCGATGCGCAGCCCGGCCAGCCCGGCGAATGGGGCCGCGCCGGTTATGCCGATACCGTTGCCGCCACGCGCCGCCGCCACGCCCGCGGTCGATACGCCGTGCTGATCGTCGGCGTACACGGGATTCGGGTCGCCGTCGTTCTGGCCGAAGTCCCAACTGTCGCCGGCCACATAGTTCGCCGCCAGGTCCGGGTGAGAAGTCTCCAGCCCGTCGTCGACGATGCCGACCGTCACGCCGCTGCCTGTACTGTCGCGGTTCCACGCCCCCTGCACGCGGGCGTCGAGGCCGGCGGTGTACTCGTTCAGCAGATGCCACTGGCCGGGCCAACCCGCCGACGGCGTGTCCTTATGAAAGTACGGGTCGTTCGGGACGAACGCCAGCCGCACATAATGCGTCCGTTGGTTTACATACGCGGCTCGAACCCGGCGGTCGGATGAGGCGAGCTTCCGGCTCAGCGTGCGGGCGGCATGCGGGGACGCCGCCGTCAGCACGAAGGCGCCGGGGTCGCTTCGCAGGGCCTCTTTCACGGCCAGGCCGTGTTCCCGCGCGAACTGCCCTGCGTTCGCACCCGGTTCAAGAAAGACAATGATCTCCGGGGTATCTTCCGGCACCGCGCTCGTCTGCCGGTCGTAAGGCACGTCCGGCGGCCCGGCGGGCGCCACGTGTGTGAAGACAGTGAGCACGACGACCGCGATGGCCGCGACGCATCGTATCCCCATCCGCTGTAACATGCCGTCGCTCCTTGTTCCGTGTCGGTCCGGGAGCGTCTCAACGAGCGCCTGAGACATGGGCGCTCACAAAGCGCGAGACCTGCAGCCTTCCAGCCTGCCACTTCTCGGGGAGATCGATGCCGTACCCGGCGGCTCCGGCACGCCATCGCAAAACCAACGGCCCGGGCGGGCATACCGTCCCCTCCCCCGGGCATCAATTCAGTCTATGCAGCCGCCCGAACGAGGTCAAGCCTTAAACAGAATGGTAATTCAAGCGGCCCTTATAAGGGGGCACCACAATTCGTGGCGCCTATGCCGACCGCCCCGCCATGCGTTCCACAAGCGAGGATAGCGTCATTTCTTCGGCATGGTGGCACGCGAGGCCGTGGCCCGGCGGCGAGTCGGGGGCCTGGCGCCACTCAGGATCAACGCGGCGACAAACGTCCGTCGCGAAGGGACAGCGGGGATGAAAACGGCAGCCGCTCGGGGGGTTCATCGGACTGGGTACCTCGCCCGGAAGGACGATCCGCCGCTTGCGGCGGGCCGGGTCCGGTTCGGGCGCTGCCGAGAGCAGGGCCTGGGTATACGGATGTTTCGGATTGTTGTAGATCTCGTCGGCGGAGGCCCTCTCGACGATCCGTCCGAGGTACATCACGGCCACGTCGTCGCTGAAGTGCTCGACGACGGCGAGGTTGTGGGCGATGAAGAGGTAGCTGAGGTGCAGTTCCTCCTGGAGGTCGGCCAGCAGATTGAGAATCTGCGACTGGATCGACACGTCGAGGGCGCTGACCGGCTCGTCGCAGACGATGAGCTTCGGGCTCAGCGCCAGCGCCCGGGCGATGCCGATCCGCTGCCGCTGGCCGCCGCTGAACTCGTGGGGATAGCGGCCCATGTGCGACGGGCTCAGGCCGACGCGTTCCAGCAGCGACGCAACGCGGTCCCGGCGAGCCTGCCCCTTCGCGAGGCCATGCACCGTGAGCGCCTCGCCCACGATCGTCTCAACGGTCATCCGCGGGTTGAGGCTGCCCACAGGATCCTGAAAGATGATCTGCATCTGCCGGCGGAGCACCCGGAGCTCGCGCGGCGGCAGCGCAAAGACATCGACCCCGTCGAAGAGGACACGGCCGCCCGTGGCCGGAATGAGCCGCAGGATCGTCCGCCCGACGGTCGTCTTGCCGCAACCGGTCTCGCCGACGAGCCCGAGCGTCTTGCCCCGCGGCACCTCGAACGACACGCCGTCCACCGCCCGAACAAAATCGCGGACCCGCGCAAACACGCCTCGACGCACGGGGAAGTACGTCTTGAGGTCATCGACCTTCAACAGGATGCCGTGGGCGTTCGCAGCGTTGTCTAACACGGGTTACACCGGTTTCGAGCGATGGAATGTCGAATGACGAAATCCGAATGACGAAGGAATGACGAATGAACGAATGACGAGTGACGAGCAGTGCAGCGCCGGGATGTCGCTCTTTCGGATTTCGGCATTCGGGCTACTTTCGTCATTCGGGTTTCGGCATTCCTCATTTCCGTGGCACGCCGCACGCATGCCGTTGGATTCCAGTTACGCATCGGCGTATCCCTCCGCCTTCCAGCACGCGACCCGGCGACCCGGGCGGACTTCCCGCAGCGGCGGCTCCTGCCGTTGGCACTGCCGGTCGTCGCACCCGAGCGCGCAGCGCGGGTGAAACTTGCAGCCGTCCGGAAAGTCCAGCGGGTTCGGCACGTTGCCGGGGATTACGTCGAGCCGCTCCTTCCGCTGGGCCAGCCGCGGCATGCTTCGGAAAAGCCCCTGCGTATACGGGTGCAGCGGGGAAGCGAAAAGCTCCTTCACCTCCGCCCGCTCGACGATCCGGCTCGCGTACATCACGCAGACCTCGTCGGCGATCTCCGCCACGACGCCGAGGTCGTGCGTGATGATGAGAATCGACATGCCCGCCTCGGCCTGGAGCTGGCGGAGCAGATCGAGAATCTGCGCCTGAATCGTCACATCCAGTGCGGTCGTCGGCTCATCGGCGATCAGCAGGGACGGATTGCAGGAGAGGGCCATCGCGATCATCACCCGCTGGCGCATGCCGCCCGACATCTGGTGGGGGTACTCACGGACCCGCTGCCCCGGCTCGGAGACGCCGACGCGCCGAAGCATCTCCGTGGCGAGGTCCCATGCCTCGCACCCGCGGATCCGCTGGTGCAGCGTGATGGCCTCGACGATCTGGTCGCCGATCGTGAAAACCGGGTTCAGCGACGTCATCGGCTCCTGGAAGATCATCGCGATCCGATTGCCGCGAATCCGCCGCATCTCCGACTCGGGGAGCTGCACCAGGTCGCGGCCCTCGAAGAGGATCTGCCCGCCGACGATCCGGCCGGGCGGCTCCGGGATCAGCCGCATGATCGACAGCGCCGTGACGCTCTTGCCGCAACCGCTCTCGCCCACCAGCGCCAGCGTCCGGCCCCTCGGCAGCGTCCACGACACGCCGTCGACGGCCTTCCCCACGCCCTCCTCCAGGAAGAAGTACGTCTTGAGGTCGCGGACGTCCAGCAGGATGTCGTTGCTCGTGCTCATGCCTCTCGCAGTTTCGGGTCCAGCGCGTCGCGCAGGCCCTCGCCCACCAGGTTATACGCGGAGACCGCCAGGAATATCGCCAGCCCCGGCAGAACGATCAGCCACGGCAGATCGAGGATGTTCTCGCGCCCCTCGTTGAGCATCGTGCCCCATGTCGCCCGCGGCGGGGCCACCCCGAACCCGAGAAAACTCAGGCCGCCCTCGATCAGAATGGCGGCCGCCACCCCGAACGACGCATTCACCAGCACCGGCGCGATCCCGTTCGGCAGGAGGTGGCGGAAGACGATCCGCACCCAGCCCAGCCCCAGCGCCCGGGCCGCCATCGCGTACTCCAGATTCCGCAACCGCAGGAACTCGGCGCGGATGAACCGCGCGTTGTCCGTCCAGCCCGTGAGGCCGATGACCAGCATGATCAGCCACAGGTGACGGCCGAAGAACGCCAACACCGTGAGAATCAGGAAAAAGGCGGGGAAGCAGATCATCACCTCGACGAACCGCATGATGATGAAGTCCGCCCGGCGCCCGAAGTAGCCGGCGATGGCGCCGAGCGTCACACCGATGACCACGGCCAGACCCTCGGCGATGAAACCGACGGCCAGCGAGACCCGGGTGGCCCAGAGCAGCCGGGAGGCCACATCCCGCCCGAGGTCGTCGGTGCCGAGGTAGTGTCCCGGGAGCCGCAGCGGCGGCGTGCGGCGGATGGCGAGGTTCGTCTCGACGGGGGAATAGCGGATGGGAGGAAAGACCGCCCGGACCCCCGGACGGCCCGCCAGCTCGCGATAATCGGTGCGATCGTTACGCTCGCCGACCGTCAGCTCGATCGCCACGGACAGGATCACGAAAAGCCCCGCGAAGAGGACGAACGTCCCGAACCACGGATGCCCTGCGAACCAGCCCCGCGGCACAACGTGCCCCGCGACCCACCACAGCAGCGCGCACCCCGCCGCCGCAAGGATCACCAGGTCCGACGAAGTCAGGTCGGCAAAGAGCGGGAAACTCCAGCGGCCCTGATCGCAGAGGCAGAACGGCTTGGAGTTCGCCAGGAACGGGGCGAAGATCGCCGCCAGAAAGAACAGGCACACCAGCCACAACCCCGCGACCGCGGAGCGGTTCTTCGCGAACTGATGCCGGACGATCGCCCAGTACGTCTCGTGCGGACGACGCGTCGCTTCTCCGGGTCGGTCGGTTACGGGTACGGCCACGTCACTCATACGAAATCCGCGGATCAAGCCATGCGTACAGCAGGTCCTGCAGGAGCAGCCCGATGAGCGTGAGGAACGCGGCGATCGTCGCCGTCGCCATGATCATGGGATAATCCCGCTGCAGGATCGCATTGAACCCCAGCCACCCCATCCCCTGAATCGAAAAGATCATCTCGATGATGATGCTGCCGCCGATGAGGCTGGGCAGGATCATGGCCATGATCGTGATGATCG
>CAZZFA010000107.1:0-16495 GCA_964653435.1 uncultured Planctomycetales bacterium | reverse complement strand
GCCCGCGCTGGGGGGCTGGAAACGAACGAAACTCTCGAACCGAAAGCGGCAGTAGCGTCGCCTTCGGCCGGTCGATTCTGTCGAGGCGGCCGCGGAGCGGGGGGGGCGGCAGGAAGCGGGATGTCCGCCCCCGGCAGGTCGGCGGCCGGTCTTCGCCGGTTGCTGCGATGTTGTTCAAACACTGATGGTCCAGCAACTCCCACAGGCGCGCAGGACAACGAGGAACTCATTTGCATCGGTGGCGGTCAGCGTGAGCACGGCGGGACGCTGTGTCGGCTCGATGATCTGTACGCTGGCGTTGGAGCCCTTGGCGCGGATTTCCACGCGGCAAGGTTCGCTGAGCGGGTAGTCGCGGCAGGCCGCGTACTTCCTGAACACGAGCCGACTGCTGGTCAGGACAACGCCGGCGACGCCGGTTTCAAGGGGCGAGAACTCCGCATCACGGAAGAAACGGACGAATTGCTCGCCGGGGCGCGGCTCAAACCAGTGGGAAATGCGCTGGCGGACATCAGCCGCCAGATCGTGCCAGGGGTCTCGCCGACGATCCCGCTCCTCCACGAGCTGATCGTAGGCGGGGGTGCCCTGTCCGCCGTTGTTGCGGAAGAACTCGACGGCCACGCCAAGCGAGGCGATGGTCAGATAGCAGACGTCCGCACCCTGGCGGACGAGGACGTGGCCCCGCACGTCGCGGGATGCGTGACAGTGGCCGCACACGAAGATCGGGAACGGCAATCGGAAGGGATCGCCCGCGTGTCGCGACGACGGCAGCGTGCCGAGCAGAGCCTTGGTCGCGGCATTACGGAAGGCGTCCAGCTTGCCGACAGGGCGATTCTGCAGCTCGTTCCAGCGAGATCGCTCGTCCGGAGCCATGCGTTCGGGCCAGTGGATCAGGTGTACACCGAGGCCGTGGGCGGCGGCACAACCGACGCACTTGCGGGGGAATGCGTTTCGCAGGTCCTCACTCACGAGCGCCGAGGCGGGAAACTCGAAGTGCGCGCCGTCGGCATCGATGGTAACCAGGCGGACCCCCAGGTGGCCGACGGTCGGCGGGCGGGCGTCCGGCGGCGCGTTCGCCGCGTCCGATTCGGCCGGGACGGGCGAAGCCGCATCGTCGGGATCGTGGAATATCCCCGTGCTTCCCATAACGGAAGCGGAGGCCGGCGCATCCTGCATGATCCATGAGACTACCGTGTCGTCGTCGAGGCGTGTCTTGCGCCCGATGACGAATTCGGCGCCGCAGACCTTGCAGCGGGCGGTTCGCCCGATGGCGGCGGCGTTTACCCGGTACTTCTGCGAACAAGCCGGGCAGCGAACGATGGCTTGGGCGGACATCGTTGTTCTCCCGGAAGCGTCGTCACGAGATGCCGGTCGCCGACCTTGAGATGCCGCAGTTGTCCTCGAGTGGCGCGTTCGGAGGGGCAACCAACTGCCGAAGAACGAGCACCGGGGCGTTGCATCGAAGCGTCTGCATAATAATCATACGCCGTCCGCATATCGTTGGCAACCGATGACGAACGCGGCAGCGGAAGAAGGGTGCGTGACGGATTCCGCGAGTCCGTTTCTGCCGGGAAGGGCCACACGTTTGTAGCCAGGGGCGTACGCTTCCGGACCGGATCGCGGCGAACGCGACGAGTTCCAGCGGGACGACGGACATTCTTTCTCTTTCGCCCCTCCCGGGACTTATCCTTGCGCGGGGAAACACACCAGGGGCTCGCTCCCCTGGCTACACACGTCCGTCCCGCCGGGGCGGGTTCGACGCCGGGGCGGGGAGCGTCCGTCACGGGCGCGAGGGGCCGGCCTGAGCGAGGGCCTGGAGCACCTGGGTCTGGGTCACGATGCCGAGCATGACGATCGGTTGCTCCGGGCGGCCGGCGGGGAAGATGGCGAGCAGGGGGATACTGGCGCCGGGGGCAAGCTTCTGAATGAACTGCCCGATCTGTTCGTCGTAGCCGGTCCAGTCAGCGATCATGGGCACGACGCCGAGCCTCTCCACTTCGCGCACGACCGCGGGGGTGTCGAGCACGAACTTGAGATTCAGCTTGCAGTTCAGGCACCATTCGGCAGAGACATCGACCATGACCGTCTTGCCCTGAGCGGTCAGCTCCTGAAGACGCTGGAGCGAGAACTCCTGCCACTTCATGCCGCCGGATGCGTCATCCGGCAGAGAGACGTGCGAAGGTTGCGTCTGCGGCATCGCTCCGCCGCCGCTCGGGCGGATAAAGCCAAGCCAGGCCACGACGACAATGGTGACGGAGGCGAGGCGTACGGCCGTGCGAACGCCGGGGGTGCTCGTGAGCGAGACATAGCGTCCCCAGAGCCAGCAGGCGAACGCGACGGCTACCAGGAAGGCCAAAGCAGGCACCAGGCCCGCGCCGCCGATCTGGCCAAGGAGGATGCTGAGCAGATAGACGACGGTGGCCATGAGCACGAAGCCCATGACGTGCTTGAACGTCTCCATCCACGGGCCCGGCCGCGGAACGAACCTCAGCCATCGCGGGTTGGCGGTGAGCACGACGTACGGCGCGGCCATGCCGACGCCGATCGTGTTGAACACCAGGAAGACGATGCCGGTGGGCTGGGTGACGGCCCAGGTGAGGACGGAGCCGAGAACAGGACCGAGGCACGGGGTGCCGAGTGCGGTGGCGAGGGCGCCCTTGGCGAGCGAGCCGAGGTAGCCTTCATGGGTCTGGCGGCCGGCCGCTTCTTCGATCGCCCGGGGTACGCCGAGGGTGAAGACGCCGAAGAGGCTCAGGCCGAAAGCGAAGATGATGGCCGTCATCACGAGGACGAACGTGGAGTTCTGGAAGTGCTGGCCCCAGACCAGGTTGGCCCCGGTGGCGAGGCCGGCGAGCACGTTGAAGACGATCAGCATGCCGGCCGCGAAGGCAAGCCCCAGCTTGAACACACGGCCGGGCGAGGCCTGGGCCTGCTGCACGAAGCTGATGATCTTGATCGAGATCACGGGCAGAACGCAGGGAGTGATATTGAGGACGAGCCCGGCGATCGCCGCGAGAATCAGCCAGATCCAGAGCGGATGTTCGGCTTCGTGGAGCTGTGCCTGGATGGGACGGTCGAGTGAGAAGCCCCCGGCGGCGCCGTTTTCAATGGATGAGCGGCCCTGCGGTGCGGACGCGGACGCGGCGGCGAAGATGTCGGCGTTGACGGGCTTGACGAGCGCATCCCTGTCGCCGACCGGGATGGTGATGGCCCATTCGACGCTCGTCGGCATGAAGCACTGGCCGGTCTTGTCGTCGCAGGCCTGATAGGTCAGCACACCGCTGACGCGGACATTCGGGCCCTTCAGATCGGGATTCGCCTGAATCGGAATGACGATCACGACGCGGCCCGCGAACACGGCCACTTCGCCGAGCTCCGGCACGGTCGTCCTTCGAGCGGGCGGAAAGACCGGCTCGCCGATCGTCAGCCCGGGTACAATGTCGGTGAACACGTCGGTGGCGATGAACCCGGGCGTAAGCGGCTTGTTCGATTGGATGTGGAAGCCGTCTTTGACGGTCAGCACAAGGGCGATCCTCGCTCGGTCTCCGGGGCGGAGCCTGTCGACGTTCGCGGCGGTCGTGAGCGTCAGGTACTCCGCCTCCGCTGCCGGCACCGGCAGTAGACGCCGAGCGCGGCGAAACAGGGACTCGTTGGCGGGGCGCGAGGGCGTGTTCCGGTCCTGGACGGGGAGCCTGAGCGAGATCTCCTGCTTTTCGAGGACGCACGCCTCCCTGCAGACCAGCCATTGAGCGAGGCCGGCGATTTCGATGCTCTGTCCGGGCGAGAGACTGTCGGGAACGTCGAGGTCGACGAGGAGCACGGGTTCGCCGTCGAGGACGTACGAATCGCCGGCGGGCGATCGCTCGCGCCTCGGCGGCGGAAAGCGCAAGGGGCCGGCCCGGAAACCGGGCGGAAGCCTCCACTTCACAGAGGGCGCCATGCCGCTCTCGCCGGGGTTGCGCCAGTAGATGTGCCAGCCTTTCTCAATGCGGAACCGCAGTGCGAGCGTCAGGGGGCGGCCGGGTACGACCGCGGCCTGATCGGCGAGCAACTCGACCGTTGCCCTCGGTTGGCGGTCGGCCGGGGCAGCCGCTTGCTCCCCCCCCGGGGCGGCGGCACGAACACCGGGTGCAACCGGTGCGGCGCCGAGCACAAGAGCGGTCAGCAGAAGCATTCGCATCGTTCGTCGTCCCTCACATCTTCTCGCGTTGCAGGCGAAGCGAGTTCAGCACAACGGAGATCGAGCTCAGCATCATCGCTGCGGCGGCGAGGCTCGCCGGCACCACGCCGAACGCGGCCAGCGGGATCATCGCCGCATTGTAGAAAAAGGCCCAGAAGAGGTTCTGCCGGATGATCCGGACGGATCGGCGGGCCAGAAGCACCGCCGCCGGGATCAGAGTAAGGTCGTCGCCGATCAGGGTGATACCGGCCGTTTCCGAGGCGAGCTCCGCACCGGCGGCGAAGGCGATCCCGGCGTCGGCGGCCGCCAGTGCCGGGGCATCGTTGATTCCGTCGCCCACGAACGCGACGCGGCGGTCGGCGGCCTGGAACTCGCGGACGACCGCCAGCTTGCCGTCGGGGGCAAGTTCCGCACGGACGGACCGCACGCCGATCTCCGCGGCGATGGCGGCGGCCGTGTGCCTATCGTCGCCAGTGACCATGACCACATCCAGGCCGAGCCGTTGCAACTCGCCGATAGCCTCGATCGCCGTCGGGCGCGGCCGATCCGTCACGGCGATGAGGCCGCCGAGCCGCCCGTCGACCGCGACGAGAACGACGGTTCGGCCGTCGCGTGCCATACGTTCCAGTCGCTCTCTCGCCTCCGCGCAATCCACGTGATTGCGGGCAAGGAACCCGGCGCTTCCGACAAGGACGCGGTGCCCCTGGACGCTCGCCGACACGCCGAGGCCCGTCTTCTGTTCGTACTCATCCGGAACGGTCACGGCGACGCCCCACTCCCGCGCTTTTGCGACAATGGCGCGTGCGAGGGGATGCTTCGAGAACTGTTCCGCGCATGCCGCGAAACCGATCAGCTCGCGAGGTTCGACGCCGCCGGCTTCACCGACCACCTGTACCACGACCGGACGCCCGGTCGTGAGCGTGCCGGTCTTGTCGAAGAGGATCACGTCGGCCAGCGCGCTCGCCTCCAGCGCGGCCGCGTCGCGGACGAGGATGCCGCGGAGCGCCGCATTGCCGGTGGCGACCATGACCGCTGTCGGCGTGGCCAGGCCCATCGCGCACGGACAGGCGACGACAAGGACCGCGATAGCACGCGAGAACGCCTCGGCGAGCCAGTGGGCGCGGTCGCCGCCAATGCCCCCGCCGACGATGCCGGCCACGGCCCAGCCCGCGAAGGTGGCCGCGGCAAGGAGGACGACGACGGGCACGAACACGCCCGCCGCGCGATCCGCTATCCGCTGGAGGCGGGTGCGGCTGCTCTGGGCCTGATCCACGAGCTGGGCGATGCGGGCTACGGCGGAGTCCGCGCCGATCGCCTCGGCCGCGATGGTGATGCTCCCGCTGGTAACGCGGGTTCCGCCGAATACCGTTGCCCCGGGGCCGACGTCCACGGGCACGGATTCGCCCGTGAGCATGCTCTGATCGACGGCCGCTTCGCCGGCGATTACGCGGCCGTCGGCGGGAATGTACTCATCCGCGTTGACACGGAGCACATCGCCGATCTTCACCTCGGCCAGCGGCACGACGACCACTTCATCGCCGCGGACGAGGGTGGCGGTGCGCGGGGCACGTGCGGCCAGGGCCCGGAGGGCGGAGGAAGCCTGCCCACGGGCGCGACCTTCGAGGTATCGTCCGGCGTCGATGAATATGAGGATCATCGCCGCCATTTCAAAGTGGGTTTCGTAGAGGCGGCCCGGTGAAAGAATCTCGCCCATCATCGCGACAAGGCTTCCGACAAAGGCGGCGGAAACGCCGAGGCCGATGAGCAAATCCATGTTCGGGGCGCGATGCCACGCGGCGCGCAGGCCGCCGGCGAGGATCGGCGCGCCGGCGGGGGAGGCGAGCATGGCGGCAACGAGCAGGGCCTGCAGCACGCCGGGCCATGCCGCTGCGTGCGGGTGCCCGCCGGCGAGATGGCGGGCGAACGCGTGTATGGCGATCACGGGCAGGCCGAGCGCGAAAGCGATGAGCATCGCACGTTCGCCCCGGCGGGTTCGTCCTCGGCGCGGCCGGGCAGGGCTTGCCTCGGCAACGCCGGCGAGGGCCCCCGCAGGCTGCACGGGGGATGCCTCGTAGCCCGCCCTCTGGACGGCGGCCGTCAGTTCGCGCGTATCAAGGCCGGGGGCGGCCAGCGTAACGACCGCCGTCTCGGTGGCCAGATTCACGGCGGCGTCGCGGACGCCTTCGACGGCGCGAAGCGCCTTCTCGACGTGGGCGACGCACGAGCCGCACGTCATACCGCTGATTCGCAGAGTGACCTTGTGATCGGTCCGGGCGCGTTGCTCAAGGAGGTCGGGCACGTCTCAGTCCGCGGGTTTGTAGCTGCTGACCTGATAGCCGGCCTGTTCCACCGCGTGCAGGAGCTCGGGGGGGCCGCATTTCTTTTCATCGATACTCACGCGGACCGTGCCGGCCATGACGTCGACCGCTGCCTCCTTCACGCCGGCTGTGCCGGTCAGAGCCCGGGTAATGCTGTCCGCGCAGTGATTGCAGGTCATTCCGGACACTTCGAGTATCAGGGTCTTCATCGGTTCACCCTCGAATCGCCGCGCCGCCGCGAACCGTTCTGCATCCGCGCGGGGTTCTGCATCGCGCAAGAGGCAATGCATAGCGCGGTTGGAGTCTGCATAGTACTATTGTAACGACGCGGGCGAGGAAGGCCAGAAGGTTGCAATCGGCGGGCCGTCAACGGGAATCCGCGCGGTGTATCTCCGGGCACGATGCAGTACGTCGGGTGGGATGCCGCTTGCCGTCGCTGCAGGGCTTGACCTTTCGTGACGTTGCCTGGGCCAGACCTTCGCCGTGGGCAGACTACCGGCAACCCACCCGGGGCTGACGGCCAGCGCGAATCGCGTGCCTGGCGCGGCGGAGCCGCGGGGGTTCTCCGTCGCCGTCGCTCAGAGGGCGAGGGCGAGGCTTGCGGCGTCGGGTTTCGGTACCGGCAACGGCGGCTGGCCGAGGTAGCGGCGGGCGCCGTTGATCACACGGAACCAGTCGAAGGCCGGGCCGGGGTCCACTTTTTGCGCGGTAATGTGCCAGTGGCCGAGGAGGCCGCGGTACGCCTTCTGCTGGGCGTCCGTGAGGACGTGATCGATGATCTCGCCTTGCCGGTCGCGGGGGGCGTCGCACCGCAGGTTGGGGAAGATTCGGCAGAGCGCAGCCGTGAGCTTGATGAGCGATTCGTATTGCTCATTCGTGTAGTCGTATTGGACGAGCTCGCGGCCCTGGATACGGCCGCGGAAGAGGCCGGGGCGCGCGGGATAGCCGACGAAGCCCTTCGTGCGGACGCCGCCGTCGCCCATCTCGGCGGGGAGCGTGATGCGGAGGCGGCCCGTCTTGTCGCGTTGATACCACTTATCGAGGACCCTGGTGTCGGGATAGGCGCCGATGTTGGCAATCTCAACGCCGACGGAGCGGCTGTTGGCGGTGCCGGCGTGCCAGGCTCGCTCCTTCAGGTCGAGCGTCTGGTAGATGGTTCCGTCGATGTCGAGCATGAACTGCACGGAGAGGTCGCGCATGTCGTGGAGCACCTTGAAGCACTGCCGCGACGTGCCGCAGACGTCGTAGTGGATGACGAACTGGTCGACGACCCGCTGAAGCTCGTCGAGCCGCCAGCCTCGCTCGCGGATCCTGTCGGCGATGCCGGGCGGCAGCGGATAGCGCCAGGAGCCGTATGTGACCAGGGGCGCGGACTCGGAGGCGGGACGCGAAGCCGACGTCCCGGCGGGCTGGAACTTGGGCTCGACTCGGTAGGCGTCGTATCCGCCGGGATCGAGCCACGTCACAACCGGGGCGCCTGTGTGAAAGAGCTGTCCGCAGACGATGATCTCGTCGCCCAGCCGGTTCACCGGGCTGCCCGGCGACGGCCCGCAGCCGGCAATGGCACAAACGCATAAGACGGTGACGAAGCTTCCGGTGAGTCGGCGCAACATGAGAACCTCCTTTGCGAGACGCGCGGATTGAACCGGAACGATGCCGGCCACACAGGGCAACGGCACCCGGCATCGCTCCGCGCGAGGTCCGCCTGCATCGGCGACGTCCCTGCATCCCGTTCAGAGCTTGTACTGCGGGATCTTCAGCAGTTCGCCGTCCTTGAGGGCCGACTGGTGCGCCACGATACCGCCGACCGTCATATTCAACGCCTGCGCGACATCCACGAGCGGTTTGCGGTTCTCGAGGATCGCCGTGACGAACTCGTTCATCAGGTAGCCGTGCGAACCGCCGTGTCCGCCGGCTTCCACTTTGGGCGGGAGCGGAGGCCGCTTGATTGCCGGGACATTCTTCTCAAGCCCCTCGAACTTGCCGTAGAAGGTTCCGTTCTGCGCGCGAATCCGGCCCCGTTCTCCGCTGTCGCCGGGGGTGTCCCAACTGACGGCCATCCGTGCCATGCCGCCTTCGCTCGTGCGGAAGAGCGCGACTTCGGTACCGAATGTGTTCTTGTAGGGGTTTTTGTCGGCCTGGAGCCAGTAGAGCCGGCTGGGCATGCCCATGCAGGAGACCTCGGTGAAGCTGCCGCCGCTGGCGCCGACGTAGTACGCGTTTGAGTGCGTCGGGTACCACTGCGGGGGCAGCCCCACGCGCCATCCCTTGTACGAGTCGATGGGGTCCGGCATGAAGTGGAAGTACTCGCCCTCCGCGTACACGATCTTGCCAAGCTGTCCGGCGTTGTACATCTGCCGCATCGCGAAGAGGTCTTCGTGGAAGTAGGACGTCTCGAACATCATGTACTTCAAGCCGGTAGTCTTGACGGCCTCGAACAGCCTGTCGGCCTCTTCCAGTGAGCCGAAGACGGCGGGCACTGCCGAGGCGGCGTGCTTGCCGTGCTTGAGGGCGTCGATGCACAGCCGGGCATGGCTCGGGGCGTCGGTGGCAATGAACACGGCCTCGATCCTGTCGTCCTTGATCATCTCCTCGGCGGAGGGGTAGGTCTTTTCGCAGCGGCACGCCCTGGCCAGACCGGCGCACTTGTCCGGGTCCAGATCGGTGACCGCCACCACCTCGACGTTCGGGTGATCCTGGAAGCTGAAGGCGGCTCCGAAGCGGCACACGCCGTACCCGGCGATCCCGACGCGGATCTTCCGGTCGGAGACGGGCTTCCAGCCCTTGTGGGCGTCCGGGTCGGTCTTCGCCTTTTCGAAGCCCTGGATCGGCTTCTCCTCGGAGCGAGCCGATTGTTGAAGGCCCAGAGCGGCGGCGCCGAGGCCGATTGTTTGCAGAAACGATCGTCGTGTGGAGGAATTGGACATCGTATGTTCTCCTTGCCGGTCATGCCGGTGCATAATGCGTACACGTGATGGAGCAAGCCGTCAAGGCGGGTGCTGCGCCCGTGCGCGCGGCGATCCCGCTGGTGCCGCTTTCGGTTCGAGAGGTTCGTTCCTTTCCAGCCCCCAGCGCGGGCGTGGCCCGCAGCCCAACATGGCGGCGCCGGACGCACGGAGCGTGCGTCGCGTCATTCTGAGGCCCCCTCGGGGGCCGAAGAATCCGGCGTCCGATTTGCGCAGATCCTTGCACGCGCAAAGCCCCCGCAACGCTCAGGCCGGATTCTTCGGTCGCTCCGCTCCCTCAGAATGACGTACCGCCCCTGGCCCGGAATGCGGCGCCGGCCGACAAGAATCCAGGCGATAACACTGTAGGGGCGACGGAGCCTTTGCGGCGCTGCTCGCCGCATGCGAAACTGTCTTACCGAAAACGGCACTACGGTGCGTAGGGTACGGTGCCCTCGGCGTTCGTCTTGTAGGCCCATTTCCTGACGTATTCCTGACCCGGCAGAAACTCGTCGTTGTGCCGCTTGAGCTCTGCACGGAGCTGCGAGTCGAGCTGTTCCCGGAGCGCGGCGTAATCCCCGTCTTCGACAAGGTTTCGCTGCTGGTAGGGATCGGCCTGGTTGTCGTAGAGGAGCCAGGGGCCGGTGAGCGTGCGGACGTACGTGTAGCGTTGCGTGCGGATGCCGCGATACTCCCGGCCACCCGCTGCCCGCGTCCATTCGCCGAACGGCGCGACGCACGCGATCAGGGCGGCGCGGTCGGCGTCGGGCTGCCGCCCCCGGAGCCACGCGGAGCGATTCTCGCCTTCGACGGTTGCCGGTACGTCGATGCCGCAAAGCCCCAGAAGCGTCGGCATGATGTCCGGGGTGCCCAGCGGCGCCGAAAGCCGCGTCCCCGCATGTGCGAGGCCGGTCGGCCAGCGTATGACGAAGGGGACCAGTACCGATTCGTCCCAGGGCCGCTGCTTACGCTGCTCTCCATGCGAGCCGAGCATGTCGCCGTGGTCGGATGTGAAGACGAGGATCGTCTCATCGGCGAGGCCGTTGTCACGGAGGGCACGCACGATCCGGCCGACGCATTCGTCGAGGGCCGCGCAGTGCGCATAGTAGCCGGCCAGGTCGCGGCGAGCCGCCTGCTCGGCTTCCGGCGGGACGTTCGGACGCAGGCGAAGGTCGCCCGGCCGAAAGAGCTTCCGAAAACGCTCCGGAGCGGTGTCGTAAGGGTTGTGCGGCGGCCCCCACGACAGCACCAGCAGAAACGGCTCACGCCGGTGGGCACGGATATACGCCTCGGCCTCCTCGGTCTGGGCCGTCGCGTCGTAACCGTTCCAGTATCGCGGCTCCGGCGTGTCGGCGTAGTAGAGTGAGTGGCCGTAGTCGTGGGTGCATTCGCAGGCGCGCCAGAACTCGAAGCCCTGCCTGCGCTCCGGGGGGATGAAGCTCGAGCGCCCGTGGCCGTCGAGGTGCCACTTGCCGATGTACGCGGTCCGGTAGCCGGCGCCGGCGAATGCCTGCGCGAGCGAGACGGCGTCGCGGCTGAGGCACACGTCGTTCAGAAACACCCCGTGCGTGACGGGGTACCGGCCGGTGATCAGGCCGGCGCGGTACGGGGAACACACCGGGCACGTCGAGACGGCCGTCGTCAGGACGACGCCCTCCGCGGCGAGACGGTCGAGGTGGGGCGTTCGCGCGTTGGGGTCGCCGGCGAAACCGACGGCCTGCGCCCGCCACTGATCCGCAAGGAGGAAGACGACGTTGGGCCGGCGCGACGGCCGGGTTGTCGGTTCCGCGGAAGCCGCTGACGCGGCGGGTGCGTGGGCCGCCAGAACCAGCATGGCTGCGAAGGTCTTTTTCATGGTCGCGTTCCGGATCTGTCTCCGGCGGCCGCACCTCGTCGGTTTACGGGAAGGCGTAACTGAATCTTCCGTTGGGGGCGGCGTCGCCGTTGATGGTGAAGTCCATCACGTCGCCTTCCGTCTGCATGTTGTCCGACCACTTGAAGCGGAAGGCAAGCTCCCTTGTTCGTGCGGCCGGGCCGAAGGCGGACCGGGGGACGGCGAGTTCGAGTTCGTTGCCTTTGACCCGGTATGCAAGCCTGGCCCGCGGCTTCCAGTTCCAGCCGTCGCGGCTCGCTTCGAGCATTGCGGTTGAGCGATCCTTGACCTTGCGATTGACCACGAGATCGTACCCCTGCCATCCGGTCTTCGCGTCGCAGTCGGCGTCGATGAACAGCATCATCCAGTGCGAGCCGGCCGGTGGCGTGATGGGCTGGGCCGTGCGAACGTAGAAGTAGACGTTGCGGTCGTCCCGGGCGACCTTCGCGGCGACGAAGTCGTTGCGGCCGGTGGTGTTCATGTATCGGCCTGCCCGGTCGTAGCCGGGGTGGTCGCGATGCATCGTGTCGCCGCGATCGTCGCGGTACTCCGGGCCGACGTCGCCCCAATCCGCGAAACTGCCGTCGATGCGGATGGTCTTGGGCTCGCTAGGGGCGGCAGGTTTGCGGACGCCCTTGAACCGGCGGATGTAGTTGACCATTTGGTAGTAGTAGTCGTCGCCATGCCCGCCTTTCATCGGCTCGATGTCGCGGCTGTATTCCTGCGTGAACTCATCCACGAACATGACGGGTTCTCGCACACCGGCAAATTCCGGCAGTCGCATCGCGATCCACTCGTTCCAGCCCGTGATGAAGATGAATTCGGGATCGATCTTCAGGGCGCGTTCCCACTGCTCGGCGACGTTGAACCCGTAGCGAACCGCGTCGGGCCGCTCATCTTTCTTCCCGTTGTGCCAACTGCGGCCGTATGTGTTCTTTTCGCTGAAGGCGCAGAGGCGCTTGCCGCTTGCGTTCTGGCCGACGCCGACGGTCACCTCCTCCGGCTTGCCCTGCGCGTTGCAGAAGGCATGCTGCGGGTGGATCTCGAGCCAGCCCCACTGGTCCGGACCCGTCGGGCCCTCGAAGTAGCTGGGCTGCGGCTTGCGGAAGGTGAAGAACGCTCTGGTCTCCGCCGGGACCTTGTCCCTGTCGGCCAGGATGAGCGGCTTGCCCTTCCATCGGAACCAGAGATCCCGGTAGCGTCCGGGCTTGTAGAGGGTTTCGTACAACCTGGCCACGACGTTGCCCGGGTCGCCGAAGGGGCAGAGGAAGGCGATCTGCGGCGTCCTGCGGCCGAGGCGCCGCAACTCGGAGTAGACCTCGCAGAGGCGCAGGTGGGCCTTGGGGTACGTCTCCTGGTTCGTGACGTCGAAAATGATCGCGTCGACGCCGGCGTCGCAGAGCATCTGGGCGTGCTTCTGGATCACCCATGCGTCATCGCTGAGGTAGTAGCCGAAGAGCGGCTCGCCCCAGTGGTGGAAGTGGTTCAGCGGCCCCCACAGCGGGCTGTTGGGATGGTGAAGGGCATCGGGGTCCTGGGCGAGGATCTTCGTGATGTCGTAGGGGCCGTCGGTGCCGTGCTGTCCGAGCCAGAGGAAGTAGAAGATGCCGACGTACTTGCCTTCGCGGGGTGGTCCGGCCTGCTCCGCGTCGATGAGCGTACGGCCAAGGGCATCAGTGGCGGCCCAGGTGTCGGCGAACGTGTCCACGACCGGCGGTGCGGTGGGGTCGGCCGCGCTCGCCGCGCCGCAAGCCGCCAGGCTGACGGCGGTGACGATGAGCAATGGGATGGCTCGGTGTGACGGAGGGCAGGAGAGAGACACGTTCACCGCTTGACTTCCTGTCTTGTGCCCGGTTCGGCGTTGCGTAGTCGGCCGCCAGCATCCGCGAGGATCTCGTCCGGCGCCGGTCTGGGACGTCCTGCTGCATGCGCACACTTTGCGGCGGGACAGAACCGAACGCCGGGGCAAGCTACCCGTCCGAACGGCCTCGGTCAATGCATCGGCGGCAAACTCAGTCTCGCGTGCTGCTTGGCGATTCGGATCCGGCAAGGATGATTTCCTCCAGCGGTCGCTTCGGCACGTGGTGCACGCCGTGCTCGTCGCGCCAGTACCTGATATCGCCGACCGCGGTTTCGAGCACCACGGTTTCTCTGGGCCTGCCGAGAGCCACCACCAGGAGGATTGCATAGCGGGCGGGGATCGACAGCACTTGCCGCAGTTCGTCCCGCTTGACGGAGCCGATCATGCAGCCGCCGAGCCCTCTTTCCGTCGCCCCGAGGAGTATGCTCTGGGCCGCGATGCCGTGGTCGCAATTGACGGTCGGGCTGATGTGCGTATCCCCGAGGATGACGATGTACGCGCTTGGACGTTCGCCCTCGGCGGGACCGGGCCAGTCGGTCAGATAGCCGGCCCATGCGAGGTGGGGAAAGATCCGGTCGTTCGTCTGCGGATCGGCGGACAGGAAGTACTTCAGCGGCTGAAGGTTCCCCGCCGAAGGCGAGAGCCTCGCCAGCTCGACCAGCTCGCGGAGCGTCTCCATACCGATCCGGTGGTCCTGGTGAAATCGCCGATAGCTGCGGTTCTTCAGAATCAGATCCTTGAGCATTGCAATCTCCCGGTTGCGGATGCAGAACGGCCCTGCACGGTTATCTCACGACGAGTCGGTACGCCACGCATACCCTGTACCGTTGTCTCCGCAGAATCCTGCCGACCCGCAAACATTGCGAAAGCAGGCGAGACGCCGGCTCCCCATGTGGAGTGCGGTCTCTCTGAGACCGCCGCAGCGTCGGAGACGCGGTATTCCCCGTCGGACTGCGGTCGGGGGCCGCGCTACGAGCCGGGCTCCTCAGAATGATGAGCGATGTTACCGTCTCATCGCCAGACACGCGCGCGTGATGCATAGAACTTTCGGAATAAGGGGTCAAAGCTGCCCTGCAAGCAGAGACTGTCCAGCCCGGTAGACGCATGCCACGGCGAGAGGTAGTATAGCACAAAAGGTAACATCGTGAGGCCGGCAGGCTGACGGGTCGGAAGCGACATCGTGTGGCGTGCGGGCCTTGGGCAGCAGGTTGTCGGCATCTGGGGGGAAGGGCGGACGCTCGTCCGTGACGATGAGCGTGAGTCATCGACCAAAGACCGCACCGGTGTGAGCGGTACGAGGAGCTTGCTTGTGGCCAGAACCTGGAACGCGGCGGTAATCGGTTGCGGATCAATTGCTCAGCACATGCATATCCCGGGTTACGCCGGGTGTCCGGGCGTCAGGCTCGTTGCGGCGTGTGACCCCGAACCCGCGCGGCGCAGGGAGGTCGAGAAACTCCAGCCCGGTCTGCGGACCTATGACGATTATCGCAAGATGCTCAGCGCGGAGCGGGTCGATGTGGTCTCGGTTGCCAGCCCGAATTGCTTCCACGCCGAACACGCGTGCGCGGCGCTGCGGGCGGGGGCGCATGTGCTGCTCGAAAAACCCGCGGCGGTGAGCATGAAAGAGATTGACCGCATCCGGGCGGCCGTGCGGGCATCGGGTCGCAGACTGATTGTCGGCTTCTCGCACCGGTTCAAACGCGGCAACCGGAAGATCCAGCGGCTGTTGAAAGAGGGCGCAATCGGCGAGCCGTACATGATTCGCGTGCGTCTTGCCCATACCGGCCCGCTACCGGGCTGGGCCAAGAGCGACTGGTTCTACAACCCGCGCCTGGCCGGCGGCGGCGCCATGCTCGACATGGCGATCCACGCGATCGACCAGGTCCTCTGGCACCTCGGCCCGGTGCGCAGTGTGCAGGCAGTGGTCAAGACACTGCGCAAGAAGATTCGATTGGACGACACCGCCGTGTTGTTGCTGGAGTTTGCCAGAACGCGCGCACTGGGCTACGTGGAAGCGGGCTGGACGAGTCCGGCCGGCTTCAACGGCATCGAGATCATGGGCGATGCCGGGTGCATCATCGAGGATTACGCGGGCGCGGGAACACTGACGGTGACGACCGGCAAGGTCACGCCCGATCTGCGGGTCAAGACCCGCCTCGTTACCCGCGTCGTCGATCGTAACGCCAACGAAGGCGGTTGGAGCGTCGAGATCCGCGAAGCCGTGAGGGCCTTCCGGCGGGATACCGATCTCGGCTGCGGCATCGAGGCGGGCGGTGCGGCGCTCGCGGTGGCCCTGGCCGGCTATGAATCCTGGCGGACCGGCAGGCGGGCGACGCCGGCTTCCTGAAATGACGAAGGTGAATCGGTAAGACGCACCGACCGCCGGCCTTTGCCGTTCGGGCAGGGGAGAGCCGGTGGGGTACGCAGCGCTGCTCAGCACACATCCCGCGTCGGGAGCGGGTGGCGTGGGCTGGTCATTCACGGGTCCGGAGGGCGGACGATGCAGCACTTCCTTGCCATGTCCGTTCCAGGGTTGTTGTGGGTTGCCTCGGTCTTCGGCGCGAGCAACGTGGTTCCGTCACACCCGTATGCCTGGGGCGAGAATGTCGGCTGGCTGAACTGGCGCGACGCCAACGGCGGTCTCGACGGGGCCTGTGCGCATGCAACGTTTCTCTCGGGCTTCGTATGGGCGGAGAATACCGGCTACATCAACCTGGGCGACGGCACGCCGGCCAACGGGAGTCGTTACGCCAACGCCGACGGCTCGGATTGCGGCGTGAACATCGAGGCGAACGGCGACCTCTTCGGCCTGGCATGGGGCGAGAACGTCGGCTGGATCAACTTCGACACGCGGGCTTCGCTGGGTCCATATTCGCAGCAGGCACGGCTCGACGGCACCACCGGGCGGCTTCGGGGGTACGCCTGGGGGGAGAACATCGGCTGGATCAATCTTGACGACAACGCCGCATATGTGGCGTTCGACGTGTCGGCCCGCGGGGACCTCGACGCCGACGGCGACGTGGACCTTGCGGACTTCGGCGTGTTCCAGTCATGTTTCAACGGCCCGAATCGGGCCGGGAGGCAGACCGGCTGCGACGCCGCCGACCTGGACGGGGACCGCGACGTGGATCTCGGCGACTTCGGTATGTTTCAATCGTGTTTCAACGGGCCCAACCGGCCGGGGAAATGTTGACCGGGTAGCAGCCAACGGGCGGAGCGACGGGAAAACCCCGCAGGCCGGGTATGCCCGCGCGAACCCCGGAGGTCCCAAGGCGGCCTTCGGCCGCAACCGAACACGGGCGCGCCGGCGGCCGTCATGCT
>CAZZFA010000106.1:0-16767 GCA_964653435.1 uncultured Planctomycetales bacterium | reverse complement strand
GGGGCGCGCGGCCGCGACGTTGCGGCAGGCCGCGGGCCCGCCGCGGGCGTTGAAACGCTGCCGGTCGTGCTCGCACGTTCTGCGTCGCCCGGCGCGGCGGTCCGCGTCGCGACGGGGGCAGGTCCGGCGGCGTCGGGCTCCGTCATCGCGCGGACTTCGACGGCGAGAGCGGCGTAATCTTCGGAGCCGTGGCTCTGCGGCGCATAGTCGAAGATGGTCATTCCGTGGCTCGGGCACTCGGCAAGCTTGATATTCCGCCGGATCAGCGTCTTGAAGACGCGCGCTCCGGCCCACGGGTTGTTGCCCTGTTCGGAGGCGTTCAGGAACGAGCCGACGTCTTCAAGCACCTCGGAGGCCAGCCGTGTGCCGGCCTCGTGCATGCACACGATCACGCCCGTGACCCGCAGGGGCGGATTGATCCGCCGGGCGACGAGCGAGACCGTCTCGAGCAGCTTGCTGAGTCCGTGAAGGGCGAGATAGTGCGGCTGAAGCGGGATGAAGATCTCGCTTGCCGCCGCCAATGCGTTCAGCGTAAGCACGCCGAGCGACGGGGGGCAGTCCATGAGCACATAGTCGTAGTGGCCTTTGTGGGCGTCGAGCACATCGCGGAGGATGACCTCGCGGCCCACGACGCTGACCAGCTCGACTTCGGCCGCGGCCAGGTCGATGTGCGAGCCGACCACCCACAGGTTCTTCGCCACATGCTTTCGCACCTGCTCGAGCGGGACGGATTGCGTCAGGATCTCGTAGACTCCGCCGGGCCGCGTGGCGGGATCGATGCCCAGATGCAGCGTCAGGTGCGATTGCGGATCGAGGTCGATCAGCAAGACGCGCCGGCCGGCCCGCGCCAGGGCCGCCCCGAGGTTGACCGTGGTCGTCGTCTTGCCCACCCCGCCTTTCTGATTGATGATGGCAATGCGTCGCATCGGTCCTCCTTTCCCGACGCAGGCCGAACGGCCCGCCGCGAGTCAGGCGTCCTGCCGTCAAGGGCATGTACGCGGGGATTATACCGACCGGACACCGCGCGGCCAAGCTGGATCGCGGGTGAGCATCGCCGCGATGTGCTGATCCCGCAGCCGGCCGGGCCCACGGTGGTGGGGCCGACCGCCCGATGCCCCCGGGGAGGGTCGGGGGGCCGGATGTTTCCGACCTGCTCGGGGTCTTGATGCCCCTCCTGCCTTGGGCCTGGCGGCGGGTAGCTGCACTGCTTTTTCAGGCAAAGCGGTCCGTTTTCGCCGCCGCGTCATTCCCGCGGCAGCGGCCGGTCGCGGAAAAACCGCATCGCCAGTTCGCAGAGCATGCGGATGCCCGTGGCCATCGCGTCGTCATTGAAGTTGAACGTGGGGTTGTGCAGGCTCGGGTACGTCTCCATATCGGCCGGCCGCACGCCCAGGCGGAACATCACGGCGGGCACACGTTCCGCATAGAAGGCGAAGTCCTCCGCGCCCATGCTGGGCGGGTCGGTGTCCGTCGCCCGCTCGGGCCCGAGTACCTCCCGGCCGACCTCGACGACCCACCGGGCGAGGACCGGGTCGTTTACAACGACGGGGTAGCCCTCCTCGATCGCGACCTTCGCCGTGGCGCCATGGGCCTTCGCGGTATTCTCGGCGATCTGTGCGACCATCCTCTGGAGATGCTCGCGCGTTTCCCGTCGATGAGATCGCAGCGTCAACTGCATCGCGCACTCGGGGGGGATGATGTTCGGCGCTGAGCCCGCGTGGATCGAACCTACCGTGACGACGCCGCAATCGACCGGATCGATGGTTCGTGAGACGATCGACTGCATCGCGACGACCACGTACGCGGCGGTCAGGATCGGATCAATGCCGCGATGCGGATATGCCCCGTGGGAGCCCTTGCCGACGATGGTGATGACGGCCGTATCGACGGCGGCCATGGCCGGCCCGGGCCGCACGGAGATCGTTCCGACGGGTTGCGCGGGCCAGGCATGCAGGGCGATGGCGGCGTCCACGTGCGGGTTCTCCAGGACGCCTGCCCGGACCATCTCGCGGCCGCCACCGTCGTTTTCCTCAGCGGGCTGGAAGATAAACTTGATCTTGCCCGGGATGCGGTCGGCCAGCCGGCTGAGAACCAGAGCCGTGCCGACCAGGCAGCTCGTGTGTCCGTCGTGCCCGCAGGCGTGCATCATGCCGGGCGTCTGCGAGGCGTACGGCACGCCGGTCTCCTCGTGGATCGGCAAGGCATCCATGTCGGCGCGAATTGCCAGGCACGGGCCGGGGTGGTCCGCGTTGAGCAGGGCCACGACGCCGGTCCGTGCGATGCCGGTCCGGATTGCGAGGTTGCCCGTCGATGAGAGCACCTCGGCGACGCGCTTCGACGTTCGCTCTTCGTGGAAGCCGAGTTCGGGATGGGCGTGCAGGTCGTGCCGGAGGGCGATCATGTCCGGCAGTATGGCATCAATCAGTTTCTGGAGATCAGACATAGGCCTCCCTTCAAGTTTCAGGCCGGGCCAGCATATCCAAAGTCACGGGGCGCCGGTAGCCCCGACAGTCAGGAAGCCATCTTCAGCCAGGCAACGCGCTCACTGGTGGGTCATACGCCTGCACGGCGAGCCATGTGCCGGCGGCGGGAATGGGTAACGGGCGTCCCGCTCGTCGTGAGGCAAGCGGTATGTCCGTTGGGAAGCGGGTGGAAACGCCCGCCTGTCGGAAGGCGTGCCTCGTTTGCTGAGAAAACGGCGATATCGTTTCGGATAGCGACGGGAAAGCGTGTCTGCCGGGCTCAGCCGCCATAGCCCAGGAGCACCATGGCCCATGCCACGGCCGCCATGACCGCCGTAACCACACCGATGTAGCCGACCTTGGTCTTCAGGGCCGGGCTCATCCAGGCGAAGGGTACGTCGATCAGCCACAGCAGGCCGAAGATCGCCCAGCCGGGAGCTGATGCCAACAGGCGCGGGGCTGCCTTTATGCCGTCGGCGACCCGGCGCCGGATGCGTCGGAACCGGCCGACCGGCGGGGACTCGACCGGCAGGGCGGAGGTGGCGGCTTGCGAGGGCGGCTGCGCGGCGGTAAGGACGTTGGCCGCGACCGCGTTGATTTCGTCATCGACTACGGCATGGTCGTCCGCCGTGACCGGCGATTCGGGCGCCGACGGGAGCGGCGTTGTGGTTGCCGGCTCGCGCGTCTCGTTTGTCGCACGGGCCGGTTCTGCCTCTGCGGTCGGGCTGTCGCCGGGCTCGCTCTGCGATTCACCTCCTGAGACGTTTGCGGGGCTGTTCGCCGTGTCGGCTGGTGCGTCGTGCATGCCCGGCGAAGCCTCGGAAGCGGCTTGCTCGATGGGCGGGCTTTGTTCGATGCCGTCAACTTCCGCCGTCGGGGTGTCCTGGCGGTCCGCGATGGTTTCGGCCGTGGTCGTCGGGGCGTCATCGGGAGTTGCCGCCGCCGGCGGTGCGGTTGTGGTTGTCTCGTCGTGCGATGGCGGCACGCGCGCAGCTTGCGCGGCCGGTTCCTCGGTCGCGACCCCTACCTGTTGGGCGAGATTCTCCGCAAGGGATTCGGCTTCGGCGAGCAGGTCGTCGATACTGGGGCCGGCCAGCCCGGAAAGAGGATCGCCGCCGGCCGGTTTGCCATCGGGCGCGGGATTGGGCTGCTTATCGGACATCACGCACTCCGCATCGGAAGCGGCCCAATACCTATCGGACGCATCGGCGAGCGGCTTGACAAAGCGCTTGGCTGCGACGACCGAAATGGGGAAAAACGCGGCGGGGCGATGCCGCAGGTCTGCTCGCGAGGTTCCGGTTGCTGGTGCGCGGCTGCGTAGTCAGCAGGGGTGTCGGGGGTGATAATAGCGGCATGAGCCGTCCCCGTTTTCATCACACGGCGTTGCGGTCGGGCGAACTGGAACTGGACGCCGCGGAAGCGCGCCATGCCGCAGGGGCCAGGAGACTGCGCGAGGGCGATGTCGTCGTCCTCTTCGACGGGGCGGGTCGCGAGGCCGACGCCGAACTGATCGCGTTGTCGTCCCGGCGGGTGGTGGTCCGGGCCGGTCCGGTACGCGAGGTTCCCCGGGCAGCCGCGCGCGAGCTGACCCTGGCCGTCTCTCTGCCCAGCCCGACGCGCCAGGACATGCTTATCGAAAAGTGCACGGAGCTGGGGGTGACGGCGATTCAGCCGATCCGCGTGGAGTGGTCGGTCGCCGATGCGTCGACAGGGCGTATCGAGCGGTGGCGCCGCATCAGTGTGGCGGCGGCCAAGCAGTCACAGCAGGCGTGGCTGCCGGACCTCCACGAGCCGGCCGCCATCGGTGAGGTCCTGGAGCGGGCCGGCGAGTTTGAGCTGGTGCTCCTTGCGGATCCCTCTTCGGACGTACAGCCGTTGCCCACCTTGCTCGAACAGCGTCGGCAGGCGCGGACGATCCTTGCATTCGTCGGCCCCGAGGGCGGCTTCACGGAGCAGGAACGCGCGATGGTGATTTCCTGCGGCGCCCAGCCGTGCCGGCTGACTCCGACCATCCTTCGGGTTGAGACGGCAGCCATCGCCCTGGCATCGGTGGTGCTCTGCCAACCGCATAGCTGAGGGGATGACGCCCGGTTTTTTCCCAGGGCTGCCCAAACCAGTCGGGCACTATTCCCATTCTCAGATGCGCGGCGACACGCGGGCAATTGCGCGGCGCGGATCCGGCGACTGCAAGTCCAAGCCTCGAAAGCTGTTGCGTGGAAGGCCGATGGCGTACGGCGAAGCTGTAGGAGTTGGTACGTAACTTGCCAACGGTATCCAACGGACGTATCGGGCGATCAGTGGGTTTCAACGGGGGGCGCCCCAGCGGGTTGTCAGGCAGCCGCCGTGGCGAGGCGCGAATCGAAGGCGATTCCGCCGAAAGGAGGATACACAATGATCCTCGCAAGCTTGGTAAGCAGTACCCCCGACATCCCGTTCGGTTCGTCCGTGCGATTGGATCGCTGCGGCTATCAGGCCGGGGCGGAGCAACCGACGGGGCTCGATCTGATCTGTTTGACGATCGGGGAACGGGAAGCCGTCTGCCGTTTCGCCGACACGGGCGCTATCCTGTTGGAGATCCCGGCGACGTTCGAACGGCAGATGGCGGGTCTGTTCCGCCGGTGCGCCGAGAGGCTGAGGGGCAAGAGGCTGGTCTTCGACCTCTGCGACGTTCCGGCGATCAGCTCGCGTCAACTGGGCATGCTGCTGGTGGTCCGGAGGATCAGCCCGTCGAGCGGCGTTCTGGTTCTTCGCAGGGTCAGCGCGAACGTGCGGCGTGTCCTGGAGAAGGCCTGCCTGCTCGATTGGTTTGAGATCGAACCCGTCGCCGTGCACAACTGACGCCTCGTCAGGGCAGCGGCAGGACACACCGGAAGCCGATGTTCATCTGATGCACGTCGGGCTGGGCTCCGGCGCGGCTCGTTACGCGGCAGTCGGCCAGCGGGCTGGTGTACGCTCCGCCGCGGATGACCCTCTGGCTGCCGTAGAGCGGACCGACCGGGTTCACGTAGACGCTCTCGCCCTTCGCGGTCTCGAGCTTTCCGCTCGGACCCTTCTGCGGGCGCACCGGGTTCGGGTCGCGCCATGGATAGTTGCGCGGCCGCATGCCTGCTGTCGCGTCGTACCAATCCAGGCACCACTCCCACACGTTGCCCGACATGTTCTGGATGCCGAAGGGGCTGACGCCGCCCGGGAAGGAGGCAACCGGGGCTGTGAAGTCGTAGCCGTCGAAGACGTCGCCGCTGTTGCGGAAGTTGCAGCGCAAGTGGGCATCGCCTTCGTCGTCGCCCCACGGATACGCGCGGTGATCCTCGTAGCCGCGGGCGGCGACCTCCCACTGGGCCTCGGTCGGCAGCGCCTTGCCCGCCCACGTTGCGTAATACCACGCCTCCCACCAGCTCACGTTGCGGACCGGATCGTTGTTGTTGTGCCCGGGCGTCCAGTAGTCGAGGTAATAGTCGATGTCCGCGGGCGACTGCCCCTTCCAGAACCAGAAGTTCATCGCCGTCTCGGGATACATCTTCTGCTTGATGCCGCTGCGCCCGATCAGCTCATACGGGTAGATATGGCCCGCGTTCGACTCGATCCACGGCCGCTGACGATATCGCATCTTGTCGAGCTTGCTGCCCATGACGGGGCAGCCCTCCTGCGCGGCCTTGCGGAACCGGTCGAACTGCACGTTGTTCACTTCGTAGAGGTCCATGTAGAAGTGCTTGACCTCCACCAGGCCGAGCGGGCCGTCCTTCGGGTTGCCGTCGCCCATGAGGTACTTTCCGCCCGGGACGTAGACCATGACGGCGTTGTCCGCGTTCGAGACGATGTAGCGCGGCCAGCCGTTCACGTAGTCGTTCGCCTCGTTCGACTCCAGGCCGACGAGCGGGTGGAAGCCCTCGGGGAGCTCCGCCTCGTGGAGGAACTCGCCGTGTCGATCGGCGAGGTTGCTCACAAACTTCGGCCCCTTCGCGCAGCCGCCGGCCGCCAGGAGGCCGATCGTGAGAACAGCACAGAATCCGTAAGACACCGCCGCGGAACTCGGACGCCGGTCCATCTGCATGCTCCTTGGGAATGGCAGCGCACATCCGGCCGTTAACCGCAAACCCGCCGGGCGTGCGTGGTCGTTCTTTTAGCATACTGTTCCGGCGGATGCAACCTGCCGACGGGCCGCCGCCCGGTGACGTTTGCCCGGGGCGTCACGGTTTTGTCCGTGCCCGCAGGTTCGCGCTGGCGGCCCTTCCGGCGGACGCGAGCGGCCGCCGCTGCGATGGCCGCGGGTTGCCGGTTGCGTGAATGCGGCGGTTTGCGGTAAACAAGGAGTCCGGCACCGGCGTGTCCGACGATCAGGTCCGGCCGGTGCGCGGCAAGGAACCCGTCATGCAAGTTCGAAAAGCAGTGATCACGGCGGCCGGCCATGGCGCGCGACGCGGGACGGCCGGCGATGCCGTGCCGGGCGCGATGGTTCCGTTCGTGGACCGGGACGGCCGCACGAAGCCGGTCCTTCAGGTCATCGCGGAAGAGGCCATCGAGAGCGGCATCGAGGAGATCTGCGTCGTCGTTGCCCCGGGCGACGAGGCGGTATATCGGCAGGCCTTCGGGGCAGCGGCCGCCGCACCCGTGGGAGGTGATGCGCAGAGCGCCGGTTCCGCCGTCGCCGACGAGGCATGGCCTGAGCAGCAGGGTCAGCGCCGGGCCGACCTGGCCCGTCGACTGCGTTTTGTGGTGCAGGAGCAGCCGGCGGGGTTCGGCCACGCGGTCTGGTGTGCGCGCGATTTCGTCGGGTCCGAGCCTTTTCTGCTGCTGGTCAGCGATCACCTGTACATCTCGGGCGAGGAACGCCGATGTGCCCGCCAGATCCTCGATCTGGCGGCGCAGCAGGATTGCTCCGTGGCGGCCGTGCAGGCTACGCGGGAGCATCTGATTCATCAGTACGGCACGGTGTCGGGCCGGCGGCTCTCCGGGTTGCCGAATGTCTTTCAGATCGACCGCATCATCGAGAAGCCGACGCCGAGCGTTGCGGAGCAGCAGTTGTACGTTCCCGGTCTGCGGGTCGGCCACTACCTGTGCTTCTTCGGGATGCACGTGCTGACGCCCGGGCTCTTCGGGATACTCGATGAGCATATTCGCCAGGACTGCCGCGAGCGCGGGAGGATCGAGCTGACACCGGCGTTGCAACAGCTCGCCCGGCAGGAGCGGTACCTTGCCGTGCAGGCGAACGGGCGCCGCTACGACATCGGCGTGAAGTACGGGTTTCTGGAGGCGCAACTGGCCTTTGCGATGTCCGGCGCGGACCGGGATGCGGTGCTGGTGCGGATCGCGGAGCTCCTGCTGCAATGCGAGCAGGCTCGCCCGTCCGCGGCCGGTCGGAAGGAGCCTGTGTGATCGCGGCGGGTCGGGCCCGCCGGTGCCAAGACGCGAAATATGGAATCCGTGCTGATCCAGACGATCACAAGTCCCGACCCGGCGGTCCGCAACCGTGCGCTCCGGGGATTGCTCGATGCCATGCCGGCCGAGGGGATCCTGCGCGAGTGCGAGGCTCTCGAGGAGTTCCGGCGTTCGAGCGACAATCTCTACGAGCGCGTCCGCGCCTGCCTCTTCCTTTTCGCGGCGTACCGGTTTCATCTGCAGGAGGCGCCGGGCGTGGCCCGCGTGGGCACGATTCCGTTCGAGGGGTATGTTGATGTACTCGAGCGGCGATTCGAGGAGGCGATCGCGGGTTTCCGCGAGGCGATGCGGCGCGACGGCCCCAACGGCGCCATCTTCAGCGCGCTGGCCGAGGCATATCATCACCTGGGCTTTCAGACGCTCACGGACCAGGTCCGCCGTTCGGTCCGAAGCTCGCGCGGCAACCAGTGGATGTTCCGCGTGGGCCATCGCGCCGACCACCCGGTGCGGATCCGCCCGGAGTTGCGGCACCGCCGGCCGGGTTGCCTGCTGTACCCCATCCTCTGCGAGCGCACGCCGGTGCGGCTGGACCTCTCGCACAGCGGGTGGTCGGACATCTTCTTCCTCGGGATGGACTATCCCGAGGGCGCCCGCGTCGTGAACATCTCGGTGGACCTGGGTGTGTACCGCCGCGACGCACAGGTGCGGCCGCCGATCGAGACCTACGTCCGCGTGATCGACGAGCCGCTGCTTCGCCTCACGAGCGTCGATCTGGAGGACACGAAGGACCTCACGAGCGTCGACGAGCTGTTCAACTTCGGCAGCGACTATCTTGGCCTGCTCAAGGCGGGGGTGATCGCCTCCGGCCTGATCCCGCCGTCGTTCGAGGGCTCGGGGCAGGACCTGGGCGAGGTGCTGGCCCACGTCGTCGGCCCGGCCCTGGGCCTGGAAATCGTCACCCAGGTCAACGACATCCCGAAGGGGTCGCGCCTGGCCGTCTCGACGAACCTGCTTGCCTCGGAGATCGCCTTGCTCATGCGGGCGACGGGGCAGACGCGGAATCTCGAAGGCCCGCTCGAGGATTCCGAGCGCCGGCTCGTGGCGTCGCGGGCGATCCTGGGCGAATGGCTCGGCGGCTCCGGGGGCGGGTGGCAGGACTCCGGGGGTATCTGGCCGGGGATCAAGATCATCCACGGGGCCGTCGCCCGCGAGGGCGACCCGGAGTACGGCATAAGCCGGGGCTGCCTGCTGCCGCAGCACGAGGTCCTCGGGCCGGACCGGGTCAGCCCGGCGGTCCGCGAGGCGCTGGCGTCGTCGATCGTGCTGGTGCACGGCGGAATGGCGCAGGACGTCGGGCCGATCCTGGAGATGGTGACGGAGAAGTATCTGCTTCGCGCCGGACCGGAGTGGGCGGCCCGCGAGCGGATGCGGCAGATCTTCGACGAACTCATCGCGAGCCTGCAGCGGGGCGACCTGCGGGGGGTGGGCGCCTGCACCACGCGAAACTGGGACGGGCCGCTCAAGACGATCATCCCGCGCGTGACGAACCACTTCACCGAGACGATCATTCGTCGTTCGCGAGAGTGGCTCGGTGAGGATTTCTGGGGCTTCCTGATGCTCGGCGGCATGTCGGGCGGCGGCATGGCCTTTTTCGTCGCCCCGGAGCGGCATGCGGCATTTCGCGACGCCGTTCTCGAGATCATGACGGACGCCAAGCAGGAGCTGGAGGATGCCCTCCCGTTCGCGATGGACCCGCTGGTGTACGACTTTCGCATTAACGATCAGGGTTCCGTGGCGCGGCTTCGCTCCGGCGCCGACGCGGTGATGCCCCCGCGTTACTACGCCGTGCAGATGCCCGCCCTCAGCCGGCTCTCACGCGATCGGATCCCGCTGCTCCGCCGCGCGGATCTCGACAACTTCACCAGCCGCGGCGAGAACCCCGCCGAGCTGCTGCGGACCCTGCGGGTGATGGTCAACCACCTGTTCCCGGCGCCCGGCAGTGCCGCCGGCACGCAGGCCGACGCCCGCCGCGATGAGGTCGAGCAGATCAAGCGGGCGAACGGGTTCGATGCCCTGCAGCATGAGCAGCTCCGCGAGGACCTCCGGCGCGGGCGGATCGGTCTGGCCCGCAACCGGCTCGCCGCCGACACGGAGATCCGCGATGTCGAGCCGCAGGATGTCGTCGACGCGCAGGGCGGCTGTCCCGGCGAGGCCGTCCGCGCGGGCGAGGAGGCCATCCGCCGCGGCGAGGTGGCCGTCGTTTCGCTGGCCGGCGGCGTGGGCTCGCGCTGGACGCGCGGTGCGGGCGTCGTGAAGGCGGCCAACCCGTTCATCTTCATCGACGGCCGGCACCGGTCGTTCATGGAGATTCACCTGGCCAAGAGCCGACGCACGTCGCGCACGTACGGGCAGGACCTGCCGCACGTCTTCACGACGAGCTTCCTGACGCACGGACCGATCGAGAAGCACCTGGACCTCAACGAGAACTACGGCTACGCCGGTCCGCTGGGCCTTTCGCCGGGGCGGTCGATCGGGATGCGGCTCGTGCCGATGGTTCGCGACCTGCGTTTCCTGTGGGAGGAACTGCCGCAGGAGACGCTCGACGAATACAAGCAGAAGCTCCGCGACGACGTCCGCCGGGCCCTGATCGAGTGGGCGCGGCAGCGGGGCGAGGCGAGCGACTACCTGGACAACGTGCCGTTGCAGTGCTTCCACCCGCCAGGGCACTGGTACGAGGTGCCGAACCTGCTGCGGAACGGCGTGCTGGCGAAGCTGCTCGCGGAGCGGCCGTCGCTGAAGTATCTGATGGTGCACAACATCGACACGCTCGGGGCGGATGTGGATCCGGGCGTGCTCGGCCTGCACATCCGCAGCGGCAATTGCCTGACATTCGAGGTGATCGGACGGCGGATCGACGATCGCGGGGGCGGGCTGGCCCGCGTGAACGGCCGCGTGCGCCTGCTCGAGGGGCTGGCCCAGCCGCGCGAGTCGGACGAGTTCCGGCTGAGCTACTACAACTCGGGGACGACGTGGGTGGACCTCGACCGGCTGCTCGAGGTGTTCGGCCTGACGCGGGATCAGCTTCGCGGGCCGGAGGAGGCGATCGTCGAGCGGATCCGGGCGGTGGCCGCCCGCGTGCCGACGTACGTGACGATCAAGGAGGTCAAGCGTCGCTGGGGCCACGGCCAGGAGGACGTGTTCCCCGTGAGCCAGACGGAGAAGCTCTGGGGTGACATGACGTCGCTGCCCGACGTGGCGTGCGGCTACGTGGTCGTGCCGCGGCTGCGCGGCCAGCAGCTCAAGGACGTGGCGCAGCTCGATCCGTGGATCAACGACGGGTCGCTCGACTACGTGAAGCGGCTGTGCGAGTTCGCCTGACGCCGGGGCGTCGGCGGAGCCGCCTCAGGCGAACATCACTGCGATCCGCTGCACGTTCTGCGCGCTGGCCAGCTTGACCGGGCAGGCCGCAGCGCAGGCCGTGCAGTCGCCGCAACGCGCGGTCAGGGCCGCGAGGTCGCCGCCGAGCGCGCGAAACTCCGACCGCGCATGGTCCGGCCAGCCGTACTCCTCGTGATACATGCGGATTCGCATGAGGTCGTTCACGGGCACGCCATTCGGGCAGGCCCGGGCGCATTCGGCGCACATCATGCACGCCCCGGATCGCCCGTCGAAGAACTCGGCGGCGGCATGCTTCTCGGCGGCGCTCGGCCGAATGTCCTTCAGGTCCAGCGCCTTGACCGTCTCCACCTGTTCAAGCGAATTGATGCTCGTCAGCACGCTGTCGGCTCCCGCCTCCAGCATCGCCTTGACGTGCGGCTGAAACACGCTTACGCCCTTCTCAACGGCGCTTTGCGCGCCGCTCTTCATGGAGAGGATCCCCACCCCGTTCTTCCGCATTGCCTGAAGATTCCTGAGAAAGGCATCGCTCTTCTGCTCAGGCCCCCGTTGTCGGCCGCGGCCGCCGCCGACCGGGGCCAGCGACAACAGCGTCGCATCGAAATACTTCGGGGCCTTCTCCAGCACCATCTCCATCACGCCGGTCATGTCGCCGTGGCACACGAAGCCCGTGTGGCGGAGCTTGCCCTTCTTCTTGAGGCCGTCCTGCTGCTTCTGAATCGCCTCCAGGCGGCGCGGATCGGGCTTGTGCAGCTCCGTGAACAGGCCGTCCACATGGTCCGTGCCGAGGATCGTGAGCATCTCATCCACCTCGGCTTCCTTCTCCGGCGTGTAGCTCTTGAGGCACAGAAAGACCTTGTCGCGGTACGCCTTGTCCGCCTTGAACAGGTCGCCCACGGCCACGATGCTCCGCCCGTTCACATAGCTCTTCGACGTGTGGACGAGGTTGATGCCCCGGTCGATGGCGGCCTTGAGGATCCGCGTGCCCTGCTTCTCGGAAATGCGGATCGCGCCGAAGCTCACGCGCGTGACCGGATACTTCGTCCTTCCGAGCACGCCGTGAGGCAGCAGCGGCTTCGTGGCCTTCTCCGGCGATTTCTCGGCACCGAAGGCGCCGACGGCCAGCGTGCTGATGCCCGTCGCGACCGCGCCGCACGCCGTGTTTCGAAGGAACTCCCGTCGTGTTATGTGATGGTCTTGTGCGTCTTTCACAGCAGCCTCGCTTATCAAACGGTCCAGGGATTCGCAATCCGTGTATTCTACACGGGCACCCCGACGGCTCAAACGCCCGCCCGGGCGGGCCGGGCTCGGATGCGTGCCGTCAGGCTGTCGGGTCGGGCTCGCAGAGCCCTGCTGCCGGGAAGGCCTCGCGGTCTACGAGCCATGTCGGGCCTCCATCTTTTGGTCGAACGAATGCAATCGGCCATTTCGCATCCGCTTCGCCTTTGGCAATCGCCTGCACGATGGGGGCCTTCTTTGCCCCTGTGGCCAGCACCACGACGCGGCGTGCGGCGTTGATCGCCGGGAGCGTGAGCGTGATCCGATGCGGATAGGGTTCCGGCCCGACGGCCGGCAGGACCCACCGGTACCGTTCCGCGAGCGCCACCGAGTTCGGAAAGAGCGAGGCCGTGTGTCCGTCCGTTCCCACGCCGAGCAGAACGAAATCGATCCGCCCTTCCTGAAGCGGGTTCTGCAGAAGCCGGTGCAGCGCCCGTTCGTACCGCAGATCCTCTGCCAGGGCGCAATCCTCGCCGCGGATTCGCAGGATGTTGTCCGCAGGCAGCGGCACGCGGTTCAGCAGGGTCTCGGCCGCCATGCGGTAATTGCTCCCGGCATCGTCCGGCGGGACGCAGCGTTCGTCGGACCAGATCACCACCGTATCGCGCCACGGCAGTCGCTCGCGGTAATCCCGTTGCGCGAGACGCGAATACGTCAGCCGGGGCGTATCCCCGCCCGAGAGCGCCAGGACGAAACACCCCCTCGCCGCGACCGCCGCGTTCGCCGCTTCGGCAACCAGCGCCGCCGCGTGTTCCGCGACTGCTTCCGGGCTGTCGAGCCGATGGAGTTCCACGTCAAGCTCCCGACGGCAGGCGACGGGAGTCGCCTCGCGGTGAACCCGCGCCGCCAGTGCGGAGTATAACGATAGCGGAGTCTGCTCGGCAGTCCTCGTCGTCGGCGCAGCCCCCAACGGCCCGAACGACAATCGCGCAGCCGACGGTCGAACATACGGGTGACAACCTCGAGTGCCAACGGGCCGGCGGCCGGCCCGCACAGGGCGGAAGGGGCTGGCTCGCCGGCTTGTTCTGGTAAAATCGAGCTTATGGGTGGTTATCCCAAGTTTTTTCGGACCGATGGGTAATTAGGCCCAGTTTTTCCTCACCATAATGCAAGCTGCTGTAAAAAAATACGTTATTCCAGCCATTCAGGAGCCCTTCTGTCTGCTCGTGGCGGGCGAACCGGGTCTTCTGTGGGAGGCGTTCAGGTAAGCTTCGCTGCTCCAACCTTATCTCTGTAAGGTGGTTACAGGTAGGCCGAGGATCGGGTGGGTAGGTTTAGCGCAGCGCTCAGGGAATGTTGTGACGACCTATTGACGCGCGGCGCGCAATCAATATAATGGCAGCAATATGGCACGGTCGGTAATGGCAAGGCCCCAGGCACGGAGGCACAAAGGCGACGGGACGATACGCACCTACAGGTCTGCGCTGAGCTTCCTCAACTCGATGACCGACTACGAGAAGATGTCTCGGGTCGGATACAACCACACTAACTTCAATCTGGCGCGGATGCAACGGCTGCTGGCGGGCCTGGGCAACCCGCACAGGGAGCTGCGTAGCGTTCACATCGCCGGGACGAAGGGCAAAGGCTCCACGGCGTCGATGGTGGCCTGCATGCTGGCGAATTGCGGCTACCGGGTGGGCCTCTATACCTCGCCACATGTGACGGATATCCGTGAGCGGATCCAGATCAACAACGAGATGATCGCGGAGGCGGAGTTCACGCGTCTGATGGCGCGGGTGGCCCCGGTGGTCGATTCGCTCGCGGGGGACCGGCCGACGTTCTTCGAGATCATGACGAGCTTGGCCTTCCTCCATTTCGTGGAGAAGAAGGTGGACATTGCCGTCGTGGAGGCGGGCCTCGGCGGCCGTCTCGACTCGACCAACGTCCTGCGTCCGGAGGTCTGCGCGATCACGAGCATCAGCTACGATCACATGCAGCAGCTCGGGGACACCCTCGACAAGATCGCCGAGGAGAAGGCGGGCATCTTCAAGACGGGGGTTCCGGTCATCAGCGCCCCGCAGCCGAAGGAAGTGAAGAAGACCCTTCGCAAGGTGGCGGAGCGGCTGAATGTGCCGCTGCGGTTCACCGGCGACGAGATCGAGTTCAGCTACCGATTCGAGTCCTCGCGGTTGTTCGGGCCGCACACGCGGGTGAGCCTGACGACCGCGCTGAGCCGCTTCGAGCACCTGCATGTGCCGCTGCTGGGCGAGCATCAGGCGATCAACTGCGGCGTGGCGCTCAGTCTCGTGGACGTGCTGAAGGAGCGGGGCTTCCGCATCGACGACCAGAAGGCGATCGAGGGGCTCGCGCAGGTCCGTCTGCCGGGTCGGATGGAGATGATCTGCGAAGAGCCGCGGATCCTCGCCGACGGCGCCCACAACGCGGCCAGCGTCGGCGCGCTCATGCGGGCCATCGGACAGAACATCACCTACGATTCGATGGTCGTGATCTTCGGGTGTCAGGCGGACAAGGACATCCGGGGCATGATCGACCATGTGCAGCTCGGGGCGGACAAGGTCATCTTTACGTCGGTCCGTTCGCCGCGCGCGGCGGACCCGGCCGACCTGGCGGCCGTGTACACGGAGCGTTGCGGCAAGATGTCGCAGGTCGGTGCGAACCTCGCCGAGGCGCTCTCGATCGCCGAGCGCGCCGTGACACGCGAAGATCTCATCTGCATTACGGGGTCGTTCTACCTCGTGGGCGAGGCGAAGGAGATCCTCCGCAACCGCCGGCGCCAGTCCTGACAGGCTCCCGCTCTTTTCGCCGGTCGCGCTCGTCTTTCGCTTCGGCGGCGTTTGTGTTGTCCGGCTGGGCGTCGTAGCATGGGGGCATGTCCCGCGCATCTGCGTTCGCCGTCGTCGTTTGTCTGGTCCTGTGCGGCCCCGCGCCGGCGTGGCGCGGCCATTCGTTCGAGCAGTGGCAGCGCATTTCGGGCACCGCGACGCGGCCCGCCGTCACGTCGCCGCAAGCCGGCGAAAAGGACCTCCTCGAACTCCTGCGGACTGCCGGGCCCGACTCGCCCCGCATCGCCTCGGTGGCGCAGTGGCAGGCGAAGCAGGCCCGCATCCGCCGCGTGCTGCAGGCGTTCCTCGGCGAGCCGACGAACCTGGCCGTGCCCGCGCCCGAGGCGGTTGTGCTCGACGAGACCCCCGCGGGCGACCACGTTCGCCGGCACATCCGGATCCGCTGCGAGCCGGACGACTGGATCCCCGCGTATCTGCTCATTCCGCGGTCGTTGCCCGCCGGGCCGGGCCCCGTGGTGATCGTGCTGCACCAGACGGTCTCGCAGGGCAAAGACGAGCCGGCCGGCATCAAGGGCGATGCGTCGATGTTCATCGCCCGCGAACTGGTCGCCCGGGGTTGGATGTGCCTCGTCCCCGATGTGATCGGCTTCGGCGAGCGCCTGCCCGAGGGTGCCACCCGCCGCGGGGCACGGCCGGGCAGCGATACCCGCGCCGCCACGGGCCCCTCGGCCACGCAGCCGGCGCCGCCGCAGCCCTACGACAACATCGCCGAGTTCTTCGAGCGGCATCCGCACTGGTCGGTCATGGGCAAGATGATCTGGGACGTGTCGCGCTGCATCGACTACCTCGAGACGCTTCCGCAGGTCGATCGCCGCCGGATCGGCTGCATCGGCCATTCGCACGGGGCGTACGGAACGATCTTCGCCGCCGCGTTCGACCCACGGATCGCCGCCGCCGCCGCGAGCTGCGGCTTTACCACGCTGCGCACGGACCCGCGCCCCGAGCGATGGAGCCACCTCACGCCGCTCCTGCCGTCTCTCGGTTTCTACATGCCCGCCCCCGCGCCCGACCGCCCCAACGCAGCGCGAAGCGAAAGCGAGCGCCCAGACGGAACGCGCAGCGCCAGCAAGCGCCAAGACGGAACGCGCAGCGCCAGCAAGCGCCCAGACGGAACGCGCAGCGCCAGCAAGCGCCAAGACGGAACGCGCAGCGCCAGCAAGCGCCTGGCCACCGTCAAAGACATCCCGTTCGACTGGCACGAGATCTGCTCGCTCATCGCGCCCCGGCCGTTTCTGAACTGGGCGACGCTGGGCGACTCGATATTCCCGAACACGGACAACCTGGAGTGGGTCTTCGGGCAGCTTGCCGAGGTCTATGAACTCTGCGGCGCGAAGCGTCATCTGGCGTGGCAGCTCGCCCCCGGCGAGCATCGCTTCCCGGCCGAGGCCCGCCAGTGGGCTTACCGCTGGCTGGATGAGCAGCTCAGGGAGTAGGGGTTGGGGTATGGGGGT
>CAZZFA010000105.1:0-17025 GCA_964653435.1 uncultured Planctomycetales bacterium | reverse complement strand
GGGAGCGGAGCGACCGAAGAATCTGGCCTGAGCTTTGCGGGGGCTTTGCGCGTGCAAGGATCTGCGTAAATCGGACGCCGGATTCTTCGGCCCCCACGGGGGCCTCAGAATGACGCGACGCACGCTACGTGCGTCCGGCGCCGCCATGTTGGGCTGCGGGCCACGCCCGCGCTGGGGGGCTGGAAACGAACGAAACTCTCGAACCGAAAGCGGCAGTAGAGTCTTGCGTCGGAGCTGTTGGCGCGCCTTGCGCGCATGGATCGCGCTGCGGCGGCGGCGCCACCCGTCATTCTGAGGAGCACAGCGACGAAGAATCTGGCTGGTTGGCGCAGAGAAGCCAGATGTTTCGCTTCGCTCAGCATGACGGCCGCCGGCGCGCCCGTGTCCGGTTGCGGGCGGATGCTTCGCTTCGCTCCGCATTACGGGGGGCGGCGCGCCCGTGTTCGGTTGTGGCCGAAGGCCGCCTTGGGGGGAACGAACTGAACCGCGCCGCCCCAGGCGGGCCGATAATAACGGGCCACAGCCATCAGCATCCGGAAGCCCGGCTACTTTGCGGAAGGGCGTCCCCCCTTGCCTTAAACATGCGGCCGATTCCTCGTCAGCCAAGTAAGCAGGTCTGCACCACGCCGATTTGCGAAACGCCAAGCTACGCCCGGCGACACCGAAAAACGGTCCCGACTGCGGTACTGGCTCGGGAACGGCTCCGTTTCCCCTCATATCGCGCAACTTGGGCCACGGGCATACGGAACGTGTACGTTTTGTCAATGAACGGTACGGCCCTACTGAAAGCGGCCCGTCGGGCGGGTTGCCGTCCAGAAATCTTGTGCGAGCGGCAGAAACGAGCGTTGACAGCCCCGGCGGATGGCCGCTATACTGATTAGAGGTTACGGGTTATTATTGCCCTGTCCGCAGGATATGCCGGACTCGAGCGGAAGGGCTGACGTGGCGTAAGCCTGTTCTCATATTATTCTCGATACATAAGCTGTTCCCACCCCGTAACCCGCCAACGTTGTGGTACGTCAAGGCCGCACGGCTCATGCTGTGTCCGGCGGGCAGCCGTGCCCGGAGGCCGCACAGGCCCTTGTGTCAGCTTCGGGATTTCGCGTCAGGTCGGCGACGCTCGCCGACCGCGATTTCGTTTTCGGTCGTGTACCGCCGGTTGGCCTCGGTCGGCGGGATATGCGGAGGTGGTTTCGACGGACGATTCGTGATGCGGCCGGAGGATGCCCGGCAGGCCGGGCGTCGCCCCGTCGGCAGACGGGCGGATGGTAGTCCAGCCATCATCAGTTTTTCTTAATACTCGGCATGGCCGCCGAACGGATCGCCTCGCAGGAAACCCGCCGCGAAATGGCCAAAGTGCAGGAGGTGTTACCATGAGGCGCAAAGCGTTTACTCTGATCGAACTGCTCGTGGTGGTGGCGATTATCGCCCTGCTCATCAGCATCCTGCTGCCGAGCCTCGCCCGGGCCCGCGAATTGTCGAAGCGGTCCGTGTGCGGCAAGAACCTCAGCGGGATCGGACAGGCGATCGCCACGTACGCGTCCGACAAGGAGAACTCCGGGTTCTTCCCGATCCCCGCGCACAAGCTCGCGACGAACAGCACCGCACCCGGGATGTGCGAGGTGTCGTATGTCGGAAAGATAGGCTATGCACGGAACACCAGGAGCGACACGCAGTCGACCACGCTTTCGACAACGCGTGCGTTCTGGATGCTGATCCGGGCGCCCAAGAGTCCCGTGACGCCGAAGCTCTGCATATGCCCCAGCAGCGACGGCGCGCCTAACGAGGACACCGACTACTCGCTGGCCTATGATTTCGGCAAAACGAACCCCCCCAGCGCGGAGAACTATAAGCAGATTTCGTACGGCATCCAGGTTCCGTTCGGCACCGCCGGCCGCGGGACGATGGAGCGTGCCGTCCAGATGGCGTTGGCGGCCGACAAGGGCTGGTACAGCAATGCAAACAAGGAAGGCAGCGGCGGCACCGATCCGGGCAACGTCAGGGCGACGTCAGTCTCGACCCCTGAGGACTGGAAGCCGTGGAACTCACCGAACCACGGTGGCGGTGGCGAAGGCGAAGGCCAGAACATCCTCTTCGGTGACTTCCACGTGGAGTTCAGCCGCAACCCCATCGTGGGCATCGGGCTGGACAATATCTATACGCGATGGGCAAACCCGAGCGGCACCGGTCAGCAGGGGATTACCGACCGCGTTCAGGGCACAATGGGGGACAAGTACGCCCCCTATGCCAACACGGACACGTTGATCTATCCGTGACGCGGGTGGCAGCAAGAAGAGACCGTTATCCCGCAAGGGCTGATGCCGGCAACCGGCCGGGAACTCAATTGCTTAGGAGGCCGACGACGATCCGCGGGTCGTCGTCGGCCTTTTTCGTGAGGCCGCGGATACGGGGCCCGGCCGGTGGCATGAGGGCCGCGCATTCCGTGCGGCTCGCTGCCCTGGCGGGGCTGCTGGCGTTGGCCGCCGGGAACGTGCGCGCCCAGGCTCCCCGGGCGGCGCCCGAGCGCGTCCCTCGCCCCGTTTACGGACGCAGCGTGCAGATCGATCCGGGCTTCCCCTACTATCGCGACCGATCGCCGGACAGCATTGCCGCCGAAGTGCGGGCCAACGGGTACCGCGTCGTACACTACATCGTGACGACCGACAGCCTGGCCGACCCGGCGATCGTCGATGCCCTGCACCGCGAGGGAATGGGCGTCTGGTATGTCACATTCGGCAACGGCACGTACTCGAAGAAGGATCTGCCGCCCGACTGGGCGACGTGGAAGATGGTCACGCGAACGGAGCTTGCCGGCGGCCGTTTCGATGACGGCTACACGCGGCTGTGCCTGAACAACCCGGCGTACCGGGCGTGGAGGAAGGCCCGGGTGGTCGACGTGCTGCGGCGGTGCGGGTTCGATGGCGTGGACATCGCCGAGCCGCACTGGCCCGAGTACCCGGGCGCAGAAAGCCCCGCCTATGCGTGTTTCTGCCAGACGTGCCGCGCGGCGTTCCGGCGGATGTTTCCCGACGAGCCGCAGTTGCCCGACGTGCTGGACAAGGACTCGGCCCGCTCGCCCGGCCGAAACCCGAAGCTCTGGCGGCGATGGCTGCAGTTCCGGCAGGCGAGTGTCACGGACTTTCTCAATGACCTCGTGAACGGTCCCGGCGGAATCCGCCGCACCGTCCCGGGCGTGAAGGTGTGCACATGGACGCTTGCCCTGACGGGGCCGGACGGCGTGCGTCGCGTGCGGGAGGACAGCGGCGAGGACGCCGGCGAGATCGTGCGGGTCGTTCGCCCCGACATTCACTGCCTCCAGACACACTGGCCCGACTGGATGCGCGCGGATCTGCCGGCGACGTACGTAGAGGAGTACAAGCCGTTCATCACACAGATCCGCGAGGCGGCGCCGGCCGCCCGCCTGATGATTCAGGCCGACACGGGATCGCGGCCGGCGAATCGCCGAAGTTGGAAGTGGATCGCAGGTTTTGAAGAGGCCTGCGCCCGCCTGGGCGTCGAAAGCACGACGTTCTATGAATACCACATCGGCGGGTATGCCTGGCACGATCCGCCGCGTGTGGCCGAGGTCCGGCGGCAGCGCAACGAAGTGGAGCTTCTGTTCACGAAGCGGCTCGATGCACGCTGGGCCGCCCAGGCCGAGCGATACGCGATTGCCCCCGGCGCGGTGACAGACATCCGCGTGGACGGGAGCATCGTGCGGCTCTCCGTGCGAGGGCTGCGCGACGGCGACGCATGTGTGCTCATGGTGCGAGGAATCCGAGATGATCCCGAGCGACGGCTTGTGAAGGGCGGTCCGCCGGCCGTGCTCGAGGAGCAGACGATCCGATTCCGCTATTGAGCAGCCGTACGGCGATTCCGCCCTCGCGCGGTCCTGCGCCGCCGCGCACGAGGCGACGCGCTATCGAAGCGGCGATTTCGCCGATTTGGGCATTCCGTCGGCGTACGCCTTGAGCCAGGGCAGACCGAACGCGGTATAGTCATCAACGGAAATGGGCGAGGGCGGCGGCTCTGCTCCGGTGATCTCGCGAAACCCCCGGGGGCTTACCAGGCGGACGCAGACCCTCGCCGGGTTGCCGGTGTCCCATGCATCCACGCCGTACGGGTCAGGGTAAAGCCTCTGCGCCATCTTCCCGTTCGGGCCGACCGCGATCTCGCACGGGTTGCCGGTCTGGGCGGGCGCACAGCTTGCATCCTCGGGATAGAACCGTTGCTTCGGAGGCGTATCCGGAAACCGGCCGGGCGCGGGCTCGAAGACCACCAGTTCAATGAGGATCGAATCATCCCCGCGAGCAGAGGGCGAGGCGGCCGACGGGTCGCCCGGAAGCTCTGTCGCGTATTGTCTGACGGAGCCGTCGGACGCACGATACGCGTCGAGCCAAGGTTGATCCGGCACGACGATGTAATCCTGCGGATCCGTGGCCAGTTCGTCTGTGAGAGGCCGGCCCGTAACGGCGTTGAGGCCGTCGACGCCGACCTTTACCGCATTGGGCTTCCACCATCGGCCGGAGAAGCTGATCCACAATGCCTCGCGAGCGAAGATCGGAATGAACGCGCCGCCCCCATCCTGCCACGACGACGGAACGCGGTCGGCGTAGTTGTGAACCAGGAAGAGCGGGTACACATCCAGCCCGGGCGGCACGACATGCGCCTGCCCGTCGTCGGGCACACGGAGCGTCCGCTCGAATGTCACCGTGACGCTGTCGCCGAAACGCACCTCATTGTCCGTCACCCGAATTGCGAGCATAAAACCGTATCCCGCTTTGCTGATTCGACCAAAGTCTTCGATTCCATCGAAAGCCGCCTCATGCGCCGATCGAACGAGCCGGCCGCACGCAGACGCCGCTCTGCCCGCGGACAAGATCGCTGCCGCCGATCACAAGTCGGTTCCGCAGCAGGAACGCGCGCCGATCGCACATCGCCGCGCCCAGCGCAACCAGCCCACTGCAACTTCGCGTTTGGGCCCTGTTTTCTTTCCCGGAGACCTGGATCGCCAGCGATAATAAAGCGTGCAGCGTATTCATTCCGGTGTGCTTTCGCTCGCGGTGATAGTCGCGGGCCGCGACTGATGACCGGTCGTCGCGAAAGAATCACCGAGGCAACATGGCCCGGGCAAATCGGCCGACCAGGGCGGCCGGGCGGAAGGAACATGGGCAAAAGGATGGGCCCGGCAGGATTCGAACCTGCGACCGGACGATTATGAGTCGCCTGCTCTAACCGCTGAGCTACGGACCCCCGGGGAGCAACAGGGCGGCCGCGTGCCCGCATGCCACATGCGAAACGCCCGTGCCGAAAAACGGCACCGACTCTGAATCGTAGCGGGTGCGGTCGCCGCGTACAACCCCGGCAGCCGCGCGGCAGCGGGCGCACCGTGGCAGTCCCACAGAAGGAGCTACCGGGCGGGAGGCGGCCCGGGCCAACCGTCACCCATGGATTCCGTGCTGCGATGTCGCCCGCGCCCGCCGGACCGCGGTGGGAGTCACCGGCCGGTCCGCTTCATTTCGCGGCAGCGGCGGATCAGGTTGTTCGTCGACGTGTCGTGCTGAAGCGCGGGTTCCGAGGCACTCTCCAGCTCGGGGATGATCCGCTGCGCGAGCACCTTGCCAAGCTCGACGCCCCACTGGTCGAACGAGTCGATGTTCCAGATGACGCCTTGCGTGAAGACACAGTGCTCGTACAGGGCGACGAGCGCGCCGAGGATTTCCGGCGTAAGCCGTTCGGCCAGGATCATGTTGGAGGGGCGGTTGCCTTCGAAGACGCGATGGGGCACGAGCCACTCGGGGGTGCCCTCGGCCCTGACCTGCTCAGCGGTCCGGCCGAAGGCCAGGGCCTCGGCCTGCGCCAGGACGTTCGCGAGAAGCATGTCGTGGTGGCGACCGAGGGGGTTGAGCGACCGGCCGAACGCGAGGAAGTCGCAGGGGATGAGCTTGGTCCCCTGATGGATCAACTGGTAGAAGGAATGCTGGCCGTTGGTCCCCGGCTCGCCCCAGAGAACGGGGCCGGTCTCGTAATCGACCCGGATCCCATCGAGCGTGACGTACTTGCCGTTGCTCTCCATCGTCAACTGCTGCAGGTAGGCCGGAAACCGCTTGAGGTATTGCTCGTACGGCAGGACGGCGACGGTCTGCGCCCCGAAGAAGTTGTTGTACCAGACGGACAGCAGCGCCAGGAGCACCGGCAGGTTGCGTTCGAACGGCATCGTGCGGAAGTGCTCGTCCATGCGATGGAAGCCGTCGAGCATGGCGCGGAAGTTCTCGGGGCCGACGGCAAGCATCGTGGACAGGCCGATCGCGGAGTCCATGGAGTAGCGCCCGCCGACCCAGTCCCAGAAACCGAACATATTGGCCGTGTCGATACCGAACTCGGCAACCTTCGCGGCGTTGGTCGAGACGGCGACGAAGTGCCGCGCCACCGCCCGGGCGTCGCCGTCGAACGCCCGGAGCAGCCATTCCCGGGCGGTGCGGGCGTTCGTCATCGTCTCGAGGGTGGTGAAGGTCTTGGAGGAGATGATGAAGAGGGTCTCGGCGGGATCCAGGTCGCGCACGGCCTCGGCGAAGTCGGTGCCGTCGACGTTGGAGACGAAGCGGAACGTCATGGAGCGATCGCTGTAATACCGCAGGGCCTCGTAGGCCATCACCGGGCCGAGGTCGGAGCCGCCGATGCCGATGTTGATGACGTTGCGGATGCGCCGGCCGGTGTGGCCTTTCCACTCGCCGCCGCGGACGCGCACGCAGAAAGCCGCCATCCTCTCCAGAACGGCATGGACGGCCGGCACGACGTTCTCGCCGTCCACAAGAATGGAGGCGCCCTTCGGAGCGCGCAAGGCCACGTGCAGGACGGCGCGATTCTCGGTGATGTTGATCTTCTCGCCGCGAAACATGGCGTCGATTCGCGCCCGCAGGCCCGACTCCTCGGCGAGTTGCAGAAGGAGTCTGAGGGTCTCATCGGTGATGCGGTTCTTGGAATAGTCGAGGTAAAGTCCGGCAGCCTCGGCCGTCATGCGATCGCCACGCCCGGGATCGTCCGCGAAAAGCTCCCGGAGATGAACGCCGCGGATCCGTTCGTAGTGCGCCGCAAGCGCCTTCCACGCCGGACGTTCCGTAAGCGGCTTGATGCTCTCGGTCATTCTGCTGTTCCTTTCGTCGGCCGGTTGTCGTGATGTCGGGGCCCGCACGCTCATCCAACCCGGCTGCCGGAGAAGCCGTGCGGTCGGCGAGTAGAATCTTCGTGCGGATCGCGCCGGCGTCAACAGCCCGTATGTTCACGACTTCGGCGGCGCACGAAAACGCATCCAGCCCCCGCAGGCCGTGCCGCGGCAGCCCCATCGGAATCACCTGGTACTGCCGCTACGCCGGAGCAACCAGCGGGCTCACCAGGGGGCGTGATGTGGCGATAACCGCTTATCGGCAATGGGATTACCGCCATCGGGGACTCCACGGACACGGGGTGCGGCCCTGCAACTGCCTTCGCCGGGCATCGGGGCGGACCGGCGCGAACCGCCGCGTAAACATGCTCGATGGGGCAGTGTTCCGTTCTCGCGGTCACGGCCTTTGGCGGTGTCGCTCGATCCTGCGAGCGCCCCGGGGGGGGGCGGCGACGGCGAGGGTCTGCTCAAGCCTTTGCCAAACGGCGGCGGAGGACGCACAATAATCGCATGGACGGAATGACCCGACGCGGAGGGCGTCTGATGATCGGTTTGAGCCGCCTTGTGCGAGCGTGTTGGCGACGGGCGGCGATGGCAACGGCAATCCTGCTTGCGCCGGCGACGCCCCCGGGCGTCGAGGCGGCCGCGCCGGAAGCGACGGCCGCCACGCGATCGGCTGCGCGGGAGCGCGCGCCCGAGTATCCGCATCCGACCCGGGTTCCGCCTGAGTTGCTCCGCCCTCCGACGCCGCAGGCGATGATCCTTCCGTCCACGCCGGCGGAAGAACCCGAGGGCATCGCGACGGAGCCCCGAAGCGGAGGCGTGCTTGCCGAGGTAACACCGACGCGGCGGCTGCTGCCTGAGGGCTACGTCCTCGCTCGCCGTCCGGCGCGGTTCGGCCGCGAGGATTCCTGGTGGGCTATCGCCATCGGAGAAGCCGGCGATCTTCCGGTCGGACCGCCGCTGCGCGTCTTGCCGAACCGGCGTCTGACGCTGCTGGAGCGCATTCTGGCCGCGGGCAAGCCGGAGGATACGTACCTTGTTACCGGCCGGGTAACGGAGTTCCTCGGCAAGAACTACGTTCTGCTGGAGCAGGTAGTCTCCCCGCCGGAGCATCGGCCCGCACCGTCGGCGGAAGCGGCGCAGCGAGCCGCTGCCGAGGCGCCTTCGGCCACGACCAGACCTGCGCGGCCCCCGACGGCAAACGAGATTATCGAGCAACTCATGCAGGAGATGCCGGTTCGTACGCCCGTGCCCGCAACGGCGCGGGCGGCATCGGTCGAGGCCGCGGAAGCGGCCGCCTCCACCCGTGAGGGTGGTGGAAACGTGCAGCCCGAAGGCACCATCGTGCCGGAGTTCCCGGCGCGTCTGGTGCGGTCGGAGCCGTGGTGGACGCTCGTGCGAGAGTCGCAGGGCAGTCGCCCGGTCGGCACGCCGTATTATGTCCTGCCGAACCGGCTGCTGGAGGTCATGATCTCCGCGTCGGCCGGCGGCACGCGAAGCGTCGTTTTTCTCGTCAGCGGCGAACTCACCGAATACCGCGGGACGAATTACCTGCTCGTGCACAAGGTGCTGATCCGGCGGGACATGGGCAATCTGCGGTGACCGGCAATCCGCTCGCCGGCAGCCGGCGGAGTATGAAATCGGCACGCCCTCGCGGCCCGTTTCCGCGGGCCTGCGCGCGAGCGGCTCGCGGGCTTCGGGGGCCTTGATCGGTAGAGCCCGCCGGGCAAGAGGCCCTATTGACAGGCGGACCGGTGCCGCTAGATTAGTGGCGGCGTATGGGGTCCCGTGTTCCGATGCGGAGCCGGGGCCTCTTTCGGAAAACCCTACCCGTTGGCGGTCCCCCGTGACCCAGGTGAAGGAGGCCGGACGTGCAGTATCTGCTTGGCTTCGACGGACGCGGATGGCGTACGAGAGTTCGGCTGGTCGTAGCGAGCGCGGCGGGCGCGGTCCTCGCGCTGGCCGGCGGCTGCGGCCATCCCCTGGAGACGGGCTACGGCAACCCGGGCAAGATGCAGCTTCAGTTCTACTCGCCGCCGGGCGCCACCGTGGCCGTCCGGGCCTGCCCGACGCGGAGCCATGAGATCAACACCTATCCGGCCGACGGCGACCGCCTCGAACGTTCGCCGGAGGAATACGCCGTGTTCAATCTCGCGCCCGGCCGATACGAGTTCAAGTACACGGCGGCGGAGGGGTTGCCCGACGTGAGCGTCTACGGCGAGCTGGACGTGCGGTCGCCGTGGTGCGAGTACGCCAAGGTATTCATGCGGCGTTCGTTCATTCCGATCAGCCTGCCCTCGGCATACTACAAGAAGCTGCCGTCGGCCGGTAATGAAGTTTTCCCGTTCCGCGGCGAGCGGGTTCGCGTGGCCATAGACGAGAACGACCTGTCGCGTCTGAAGCAGGGGGACGTGGTGGAAAAGGTTTTCGTGGTGGCGGATCTGGAGAAGGCTTCCAAGGCGGCGGCGCGGGCGAAGCAGGACCTGGTGGTTCTGGATCGCAAGCTGGAGTACGCGGAGGCCCGCTTCCGCGAGGCGTACACCGATTTCTATCTGGCCAGCGACGATCCCTGGGCGCGGTTCTTCGGCGTGGACAAGCAGTTCATCAACTGGGAGAAGGAGCGGCTGGAGCTCCAGCAGAAGATCGAGAAGACCCAGGCGCGGCTCAAGCGGGCGCAGGCCCTGCTCGACGGCGATCACGTGATCATCCGCAAGGGGATGCTCGCGTTGGCGACCGAAGAGATCATCAAGCCGTATCACGATCCGGTGGACGGTGCTGACGACATCGGCGAAGTGCTGCTGGTCATGCGGCTGGGCGGACGGCACATGCAGTGGGGCGAGCCGGCTCGTGAGCTGGCGTCGTTCAAGCCGTGAGAGCCGTGCCGAGTACCGGGATATCAGGTTGAGACGCGTGTCCGGGTTCCCGGGCACGCGTCTTTTCGTGCGCGGCCGGTTGCGGGAAGGCATCCCTCGCGCCGGCGGCGCCGGCAGGCACGACGGACAATGATCGAGGAGCGTGTGAAGGCCGCCCGGCTCGGCCGTGACGCCCCCGGACAAAGGAGATACCCCGATGCACAGGAGACTGAATCGACGCGAGTTTCTGGCCGCCGGCGCCGGCGTAACGGCGTCCGCTCTCTTCGCCTCGCCCGCGCGGGCGGACGCCGGCAGCCGCATCCGCTGCGGCATCATCGGCGTCGGGAGCCGCGGCACGCACCTGATGCAGTTGGCTCTGAACGTCAAGGACGTTGATTTCGTCGCCGTCTGCGACATTGCCAGGGGACGGGTCCGGAACGCCCAGGCGATGGCGGCCGAGGCCCGCGGCAAGGCACCCGACGGCTACGGCGAGAAGGGGCCGGACGACTACCGCCGCATGCTCGAACGCAAGGACCTCGACGCCGTCATCGTCGCGACGCCGATCGACGAGCATGCGCGGATGTCGATCGACGCCCTCCGCGCGGGCAAGGCCGTACTCAGCGAGGTCGCCGCCGCGACGACGATGGACGACTGCTTCGGCCTCGTCCGCGCGGTCGAGGAGACGCGCGGCTTCTACATGATGGCGGAGAACGTCTGCTACTCCCGCGACTGCATGATGATCCTCAACATGGTGCGGCAGGGCGTCTTCGGCGAGGGCTTCACGTACGCCGCCTGCGGCTACGTGCACGACTGCCGGTTCCTGATCTTCAAGCCCGACGGCACGCTGACCTGGCGCGGCGAGCGGATGTGCCGCGACGTGACCGGCAACCGCTACCCGACGCACGCGATCGGGCCGGTCGCGCAATGGCTGGGCATCAACAAGACCGACCGGTTCGTCTCGCTCGTTTCGATGAGCAGCCGGCCGTTCGGCGCCCGTGCATACGCGATCCGCAAGTTCGGCAAGGACAGCCCGCAGGCGAAGATCGAGTTCGCCGGCGGCGACTCGAACACGACGCTGATCCGGACGGCCAAGGGGGTCGTCATCGATCTTCGCTACGATATCGCCTCGGCACGGCCGGTCCGCAGCACGACGTACATGTCGCTGCAGGGCGAGAAGGCCTCGTATGAGGGCGTCACCGGCGAGATCTGGATCGACGGCCGGACCGGCAAGGACGAGTGGGAACCAGTCGCGAAGTATGCCGCGGAGTTCGACCACCCGTACTGGCAGAAGTGGGGCAAGGACGCCGAGCAGACGGGCCACGGCGGGGCCGACTTCTTCGTGATCCGCGAGTTCTTCGACGCGATGCGTGAAGGCAAGGCCTCGCCGATCGACGTTTACGACGCCGTCACATGGAGCTGCATCATCCCGCTCTCGGCGGAGTCGGTCCGCAAGGGCGGCGCGCCGGTGGAGATCCCCGATTTCCGAAAGGACGCGAAACGGGACCGCGCCACCTCGTGACCGCCGGGCGATTGCCCGGATCGGCGTCAGAACTCCGGCGGGCGATCCTCTCCAGGCTGAGCGCGCTGCCGGCGGTATTCGCGGATCAGTCCGCGCAGCGCCGCCGGGGCCCGCAGGCGGTTCGCGCGGACGGCGTAGGCGGCCAGCTCCAGAGCGGCCCACCCGAAGCTGATCCACGTGAGATACCCGTGCATCTGCGAGGACGCGGCGGCCATGCTCACATGGGGGTCGTGATGCACGCCGGCGAGGATCTGCGAGACCCACAGAACCAGCAGCCCCAGGGCCTCATAGAGCCGGACGCGCAGGTCGAGCAGAAGGACCATCCCCAGGAACACCTGCGAAGCGGTCAGCAGGATCTCGACGCGCTGGAAGTGGTTCAGGCGGATCGGCTCGACGGCCAGGCCGTGCTGTGAGCAGGAGAGATAGAACACTACCGGCATGACGGCTACCAGCAGCGTGACTTCCTGGAGCGCGGAGCTGGCCATGTTCATGAAGGCCATCGGGGCGGTGCGGACCTTGCGGGCCCAGTTGAAGGCCGAGACCTTCTCCGGGAACTCGCTCAGGACGGGGGCGATCCACTGGAGCATGATGTAGGGCGAGATGCCGATCGCCAGGCCGAGGGCCTTGCAGCTTTCCACGAACGGGTGGGCGCAGACGAAGATGGCGAAGCCGCCCGCGAGAAAGAGGAAGATGATCAGGTTGCCGCGCAGGGCCGGACGGCGGCGCAGTATCCACCGGGGAATGGCGTCCATGTCGTCGATTCTCTCCGCCTCCTCCGGCGGGGCGAGCGAGAGAAGATACACCACGCCGGCGTAGACGCCGACGAGCAGGATGCCGTCGAGGAGCGAGATCGTGCCCTTGACGCTGATGAGCACGAGGTAGAGCACGGGCACGAGGAACGAAAGGACCTCCACGCTGTGCGCCGGATCGAGATCGATGGCCGTGAGGAACCGTCCGTGCTTCAGGCGCGAGGCGACGGTCGCGACGAAGAAGATGAGCGGCCAGCCGAAGCCGATCAGCAGCCGCGTGGCGCCGGTGAAGTTCGCGGTCATGTACTGGATGTTCGCGCGGTCGGCGCCGGCGCTCCAGGCCAGCACGGCCTCGACGCTGTACTCCGGCAGGGTCTGGATCAGGGCCAGCGCCGCGAGCGCCGCGCCCTGGCTGATGAGGAACTGCGCGGACTCCGCGGCCCAACTGATCCACAGCGCCGCCAGAATGATCAGCGGGAACGTCCAAGCGGCGTCGGCAGGGCTGGCGGCGACGAGAAGAAGGTCGTGAATCATGAGGCGGCCGGAAAACACAGCAGGATAGCGGAGGAGCCGTTCGTCCGCCGTCGGTCACTCCGTCAATCCGAGCGGCTCTGTCGCGGCGCGGCCGGACAGGATGACGGCGTACGGCGCACGGTCTGTTATTCCGCGATCATCGTCTCCCTGTCGCAGTACTTGACCTCGCCGCCGACGATCGTGGCGACGGCGCGGGCCTTCACCTTCCACCCGCCGAAGGGGCTGTTGCGGCTCTTCGAGCGGAACTTCGACACGTCGATCGTCCATTCCGCCTCGGGATCGATGAGCGTGACGTCCGCGTCGGCGCCCTCGCGGAGCGTGCCCTTGGTCAGCCCGAGGACGCGGGCCGGACGGACGGTCATCCGCTCGATCAGGCCGGGCCAGTCGAGCAGGCCGGGCGTCACCAGGGCCTTCACGAAGAGCGGCAGCGCCGTCTCGAGCCCGACGATGCCGAACGGGGCGGAGCCGAAGGTGAGTTCCTTCTCCTGCATCGCGTGCGGGGCGTGGTCGCTCACAAGGCAGTCGATGGTCCCGTCCACCACCCCGTCGAGGCACGCCTTCACGTCGTCCTTCGTCCGCAACGGCGGGTTCATCTTGTAGTTCGTGTCATAGCCGGAGCACGCCTCGTCCGTCAGCAGCAGGTGATGCGGGCACACCTCGGTCGTGACGCGCACGCCGTCGTGTTTGGCACGCCGAATGAGACTGACCGAGCCGGCCGTCGAGACATGGGCCATGTGGTACCGGGCGCCCGTCTCCTTCGCCAGCCTCAGATCGCGCTGCAGCATCAGTTCTTCCGCGATCGCCGGCATGCCGGGCAGCCCGAGTCGGACGGACACGCAACCGCTGTGCATGACGCCGCTGCCGGAGAGGTCCTTGTCCTCGCAGTGCTGAATGATCGGGCGGTCGAACATCGTGATGTACTGGAACGCGCGGAACATGGTGGCGGCGCTGGCCACGCCGCTGCCGTCGTCGCTGAAGGCGACCGCGCCGGCACGGACCATCTGGCCCATCTCCGCCAGCTCCTTGCCCGCGCGGCCCTTCGTGATCGCGCCGACCGGGAAGACGTTGCACAGCCCCGCGCGGGCGGCCTGGCGCGTGACGAATTCGATGGCGGTGGCGCCGTCCAGTGGCGGCCGCGTGTTCGGCATGCAGGCGACGCTGGCAAAGCCGCCGGCCACGGCCGCCGCGCTGCCCGAGGCGATGGTCTCTTCCTCCTCGTCGCCGGGCTCGCGAAGGTGGACGTGCATGTCGATCAGCCCCGGCGCGACGATCAGCCCGCGGGCGTCGAGGACACGATCCGCCACGGTCGTCACCCGGCCGACCTGGCGAACCTTGCCGTCGGCCAGAAGCACGTCGCAGACCTTGTCCAGCGATTGACTCGGGTCAATCACGCGGCCGTTCTTGATCAGTGTCGTGGGTGAGGGCATTGTTCAACCGTTTCACGCCTTCTGCAGTGCGCTCCACCTTGTCAGCCCGCCGTCTCGACCGCGGTCGCCTGATTCACGAGGAACAGCACGGCCATCCGAATCGCCAGCCCGTTCGTTACCTGCCGCAGGATGCTGCTGTTCGGGCCGTCGGCGACGTCGGCGGCCAGCTCGATGCCGCGGTTCACCGGCCCGGGGTGCATGACGAGTACGTCCTTCTTCGCCCGTTTCATCCGCTCGCGCGTGAGGCTGAAGAGGCGGATGTACTCCTCCGTGCTGGGAAAGACGTTGCTCGTGATCCGCTCGTTCTGGATGCGGAGCATGTTGACCACATCCACCTGCGGCAGGACTTCGTCCAGATTGTGGCTGACCTCGCAGCCCATTGCGGCGATCCTGGCGGGCACCAGCGTCGTCGGCCCGACGACGGTCACCCGGGCGCCGAGCTTGTTGAGGCCCCAGATGTTCGACCGGGCCACGCGGGAGTGGGCGATGTCGCCGACGATCGCTACGTGCAGGCCCTCGATCCGCCCCTTCAGTTCGCGGATCGTGAAGATGTCGATGAGGCCCTGCGTCGGGTGCTCGTGCTGCCCGTCGCCGGCGTTGACCACGCAGCCCTTCACGCAGCGCGCCAGGTGGTGCGGCGCCCCGGCGGCCGAGTGCCGCACGACGAGGATGTCCACGCCCATCGCCTCGATATTCCGCACGGTGTCGAGCAGCGTCTCGCCCTTGTTCACCGAGGACCCGGCGGCGGAGAACTCGAGCACGTCGGCGGACAGCCGCTGCGCCGCCAGCGTGAAGCTGTTTCGCGTCCGCGTCGAGTCCTCGAAGAAGAGGTTCACAACGACCTTGCCGCGCAGGGCGGGGACCTTCTTGATGCTCCGGGTGGAGACCTCCTTGAAGCTCTCGGCCGTCTGGAAGATGTGCAGCAGCTCTTCCGCCGAGAGCTCCTCGAGGCCCAGCAGGTGCCGCCGGCGCCAGAGGACCGTCGGCGGCGGGGCCGCCGGCCGGGACGCGGCCGGTGTGGAATCAGGCGTGCTCGCCGGGGCCTGGCTCATATGACCTCCACGCGGTCCTGGCCGTCCGTCTCACGGAGCAGGACGTTGACCGTCTTGTTCACCCGTTCAACCTTCACGCCGACGAAGTCCGCCTGGATCGGCAGCTCCCGCCCGGGCCGGTCGACGAGCACGACCAGCCGGATCGCGACCGGCCGGCCCAGATCGACCAGCGCATCGAGCGCCGCCCGGACGGAACGTCCCGTGAAAAGCACGTCATCGACGAGGATGATGTACCGCCCGCCGATGTCGAAATCGATCTCGGTCTTCTGGAGGATCGCGGCGGGGCCCTTCTCGGCGAGGTCGTCGCGGTAAAGCGTGATGTCGAGGGCGCCGTGGGCGACGTTCGCGAGTCCGTCCCGCTCCAGCAGCCCGATCAGCCGGGCGGCCAGCACGTCGCCCCGGCTGCGGATGCCGATCACGCCGATCGAGGCGCCGGGGGGAATCTGTTTCTCGATGTCCCGGGCGAGCCGTTCGAGCGCGGTCTGGATGCCTTGCGCGTCAAGCAGTATCTGCATATCTGTCTCCGCAGGCAGAATACTTAGGCGGATTGGCAGGGTCAACCCCGGCGCGATGCACGGCAACGCCGCCGAGATGGGAAAGGCGCGATCGGTGCGATCTTCCGGTGTTCCCGACAAGACACGCGTTGAAAGAACGCGCAGCGCCAGCAAGCGCCCGAACCGAACGCGCAGCGCCAGCAAGCGCCCGAGCCGAACGCGCAGCGCAAGCAAGCGCCCTGTTGGTGCGGGCGGTGCGTCCGCGCCCCACTTCGCGACGTCGAACGCGACGGTGCCCGTTCCCGCGACGGCACGGGCGGCGGCGGCGAAATTGCCGACGATCTCACCGAACAGAGTCTCCGCGCTTCGCCGCCCCGTAGGTTCCGCCGTGCGGACGGAATCCGGCGGCGGGTGCAACGTCGCGCCTTCATTGCGTCCGCGGAGCGGACCCTGCCGATCTTCTTCGCCCGTTCACTTCCGACGAACCGGGCACGCCATCGCGCCCATCGCCAGAAAGATCGCAGAGCACGGCTCGGGGATGGCATAGAAGGTCTACCGTCCCATAAAAGGACAGATCCGTGCCGCTGGGATTACCTGGAGACGGAGGGCCGCAGATGGTAGCACCGAATTCGGTTTTGGCGAACGACGCTACCGGATACGGCTGCGGCGGCAACGCCGTGCCGTGCCCGTCAAGGTCGTGCCGAGCGAGTCAAGAAGGGCGAACGCAACGCTCCCGCGCATACTGTCAACCTGAAGCGATGAGAGCACACAGAACAAGTCGTTTGCGTGAAAAGAAGGGTGGCGCTGGATGTCGATTTGCGGCCGGGCGGCGGGAAGCGATCTTGTTCCAGCCGCGAAAGTCGCTGCGGTCCCGAGGTAGGTTGCCAACGTCGTGGTCGGATTGGTGTCGGGCGTATTAGGTCGCGCCTTTTGTGCGCCTTGCGCGCAATGCGCCTTGTACGCGGTGCATCTTGCGCGCGGTGCGCCTTGTGCGCGGTGGATCTTGCGCGCGGTGCATCTTGCGCGCGGCGTGCCTTGCGCGCATGGATCGCGCTGCGGCGGTGGCGCCACCCGTCATTCTGAGGAGCGCAGCGACGAAGAATCTGGCTGATTGGCGCAGAGGAGCCGGGTGCTTGGCTTCGCTCAGCATGACGGGATCCGGCGCGCCGTGTCCGGTTGCGGCCGAAGGCCGCCTTGGGTCTCCCCACATTCTGGCGTGGTCCGCCGGACACC
>CAZZFA010000104.1:0-17263 GCA_964653435.1 uncultured Planctomycetales bacterium | reverse complement strand
GATCCTGTTGGCCGGCGGGCGGCGTGTCCGGGTGAGGGGGCGTGTGGATCGGCAGATGCTCAGCGACGTGTTGACCGTGTTGGAGGGCAGGGCATGTTGAGGCTGCCGAGCCTGGGCGAACTGGATCAGGGTCTGGGCGTCCGCATCTACCTGTGCACGTCGCCGGCGGACATGCGGAAGGGCTTCGACACGCTGGCGGCGCTGGTTCGGGAGCATCTCAAGCACGATCCGCTGTCGGGCCATCTCTTTCTGTTCGTCGGGCGTGATAAGGATCGGACCAAGATCCTCTACTGGGACAGCCTTGGAACGGTATCGGCTGCGCCAGGAACTCGCCGTGCCGCGTCTGGAGCGGTTCAGGACCTGGTTGGAGTCCCAGTCCAACCTTCGCACGGCGCGGGCGTCAGGGTGGCTGGCGATAGCGCCCGGGCCGGTTTTCGTCAAAGGTCGGCACTACACGGCGGGGCGGCGGCCGGCCGGATCACCGCGCCGGAACGGATCCGCGGCGCGGGCTTCGGCGGCGACGCCAGGTGCAGCTTGTCCAGGATGAGCTGCTGGTCGGCCTCCGGCTCGATGTACCGGGGCATCACCAGCAGCCGCCCATCCGTCGTCGGGATGCACACATCCACCATCCGGATCGCCGACAGCTTCTCCAGGACCGCGCGGGGCGTCAGCCCGGTGGCCGTATACCGCAGTCGCATCCGCAGGCTTGCCAACAGGACATAGCCCAGGAACGCCACCAGGATGTGGGCCTTCACGCGCGCCTCAAACTGGTGGTGCACCGGCCGGACCGCGAGATCCCCCTTGATGTCCTTGAACGCCTGCTCCGCCTGAACGAGTTGCATGTACATCCGCCACAGACTCGCCCCATCCCCGGTCATCGCCGCCGGAAGGTAGCCCCGCAACACATACGCCCCCTCCCGCTCCCGCGATCGCCGCCAACCCTCCCAATCAAACCCGCACCGCAACGTCGCCCGGCTCACCGCCTCACCCTCCTTCGGAAGCCCGATCTTCACGAACTGCCGGACCTGCCCCGCCTCCGCCCGCAAGGCCCAGATCTTCGGAACCCCTTCCGGTGAACCCGCCACTCGCTTCCCGAGGCCACCAGCCGATTGATCGCCGGGACGATGCAGTTGTGCTTGCCGGAGGGCGTGCCGGCCTGTGCCTGCTGGTGCTGGCGGGCGAGGAAGTCCCGCGCCGCATCGACGAACGTGTTGGACGTGGGCGCCGGGATGACCAGCGGGTCGCCGGGCTTGACCTTTTTCATCGCGTCGCCCATGGGTCAGGTTCCTATCCCGAGCGCCGCGAAGTTGCCCTCGTCGTAGACGCGCTCGATGTAGACGGCGACGGGCTTCTTGACGATGGCCTTGGCGGCGGCGTCGTCGCTGTCGGCGTGGCGGCCCCACATGTACTCCCAGCCCTTCTTCGAGATGCCAGTGATGGGGCTGACCGTGATGCCCGCGCGGTTCGGGGTGCCGGCGAAGCGGTGGGTGATCTCCCAGTCGTCCGCCTCGCCCGACCTGGCTCACGCGGAGCCGTGTCCGGCGTGCGTCCGGGTCCGGGGCGCCCGCCGCACAATTCATCGCCAGAGGGATTGCATCGCCGCAGCTCTGCGGTATAATATAATACAATGGCTACAGCAGAAACAGCGATTGCGGTGCTCGCCGAAGCCGAGGCCAGACTGCGCGAACTGGTCGGACAGGCGGCGGCTCAAGGTGACTACGATGTGGCCGTGAGAGTAGCGGCGGTCGCAAAGGACGTGGCGGCGCTTGCCGCGGGCATGGCCGAAGTTCCGCCGAACCCGTGCGGCCCCAGTGCCCATGCTGCTACGACTTCGTCCGGGGGCCCCCCTGTGGAGGCGCCCACCTCTGCGCCGGTGCCTCGCGGCAGTTCGGGGCGTGCATCGCGATCCCGGAGAACGCCGCCGAAGGGTGCATACCCCAGGTTCTTCCGACAAGGCGATGATCTTGTGAAGGTTTCGTGGTCAAAGAAGGAACGGGGCGAGTACCAGCACAAGGCGGCTCGGCGAGTGGTCGAATTGCTGGCGGCCGCGATCACCAAGCGGGCTGCCAATGGCAGGCGCTTTACCACCGAGGATATCTTCCCGCTGAAAGACGCTGAAACCGGCGGCGAGGTGCCGAGCTATCAGGCATACGCGGCGCTGGCGTGGTTCAAGGCCTCGGGCCTTGTTCGCCCGCACGGCCGGCAGGGATACACAGCCGGGAATCCGGGGAAACTTTTGGAGGTGGTGACCGCAGCCTGGGAGAAGCTGCGCGAAGCACCCGTCTGACGGCATCGGCGATTCGGGGCAGCGAGCGGCGTATCGCAATGGCTGACGGGCCTGGTGGGACCGATGAGCACTAAGCGTTTTGCGCGGAAGGACGACCACACAAAGATGCCCGCACGGATGCGGCGCGAAGGCAGGAGATCGTAGATGTCGCAGGCGGGATGGCATTTCAAACGGCGCGAGCGGTCGGATGAAGTGGCCGACCCGATACAGGGTGAGTTCTTTGATGAGGTCGCCGACCCTGAGGAACGCCGCCGCGGCCCGGCGGCATCGCTCGTGCGAGAGGCGATTCAGAACTCGCTGGACGCCCGGGCGGGCACAGGCCCTGTCAATGTTCGCTTCTACCTGTCTTCTGAGGAAAATCTGGCCTCTGAGCGCGCCCCGAACTGGTTTGCTGGCCTCTGGCCGCACCTCTGCGCGCGGCGGAGCGGCCTGCGCAACATTCCGCCTGAGCCGCAGGCGTGCCGGTTCGTGGTCGTCGAGGATTTCGGCACCGGCGGTCTTGAAGGTGATCCGCGTCGCGGCACCACGCCGGATGACGATGAGCGGGATGACTTCTTCGCCTTTTTCCGCGCCAACGGGCTGTCCGGCAAGGCAGGTCAGGAGGGAGGGCGCTGGGGGGTCGGCAAGAGCGTGTTCAACCGCGCGAGTCGGATAAACAGCTTTCTGGCGCTGTCCGTCCGGAACAGCGACAAGGTCGCCCATCTCATCGGCCGCTGCTTTCTCCTGACCCACAAGATCAACGGCACGGAGTACCAGCCCTACGGGCGCTTCGGTGTTGCGCAAGATGACGCCTTTATCCTGCCGGTAGAGGATCGCGGAACGATTGATGCGTTCCGCCGGGATTTCCGCATCGCACGTGAGCTCAGTACACCGGGCCTGTCCGTCGTGGTGCCATACGCCGATGAGGAGATCACCTTCGATGCGATCCGTTCGGCGGTGGTCCGGGAGTATTTCTGGCCAATCCTTGCCGGGGGTCTGACCGTCGAAATCTGCTCTGCTGATGGGGCGAACGTGCGACTCGACCCGGAGACGCTGCTGTCCTGTGCCGTCGAAGAAGATAGCGCCGGGCTTGGAAGTGAGCTGCGATCTCTGATTCAGTTTTCCATCGATGCCCGCACGACGCCCGGGGCCGGGATCATCACTCTGCGGCCGGCCGGTGACCCGCCGCGGTGGACGGATTCGCTGTTTCCCGGAGACAGCCTCGCGGATCTCGTCCGACGCTACCAGCGCGGTGAGCTGCTTGTCTTCCGGATTCCCCTGTCGGTCAGGGAACGCGGCGGCCGGGCGCGGGATTCAAGTTTCCAGGTGTACCTGCGCCTGGACCGGGGCGGTTCTGGATACCCGCCGGTGTACATCCGCGGCGGGCTGATCATTCCCAAGGCACGCGAGCGGCGTGTAAGAGGACACAGCGTGCACGCGCTGGTCGTGATAGATGATGCGGCCCTTTCATCGATGCTTGGCGATGCTGAGACCCCCGCCCACACCGACTGGTCGCCCGATTCCAGGAACTTCAGAGACAAATACGAACACGGGGCTGCCGTAATCAATTTCGTCAAGAACGCGCCGGCCCAGATCCTTGACATTCTCAGCCGGGCGCGCCAGGAACGGGACTGGCTCACCCTCGCCGATTTCTTTCCGGCACCTCCGCTGGATGAAGGGCTGCCCGGGGAAGACAACGGCCCGGACGAAGGCGGTGAAGGCGAGCCACCTGTCCCGCCACAGCCGCAGAGCCGGCCGCAGCCGTACCGGATTGAACACGCCCCTGGCGGTTTCCGCATCGTGCGCGACAACCCAGAGGCCGCGCCGCTGCCGACAATGCTGGAAGTGCGAGTAGCGTACGACACGACGCGGGGCAGCCCGCTGGCGAGGTACCACCCCGCTGACTTTGATCTCGCTGCGCCGCCGACCGAGATTACTCTGAAGAGCGCGGAGAGGGTCGCGGCTTCGGCCAATCGGTTGCAGGTGCGGCTGACGGGCGAGGACTTCCGGATCGAAGTCACGGGCTTTGACCAGAACCGCGATCTGTATGTCAAAGTAGACTTCCCAGAGGGCGAAGAGACTGACGCTCCGGTGACCGAGGGTGCGACGGGGGCCGGGCGATGATCAGACGACTGAACTACACCGGGCGTCGTCGTATCCGGCGCGACGATATCGGGATCCGGATCCGGTCCGACGGCGACGGAGTACCTTCCGTTGATGCGACGCTTCTGCTGGCGGGGTATCGGCTGCCCGCTGATGCCCGGGTGTTCATCGAAGCCTACCGGCAGACAGCATGGCAGCGGTTGGACTACGGCACGGTCGGAGAAATCCGCCCTCCGACGGATCGGCGGCTGATCGCCTTCGGGTCCGCCGAGGGTGTTCTGTTCCGTGTGAAAGTCGTAGAGGTCCCCGGCGCCGCGGGCGGCAACCGCCCCGCGCGGATTCTCGCACATGCGGAGAGCATCCGGCCGCGTGTGGCGGAAGAGCACGAGAGACCATCGCTTCTGCCCATCGACCCGGGCGATTTCCGGGACGAAGTCTGGCGACTGGAGTTCGACGAATCAGGCCCGCCGGTTCTCAAAGTAAGCCGTCATCTCGTCCCGGACTGGCGTTCGCTGCCCGGCACGCGCGAGTTCATGACGCTCGCGCTGCCCGAGATTCTCCGTTCGATTCTGAAGCATATCGTGCTCGTTGAGAAACACACTGACTTGGACGACGTGGAAAACTGGCGGACTCAGTGGCTGCGATTCGCCGCCGGGCTGCCCGGCGCGGCCGGGGCACCACCGCGTCCCGGGGACGGTGACGTGGAGCAATGGATCGATGATGCGGTCGCTGCGTTCTGCCGCAAGGCTCAGATTGCCGGACGGTTCCGGCAATGGTGGAGGCTGGAGGAGTAAAGATGGAACTGCGCCGCCTGAACGAGGAAGGCACTCGGCGCATGGAGGCTTTCCTCGACTCGCTCACCACCGAAACGCCGGAGCCGTATCCGGAGTCGCTTCTGACCGATCCGGCGACGTCCGCGGCTCTCGAGGTCCGGATTGAGGTGGAGCGCCGGTCGTTTCCGCGCCGGTTCGAGCTTGCGCAGTACCTGTATAATCGGCTCTCTGGGTCCGGCCTGCGCGAGCCGGAGCGCGACGCCGGCCTGTGGGCATGGCTGGCGCTCTTCTGGTTCGACCCACTCTGCCCGCCCGGTACGGACCGCCGCCGAAGACCAGGAGAGCGGGCGCGCTGGATACCGGAAATTGGCAGCGCCCGGCGGTACTACCGACACCTGATACTCGGTCCTTACCTGATCTACGCGGCACACAGCGATGATCCGCGCCGGGCGATGTGCCTCCTGTGCCAGGCAGTCCATGTCCCAGGGGACGTGGTTGAACAGATCGCCGCACGCCCTCAACTTGTAACCAGCAGAGCGGTCGTCGGCGCGGCAACACGCCTGTACTGCAACGGGGACCGCTCGCTCCGGCGTGGTGCCGGTGGAAAGGGGCCGGGGAGCGCCCGCCGGCTGGGTGACGTGATCATGCAGTTTGAGAGAACTTTTGATCTGCACGCGCTCACCGAGTCTGAGCTCCTTAGGATGCTGCCACCCGAATTCGACAGGTTCAAGACGGATCGATCAAGCGGAAGATGACGGCGATCCGACGGGGACGAGCAGGCCCCGCGCTGCATCATAGCGGACACCCAGTGCGTACCAGACCCCTTGCAAACACAGGTCCTCAAAAACGTCCGGGCCCAGCACGCTGGCGGCGATCTTGAGGCCCCGCGCCAGACACTCGGCGCCTGCGGGCGAAAATGATGGTTTGCCGGCTTCGTCCACGTATTCGCTTGGCGGGGTATCGACGTGGAAGCCGGGACCAATGGCTACGACCGTCTCGCGCAACCATCGGGCCGCAGCACTACGATCGGCGTTTTCATCTAACACGCGGATGGGATTTCGCATGCGTCTCTGCTCCGTTTCGCTCGAGCGCCGACGCCAGGCGCCTGCCCAGCGACTCGGTGCTGCCAGTCTGACACTCCCACACTATGATGACCCGCCAACCCAGGCGCTGCAAGGCGCGCCGAGTTCGGGCGTCACGCCTGATGTTCTCGGCAAACTTGTCAGACCAGAAGCGGACGCGGGTCTTCGGTGTGTAGGCAAACCTGCATCGCGCATGCCGATGCCAGAAACAGCCGTGGACGAACACCACAGTATTGTGCTTCGGGAGCACGATATCCGGGCGCCCCGGCAGATCGCGCCTGTGCAACCGGAACCTGTAGCCCATGCGATGCAGCACCGACCGCACAATCTTCTCCGGTCCGGTGTCGCGACCACGAATCCGCGACATGTTCCAACTGCGGTGTTTGCTGCTTATCCGGTCCATCTCAGTCTGTCATCCCAGCCTGCCGCAATACGCTGTACACTACCTCCGCAATTTGGCGCGCGAGCAGCGGGGGCACAGCATTCCCGACCTGAACGCACTGCTGCGTGCGGGGGCCGACGAACAGGTAGTTGTCAGGGAATGTCTGCAGCCGCGCCGCTTCTCGTACAGTAAGGCTTCTGCACTGCGAAGGATCCGGGTGAATGTAATAGTGTCCGTCCTTGTGGAGGTGGCTAGTAATGGTCGTCGCCGGTTGGTCCTTGAGCTGTACACGGAAACGATCGTTGAAGAAACCGCCGTTGAGCGCCGCGGATACATTACGGTGGTCGGGCAGCAGATCGGGCGGGAAGTCTTTGAGCCGCGGCGACCAGTGATTGATAGCCGCAAAGCAGGCTGCAAACAGGTATCGGTGCAGATCGTGGTCCATGTGCAACCGCGTCGCATGGTTGCATGCTCCACCGATCCGGTTGTCCAGAAACCACTCTGGCTCATAGTTGATGGTTACCTCGCCGGGCACGAACTCCGCCCCACGGTCCGCCCGGGGAACACGCAGCCGTTCGATGGTGGAGACAATAAGAGCGCGGACCGCATTCTGGTTCCTGATCCTTTGGTTTCCGTCAACCCACCGCTTGTTAAGCTCGCGGCGGAAGACCTGAAGCCAAGCCTCCCTGCTGTCCGCATCCTTGGCAAGCCGGCCCGCTGTCCGGGACAGGCCGCTGCGGAGCGGAGGCAATCCGGCGAGCACCTGTCCCGCGTTCACCACCGGCTGGCGCGCCAGTATCGGTGGCGTTATGTGCCCCAGGTCATCGCGAACGCCAAGCAGAATGACGCGATGGCGGCGCTGCGGAATCCCGTGACTTTCGGCGCGCACAACAAATGACCGCAATGATTGACCGAAGAGGCCTTGGTTCGTCGGTTCCTCAATTGAGAATATGTGGTAGCGGTGCCGCTTCTGTCGTTGCACCGAACGCGCTGGATCACAGAGATCGTCGTACATGCGCTCGAAAAGACGTTCGTCGCGGATCGTAGTGGAAAGCAGTCCCTTCACGTTTTCCATAACAAAGACGGGGGGCCATGAATCAGCGACGATACGCAGGTACTCCTCGTACAGACGGTGCCGCCTGTCGTCTTCCAGACGATACCCCCTGACAGCGCGGTTGCGTGACCGGCCGGCGATCGAGTAGGCCTGACACGGCGGGCCGCCGATCAGCACCCAGGCCCGCGAGCGACCAATCGCCTCACGGACAGCCTCGCGGACGGTCTCCATCGCCAGGCTGCTGCCGCCCAGCTCCGCCAGCCAGGCCCCCCGGGCCGCCCGCTCGGCCTCAGCGGGAAAGCGTGCGTACAGCTCCTCAGTGGTGAGCTCGCCGCGCAGACGCTGGTAGTACTCTTCGGGGACGTGGCGATCCGCGAACTGCCGGAAGAAGCTGCGGAGCATCAATGTGGCATGGGCGTAGCGGTCCTTTTCAATCGAAAGCGCAACGCGGAAGACGCATTGTCCATTAACCCGCAGCGCGCTGAAGCCCTCCCCCAAGCCACCCGGTCCGGCGAACACGTCGATTACCGGAACTGGAAGCGGACCGATCATCCTTCACCGTTCTCCATCCCCCGGCACACAGGTTCTCAGGCCTCGAGGCGGCAGTCATCCACTCACGGGCTGAACCTCGTGCCGGGCGCGCGACAGACCGTGCGACGTTGCCTCATCTTGCCTGTGGCCGATTGCCGGGGCAACTGCGGCCGCCTGTGGGCCTGCTCCTTCTTCCCTCTTGCGCGATCGTCCGTTCCGCACCAGCACCGTTTGCTCCGTTCTCTCCCGCACACCGCTCCGCGAGCTTGACCAAGCATATCCCAAAGGCTGTGCTCGGACCAGCGGTGGGCAGGCGCATCGTCCCGCCCGAGTAGGCCACGCCCATCACGCTGATTCGCCCGGTCGGGCCTTCGCCGCTTGCGGCCTCGACGACCAGGAACTTTTGTAACCGTCCGGCGAACCCCATCTTCAATCTGACGGTTGATTCTGGCACCATGCGCCCGTGACAGACGGAGGCCATGCTATGCCAAGCGGCGCGGTGCGGGATCTGAAGAAAGAGGGGTATTGGCGGAGGATCGTGCGGGGCCAGGCAGCGAGCGGGCTCTCGGTCCGGGCTTGGTGCCGCAAGCACGGGGAGAAGGAGGCCGCGTTCTACTGGTGGCGTCGGGAACTGGCGCGGCGTGCCCGTCGGCGGATTCGGACGGCGACGGGGATGTGGACCTGTCCGACTTCAGCGCCTCGCAATACTGTTTCAACGGCCCCAACAACCCGCCCAAGGACGCCAGTTGCTACCGGTGAGCGGCGAAGCGGAGCGCGCGGCGGCCGGCCGCCAGGCCGTGCCATTGCGCGCCGATTGCGATCAGAATTGCCGCGCGGGCGCGCGGCCTGCGGTGCCCGTTACCGCGTCGGTGGCCGGCGCACGGCCTGCCACGGGGCCGCGATATGCCTCGGGAATCACCGCGGGCTCGAAGACCTCGCTCAGTCGCAGGACCGGGGCGGCGGCGAACGGGCGATAGAGGGGGTCGCCGAGCAACATCATCATCCAGGAGTTGAAGTCGTTGGTGAAGGCGTAGACCTCCGCGAGCGAGAAACGCCCCGTCAGCAGCAGGCCGAAGAAGTCCCGGGGGAGCGGGAATGCGTGCAGGTACGGCTCCTCGACGGGGCCGAGCGTGGCCGTGATGCCCTCGTCGAGCATCCGCTTGCACCAGCCCTGCTCGCCGCGGTTGTGGAGGCTGACGGCCTCGGCACTGGCGATGTGGTAGCCGACGGCCCCGCGGACGAACGTGAACGCCGGGACGTATTTGCGGAGGCTGTACCAGCCGCAGTAGAGGGCGGTGTCGGGGCAGCGGCCCGGTGCGAACAGCGCGGGCAGGTCGTCCAGGACCGTGGGCCAGGCGGTGTGCGCCTTCATCATCGCGGCGAGATCGCGGAGGTTCTGATCGTAGGAGCCGTAGCTTCCGTCTTTCGCGATTCCGCGGGCGTCGATGTAGAAGGTGCCCTTCAGGCCGGTCCGCTCGGTTTCGACGGCGTCATCGATCATCCGGCGCACGACGGCGGGCGTGGGGGCGTCGAGGCGGGCGATCATCAGCACCTTGCGCGGCCACTGCTCGTCGGGCACGAGCGAGCGCAGCGACGGCTGCATCCGCACGCGCCATGCGAGCGTGTTCATCTGCCAGCGGTAGAGCGGATAGTCGTGCCACCAGAGCAGGGCCAGTTCGCTGTCGAGGGCGGCGGCGGTTTCGTGTCCGAGCAGGGCTTCCGCGTCGTCGTGAAGGAAGTGGGCGGCGCCCAGCAGGCCGCGGACCTGTCGGATGAGCGGGCGGGCTTCCGCGCGTTCGGGGGCGTCGGGCGGAAGGCCCAGCAGCGTGCGAATCCGCGCGTCGGCCTGTCGGAGCATGTCGCGGGCGGCCTCGAGCCTTCGCACGGCCATCGGATGCGCCTCGCCGGCCTTCGGGCGGACCTGGGCAACCAGAGCGGCGGCCCCTTCGACATCCTCCACGATGAGAAAAAACCGCTCGAGCATTTCATTGCGGCGGGTTTCGTCTTTCTGCTGGTCCAGGCGGACGGCGACGTTGTTCTTGGCTTTCTGGTAGCGCTCGGCGATGGTCTTGAGGTCGGGCACGGCGGTCTTCGTGGCGGGCCTCGTCGCCGCGCCGACACCCGTGGGCCGGGCGAGGTCTTCGAGCCGCAGCGTCTGTTCCCAAAGCTCCCGCTGCACGCCGTCGAGCTGGCGCTCGAGTTCGCGGGCCAATGCCCGCTGCTCGGGCGTGGCGTGGACCGGGCCCACGCGGATGGGCAGGCCGTAGAATGTCACCAGACAGCGGACGCGGTCCTCCAGCCCGGCATCGCGGAGGGCCTTGCGAAGCCGGTCGGCCGCCGCGGGATAATCGGCGCGATCAAGGGTCTCACGATCGGGCAGTTGCATGCCGATGAGGTGGTCCGCCGGCACGCCGCGCCGCTGTGCGTAGTACTCCGCGAGTTCGCGGGAGGCCGGCACCGTCGCGTTGAACAGAAGGGCCAGATCGGCCGCGCCCAGTGGCCGGGTCGACTCGTCGGCCGTCGCGGACGAGACGCTTGCCGCGAGAACGATTCCGAGGGGAACGACGAAGCGACGAAGCCGCACAGCGTCGCAGGGGCCGGAACCTGCCCGGCCCGCGCCGCGATCCGAGGTTGGCGGCGCGCCGGGAAAGCGAACGGCGTGCGTGGGTTGCGTCGATCCGTGGGTACATGGCGTGCGTGGTCTCATCATCGCCTCAGAACAGCCGCGTGGAATCGAGGAGGACGCAGATCGGGCCGTCGTTGATCGAATGCACGAGCATGTGGGCCTGGAAGCTTCCTTCATGAACGGTCAGGCCGGCCGCCCGCATCGCCCGCACGAAGGTTTCGCAGAGCGGGCGGGCCTGCTCCGCGGGGGCGGCGCCGTCGAACGACGGTCGCCGGCCCTTGCGGGCGTCGGCCTGGAGCGTGAACGCGCTGACGACGAGCACCTCGCCGCCCGCTTCGGCCACGCTGCGGTTCATTCGGCCCTGCTCGTCCGGAAAGATCCGCAGGCCGGCCGCCTTTTCCGCCAGATACCGGGCATCGGCATCCTCGTCGGACCGGGCACAGCCGACGTAAATGAGCAGGCCCGGGCCGATGCGCGAAACGACGCGGGCATCCACCGTTACCGAGGCCTCACGGACGCGTTGCACGGTTGCTCTCATCGGGCAGGGTTCCTCACCACGGCCGCCGGGTGACGGCCACGAGAATCGCCGCGATCACTCCGGCCGCAGGAGAGATCAGGAACGCGAGGAATCGCCGGGCGGGCGTACGCAGGACGCTCCAGTACACGCGGGCCAGCAACCAGCCGCTGACGGTCACCTGAGCGGCCGTCGCGGCCGCGATGGCCGTCACGGGCGTGCCGCGCTGGCTCCAGAAGTCGATCGCGGCCAGGTTGGCCAGGGCCAGCGCGATCCACAACAGGTCGCGCAGCCGCGGGAAAACGCTGAGGATGGCGTACCAGCCGGCCAGTGCGGCCAGGGTGGCGCCGGCGACCCACCGCCCCGCGAGTTCCGACTCGCTCATCAGGAGCATCGCGGTGAGCGTGCCGACGGGCACGACGACCGTGCCGCCGAGATAGAAGACCTCCGTGTAGGGGTTCCGCGGGGTCATTCGCAGGGCGCGAGGCAGCATCGCGATCAGGGGGGCGGCGCCGGCCAGCAGCAGCGGGAAGTGGCGGACCACCCAGAGATGAGTCTCCGAGCCGCGCAGACGGAAGTGGACGAACATGGCCATGGCGCCCAGGGCGAAGATGGACAGCCAGCCGAGGGTCGGCCGACCGGAGCGGATCGTCGCCGACACGAGGGCGAGGAAGACCAGGGCGATGGCGAGCAGGCCGCGGAACCATCGTTCCGGCGAGCGGTCGAGGTCGGTCACGTCGAGCCGCTGGGGCCATGTCGCGAGCATGAGGGCCACGAGCGTGGCGATCGCCGCCACCACGAAGCCCACGCGCCGCATGGCGGGGATCATTCGTCCGGCGGTGGTCCAGGGGCGGCCGCGGTCGAGCTGCTGCCGCCACACGGCGGCGAGCCACGGCCAGAACCAGGTCATCACCGCCAGCCCGAGCAGCGCGCGGTGGAAGAGAACCGGGTACGTGTTGGGCGAGCGGTCGGGCCGACGGAGGCCGATGAACGAGGCGGAGACGACCGCCAGCGTCGCGAGGGCCATTGCCGTCTCGGCGAGATTCTCGTTCCACGAGCGATGCACGAGCAGGAACATCGCGGCGGCGGCCATCGCGGCGGCGGGGAGGGTCCCTATGCGTGTGACCATCAGACATCCGACGACGAGGACGGCGGCCGCCACCAGGGCGGCGCTGGCGGTAAAGCCCGGCCAGACGGGCGCGGGGACGAGCAACTCGTGCAGGGCATCCGGCCATGCGCGCCGGCGGGCCGTGGAATCTTCCGCCCGCTGAGCCAGGACGAACACCAGCAGGACGGCCGCAGCGCAGACGATAATGGCCACCGGCCACTCCAGCATGTCAACCGTGGCGTGCCAGAGGCCCGGCGGGCGCCCGAGGGGCACCGGCTCCACGAGCAGGCCGACCCACACGGACCCGAGCATCCCGAGCCAGAACAGCAGTGTCACCAGCGCCGGCCGGCGTGTGAGACGGATGCCGATGCCGGTAGCGGCGGCGACGCCGGCGAGATCAAGCAGGGCAATACGCGGCGAGACCGAATGGCGAAACGAAACGGATCCAAAGGGGAAGACCGACCCGGGGACGTCGGAGCCGGCGAGGTAAAAGAGGCGGAAGAGGATTTCGATCAGGGCGGCATGCACGAGGAGGGCGACCGTGACCATGCCGCTGGTGATCGCGACGAACTCGATGATCTCGACGGCATCGTGGCCGCCCGCGATCCGGGGCGCGTGGCGGCCGACAAGCAGGCCGACGAGCATCCACCCGAGGCAGAGGCCGGCGGCAATGTGCGTCGCCAGCCACACGGTGGGCGGCTCGGTGCGGTAGCGTCCGAGGATCGCGCCGGCCGCCGCGAGACTCACCGCGGCAATGAGCAGGGCCCATCCGAGCGGGCGATGCGACTGCCTGCGCAGCACGAGGATTGCACCGAGGGCGGTGCTCAGGATGATCCCGACGCAGCAGGTGATCCATATCCGATAGCCGATCATGCGGGGCTTGCCCGATCTTCCCCATGAGGCAGTAGCCCGTGCGGGGGATGAATCCGATGCGCTCGCCGCGCCGGTCAGGTCGTTCGTACCGGTGACCGCGGCGGCCGTTGCGCGAACCGCGGCGCCGTCTTGTCTCCCTTGTAGGCGCTGAGCACTTCGCCTTTCGCTTCGATCCGTTCCCGGAGGAACTTCACGGCGGCCGGCAGGACCTCCTCGGCCGGCGCCAGTGAGCCGATCCGCGACCTCGGCCAGTGGAAGACCACGTACCCGTCGTACGCGATGCCGCGAAGCAGCTCGATGAGCCGGGCCGGCTCGGCCTGCCCGTTGCCGGGCAACTCGTAGCCTTCCAGGCGACCGTCGGGGCCGAACCGACCATCGCTTATCCGCACCATGCCGAGCCGCGTGCCCAGCCGCGGCACGGAGAGTGTCGGTCGTTCGCCGATTGTCGCCGCGACGAGCGGGTTCCAGCAGCAGCGGACCGCCGGATGCGCCGCCGCATCCGTTATAAACCACAGGTCGCGGCTGCCGGGGGCGGCCGAATCGTTTTCGACAAGGATCTCGACGTTCCTCGCGGCGGCGGCCGGCGCAACGTCGCGAAGAGCCGAGGCCGTCCGAACGAGCGCGGCGTTGCGATCCCCGGCGGGGGGAGGCCTGGCGGCGAAGACACGAACGAAGGGACAGCCGAGCCGCGCGGCCAGATCGAGAAACGCGAGAAGCTCGGAGCGGGCCGCTCGTGTGCGGTCGGCGTCCGCGCCGGCCACGCGGACGGGGGTTGCGAGGCAGACCAGCTCCACGCCGGCGTCGACAAACAGCCGGCGGACGGCCGCGGGATCGTCCGCAAGCGCAGGCTCCGTGGGCGAAAGGGCGCGCCCTCCAAGGGTCGCGACCTCAATGCCCTCGTAGCCGAACTCCTTCGCTCGCCGGACGATGGTCGCCAGATCCCATTGCGGGCAGGCAACGGTGCTGAAACCGGGTTTCATACGCACAAACTATAGTAGCGGGGCGGATCCTGCAACAACTTCGGATATGCCAGGGCCCTCGTTGTGGACAATGGGTCTGACGCCGGCCCGTCGAGAGTCGGGTCGCAGGAACGTGCAGGCCGCCCGGGCGGCGTCGACGCAGCGCCGGCGGGGCAAATGCGATCGGAGCCGGCGGATTGCACACACGCCGCCTCTCATCTATAAACGAGCTTGCCCCAAGGGGGCATTCGCCGGAGGCGAGAGAGTTTGTCCTGCGAATCATCCGAAACCCGATTGCCACACCGAGGCGGCAAGCCCGGCGGGCCGAGACATCCGGCGTATCCCGGTACTCAGGATTCCACCGGCGTGAGCGAATCACACCCGCTGGCGGCGCCCCCGCCGTGGGAGACGTATCCGCCGCCTTTGCGTATCCGCCGGATCGTTTCGTGTTCGGCGCCGAGGGCGGCCGGGCTGCGGCGCACCGCGGCGGCGGCCCGGACGGACGCCCTGCGGATCACGGACGCGGACGGCGGCGGGCACGCCAGGTCGTGGGCGAGCCTGGTTGGCATGTCCGAGCATCGCGTCGTGCTCGTGTCGCTAAGCGTCCTGGCGTCGGCGATCAATCGGGTCGCGCCGGGGGTCGCCGTCCTGCGTCTTCGGCGGCAGCATGACAAACCGACCTGTGCGAGGGTGCAGGAGGCGAACTTCATAACTCGCGGCTTTGCGCTGCACGACGTCTTCTGGTACGGCTGGCATGACCGCGGGCGGGGCGTGTATGTGCAGCGACAGCTCGTACGCTCGGCGAGGCTGCGGCAGTTCTGCCGGGATCATGGTCTCCTTACGGTGCTCGACAGCGAGGCGGACACGGACGCCGCCTCGGGGCATCTGTTGTGTCTGTACCGCGCGGGGCGGTCGGGGTTTCTCCTGGCGATGGACCTGGAGCCGCCGGCGAAGTGGGCATCGGCAGAACCGGTTTCGCCTTATGCAGATCGGTTGCTGCGGCAGGCGCTCGGGCAGGCGTCGCCGGGATGGGGACAGTATGTCACGGCGCCGCGGTGTCGGCAGGAGTTTGTGCAGACGATGGCGGGGCTGGCCGATCGGTTTGCGCATCTGCGCTGGGTGCCGACGGGAAGCCCGAAGAGCCGCCCGCCCCTCGGATGGATGGAGCTGCGCGGCGGCGCGGCCAGGATGCCTACCCACCGGAAAGCAGGCAGGATGCCCGCCCGGATCCTCATCCGCACGGGTTTCTCGCCCGGCGAGTGGGATCTTGTATTCGCCGTGGCGATGTTCCTCAAGGAGCTTGGCCGGCGCGGTCGCACCGGTGCGATGGGCGGCCCGCCGGCGCGGGTCTTGCGGCGGCATAATCGCGGGGCGCCGTGCGAAGAGATGCCGGCCATCCGATGGGTGCCGCTGGCCTGCCGACGCGCGGTTCCGCCGCCGGCGGGTCCCAAGGAGTATGTGTACGTGATGGAGGTCCCGTCCGCCGGCGGCAGGGACGGGATGGACCGATCGGCGTCGATGCGGATCGATATCAGGCGGGCGCGTGGGTCGTCGATCGAGATACGCACATCGACGCGCAGCGTGAATGGTCGGGCGACGATGAAGCGGATCGTCCGTCTTTCCGAGGCGCTGGGCGTCGGGTTGCGCATCGGCAGATGCCCCCGCGCGCCCGATGCGGCCGAGGCGTGGGAACTGGCCTTTCCCGTCACCCGGCGGCCCTGCGAGTACGACGCGGTCGCGGCGGTGGATCGTGTGGTGGAGCTGCTCCGCGCGCTCCTGGGGCTGTGAACGGACGGGTTCGCGCAAGGTTACTGCGGGGACGATGCCTGCGCGGGCAGGAGGCGGCGCGGCGGTGCGGTGACGGGCCGGTGCGGTCCGAGAATCGGGGAAACCACCGGGCGTTCGCGGCGTCGAAGGATGCGAACATGACTCCACGAGTCTGGCTGGGTGTGGTTGTAATCGTGGTCGCGGGCGCGGCCTGGATGCTCGCCTCGCGGATGGAATCCTTCCGGCTGACGCTTATCCCCTGCGACGCGGGGATCCGTTCGGCGGCGAGTACGGCGTCGTCAAGAGCGACGAGCCGGGCGACCGGGCTTGAGCTGGGGCTTGCGGCCTCGTGCCGGAGGAGCCTCGATGTGCTCCGCCGCAAGGCCGGCGCGAATCTGACATACAGACTGGATGAGCCGTTCCTGGTCGCCGGCGACCTGTCCGAAGCGGAGTTGAATCGGATCGCGGATCAGACGATTCGACCGGCCGCCGAGGCACTCTGGCGTGAGTACTTCCAGACGCGGCCGACGGAGCCGATCACGATCCTTCTCTTTGCCGGGGCACCGTCGTACGAGCGGTACGCTCGTGAGCTGTTCGGCGATACGGACGTTCCGCATTTCGGCTATTACCGGCCCGGCGATCGGACGCTCGTGATGAACATCGCGACGGGCACGGGCACGCTGGTGCACGAGCTGGTGCACGCCCTGGCGGCGTTCGATTTTCCGAAGATGCCGGACTGGTTCAGCGAGGGGCTGGCGAGTCTGTATGAGCAGTGCACGCTGACCGGCGGAGAGATTCGGGGGCTGCCGAACTGGCGCCTGCCGGCTCTTCAGGAGGCCCTGCGCCGGGGGACCGTCCGGCCGCTGAAGGAGCTGATGACGGCGACGGACTTCCGCGGACCGCTGGAGGCGATGAACTACGCGCAGGCGCGGTACTTCTGCCTGTATATGCAGGAGCGGGGCGTGTTGCCGACGCTGTATCGCCGCTTCCGGGACGGCGTGGCGAAGGATCCGACGGGTGTGCGGTTCGTTGGGGAGGTGTTTCAGGGGAAGCCTCTGGAGCAGCTCGATCCGGAGTACGGCCGGTGGGTGTTGACGTTACGGTGGCCGTAGCGCCGTTTTCGGTAAGACAGTTTTCGGATGCGGCGAGCAGCGCCGCGAAGGTTCCGTCGCCCCTACACTGTTATCGCCTGGATTCTTGTCGGCCGGCGCCGCATTCCGGGCCA
>CAZZFA010000103.1:0-17466 GCA_964653435.1 uncultured Planctomycetales bacterium | reverse complement strand
ATCCCCATCCCCCAACCCCCAAAGCGGCCTTCGGCCGCAACCGAACACGGCCGCGCGGGCGCCGAAACAGGCACGGCGGCGTGACATATCGGACTCTGCCGGTGGTTCCCCATGCAATCCCAACACCCTATCTCATGCTGGGCGCCTGGCGAGACGATTTACAGTCCGGCGGCACCAGGCGCAGAACGTTCGCGCCGGTGCCGGCGAAATCAGGATCGGCCGCGCAAGATCCGGCATTCCGCGACGGCGGAGACGAACCCGATGCAGGCGCCATCCACCCGCGGACAGTCGGGGTACATCGAGTCTCGGCACAGGAAGAAAACAGTACGCGGGGTACGCCATGGTTGTTGCCGCCGACATGACAGAGCGGAAGCAAGCCGGAGCGACGCCGGCGCTGCTGATCAACGCACTGCAGGCCGCCGCCAACGGGGTCGTCATCGCAGACCGGAGCGGAACCATCCTCTGGGTGAACAAGGCCTTCACGCGTCTGACGGGCTATTCGTTCGAGGAGGCCGTGGGACGAAACCCGCGCCTGCTCAAGAGCGGCAGACAGGACGAGGCATTCTACCGCGACCTCTGGGAGACGATCGCCTCGGGACGGGTGTGGCACGGGGAAATCATCAACCGTCGCAAGGACGGTGCGCTCTACACCGAGGAGATGACGATCACCCCGGTGCAATCCGAGACGGGGGAAATCTCTCACTTCAATCGGCATCAAGCAGGATATCACGGGCCGCAAGCAGGCGGAACGTGCGCTGCGGGAGAGCGAAGAACACCATCGCATTCTCTTCGAGAGCTCCCGGGACGCCCTGATGACCCTGGCGCCTCCCGCGTGGACCTTCACCTCCTGCAACCCCGCAACCCTCAGGATGTTCAAGGCTGAAAACGCGGCCGAATTCACTTCGCTCAGCCCCGCCGACCTGTCACCCAAGTTCCAGCCGGACGGACGAGCCTCCGCCGAAAAGGCCCGCGAGATGATCGAGACGGCGCTGAGCGAAGGCTCTTGCTCGTTCGAGTGGGCGCACAAGCGGCTCAACGGCGAGGTGTTTCCGGCGGAGGTGGTACTCAGCCGGCTGACGCTCGAAGATCGGACGCTCCTGCAAGCCCGGGTGCGAGACCTCACCGCACAGAAGAGGGCCGAGGAGGCCTTCTGCGCTGAGCGCAACCGGGCGCAGCGGTATCTCGACATCGCGGGCACGGCAATCCTCGTGATCGATGCCGACCAGCGGGTCACCCTGGTCAACCGGAAGGGATGCGAGATCCTGGGCCGGCCTGCGGATCGGATCGTCGGCGCGAACTGGTTCGATACGTTCCTGCCCGAACGGGACAGGGAGCGTGCCCGGGAACTCTTCCGTAAGACGATGGCCGGCGAGGAACCGCTTTCCGAACACGCCGAGAGTGTCGTCGTCACAGCGGACGGCCGGGAGAAGCTCGTCGCCTGGCACAACACAGTAACCCGAGACGCGATCGGCAATGCCGTGGGAATGCTGATTTCCGGCGAGGACATCACAGAACGCAGGAAGGCCGAACAGACGTTGCAGGAGAGCGAGGAACGATTCCGCGCCGTGGTCACCGCAGCGCGAGACGCGATTGTCATGATGGGACCGGACGGGGCGATTACCCTGTGGAGCCCCAGCGCAGAGGGGCTTTTCGGTTGGACGGCGCAGGAGGCCGTCGGGCAACACCTGCACAATCTGCTTGCCCCGGCGCGCCTTCGCGAGGCCCACGCAGCGGCATTCCCCGCGTTTCAGGCGACCGGAACCGGTGCCGCCGTCGGCAAGACGCTCGAACTGCCGGCCTTACACAAGGACGGGCACGAGATCCTCGTGGAGCTGTCGCTTTCGCCCGTGCGACTGGAGGACCGCTGGTGCGCTGTCGGCATCCTCCGCGACGCGACGAAGCGAAAGCAGGCGGAGCTGGCTCTGCAGCAGGTGCTCCTGCAAACCAAACAGATCCTCGCATCCATAAGCTCTCTGCTGATCGGTCTGGATGAGCACGACCGGGTCATACAGTGGAACCCGGTGGCGGAGTCGATATTCTCCATTCCGGCCAGGGATGTGCTCGGACGCCCGTTGCGCGAATGCGGCCTCCCGTGGGACTGGCCACCGGTGCTCGAAGCCATCGCGGCAACCCGCGCCGCCGGGCAGCAACGGCGTGTCGACGACCTGCGCTACACGCGGCCGGACGGCCGGAGCGGATTCCTGGGCATCTGCGTGAACCCCATTTTCAACGAAGAAGGCGGGCGATCCGGCCTCCTGCTGATCGGCGCCGACATCACGGAGCGCAAGGCCCTGCAGACACAACTGAACCATGCGCAGAAGCTTGAATCCATCGGAAGCCTGGCGGCGGGCATCGCCCACGAGATCAACACGCCCACGCAGTTCGTCGGCGACAACGTGCGATTCCTGCGGGACGCATTTCAGGATTTGCGGGGGGTTCTCGATACGGGCGCCCGTCTGCTCGATGCCTGCCGGCAGGGTAGCGTCACGCCGGAGCTGGTCGCCGAGCTCGAGGCGGCCGTACAGGCGGCGGACCTGGAGTACCTCTCCGCGGAGATCCCCAAGGCGATCGAGCAGTCGCTGGAGGGCGTCAACCGGGTCGCGAAGATCGTCCGCGCGATGAAGGACTTCTCCCATCCCGGCAGCGAGGACAAGAAGGCCACCGACCTGAACAAGGCCATCGAGACCACGATCACCGTCGCGCGCAACGAGTGGAAGTATGTGGCCGAGCTGACCACCGAGTTCGATCCCGACCTGCCCCCGGTGCCGTGCCTGCCCGGAGAGATCAACCAGGTGATCCTGAACCTCCTTATCAACGCCGCCCACGCAATCGCCGACGTCGTCGGGGACGGCTCCAAAGGCAAGGGGCTCATCACCGTCAGCACGCATCGCGACGGCGACTGGGCCGAAATCCGCGTCCGCGATACGGGGACGGGGATCCCCGAGGCCATTCGCAGCCGGATCTTCGACCCGTTCTTCACCACGAAGGCGGTGGGTAAAGGAACCGGACAGGGTCTGGCCATCGCGCACTCGGTCATTGTCAACAAGCACGGCGGAAGCATCACCTTCGAGACGGAAGTCGGAAAGGGAACGACCTTTATCCTGCGCCTGCCGATCAGCCAGCCGCCGACACAAGGGCCGGAGGAGCGTGCGAAATGAAGAAGCGCATTCTCTTCGTTGACGACGAGCCGAACGTGCTTCAGGGACTGCAACGGATGTTGCGCCCGATGCGAAACGAGTGGGACGTCGCGTTCGCCTCCGGCGGTCCGGAGGCCCTCCAGAAGCTTGCGGCCGAACCGTTCGACGTGGTCGTTTCCGATATGCGAATGCCCGGGATGGACGGTGCGCAGTTGCTCACCGAGGTCATGCGTCACTACCCCCAGACCGTGCGGATCGTCCTCTCCGGACACTCCGACCAGGAAATGATCCTCCGCTCCGTGGGACCGGCGCACCAGTATCTCGCCAAGCCCTGCGACGCGGAAACCCTGAAGTCCACCGTCGCCCGGGCCTGCGCGCTCCACGACCTGCTTACCAACGAATCCCTGAAGAAGCTCGTTTCCGGGACGAACACCCTGCCCAGCCAACCCGCGCTCTACGCGGAGATGGTGCGCCTCCTCCAGTCTCCCAACACGTCCGTCGAAGAGGTGAGCCGGTTGATCGCCCAGGACGTAGGCATGACGGCCAAGATTCTCCAGCTCGTCAACTCCGCCTTCTTCGGCCTGCGGCGCCGCGTGTCGAACCCGTCCGAAGCGGCCGTCTTCCTGGGCCTCGATACCATCAAGGCCCTCGTGCTCTCCGTCCAGATCTTCTCCCTCTTCGAGCGGCCCGCCATGCGCGGCTTCGCCCTCGAAACGGTGTGGAAACACTCGCTCGCCACCGCCACCGCCGCCAAACACCTCGCCGCAACCGAAAAACTCGACCGCGCGTCCGTCGAACACGCCTTCCTCGGCGGTCTCCTTCATGATGCCGGCAAACTGGTCCTGGCCACCAACATCCGCGATCGGTACGCCGAAACCATCGCCCTGGCCAACCAGCGGAAAATCCCGCTATGGCAGGCCGAACGAGAGACCCTCGGGGCGACGCATGCGGAGGTCGGCGCCGCCCTGCTGGGCATCTGGGGCCTGCCCGACCCGATCCTCGAAGTGATCGCGTTTCATCATGAGCCGCGCAAGTGCCTCGCGAAGGGCTTTACCACCCTGACCGCCGTACACGTCGCCAACACCCTCGTCGCCTCCTGCGGCGAGCCGCCACAGAATCCCTCGGAGCGGTTTACCGCCCTCACGGCCGTACACGTCGCCGACGTTCTGGATTGGGAAACGACCGGCGACGGTCTGGCCGGGGCCAGAGCCGCCCTGGATACCGACTATCTCGCGGCGATCGGCGCGGCGGAACGCATCGACGCCTGGCGTCGTTCTCTCGCTTCGCTCGTGCCGGGGAGAAACGCCGAATGAGCAACAAGATCCTGTGCGTGGACGACGATCCCGCCGTGCTCGCCGCTTTTCAGCGCGGGCTGCGCAAGCAGTTCCACATCGACACGGCCCGCAGCGGCGAGGAGGCACTCGCGGCGATTCGCGCGAACGGCCCCTATGCCGTGGTCGTCTCCGATATGCGCATGCCCGGCATGGATGGCATTCAGCTCCTGGCGAAGGTGAAGGCAATCGCCCGCGACACGGTCCGCATGATGCTGACCGGAAACGCCGACCAGGAAACGGCCATTGAGGCCGTCAACGAAGGAAACATCTTCCGCTTCCTCACCAAGCCGTGCGACGCCGAAAGGCTGGCCCGGGCGCTGGCGGCAGGCATCGAGCAATACCGCCTCGTCACAGCGGAGAGGGAACTGCTTGAGAAGACCCTGCGGGGGAGCATCAAGGTCCTGACGGACGTGCTCTCGCTGGTGAATCCCGCGGCATTCGGGCGGGCTTCCCGGGTGCAGCGGCTTGTCCGGCAGCTTGCGGCGGAGTTGAAAGTCGAGCTGTCCTGGGAGCTGGATGTCGCCGCGATGCTCTCACAGATCGGCTGCGTCACGCTGCCCGCCGAAACGATCGACCGGCTCTACCGCGGACAGAAGCTCTCGCCCGAAGAGCAGGAAATGTGCGAGGCCCATCCCGCGATCGGCCACGATCTCGTCGCCAACATCCCGCGGCTGGAGGCCGTGGCAGACATCATCGCCTGCCAGAATGCCCGCTTCGACGGGGCCGGCGCCCGGCCGAACCTGCCGAAGGGACCGGACCTCCCCCTGGGCGCGCGGATCCTGAAGGTCGCGCTGGACTTCGACGCCCTGAAAACCCGAGGGCTCACCGAAGTCGAGGCCGTCCTTCGGCTGCGCCAGCAACCCGGTGCATACGACGCACAGGTACTCGCAGCACTGGAAGCCGTCAGCAACGTTCGAGAGTCCTACGAAGTGCGCGAGATCGATCTGCGCGGTCTGATGGCCGGAATGATCCTCGCCGAGGACGTGCAGACCGTCAGCGGGCTGCTGCTCGTCTGCAAGGGGCAGGAGGCCAGCCCATCTCTCTGCTGTCGGTTGAAGAACTATGCGAAACACACGCGGATCCGGGAGCCGATCCGCGTCATGGTGCGATCCGATCGAACGCCGGCAGGGCGCGGCATAGCGCCGGGCGAATGGGGTCGCAGTGCGCCCCCCACTGCACCGCACGCCGCGCCGGCGGCCGTCGTATCCTCGCCGGGCAATCCCCCCGCGGCGGCCGGATCGCATCCCCTTCGCCGGGAAGAGGAGATCACACGATGAGCCGTACCGTACTCCTGGTGGATGACGAACCGAACGTACTCGCGGGACTTACCCGCGTGCTGCACAAGGAGGCCTACACGATTCTCACCGCGAATACGGCCGAAGAGGCCGCTCGCGTGCTGGAGACACGCCACGTGGACCTGATCGTCAGCGACGAATCCATGCCCGGAATGTCCGGCACGGAGTTCCTGGCGCGGGTGGCCGCGGAGCACCCGAATATCGTCCGGATCGTCCTGACGGGCCACCCCACGCTGTCGACGGCCCTGCGCGCCCTCAACGAGGGAAAGGTCTATCACTTCTTCACGAAGCCGTGCAACGAGATCGACTTGGCGATCACCATCCGCCATGCCCTCGAACAGAAGGACCTCGCGGAACGGGCCGGCGCCCTCCTGGAGGTCACCAGGCGGCAATCGGCCCTCATCGACGAGGCCCGTCTGCTTCGGCGCCTGCGGGACGTCCCGAGAAAGGCCCGCGCCGAGGCGGCTGCCCGGTGCGAAGACCCCGTCGATCGCCGCGAACTGCTCGAGGAGATCGACGAAGCGATTCGCCGGGCCAACGACCTCCTCGCCACGGCCCGACCCCCCGTAGCCGCCGACGTTCGTGCGTAGGCCCCCGCGCTGCGCCGGCCGGCCCGGTCCGGCGGGACGCCTTTGCATCCTCGCGAGGGGGTCATATAATCCGCGCCTGTTCGACCGAGGCCGCCCCGGGAACCGCGGGACGGCAAGACCGGTAACGCTCCGCACAGCGGGCCTTACGCACTATGACCGCAACAGCACACACGGCACGGGCTGGGCAACTCCTGTTCCTCGGGGCGGCGGCCGCGATCCTGGCTCTGCCCTGCGGCGCGTCGGCCGGGACGGCCCCGAAAGACCGATTCGTCGAGAAGTGGACGTTCGACCCGAAGACGGGCCAGTGGGTCGAACAGCCGCCGCCTCAGCCGGGAACCGAGGACGGCGATCTCGATCTGGCTCGCCAGGCCCTGGCACGGGAACAGTTCAAGGACGCCGCCCAGGCCGCCAAGGCGTGGATTCGGACCTACGGCGGATCCGCCGAGCGGTATCCGGAGGCCCTGTATGTCTTTGCCACGGCGCAGCTCGAACTGGGCGACTATCGCGCGGCACACGACGCATACAAGGCCCTTCTCAACGACTTCCCCGGGTCGATCTACGCGGAGCGGGCGCTGTCGGCGGAGTTCCGCATCGCCGAACAGTACCTTGCCGGCCAGAAGCGCAAGGCATGGGGCGGGCTCCTGCGGATCCGCGACTACGACGAGGGGATCCGGATCCTGGACGATATCATCGCGAACCACGCCGGCACGGAGCTTGCCGAGCTCGCGATCAAGACGAAGGCGGATTACTACTTCCGAGCGGGCGAGTTCGACCTGGCGCAGGATGAGTACGGCCGGCTCGCCCGGGATTATTCGCGCAGCCGTTACGAACCCTACGCCCTGCTCCGCGGAGCGGCCTCGGCGCTGGCGAGTTTTCCCGGCGTGAAATTCGACGACGCCGGCCTCATCGAGGCGGAGGAGCGATACCGCCAGTTCCAGCAGCGCTACCCGCAGCTCGCCGAGGCCGAGCAGGTTCCCGTGATTCTGGACCAGATCCGCACCACCCGGGCGCAGAAGGAATACGAGACGGCGGACTACTATGAGCGGACGCACAAGAAGAGCGCGGCCGCCTTCTACTACCGTTCCACCATCCGGAACTGGCCGGGCACGACGTGGTCGGCGCAGGCGGAGGCTCGGCTGGCCCGGCTGGGCTTCAGCGAACCGCCGGCGACGCAGCCCGTCGCGCGGGCCGGCGGCGTCGCGCCGCGAACCGGACGCAACCCGCCGGAGGCGGACCCGCGGACCGGCCGGGGCGCCGGCCCCGAAAGACCGCGTCCGGCCCGACTGGCATGGACGGGAGGCAGGTGACTCAGATGCGACACGACCCCTTCCCGGCACTCGGGTGTCTGGCCTGCGGGCTGACGATCGCCCTCGGCGGATGCGGATACTCGCACGAGGCACTTCAGCCGCAGAACATCCGCACGGTCTACGTCGAGATGTTCCAGTCGAAGGAGTTCCGCCGCGGAATCGAGATGCAGCTCACCGAGGCGCTCCGCAAGGAGATCGACCGGGGCACACCCTACCGCAACGCGCCGAAGAACCGCGCCGACACCGTCCTGTCCGGCGAGATCCTCGAAGTCCGCCAGGGCGTGCTCGGCAAGAACCGCCCCCTGGACACCCCCACCGAACTGGCCGCGACCTTCGTCATCAGTTATCGGTGGAAGGACATGAGGACCGGACGCATCCTGGTCGAAAACAAGGAGTTTACCCAGACCGTCGAGTACGTCCCGCCGATCGGGGAGCCCTTTTCCGTCGCCAGCGAACAGGCCGTGAACAAGTTGGCCCGCCGGATCGTCGATAGCATGGAAACAGGCTGGTAAACGGGCTATCATTATCGGGGCAGGCGAAACGTCGCGCACAAGCGGGCCCGGCACGGGTGGCGGGCGAACACGCGAAAGACACGCCCGCGAACGTGCCGGCGCCGGAAAGCCGTTATGTCGGATTCGCAACCGGATCGTGATGACCGCCGGGGACCCGGCGGGCCGATGCGCATGAACCGCGGCATCTTCGGATGGGTGGTCTTCATCCTGTTCGCGCTCATGCTGGCCATGCTGCTCATGCAGCGGATGGAGCGCCGCCAGGTCATCACGATGAACGACTTCTGGCGCTACGTCGAAAACGACAGCATCCAGTCGCTCACCATCCAGGACAACTCGCTCAAGGGCAAGCTCAAGCCGGAGGCCGTCAAAGGCCTGGACGAGCCGCGCGAATTCGAGCTGAAGTACCCGCCCGGCGCGATCGGCGCCCTCGTCAACTGGATCCGGGAGCGGTGCCGCTCCATCGGCAAGGTGGACTACGACGAAACGGGGACGATGTTCTTCACCCTGCTGATCCAGGTCGTGCCGTGGGTACTGATCTTCGCCTTCATCTGGTTCTTCGTGTTCCGCCAGTTCCGCGGCGCCGGCGGCGGAGCGGGCATGCTCGGCAACTTCGGCCGCAGCCGACACCGCATCAGCACCCGCGAGCACACGCACATCACCTTCGCCGACGTCGCCGGCGTGGACGAGGCGAAGGAGGAAGTGGCCGAGATCATCGAGTTCCTCAAGAACCCCAAGCGGTTTCAGCGGCTCGGCGGGCGGATCCCCCGCGGCGTGCTGCTCGTGGGCGAGCCGGGGTGCGGCAAGACGCTTCTGGCCAAGGCGATTGCCGGCGAGGCGGACGTGCCCTTCTTCTCGATCAGCGGATCGGACTTCGTCGAGATGTTCGTCGGCGTGGGCGCATCGCGCGTCCGCGACCTGTTCAAACAGGCGAAAGACAACTCGCCCTGCATCATCTTCCTCGACGAGATCGACGCGGTGGGGCGCCGGCGGGGCGCCGGGTACAACGGCGGCGGACACGACGAGCGCGAGCAGACGCTCAACGCGATCCTGGTCGAGATGGACGGATTCGACACGTCGGACCAGGTGATCGTCGTGGCGGCCACGAACCGCGTTGACGTGCTGGACCCCGCGCTGATCCGGCCGGGGCGGTTCGACCGGCAGGTCTACGTTCCGCTGCCCGATGTGAAGGGGCGGCTCGAAATCCTGAAAGTCCACGCGAAGAAGATCAAGCTCGGCCCGGACGTCGATCTGCACCGTCTCGCCCGCGGGACCCCCATGTTCAGCGGCGCCGATCTGGCGGCGATCATCAACGAGGCGGCGCTCCTGGCGACCATGGCCAACAAGGACTGGGTCGAGATGAGCGACCTCGAAGAGGCCCGCGACAAGGTCCGCTGGGGCCGCGCGAAAAAGAGCCGCGAGGTCGACGAAAAGGAAAAACGCGTCGTCGCCTATCACGAGGCGGGGCACGCCCTCGTGCAGGCACTCACCCCCGACGCCGACCCGATTCACAAGGTCAGCATCATCCCCCGCGGCCAGGCCGGCGGAGCCACGTTCTCCCTTCCCGAGAAGGACCGCATGGTCTACGGCAGGAAGTTCCTTACCGCGATGATGAAGGTGGCCTTCGGCGGACGGATCGCGGAGGAAATGTTCTGCGACGACATCTCCAGCGGGGCCTCCTCCGACATCCGGCAGGTGACCGAGATCGTGCGGCGCATGGTCATCGAGTGGGGCATGAGCGACAAGGTCGGCTTCGTGTACCACGGCGAGGAAGGCCGCACCGCCCACCTGCTCGGCCTGCCCGGCGGACGCGAGTACTCCGAGCAGACCGCCCAGATGATCGACGCCGAGATCAAGCGGCTCGTCGACACCGCCTTCGAGGAAACCCGACGCCTCATGGAGGCGAATCGCGACAAGCTCGATGCGATCGCCAAGGCCCTGCTCAAGTACGAAACGCTCGACGGGCAGGATGTGCACAGGCTCATCCGCGGCGAGCCGCTCGACCGGCCAAGCGTCGCGGACCTGCTCGACGCCGAGAGCACCGCCACCCGCCGCGCCCCGGAACCCCCACGGGCCAAGCCCATCATCGCCAAACCCGATCTCGGCCCCGGTCCGCTGCCCCAGCCGGGATAATCCTCCTCCGTGACCGCTCCCCCCGCCCGGACGCGCATTGACAAGGCCATGTGCCCGCAGTAACGAGACCGCTGCCCGATCGGGCAAAAGGCAAGGTCCGCGCATGCACAGGAATTCGGTCGCCGCCGGCGAAGCCCCCTGGCGAAAGGCATGGAGAACATGCGCGACGCCCGTGGCCGTTTTCGTCCTGTACGCGGCCATCACCGCCGGGTTCTGGGCCCCGGCGGGTAGCCGTTTCGTCCGCCAGTTCATCGGCGACGGCGGAGACAATTTCGTCTTCGTGTGGAACCCCTGGTGGGTGGCGCGCTGCCTCGCCGAGCACCGCAGCCCGTATTTCTGCGAACTGCAATACGCGCCGTTCGGCACCCCGCTGGTGTTTCATTGTCTGGCGCTCATCCCCACGCTCGTCATTGCGGGGCTCACGAAACTGCTGTCCCTGCCGTTGGCCTACAACCTCGTGGCGGCCGGGCTCTCTCCCGTGGCGGGCCTGTGCGCGTATGCGCTGGCGAACCATGTGACGCGCGATCGCGCGGCCGCCGCGGCGGGCGGTGTCGTATTCATGCTCTGTCCGTATATGGCGAGCAAACTGCTCGGCCACATGAACCTCTCCTGTGCGGCGTTTCTGCCGCTCTACACGCTGTGGCTCTTTCGAGCGGTGGACGAGGGCGGCCGGGCATCGCGGATCGGACTGACGCTTTCGTACCTCCTCATTCTTTTCAGCAGCGAGCCGACGCTCGTGTTCGCTGCTAACGTGACGGTCTGGTACTGGCTCTACCGGTCGATCCGCACCCGCCGCTGGCGTGACGAGATCGGACGCTTCGCCCGGGCACTGGCGCCCGTTGCGGTCATCACGGCGGCGTGGGGAGCGTTTCTCCTCAGCTACGCGATACGCTACGACGTCGTTCCCGCGCGGCACGGCACACTGATCGATGCGCCGGAACCGCTGAACTTCCTGCTCCCCATCCATTCGATGTCCGTCTGGCGCGAATGGCTGGCGCCCGCGGGGAATCTGGGTGCGCGGCTGAGCAACCTCGAACTGGCGGTGTATCTCGGCTGGTTCGTGCTGCCGATGGCGGCGGCCGGCCTGTGGCTCCGGCGGCAGGATCCCCTCATGCGGTTCCTGGCGATCGTGCTCGTGTCCGCCGTCATCCTCGCGATGGGCCACAAACTGCAATGGCACCGGCAGGTCGTCCGCGTCTTCGATCACGCCGTGCGGCTGCCGATGGTCTTCTACCGCCACATCCCGGTGCTGGGGGCCGTGGGACAATCCGGCCGATACATGGCGATCGGATACATGGCGATGGCGGTCGGCGTCGCCGGCCTCGTCGCGCACATCCGGCAGCGGACCGGGCGCATCGGCGCACGCGCCGCCGGCGCGATCGCAGTTATCCTGATCTGTATCGACTATGCCCACATCGCCCCGACCGTCGAGGCGCCGGCACGGGTCATTCCGCCGGGGCAGGGGCGTGTTCTCGATCCGCGCATCGAGGCCTCGCACAGTCTGTACTGTCAGACGCACCACGGACGCCCGCTGGTCGGCGGATACGTTTCACGGCCGCCGACCGGTGTGCGCGAGCGATACGAGGCAATGCCGGGAATCGGCTGGTTCTTCCAGGACCCGCGACGCCGCGGGAGCCCACCGCCGGCCGCGGACGTACGGGCCGGCCTTCGCGTGCTCGATATCCGTTACGTCTGCGTAGCCCCGCGAAGCGACGACCGCCGTGTGCTCGAGGCGGCGGGCCTGCGGGTCATACATGAAGACACATCTGACGCGACACTTGCTGTCGGCGACGGGCCGTAACGCGAACCGGCGCCCCATCGGACAATCGGGCGAGATCAGAGACCCTCGACGCACGTCCCGGTGTAGATATCGAACCGGAAGCACGGGTTGACGGAGCCTTTCCAGTCCCGCACGGGATCGGCGTGACCGTCCAGATACACCGCATTCGTCCTGCCCGACAGCAGCCGGGGCGAACCCATGTCGCGATCCGAGCCGCTCGGGCTGAACCGCCGGTTCGTGTTGTGGAACGGCTGGCAAGGTACGTAGTAAACGGTCCCCCCGCAGAAGTTCGGCGCGAGCGCGCTCACGGGAAACGGCCACGTGCCCACGTTCTGAAAGCCCCCCCCGCGGAGGGGACGAGCCTCCCAGTGCCACAGATCAGCGATCACCCATTCGCTTGAGTGGTTCCGGATGTTCAGAACGCTCTTGGGCATGCGACGCGTCTTCTCGTACTCCGGCCAGAGGTCGGGCCGATCGCCGTATCGAAGGTAGCCGAAGTAGTTCACCGGGTTGGTTGCATACCACGGCCGGAACGACCGCCGGTTTACCCCATGTTCGATGCCGCCGGTGTTGGCGACGTAGTAGCATCGCTGGCGAGCGAGACTGGCAGGCAGTCCTGCGTAGACGCCCACAAGAGAAACGCCGTCGGCGCTGGGGCAGATCGAGACGGCGTCGAACGCGGCGGGGCCCTGCTCGGGACTGCCCAGGTACCGCGCCAGCTTGTAGGGCAGATTGTAACGGGCCCACTCGACACCCTGTTGGCCGAGACCACTGAGATCGAGTCCGCTGCGAAAGAGGAGCGGGGTCGTCGGCCCCGGCAGGATCGATCGGTTGTCCTGCGTATACATCTGCACGGCGTGGCCCATCTGCTTCAGATTGGACAGGCACGCCGTCGCCCGGGCTGCTTCGCGAGCCCCCAATGCCGACGGGATGAGGATCGCCGCGAGCAACACGATGACGGCCGCCACCACGAGCATTTCGATGAGCGTGAATGCCGGGCGCGCGCAACGGGCGGCACGCACCGCGACCGTCGCCATGCCGGAAGCACGAATGCTATCAGCCATCATGCGCGCCTCCCCCGCGGCTACGGACATGATCCCCCGCCGCGCCGTCGAACGCCGGGGCGGATCCAAGGAGGCTCCTGACCCATGATATTCTATCACCGCCCTGCAATCGCGGTCAACCACCCCGATACGAGCGCAGGCCAGGCAGGAATCTCGGGCGACTGGAGCCTGAAACACGACCCGCCGCACGGCCACCCCCGCCATCCCCGGAAGAACCCGCGCCGGTTTCCGGCCCGCGGTTATCGGCAACGCGGATCCCCGATAGACGGGCGAAACGCCCGCTTTCCGCGAGGCCTCCCGGAGGAACAGCGCCGGTCCCGGACGGGGCCGTTGGAGGCTTACTCGCCCCACGAACTGCCGTCCTCCGGGGGGGCGTTCGAAACCGGCCGTGCCCGTTCGACAACGACGGTGCGCGCGAACAGATCCCCCAGCCGCTGCCGATTCCGCGTGAAGAAGACGATCATCGCGAGCGGCCAGATCGGCAGATACATCTCCAGCTCCAGGATCCGCGCGGCGTTTCGGATGACCACATCGCGCGTCGAGGGCGCATCGCCCGTCTCGCGCATCACGCGGCACCCGAGCAGCCACTTGCCCGGCGTCGTCCCCCACTGCCGTTCAAACAGAGCGCAGTATGCCGCATACACGACGCGCAGACTCAGCCAGCCCAGCAGAACCGCATCCGGCACCGGCGGCACGGTGTCCGACCAGCTCGCGCCCGCCGCGATCAGGTTGTCATAGTAGCCGCGAAGAGGCCCGTACCAGATGGACGCCGTAAGCACCGCCGCCGGCAACCCGTCCAGGATCGCCCCCACCAGACGCTTCCAATACGCCGCCAGCATGTAATTCGTCGGCACCCGCGCCGCCGTCGTCAGACTGTCCTGCCTCCCCCAGAACACCCCGGCAATGATGACCAGCACGACGAACAACCCGAGCCAGTCGCGCGTTCGGGGATCGACCAGCGGCTTTCGCGGCAGCTCGAAGACCCGGCTCGCCGCCGGGCGCCGCTTCGCCGGGCCGCCCTCCGGCGGCCAGATACCCACCTGGATCTCGTCCGTTCGATCCAGCGAGGCCAGGAACACATTCTGGCCCAGCGACGCCACCGCGCTTCGGCCCGGCACCGGCTCGGGGCACGCAGCCTCGTCGGAGTCAAACACCAACGGCTCACCGCCAAGCCACTGATTCTCCACAAGCGACCACACCCGCCAGACGGCAGGCGAGGAAGCATTCCCGGCGGCCTGCGAAGCCGTCGCGCGATCATCGGAAGCCGCCGCGCCATCCGGCGAGGCACTTTCGCGCACTGCCCGACGAACTCCCGCCGCAAAGGCTGCGCGCGGCTCGATGTACAGCGCCGCCCCCTCGCCCAGCGGTCCGCTAAGGTCGATGCTCGGCAACCGGCTCCAGCGGCCCTCCTGCCGGCAGAGGCAATCCACCGTGTCGATCGCGTCGGCACCCGCCCTGGCGTGAAACACGTAGACCGCCTGCGGGGAGGCACACAACCAGAACCGGCCCGCATCCGGTTCATCGGCCCAGCCCTCGATCGGCGCCACGTACTGCCAGCGACCCCCCTCGTACGCCACGAGGTCCAGAGCCGCCGTCGGCAGCGCCTCGATCGTCATCTGCCCGGACGGCGCTGAGCCGGCACCGGTCGGCGCATCCGCATCGCCGGGGCTGATCTGCATCGACGGTGTCGTTTCCGAATCGCCGGGCGGCCACGGCCGCGAGCTTGCGCCGGCGGGGCGGGTCGTCGCAGCCGCCTCCCGTTCGCGCCGGCTGATCTGCGACCCGATCCTGTGATGCACCACGGCGTACAGGCCGACGCGGGGGCGCGTCCGTTCGCCGACCATGCCACCAATCGCGAGCGGAACCGCCCGTTCGGGCAGGTCGATCTCGATCTGCCGCGCGCTCAACGAGTAGCTGCGGTGCGTGCCGTCCTCGAAGAACACAAAGAGATACGATCCGGAGGCGGCCCATCGCGCAATGCGTCCGACCTCGGGCGCGATGGTCGCCGGCTCGAGCCGGGCGCCGCCGACAGCCTGCCAGGCCATCACATTCAGCCGGCTCTCGACACCGAAGCCCCGTGCCTCCGCGAGCGAATCGTGCGACGAACTACGAATGAGCCACACCCCGCGATCGTCGCCTGCCGCCTGAATCGCCACACGAGGCGACGAGGCGGCGGCGCCACGGCCGGCCCCAGGGGAGAGCAGCAGAAACAGCGTCGCACAAATCGCGGCGGCGATCCGATATCCCGATGTGCGCGAGAACCGCCCCCTACCCCGGCACAACGCACGCCGGCCCCTGCGACCCGCGTGCGACGGGCTCGCGGACGCGGGCGGGCCGCCGGGGTTCGCAATCACATCGCACCCCCGGGGCGACCCCCGGTCGGTTCCTCGAGCGAGGAACCCACGCGGACCTCGCGGCGGGCCCTGACCCCCTGCTCACGAGGATTCTGCGGCGAAAGGAACGGCTCGGTTTCAAGGGTAAACCGGCGTATCCGCAACTCGAGCCAACTGTCAACAGACGGCCACTCGATCCGAATCTTGTGCGCGGCCAGCGAGCCGCTTCCTCGAACCGGCCGGTAGTCGGTCAGCGCCGCATTCATCCGCACGCGGCCATCCGGATCGCGGAACAGAAGCTCTCGGACCAGGTACGGCGGCGCCCGATCGAGGTGATACTCCTTCTCGATATAGCCTTGGCCCGTCTCGTCGTACTCGAGGAAGATGAGTACGTTACGGGTCGGCTGGGTCTGATAGACCGGCCCGCCCGGACCGGTGGTATCCGTCGGCAGGACGGCCAGGCCGAGTACCTCGATGAGATCATCGGGACGGATCGGCATGTCATCCAAAGATCGAGCACCGGGCGCCGAGGACTCCGCCGGGATCGGGCGCGATTCGGGAGCCGAGGTCGTTTCGTTCAGCCGGTCCCGGGCAGAAGGCTCCGTACCCGGAGCGGACTCCGGGCCGGGCTTCGGGTAGGTTCCCCACCACAGTGTGTCGATCTCCGGCTTGACCCAGAGCCAGTAATCGCGATCGTTGGAGCCCGCCTGCAGGACGACCGTGTTCCCCAGCCCCTCCCGAAGCTGCAGAACCATGTCGCGCGGCTCGTGAAAACCCAGGACACCGGAGAACGAGAACTGCCGCGCGGGGGCTCCCTCGTGCTCGCGGAAGCGGATGGCCGCGTCGAGAGGCGAGGCCTTGACCCCTCCGGCGGCGGAGGCGAACGGGGCGTTGTTCGCGTTCACCCGTCGGATGGCCTCGTGCATGGGGACAAACGGATAGGCCGGCGGCGGTTTCACGCAGCCGGTCGTCAGAACCCCCGCCGCAACCGCAACGATCACACGACGGACGCGGAACCGCCTCAAGCATGACTCACGAGTAACCATCGTTGCGCCCGTTCGGGCGGATCGGCCGCACCCGGAAGTGCCGCGATCCGCCCCGCCGTCTGCGATCCCTTCGTCGCGGGTAAGGCAACCCGGCTCGCCGACCGCGAAGGCCGGCGGCCTCCCGTCCGCGCCCACGGATCCCCGCAACCCCCCGGTCAGACCGCCGCGCCGCCGTCCGGCTCCGCGGCTTCGTCCGGCTCCTCCAGACCGTCGGCCAGTTCCTCGGGCGGCTCGCCCTGGAGAATGGCCCGCAGTTGTGCGCTCACCGCCTCGATCTGGTCGTCGTGCATCTGCGGATTCTCCACCATGTGCACGCTCCCGCCGGCCGGGTCGCGCACGAAGCGCATCTGCCAGTACTCGCGGTCGCCGTCGCGAACGGTCTGCTCGTACTTGAGCAGCCGCTTGCGCATCAGCAGCAGCGCAAGCACGAATCGGAAGCGGATCTTCAATTCGTCCTTCGCATCCGCCAGACGAACAAAGAGGTTCACGAGCACGTCGTTATCGACCCAGACGGTCTTCTTCTGCTCCCGGCGCGGGACCCGCGACTTCCAGAAACAGAACGCCCCTTCCGGGGGACCCGTCCAGCATTCAAGCGAGTAGTCCGCACGCTCGATCACCCCGTTGCGGTCAAACAGCACCGCGTAGAACTCCTCTCCTTCGACCAGCTCGCGGCCGCTGAGGGCACACCGCCCCGTCGCCCGTTGGACCTCCCAATCCGCCATTCGTGTCCGTACTCCTTTACGTCCTGCCGCAGGCCCGGCCCTTATCCGAAACCGCCGCGGGCCGCTGCCCCGCCGGACGGCTCGGTACCCCCGGCAGCCGCGCCCGGCCGCCCGCGCTTTCCGCGCGTCCCCGCATGCGCGTTGTCGCTCATTCCACCGGCCTTGTCAAGGATATCGCCGGGCCTGCTCGCGCGACTTGCCGCCGCGCCGGAGGCA
>CAZZFA010000102.1:0-17556 GCA_964653435.1 uncultured Planctomycetales bacterium | reverse complement strand
CCTGCCCGATCGGTGGAAGACACGGCAACCCGCCCCGATCCCCGCGAACTGAACCTCTCGCAAGACACCCGAACCCCCCGGCGAAGCCCCGCGGTTACGCCGATGTGGTTGGCCGGACGGTTGCCTTGGACCAGCCAGACCCGGTCCTGCCAGTGCCGAAGAAGCCAATTGTTAAGGACTTAATGCTACGGATGATCGCCAGCCAGGCAGGCTGCCGGGTGCTGCTGGCCATCCTGGGTGGGGGCTGACCTGGGTTGTCGCACCCTAACGCATGTTCGGGCCGACCAAGGCTGTCGTACTGCGCGGGTAGGCTTGTATGGGAGTCCTGCGCCCACGGTCGGCGGGCGGGCATTGCCCGGTCGCCAGGGCTTGGAGTGGCAAGGGTTTATGGGCTTCCTGCTTGCTGGACAGTGGACTCGATGCGCCGCATAATGCTGCTGTACCTGTTCCAGTGGAGCGACAGCCATGCACCGAGTCAGCGACTACCTGACCGTGGTGGAGGCGGCGGAGGTACTCGGCGTGTCCAAGGACACCCTTCGCCGATGGGACAAGAAGGGCAAGCTGACGGCACGGCGACATCCCGTCACGCGGTATCGGCTGTATCTCAAGACCGAGTTGGAGTCGCTCCTGCGGAGACTTGAGGCGAAAGCGGAGGGGAGAGCTTCGAGGAGGCGGAGCAACAAGAAACGGTCGCACCGATAGTGACGAGCGGAGAAGGACATGGACGTTTTCAACCTTCGTGATCGGCTGGTCAAGGATTACTCATCCTACGTCCGCAGCTTCATCAACATCCGCGACAGCCGGATCCGCGACGTGGTCGAGCAGAAGTTGCAGGAAGGAGTGCTCTGGCCCGATCCGCTGATCCAACTCAATCCCGCCTTCGAGCCAGGGGCATCGGTCCCCGAGTTGGTCAAGAAAGGCATCCTCCACCGGGAGTGCGAGAAGATCTTCGCGCTCAAGGGCGAGAACCCGGTTCAGCCTCTCCAGCTTCACAAACATCAACTCGATGCGATCGAAGCCGCCAGGACCGGCGACAGCTACGTCCTGACCACAGGAACGGGCTCGGGCAAGAGCCTCGCCTACATCATCCCCATCGTCGATTTCGTTCTGCGGAATGGTTCGGGACGCGGCATCAAGGCAATCGTCGTTTACCCGATGAACGCCCTGGCGAACAGCCAATCGCAGGAACTCGACAAGTTCATCAACCTGGGCTACCCGGACAAAAGGGGACCGGTGCGATTTGCGCGTTTCACCGGCCAGGAGACGGACGAGGAGCGGCAGGAGATCCGGGCCAACCCGCCCGACATCCTGCTCACGAACTACGTCATGCTTGAACTGCTCCTGACCCGTCCCTATGACCGCCGGCTCATCGAGATGGCTCACGGGTTGCGGTTTCTCGTGTTCGACGAACTCCATACGTATCGGGGGCGGCAAGGCGCGGATGTTGCGATGCTGATTCGCCGGGTTCGCGAAGCCTGCCATGCCACGCAGCTTCAGTGCATCGGCACCAGTGCGACCTTGGCGTCCAAGGGCACTCGCGCCGAGCAACGCAAAGCCATCGCCGAGATGGCCACTGCGTTGTTCGGTTCGACGATCAAGCCTGACCGAGTCATCGGCGAGACCCTCCGTCGTGCCACGCTTGAGATCGACTTCGCCGTCACCACCCACAGGGACCGGCTGAAAGCCAACGTGGTGAGCGGCGCGGAAGATGTCCCCGATGCCTTCGAGGCCTTCATTCAGTATCCGCTGGCCAGTTGGATTGAGACCACGCTCGGGCTCAAGCGTGATGATGAGGGCAATCTGGCGCGTGCGACTCCGCGCCGCATCCTCGGAAAGGACGGCGCAGCGGCAGAACTGGCTCGCCTGCTGGACATCGACGACATCAACGGCTGCGCCAAAGCGCTGGAGCGATGCCTGCTGGCCGGATACGCCTGCAAGCGTCCGGACAACCGGATGCCGACGTTTGCCTTCCGCGTTCATCAGTTCATCAGCCGCGGCGAAAGTGTCTTCGCTTCGCTGGAAGATCCCGGCAGCCGTCACATCACGATCCGCGGTCAGCAGTACGTACCGGGCGATCGGACTCGCGCGTTGTTCCCACTTGCCTTCTGCCGGGAATGCGGCCAGGAGTATTACGTCGTCCAGCGTTACCGCGAGTCCGAAGGCGCTCCGTTCCGCTATCGGTCGAGGGAGTTGCTGGATCGGAGCGAGTCCGAAGACATCACCCTTGGATTCCTGTATGTCAGCGGGCCGGAAGATGATCCCTGGCCGACGGACGAAGAGCCCGGCTTCTTCGAGCGCATCCCAGAGGATTGGACGGAACCTGGCAGGAACGGAGAACCGCGAGTCAGGCGGGAGCAGCGGGCGAAGCTGCCCCAGCCTGTCGCCGTGGACACGCTGGGCGTTGAGAACTCAGATGGGCTGCGGATGCATTTCGTTCCCGCGCCGTTTTCGTTCTGCCTGCACTGCGGTGTCACGTACAGGGGGCGGCAATCCGAATTCGGCAAGCTGACGACGCTGGCCAGCGGCGGGCGCAGCACCGCCACCACGATTCTGTGCCTGTCCGCAATTCGATGGCTGCACGAAGACGGTACTTTACCCAAACATGCCCGCAAGGTACTCAGTTTCACCGATAACCGGCAGGACGCCTCACTTCAGGCGGGTCACTTCAACGACTTCATCGAGGTCGGCTTGCTGCGCTCGGCGTTGTACAATGCAGCGGTGGCGAGTGGTCCGGACGGGCTTGATCACAGCCAACTGACCCAGCGCGTCTTCGAAGTGTTGCAGCTTCCGCGCGAGCGGTACGCGTCGAACCCCGACGCCAAGTACGAAGTGAAGCGGAGAACGGACTCCGCCCTTCGTGATGTTCTCGGTTACCGCCTCTACTTCGACCTCCAGCGCGGATGGCGCGTCAGTTCACCCAACCTCGAGCAATGCGGTCTGCTCGAAATCCGCTACGAATCGCTGAACGAGATCGTGGCGGACGAGACCCTGTGGTCGGGTCGGCATCGGGCATTGGCGGGGGCCACACCCGAGGAACGGCTGACCGTCTGCAAGGCATTGTTGGATTACATGCGCCGCGAACTGGCGATCAAGGTGGACTACCTGGACTACAACTTCCAGGAGCGGCTCAAGCGGGACAGCAGCCAGCACCTGATTCCCCCGTGGGCCATCGATGAGAACGAGCAGCTTTTCTCAAGTCCGCAGATGAAGATCGGCCCGTATCAATCGGGCGAATCGCGATACCACCTGTGGCTCTCGCCCCGTGGCGGTTTCGGTCAATTCCTGCGACGCAGAAGCACTTTCCCGAATTACTCGTTCCCCGCCAGGGGCAAATTGGACGACACACAGGCGATCTGTGAGGATCTGGCAAAGGCATTGGTCGAGGCGGGCCTGATCGAACGCGTCTCGGACGATCAACGCCCCGGCTACCGTCTACAGGCATCCAGTATGCGATGGGTTGCCGGGGACGGCAGCAAGCCCTTCTACGATCCAATTCGCGTGCCTCGTGCCTCGGCTTCCGGCGGCCGGACCAACAAGTTCTTCGTCGAGTATTACAAGAAGATGGGCCTGGAGAACGCGAATCTCCAGGCCCGCGAGCACACCGCTGCCGTCAATCGCGAGGATCGGGAGCAGCGAGAAGAGGATTTCCGCAGCGCCAAGCTGCCGCTGCTGTTCTGCTCGCCCACGATGGAGCTCGGCGTGGACATCGCTCAACTCAACGCGGTCAGCCTCCGCAACATCCCGCCTACACCGGCGAACTACGCTCAACGCAGTGGTCGCGCAGGCCGCAGCGGTCAGCCTGCCCTGGTCTTCTCGTATTGCACGACCGGCTCGCCGCACGATCAATACTTCTTCCGCCATCCCGAGTTGATGGTCGCGGGTGCGGTCAGCCCGCCTCGCATGGATCTTGCCAACGAAGACCTCATCCGCGCCCATGTTCATGCGGTCTGGCTCGCCGAGACGGGGGCGGACCTGAAACACTCGCTCAGCGAGCTGCTCGACCTGAGCGGCCCACAACCCACCCTGGCCTTGCTCCCGGGGCTCAGGGCGGACCTGTCGAACGAGGCTGCTCGCGGCAGAGCCAAAGCCCGTGTGGAAGCGATCCTGAAGCCGCTCCGCTCCGAACTGGAACGCGGCGGTTGGTGGGGCGACGACTGGATCGACGTGACGCTCAACAACGTCATCGGTCGATTCGAGGAAGCGTCCGAGCGGTGGCGGAGCCTCTATCGCTCCGCCCGGTCTCAGCACGATCTGCAACATCGAATCAAGCAGGACCATTCCCGTTCCGCCCAGGACAAGGACCAGGCAGCGCGGCTCTACCGCGAGGCCGAGAACCAGCTTCGTCTGCTGACCGAAGCCCGCAGCGCCGTCCAGGACGACTTCTACAGCTACCGTTACTACGCCAGCGAGGGGTTCCTGCCCGGCTACAGCTTCCCGCGGTTGCCGCTCACGGCGTTTATTCCGGCCAGACGCAGGCGGAACGATACGGATGACTTCCTCTCCCGTCCGAGGTTCCTGGCCATTGCCGAGTTCGGTCCACGGGCCCTGATCTACTACGAAGGGGTTCGATACCGCGTCGTCAGGGTGCTCCTGCCCGCCAGCGACATGAACGAGAAGGGCCTGGATGTCATCACCGCCAAGCAGTGCAACCACTGCGGCTACCTCCACTACGACATTGCGGACGGCGGCAACCATGACCTGTGCGAACGATGCGGGAGCGAGCTGGGCTCACCCATGACTTCGCTCTTCCGCCTGCGGAACGTCTCCACCAAGCGGGTGGACCGCATCAACTCCGACGAGGAAGAGCGGCAGCGTCAGGGTTTCGAGTTGAGCACCGGTATCCGTTTCGTCGAGCATGGCGGGCGCGCAGCCTGCACGAGGGCCGAGGTCGTCAACGGCAGCGATCGCGTCGCCAGCCTCGAATACGGTCACGGAGCGGCGATCTGGCGCATCAACCGTGGGTGGCGACGACGGGCCGACAAGCACATCTGGGGCTTCCTGCTCGATACCGAACGCGGCTACTGGGCGAAGAACAACGAAGACCCCACGGATGACGACGATCCGATGAGCCCATCCGTGCAGCGGGTCATCCCATTCGTGGAAGACCACCGAAACGTCCTGTTGATCGAGCCCGAGGGCGAAAAAGACATTCGCTTCATGGCATCCCTGGAAGCCGCCATCAAGAGCGCCATCCAGATCACCTTTCAGCTTGAAGACAGCGAACTGGCGGTTGAGCCGTTGCCCAATCTCGACCAGCGACGGGTCATCCTGATCTACGAGGCCGCCGAGGGTGGGGCGGGTGTCCTGCGCCGGCTGGTGGACGATCCGTCCGCGATGGGCGAGGTGGCCCGCAAGGCGCTGGAGCTGCTGCATTACGACCCGCAAACGGGCGAGGATTGCAGCATTGGTGAGGAGCGTTGCGAAGCCGCCTGTTACGACTGCCTGATGGGCTACTGGAACCAGATGGACCATCAGTATCTGGACCGCGCGGTCGTTCGGGACTATCTGCTCAAGATGGCGAACGCGACGGTCAAGGCATCCTCCACGTCGGAATCCCGTGCCGACCAGTACCGGCGGCTGGTCAATCTCTCCGGATCGGGTCTCGAACGCGACTTCCTCAAGTTCATCTACGAAGGTGACTACCGCCTGCCGAGCGATGCCCAGCGGCTCTTCGCCCAGTGCGCGACCCGACCGGACTTCATCTACGACGCCCAGCGAGCCGTGATCTACATCGACGGTCCGCATCATCAGTACCCCGAGCGAGCCGCCCGTGATGCCCGGCAGACCGAGAACATGGAAGACCTGGGCTGGACGGTCCTCCGCATCGACAACACCGATTGGGCGGCAGTGGTTGCCCGGCATCCGAACATCTTCGGAGGTGGCAGATGAGTCACGCCATCGGAACCCTGGTCAAATGCCGTGGGCGCGAATGGGTCGTCCTTCCCAGCCAGGTGGACGATCCTGATCTGCTCCTGCTTCGACCGCTGGGTGGGACCGACGACGAGGTCTGCGGCATCTTTCTTCCGCTGGAACGCGTGGAACCGGCGTCGTTCGACCTGCCCGACCCGACCCAGATCGGTGACCACACCTCCTGCCGATTGCTGCGGGACGCCGTTCGTCTGGGTTTTCGGGCCAGTGCAGGACCATTCCGCTCGTTCGGCAAGATCGCCTGCGAGCCTCGACCGTATCAGCTTGTCCCGCTGATGATGGCGTTGCGTCTTGATCCCGTCCGGCTGCTCATCGCCGACGACGTGGGTATCGGCAAGACCATCGAGGCGGCGTCCGTCGCCCGCGAACTCCTGGATCGCGGGGAAGCGGATCGCCTGACGGTCCTTTGCCCGCCGCATCTGGCGGAGCAATGGCAGAAGGAGCTTCACGAGAAGTTCCACATCGATGCGGAGCTGGTTCTGTCCGGCACGGTCGGTCGCCTCGAACGGCAGTGCGGCATGGGCCAGTCGCTGTTTGAGATCTTCCCGTTCACCATCGTCTCGACGGACTACATCAAGTCGAGCCGAAGGCGCGACGACTTCCTGCGGGCCTGCCCCAGGCTGGTGATCGTCGATGAAGCCCACACCTGCGCCGCCGCCCTGAACGCTCGCGGCGGCGGCAGGCATTACCGTCACGAGTTGCTCAGCCGTCTTTCCAGGGACAAGGACCGGCATATCATCCTGGTCACCGCAACGCCCCACAGCGGCATCGAGGCAACCTTCCGGTCGCTGTTGTCCCTGCTGGACGAGAAGTTTGCGGCGTTTCCCGACGATCTGTCCGGCAAGGACAAGGAGAACTACCGCCGTCAGCTTGCGGCCCACATGATCCAGCGCCGTCGGGCCGACATCCGTTCGTATCTCGATGCGGATACTCCGTTCCCGGATCGGGAGGAAAAGGAAGAGACCTACAAGCTCACCCCCGAGTACAAGAAGCTCTTCGACCGCGTTCTCGCCTACGTCCGAGAGCGGGTCAAGGAAGGCGGGGCTTATCCGAAGTACCGCCAGCGGGTCCGATGGTGGGCAGCCCTGGCCCTGCTTCGTGCCATCGCCAGCAGTCCAGCCGCCGCGGCGGCAGCCCTGCGGACGAAGGCCGCCGGTCTGGATACCGAGGACGAGCAGGAAGCCGATGAACTCGGTCGCCGCTCGGTCATGGACCTGGAGACCAACGAGGAAGGCGACATCACCGACACCGTGCCCGGCGCGGACAGCGAGGAAGACACCGCCGACGAAACCTCCGAGCGCCGACGCCTCCGCGAACTGGCCAGGGTGGCAGAGGGTCTGTACGGCGACAAGGACGCCAAGCTCGCCAAGCTCGTCATGATCATCAAGGATCTGCTCAAGGATGGCTTCAGCCCCGTCGTCTTCTGCCGCTTCATCGCAACCGCAGAGTACGTTGCCCGCGAACTGCGGGACCGACTCAGCAACGTCGAGGTCGAGTGGGTCACGGGTCTCCTGCCCCCTGAGGAGCGCGAACAGCGCGTGGCGGACCTGGGGCAGCGCAAGGCGGACAAGAAGATCGTCCTGGTCGCCACCGACTGCCTGTCGGAGGGCATCAATCTCCAGGCCCACTTCGACGCGGTCGTTCACTACGACCTGGGCTGGTCGCCGACCCGCCACGAACAGCGGGATGGCCGGGTGGATCGATTCGGCCAGCCGAAGAAGGTCGTGCGGTCGGTCATGCTCTACGGCATCGACAACCAGATCGACGGCATCGTCCTGGAAGTCCTGATCCGCAAGCACAAGACGATCCGCAACACGCTGGGCATCTCGGTCCCCGTACCGATCAACTCCAACACCGTTGTGGAAGCGGTGTTCGAAGGTCTGCTGCTCCGCGAGAGCCAGCCGGGCCAGCTTCTCTTCGAGGAGTTCATGCGGAGCGCTACCGAGGAACTCCACACCGAGTGGACCAACGCCAGCGAGCGGGAAAAGAAAAGCCGCACGTTGTTTGCCCAGCACACGCTCAAGCCGGATGAGGTCGCCCGCGAGCTACAGGAAGTCCGCAACTCCATCGGCGCGGCGGATACCGTCTCGCGTTTCATGAAAACCGCGATCCAGGGCTATAAGGGTGCGGTGATCGAACGAGATGGCGTCGTCACGTTCGACATCCGCAATTCGCCGCGCGCGATCCAGGACATCTGCGGGCCGTATGCCGATAAGAATGCCTTCGATGCCGCCTTCGCCCTGCCGGTCGAGGAAGGCGTCCTCCATCTGACCCGAACGCATCCCCTGGTCGAAGGGCTCGCGGCCCATGTCATGGACACCGCCCTCGACCCGATTGCGGACGGCATCGCCAGGCGGTGCGGCGCGATCTACACCAACGCGGTGGAAAAACGGACGACGCTCCTGCTCCTGCGGCTGCGTTACCACATCCTCACGAAGAAGGCGACCGGCGAGGAATCCCGGCTCCTGGCGGAGGACTGCCGTCTCATCGGGTTCCGTGGGGCTCCCGACAAGGCGGAATGGATCGACGACGGTGCGGAAGTCGAGAAGTTGCTCGACGCCAGGCCGTCCCGCAACATCGACAAGGCGCAGGCGTCCGGCTTCGTGCAGAAGGTGATCGAGGGCTACAGCGTCCTGCTCCCGCACCTGCAAGACTACGCGATGAAGCGCGGCGGGGAGATCCTCGACTCGCACAGGCGGGTCCGCGAGGCCGCCCGCCTGACCGGGGTGAAATACGAGGTCGAGCCGCAATTGCCGGTGGATGTCCTGGGTATCTACGTCTTCTTGCCCGCGTGACCCGGAGGAGAGCGAGGAATGGCCAGTCGTGCCCAGTCAGCCTTCCAGACGATCAGGACCGAAGGGGCTCTCCTGCCCGCCGATCTGCTCAAACGCATCGCCGACGGCGACAGGACCCTCGACGGCCTGACCCCGGAAAGCTACCACCTCGACCCATCCGAGCGGATCAACGAAGTCACCAACCGGGCCTGGACCGCCTGCCGGGATGCCTGGCAGCGGTTCCAGAAGATGCGCTCCGAACTGCCCGAGTCCGACAAGGGCACCACGCTCACCCGTGACCGCTGGCTGCTCAAGCTCTTCCAGGAACTCGGCTACGGCCGGCTCCAGACCGCCAGGGCCGTCGAGATCGACGGCAAGAGCTACCCCGTCAGCCATGCGTGGAACAACGTCCCCATCCACCTGATCTCGTTCCGCTACGATCTCGACCATGCGATCAGGGACATCGCCCGCGTCAGCGCCCACAGCCTCGTGCAGGAACTCCTCAACCGTGCCGAAGACAAGCTCTGGGGCTTCGTCAGCAACGGCCTGCAACTCCGCATCCTGCGGGACAACATCAGCTTCACCCGCGCCGCCTACGTCGAGTTCGACCTGGAAGACATGATGGAGGGCGAGGTCTACTCGGACTTTGTTCTGCTCTGGCTGCTCTGCCATCAATCGCGGGTCGAGGCGGAAAAGAATGAGCCGTGCTGGCTGGAGAAATGGCATCAGACGGCCAGGCGGCAGGGAACCCGCGCCCTGGATCGCCTGCGCGACGGCGTGCAGAAAGCCATCGAGGTCTTCGGCCAGGGGTTCCTGAGTCATCGTGCCAACAACCAGCTCAAGGACAAGCTCAAGAGCGGTGCGCTCAGCACGCAGCAGTACTATCAGCAGCTCCTGCGGCTGGTCTATCGGCTCATCTTCCTGTTCGTCGCCGAGGACCGCGACCTGCTCCTGCTCTCTTCCGCGGATGCGAGAACCCGCGAGCGATACGAGAGGCACTATTCGCTGAACCGTATCCGTCGCCTTGCGGAGCGCCGCCGCGGGACGCGCCACGCGGACCTGTGGCAGGGCATTCGTCTGATCTTCGGTCTGCTCGACAGGGGCGACCCGCGTCTGGGGCTGCCCGCCCTGGGGTCTGTGCTGTTTTCCGCCGGGGCGACGCCGGACCTGGACGGCTGCGAGCTGGCCAACGACGCGCTGCTGGAGGCGATCCGGCATCTGGCCTTCACGCAGGAAGACAAGGTGCTGCGGCAGGTGGACTACCGGAACCTGGGTTCCGAGGAATTCGGCAGCGTCTACGAGTCCCTGCTGGAGCTGCACCCCGATGTCAACACGGATGCCGCCCGATTCGAGCTGGCCACCGTGGCGGGTTCCGAACGCAAGACCACGGGCAGCTACTACACCCCGTCGTCCCTGATCAACTGCCTGCTCGACTCGGCGCTCGATCCGGTGGTGGAGGAGCGGCTCAAGGATGCCCGGCGATTGGCGAATGGCCAGTGGCGAACGGACGAAGAGAAACACTATGCCTATTCAGTCGTATCAGGATCTCGAAGTCTGGCAGCGGGGCATGAAGCCGGCGGAGCAGGCGTATCGGATCACAAAGGCGTTTCCGAAAGACGAAGCGTTCGGCATGACCAGCCGGATCCGGCGGGCCGCCTCTTCGATACCGGCGAACATCGCCGAGGGCTGGGGTCGTCGCAGCAACAAGGAGTTCCGGCGGTACCTCCGGATCGCGCAGGGCAGCCTGCGCGAGCTGGAGACCCACCTGCTCCTGGCGCAGCGGGTCGAACTGGCCAGACCGGAAGCGATCCAGCCGCGGCTTCAGGAGATCACGATCCTGAGCAAACAGTTGCTGGCGCTCACGCGGAGCCTGACCATGCGAAGGGCGAACGGCGATTCGCCGGTCGCGGGGACTGGCAAGCCGCCCTGCCCATCACCGATGACCAATGGTCAAGGATTCCACTCGCCACTCGCCACGTACTACTCGCCGAGAAAGCCCTGCTTTCCCTCAAAGTCTGTGACCCCGCCTGCGGCAGCGGGCACTTTCTCATTGCCGCCGCCAATCGATTGGCCCATCGGCTGGCCACTGTGCGGACAGGGGACGACGAGCCCTCGCCTGAGGCCCGCCGATCCGCCTTCCGCGATGTCGTCGGCCGCTGCATCTACGGCGTGGACATCAACCCCATGGCCGTGGAACTCTGCAAGATCAACCTCTGGATCGAAGCCCTCGAACCGGGCAAGCCGCTGACCTTCCTCGACCACCACATCCGCTGCGGCAACAGCCTGCTGGGAACCACCCCCGCCCTGATGAAGCGCGGCATCCCCGACGACGCCTTCACGCCCCTCGAGGGCGACGACAAGAAGGTCTGCTCCGAACTCAAGCGGCGGAACAGGGACGAGCGCCGCGGCCAGGGGTTGCTTCCCTTCGGCCAGCCCCAGTGGCTCAAGCTCGGAAACCTCGTCCAGTCCTTCGCCAACCTGACCGACGAAGACGATTCGACGCCCGAAGCCCTCGCCGCCAAGGAGCAGCACTTCGCCGAGCTGGTCCGCTCCACGCCATACGAGAACGCCCGGCTTCTGGCCGACGCCTGGTGCGCCGCCTTCGTCTGTCAGAAGCGGACCGACTCCCCCATCGAGATCACCGAGGCCGTCTTCCGCCGCTGGGAAGACAACCCCTACCACATGACCCCGGCCGAGAAGGAAGAACTCCTCCGGCTCCGCGACCAGTACCAGTTCTTCCACTGGCACCTGGCCTTCCCCGAGGTCTTCAAGCCCAGGCCCACCGACCGGATCGGCGACGATGAACTGACCGGCTGGACCGGCGGCTTCGACTGCGTGCTCGGCAATCCGCCGTGGGAGCGCATCAAGCTCCAGGAGAAGGAGTTCTTCGCCGCCCGCAACCCCGACATCGCCAACGCCCCCAACGCCGCCGCCCGCAGACGGCTCATCGAGAAGCTCAAAGAGACCGATCCGCCCCTGTACCGCGCATTTCACGAAGCGCTCCGCCGGGCCGACGGCGAAAGCATGCTCGTCCGCGAGACCTGCCGCTACCCCCTCTGCGGGCGGGGCGACGTGAACACCTACTCCATCTTCGCCGAACTCAAGCGCAGCCTGCTGAACCCCCGCGGCCGCGTCGGCTGCATCGTCCCCTCCGGCATCGCCACCGACGACACCACCAAGTTCTTCTTCCAGGACCTCGTCGATACCGGCTCGCTGGTGAGCCTGTACGATTTCGAGAACCGCGCGGGCATCTTTCCCGACGTCGATAGCCGGTACAAGTTCTCACTGCTGACGCTGCGGGCCCGCGCCGACGGCCGACAAGCGCCGGCGCGCCTGGCGTTCTTCCTCCACGACGTGGCCGACCTGGGCGACCCGGACCGGGTCATCTCCCTCACGGCCGACGAGATCGCCCTGATCAACCCCAACACCCGCACCTGCCCCATTTTCCGATCGAAGAAAGACGCGGAACTGACCAAGGCCATCTACCGCCGCGTGCCCGTGCTCATCAAAGAGGCCCAAGCCGGCCGCCCGGAGGAAAACCCGTGGGGAATCAGATTTCTGCGAATGTTCGACATGTCCAACGACTCGCACCTCTTCCGCACGCGCCAGCAGCTCGAGGCCGAAGGCTTCACGCTGGAGGGCAACATCTTCCGCAAGCGCGAGCGAACGGCGAATGGCGAGTGGCAAGTGGTCGAAGAATACCTGCCGCTGTACGAGGCGAAATACATTCATCAGTTTGAGCATCGCCATGCGGACTGCACTGCGGACGAACAGATCAATGCGAATCAGGCGGGCATTCTGACTGCAGCGGAAAAAGGCAACCCTTTGCGACTGGTAACGCCACGTTATTGGGCCAGCGCGCGGGAGATAACTGAGCCACCGCATCCGGCGATCGGATTTAGACGGGTTACGCGCGCGACGGATTTTAGGACTTGTACTTTTGCGCTCATTCCCAGCGCTTGTAGCGGTGATTCGGTCTTCCTGATGCTGGGGGCTCGCAGTGCATCCGAGGACGGCTTACTACTCGGCGCTCTTAATTCTTTCGGCCAAGACTGGATAGCACGGTCAAAGATCGGCGGAATCAATCTCAACTTCTATGTTGTTGAACAGTTGCCTGTACCAACCTGCGAGCAGCTAGGCCACCCGTCTATCTTTGCGTCTGGGCCCGTCAGCAGATTGCTACTCCCCCGCGTGCTCGAACTGACGTTTACCGCCTGGGACCTGGAGCCGTTTGCCCGCGACTGCGGCTACGACGGCCCGCCGTTCATCTGGGACGAAGATCGCCGGTTCGTTATCCGCGCCGAACTCGATGCGGCGTTCTTCCACCTGTACCTGCCCTCGACGGCGAATGGCGAATGGCGAATGGCGAGTAGAGGGGGATCGAAATCTGACCATTCGCCATTCGCCACTCACCACTCACCGGTTGACGAGACGCCCGAGCAACTGGCCGAACTCAAAAAGTACTTCCCCACGCCGCGCGACGCCGTGGCCTACATCCTGGAGACCTTCCCCATCGTCAAGCGCAAGGACATCGAGAAGTACGGCTCGTATCGCACGAAGGAGACGATCCTTGAAATCTACGACCAGATGCAGCAGGTGATGAAGGCGAACAGCCAGTGGCGACTGGCCAACGGCAAGCCCGACAGCGAACCCGGCCCCTATGCCTATCAGACCCGCCCGAACCCGCCGCCCGGCCCGCCAACCAACCCCGACGGCTCCTTCGCCCCGCTGCCGGAGTGGAAGCCTGGCGCTGCGAAGCCCAAGAACTGGCCGCGCCACATCCACGCCCCCCGCGCGGTCTTCGACTGGGCCAGGGCCAACAACATCGACTGGCGAACGCTGCTGGAGGAGACGCCATGACCCCCGCGCCGCACATCGACCCCGGCCGGACGGCATGTCGGCATCGGATCGATCCGATAAGCCCGTCGTTTCGCCGGCCCGACGAAGAACGGACGCCCGCCGATTCGGAGAGCCCTCCGCGCAGCCAGTGCGGTACGCCGACGGGTCTTTACAACGGTCGATTGGGCGTCTACTTCGAGTGCCCACGCTGCAGGGCGAGGATCAACCCGCGACGGCGGCGGCCCGTCACGCCCAGGACGGAGAAGCCGCCGGGGCGGGGAAAGAAGGGCTCATCCGGGCGGGGCAAGGGGGCCCGCGGTGGTCCATGCCCGCGACCCGGCTGTAACGGCCGGCTGGTCAAGAGGAATGGACGATAGGGTCCGTTGGCGGAGTGCTCGAATTACCCCAGGTGCCGCGAGAGCCGGGATCCGTAGCGACAGGCCCTGTGGTCGGAGATGGCGTGCAACGAGGAAGGTCGAGTTATGGCAACGATCAGTGAGTTGTTGAGTGACATCCGGAAGCGTGATCTTGTTCTGCCCGAGTTTCAGCGCGAATACGTCTGGTCCAGGGACCAGGCGAAGCAACTGATGGTCTCGCTGCTGAAGGGCTACCCGGTCGGCGGATTGCTCTTCTGGAAAACGGATCAGCCGCCTGACCTGAAGAACATCGACAAGCTGCCCGAGAAACTCGGCACGGTCAGCGTGATCCTCGACGGCCAGCAGCGTCTCACGACCCTCTACATGCTGATCACGGGCGACATCCCGACGTACTACACGCGGGCGGAGATCGAAAACGATCCGCGCGACCTGTTCTTCAACATCGGCGACGGGGAATTCCAGTACTACCAGGCGTCGCGCATGAAGGACAACCCCTTGTGGCGGCGCGTCATCGAATGCTTCGACGGTAACGAAATCAACGTCTTCGAGATCGCGAAAAAGAACGCGGGCAGCGATGCGGAGGCGTTTGCCCTCGCGCAGAAGTACAACGACCAGCTGACCAGGCTCCGGCAGATCAAGGCGATGGACCTGCCCGTCCAGGTCGTGCCTTCGCACGCCACGCTGGACGAAGCCATCGACATCTTTGACCGCGTGAACAGCCTGGGGACGAAGTTGACGGATGCCGAACTCGCCCTGACGCACATTACCGGCAAGTGGCCTACCGCCCGGCGAGAGATCAAGGCAAAGATCGCCTCCCTCGCCAGGCACAATTTCGAGTTCGATCTTAACTTCATGACGCGCGCCCTGACGGGTGTGGTGGTCCAGCGGGCCTTGTTTGAGACCATTCACCAGACGCCACGCGCCGATCTGCAAGCCGGATGGGAAAGGCTTCGAAAGATACTCGACTACCTCGTCGGGGTTCTTGCGCAAGGGGCGTTCATCCATTCAACGCGCGACCTGAACACAACCAACGTCCTCATCCCCTGGGTGGTATACCTTGCCCGTCAGGATGGTCGATTTCCTGACAACAAGGCGCTCAAGCGCGCGATCCACTGGCTTTACGCGGCCCAGACCTGGGCCCGTTATACGAGCCAGACGGACCAGCGTCTGGAGCACGATGTCCTGCTCGTCGTCAAGGAAGAATCTCCGTGGCAGGCCCTTTGCGAGCAGATCATTGACCAGCGTGGCCGCATCGAGGTGAAGGGCAGTGATCTCGAAGGACGCGGCGTACCGCATCCTCTGTTCCGAATGCTGTACGTCCTGGCGAAGGCGCACGGAGCGGTTGACTGGTTCAACGGCATGCCGCTGGGCACGACGGTCGGCAAGGCCTATCAGATTCATGCCCACCACATTTTCCCCCAGAGCGTCCTGTACAAGAACGGCTTCGACCCCGAGAACCACCTCGACCGGACGGTGGTCAACGAAATTGCGAACCGGGCCTGGCTGACTGCCGATACGAACCTGGATATTTCAAACCGATTGCCGGAGCAGTATCTTCCCGAAGTACAGGAGCGGTTTCCCGGAGCCTTGGAGCATCAATTCGTCCCGCTCAATCCCGATCTGTGGAAGGTCGCCGCCTTCCGCGAATTCCTCGATGCGCGCCGCGAGTTGATGGCGCGCAAACTGAACGAGTTCATGGCCGCTCTGATCGGCGAGCCCGAACCAACCCGGCGTCGTCCGGTGCAGGAGCTCATCGCTCTGGGGGAAAGCAGCAACCTGGAGTTCAAGACGACCCTCCAGTGGGACGTGGTCCAGAGACAGATCAACAAGGGGCTGCGGCTCTCCGTGCTGAAGACCATCGCAGCGTTCATGAACTCGGACGGCGGCACCCTGATTATTGGCGTCGAGGATAACGGCGCGGTCTACGGGCTGGACGACGATCTCAACACAGTCCAGCAGTCGACGGACAAGTATCTGCAACTGCTCTTCGCCCTGATCGCGGAGAACATGGGGCCGCAGTACTCAGCCCTGGTGAAGGTCCGCATCGAACCGATCAACGGCAAGCAGGTCTGCGTTGTGGACGTGGACAAGGCTCCGGAGGCGGTATTCGTTGCGGGACAGAGGGGAAAGGAGTTCTACATCCGCGTAGGCAACACCACGCGAGCCCTCGACCCTGAGCAGGCCGTGAGCTACATCGACAACAACTGGAGCTGAGAATGAATCCGTCGTAACCGTCCGGCCAACCACATCGGCGTAACCGCGGGGCTTCGCCGGGGGGGGGCGGGTGTCTCGCGAGGGGTTCAGTTCGCAGGGATCGTGGCGGGTTGCCGTGTCTTCCACCGATCGGGCAGGAACGGATCGAGTATCAGGCTTGCCGCGCGTGCGTCAGTCTCGCCGGTCCCTATCGCGTTCCGCGGGCTGCCTCCCATGCCTGTCGGGCCGCGTCAAGGAACCTTTGCGGATCACGGGGGCGGTATCGTGCCCGGGCTCGCTCGATAAGCCCGACGTCCGGCTGCGACCAGAACCGTAGCACGACCCGGATCTGAAAGTCCGCCGGCATCGCCCCCAGTTCCTTACGCAGCGCCTTCTTCACTTCGCCGTACTTCACGAACCGTTCAGTCCTGGCAAACGCCCGAGCCAGGCCATCGTACGTGGACCGCGGGCAACGGAACGGGTTGGCGTCATCGGGACGGTATTCGGCCAGGACCTCCTGCTTGCCCGCGTGTTCAACGCGGTAGGTCTTCGGCTTGCCCCTTGGCCGGCGGCCGGGCATTGCCGCCGTGGTGGCCGTGGCGGCATCGACTTGGCGTTCCACCTCATCCATCGCCCGGATGGCATTACCGATCCGCGGCATCAGTTCAGGATGCTTTTCGAGCACATCGCCGTGCTTCAGGAGATCGGCCAGGAGAGACCGGATACACCGGAACCCCTCCCGGATGTTCATCGCGCTGGACATCGAACGGCTCCTACACAAATACCAATTGACGCATTATGGGGGCGAATCCGGCGGCCGACAACCCCCGGCGGGCGGCCGGCGGCGGTTTCACGATTATCGGCTGAGCGGTCTTGACGAATAGATAAATACTGGTATAATAACTGTGGATTTCTTCTTGCCGGTGCCGGACCGGGCGGGTCGCAAGTCATTCGCGGGGCAGCGATTACGAAGCTCGGCGACGCGCGGCAGGAGGATCGCCGATGACGGATGAGTTCCTTGTGGTAGTCAAGCTTCTCGGCCTTCGCGAAATCGACGACGACGGCCGCCGGGTGGCCACCGACGAGGTGATCCGCCGGTTACGGGCGGACCCGGACGAACTCGAAGATACGAAGGGCGTCTGGGAGCAGTTTCTGCGGACCCACGGCCGGGCCGCCGCAGAGAAACTGCACCGCCTGCTGTACAGCACGTGTTGTTACCTGGGCAACCTGCTGGGCGGGCCGGTTCCGGTCCTGCTGCCCCGTCAGGACGTGGACCTGCTCGCCGGCGCCAACGGTGACGGCCACGCGCCGGCGCTGGCCATCGCGAAGTCGCTTCAGCGGCTCGTTCGGGCGCAGGTCGCCGAGCTTCAGCAACCACGGGATGAGCAGTTGCTGTCGAAGATCGAGGACATGATGGCGCGGGTCGGTACGAACCCCGTGCCGGC
>CAZZFA010000101.1:0-17665 GCA_964653435.1 uncultured Planctomycetales bacterium | reverse complement strand
TGCTGTAGGAGGGGTATGGGGGCTGGGGGCTGGGGATTGGGGTTCGGGAATCGCGGCAGCCACCGCGGCCTCCGGACCTCGTGTATCGGTGAATGCGTGACGACTGCGGATACACAAGCCGAGCGAATCGCGACGCCGGAACTCGGTGAGTTCCGACGTCGCGTGCTGGCGCCGCTGGCGCGCCTGCGGTGGCGGCTCCGCGCGTACCTGCTTCTCGAAGGGCTCGCGACGGTGCTGGTGGTCGCGTGGGTCGCGGCGGGGGTCCAGTTCGCCGTCGATCGGTTGCTTCGCCTTGAGACGGACATGCGGGCGGTCATGCTGGCGGCGGCCGTCGGGGCGGTGCTGGCGGCCGTGTGGCGCAGGCTGATCGCGCCGCAGACGGTGCGGCTGCCGGACGACGAGCTGGCGCTGCTCGTCGAGCGGCACGCGCCCGGGCTTCACACGCGGCTGGTCAGCGCGGTCGAACTGGCCGGTGCGGCGGCCTCGGCAGCGCGCCCGGAACGATCCGCGGCCCTTGTCCGCGTGCTGCTCCGCCAGGTGGCGGCCGAGGCATCGGCCCTGCCCTGGAGCCGCCCCTTGAACCACCGGCGTGCGCTGCGGCGCGGCGGCATGATCCTGCTCTGCCTTGGGCTGGGTGCCGCGGCGCTATACCTGGCCGGCGGCACGGTCGGCCTGTGGTTCCGGCGAGACATTCTTCTGCTCGACGAGCCGTGGCCGCAGCGGACGCGGCTGCTGGTCGAGGGCCTCGAAAACGGCAGGCTGCTGTGCGCGCGCGGCGACGACCTGACGATCTCCGCGGCGGTGCCCAGGGGCTATGAGGTTCCCCGCCAGGTCTTTATCGACTTCGAGGAAGCCGGCGGGCGGACGGGGCGGGAGCAGATGGTCGAGATCGGCCGTGGCCGGTTCCGGCGCGTCTTCGAGCGGGTGGACCGCGCGATGAGGTGCCGTCTTCGCGGCGGGGATGACCGCACGGACTGGTTCGTAGTGCAGGTGGTCGATCGCCCGGCCATCACGAGCGTGGTCATCGGTATCGAACCGCCGAAGTACACGGGAGCCGCGCCGTATGAGCTGCGCGAGGGGCTTACCGTGGCCGAGGTGCTCAGGGGCAGCCGCATCACGTTCCACATCCGCCGGACGAACAAGCCTGTCGTACGCGCGCGGCTCGTTCGGGGGGCAACGGTCCTCGACGGACAGGTCACGAGGATCAGCGACACGGAATGGATGGCGTACGACAAGCCTGAGCACAGCGGCGAGTATCACTTCGAGCTGGTTGACGCAACGGGGCTTGCGAATCACAGCGACCGGACGGCACCCACGCAGTTTTCCGTCCACCTGCTGCCGGACGCGCCGCCGAAGGCAAAGCTGCAGATCCGCGGCGTCAGCGACATGGTTACGCCGGAGGCCGTGCTCCCCATCCGCGTGGACTGCTCGGATACGTACGGGCTGGCCGCCGTTCAGCTCGTGCAGGAATCGACGCGGGCGGCCAATACACCACGCACGGCGTCCGTGGCGGGCTTCGCGCCCGGGAGCAGGACCTTCACGCAGTCGTTCGCCTGGCCGCTGTCGCCGCTGGGGCTTCTGCCCGGCGACCGGCTGAGCCTGTACGTGGAAGCGCGGGATTTCGACGACGTCAGCGGGCCGAATACCGGCAAGTCTCCCGTGGTGTCCCTGCGTGTGGTCTCGCGCGAGGAGCTGCTCAACGAGCTGGCGCGCCGTGAGCAGCAGGCCCGGCAGGAGTTCGAGCAGATCGTCCGGGGCCAGGAGGACCTCTACGCCGATCTCCTGTCCGTGCTCGCGGCGACCGGGTCCCGGCCGGCCGAGCCGGAGCATCGGCATGCCTTTGCGCGGATCGAACGCCGTCAGCGGCAGCAGTCCATCCGAACCGACGCGGTCCGGCGCCGGCTCGAAGAGGTGCTGGCGGAGATGGAGGTGAACCAGGCACTGACCGAGGCGGTCCGCGAGCGGCTGGGCACGCGGGTCGTGACGCCGATGACCGAGCTCGTCCGTACGGCACTGGCCGAGACGCTCTCGCAACTCGGCCGCCTGTCCAAGGAGGACTCCGCCGGGATTCGCAGCCGGCTCCGGCCGCAGCAGGAGCGGATCCTGAGGACCATGCGGGCCATTCTGGCCGACATGCTACAATACGAGGGCTTCCAGGAGGCCGTCTCGCTGCTGCGTGACATCCTGAACCTGCAGAGCCACGTGAACGAGGAGACGGCCAGGCGCGCCGCCGGGGAAATCGAGAAGGTCTTCGGGCCGGAGAAGAAGAATTGATACAAGAGCGACGAAGCGATACCGCGACGGAGCGACGAAGGGTTTCGGCCCCTCGTCGCACGTGGCTTCGTCGAATCGCCGTCTCGTCGTTTTCGCTTGCCTGGCTGGCCGGTCCGGTGTCGGCGCAGCAATCCGCGCCGGGCAAGGATCCGCTCGCATCGAAAGAGGAGATCGTCCGCGACCGCGTGACGCAACTGGAAGACCGCATGTTCCGGCTGATCGAGAAGCTCGGCCAGACCGAGCCGGACCAGGCGGAACGGCTCCGCGTCGCTCTGCACGCGTGCCGTGAACTCCGCATCCGGCAACGGATCGATGAGCTGGTGAAACTGCTCGACGATGGGCAGTTCGTCGAGGCGACGGACCGGCAGAAGTTGCTCGTTCGCGACCTGCAGGCCGTGCTCCGGCAGCTCCTGGAGAACTCGATCGATCCGCAGGCAAGGCAGAAGGAACTCGACCTGCTCAAGGCGCTTCGGACCCGCATCGCGGATCTTCTGGCCGAGGAACTGGACCATCGCAGGGCCTCGGACCTCGCCGCGCGATCCGCGGAACTCCGCCGAAAGCTCGACGATGCCGCTCGTGCGATCGAGTCGTTGATCCGGCGTGAGCGGGCGGCTGTCGAGCGGACTGATGCCGCGATCCGCGCGGGGGGCGTTGACGGCACTGCGATGCAGACGGCGCAGGCCGGCATCCGTGCTGAAACGGAGACGCTCGCCGAGCAACTCGAGCGGCTCGCCGCCGCCGCATCACAGCCCGCCTCGACGCGCCCGGCCCGGGCCGCAACCGGGCCGGCCGACGGTGCGGCGGAATCCCCCCTGGCACTCGAACGAACGCGCGAACACATGGAGCGGGCCGCCGCGCGGATGAAGGATGCGGAAGCACCGCTCGGTGAGGGCCGCTTCGAACAGGCCAGGGCCGCCCAGACCCGCTCGATCGAATCGCTGCGTGAGGCATTGCGAGAACTGCGACAGCAGACGGAGGCGCTGCGGAAGACTCTCGATCTTCCCGCCATGGCCCGGGGTCAGCGGGAAACGGCTTCCAGGACGGGCAAGCTCGCCGACGACATGGCAGGCCGCTCGGAGGCCGGCCCGACAAGCCGGCCCGGGGACGGCAAGCCGGAGGCGCCGCCGGGACAGCCGTCGCCGGCCGTGCCCGGCCGGGAGAACATCGAGCAGGCCCGGCAACACATGGACGGGGCCGCCGACGACCTGAAGGACGGCCGGCCGGGCGACGCCAACACGAAACAGCAGGAAGCGATCAAGCAGCTCCTGGAGGCGAAGAGGCAGCTCGAGGAACAGGTGAATCAGTTGCGTCGCGAACAGCAGGAAGAGGTTCTCCGTGCCCTGGAAGATCGCTTCCGCGATATGCTCGCGCGCCAGCTTCAGGTCAATCAGGGCACGATCGACCTCGACAAGAAGGGCGCGGCAAACTGGACACGGACGGAGGAACTGCTCGCCGGCACGCTGGCGCAGGCGGAGCGGGACCTCGCCGCCGAGGCAGGTACGGCGCTCAGGATCCTTCGCGAGGAAGGCACGTCGCTCGTCTTTCCGCGGATCGTCGAGCAGCTCGCTGCGGACCTCAACGACGCCGGCGGACGGATCGCGGAGAAGAACGTGGGGCCCGCCACGCAACGGCTTCAGACCGACATCGTCGAGAGCCTGAAGGAGCTGATCGAGGCGGTCGAGCAGGTTCGCAAGAAGGGCGCGGGCGGTTCCGGCGACGCCGGGGACGGTCCACAACAGCCCCCGCCGTTGTTGCCGGAGTCGGCCGAGCTCAAGCTTCTGCGTGCCTGCCAGGTGCGTGTGAATCGCCAGACCGAGGCCTTCGCCAGAGACCGCGGCAACGAGCAGACCCTCTCGCCGGATCAGCAGCGCAGCCTCCAGCGGATCGCGGATCGCCAGAAGGAGGTCGCGGCCATGGCGCAGGAGATGAACGAGCGGACGCAGCGGTAGGAGGGGTCTCCAGACCCCGACTTCCTCCCCAGGCGCGGGCTTCGCCCGCAGCCGAGCGCCGCGCCACGGGGCTGGGTTGTCTTGCACCAGGGCGGGCTTTCACGTCTGAACCCAAGGCGATCGCCTTCTCGCCGGCCTCCGTAGGGCGGGTTCTCGCACCGCTGTGGATCGATACGATGGCCGCTCTGGGACCCTTGCGGGACCGCGAGCCGCGGTGTCCGTGGCACATCCGGACGATCCGCGAGATCGGCTACCGTTTTGAGCTGCCCGAATCGGGCTGACCGGCGTGCTCGCCGCCGTTACCGCTTGACGGCAAATCGATAATCCCCCGATTGCACGTCATAGACCGCGCAGCCGCCTTCCATACGGAGGAATCGCACACCCTCCGAAGCTTCGGCGGGCCGGCCGCTTTCCGTAACCTTTTCCTTGTCCGCCGCGGGAACATAGACGGTCGCCGTGCTGTTTACCGGAACCGTCACATCGAGAGACAACACGCCGTCGCGGATCGCCCATCCGCTGACGATCCGCCCCCGGATCGACTCGTATTCGCCCCTCGCCCAGGCGAGGTCGCCGAGTATGTGCGGGCGAATGACAATGTGCCGGAACCCGGGCTGCTCCGGATCGACATTGATCCCCGCCAGCGCCTTGTAGAACCACGCGCTGATGTCGCCGAAGAAAATGTGATTCAGCGAGGCCTCGCCCTTCCAGTCCTCCCAGAGCGTATTCGCGCCGCGCTCCATCCACAGGCCCCAGCTCGGATACGTCGTCTGCGTCGCGATCCGGTACGCCACGTCCGCCCGGCCGTTCCGGGTGAGCGCTGCCAGAATGTAGAGCGCCCCGAGGACGCCCGTATCCAGGTGCCCCTGGTGGCGATCGACGTTCGCCGCGAGGTTGGCGACGACGCGCGGCACCTCCGCCGGCTCGACAAGGCCCTGGAACAGGGCGCAGCTCAACGCCGTCTGCGTGCCCCCGGCATACTGCCCGCTCTTGCGGTCGAAGAATCGTTCGTTGAACGCCTTGCGGATCCCGGCGGCAAGGTCCGCGTATTTCGCCGCATCCTCGCGGCGGCCGAGCAGCCCGGCGATGCGCGATAGAAGGGCGGCGTCATAGTAGTAATACCCGGTAGATGTCACCGCCTCGGGCGTGCGCTCCGTAGCCGGCACCCAGTCGCCCAGCCCGATCGAGACGATGCCCTTGTCGGCCTTGCTGGTGAGGTAGTCCACGTATCGCTTCATCCGGTCGTAATGGTGCTCGAGGATGCGCGTGTCGCCGTAGAAAGTGTAGAGGTGCCAGGGGATTACGAAGTACGCGCTGTCCCACGCCGGCCCGTTGCCCCACTTGTAGCCCCACCCGCTCGTCGGCACGATCCCCGGCAGCTCGCCGCTGTCGCGCTGCTCATCCCGGAAGTCCTCCATCCACTTCGTGTAGGCGGCGGCGTTGTCCCAGTTGTACATCGCCTGCTGCGCGGCGAAGTGGCCGTCGCCGGTCCAGCCGTTCTTCTCGCGATGCGGGCAGTCGGTCGGGTAGCCGTGGTAGTTGCTGCGATACGACCAGAGTGTCGCCCGCTGGATCCTGTTCAACAGCTCGTTCGAGCATTCGAAGCGCCCGGCCGGCTCGAACGCCGTGTGTACGACGCGCCCGCGAAGCGTGTGCAGTGTGACGCCCTCCGCGAGCCCGGACACCTCGACGTACTGGAAGCCGTGGTAGACGAATCGCGGCTCCCACTCCTCCACGCCCTGTCCCTTCAGGATGTACGTGTCCGTCTGGAAGGCCCCTTCCCTGGAATGGGCGGCGATCTCCTTCTGGGAGACGGTGCCGTCGCCGTTGAGCCGCTCGCCGTACTTCAGCACGACCTTTGCACCCGCGGGCCCGCTGACGCTCAGCCGCGCCCAACCCGCGAAGTTCTGCCCCATGTCGAAGACGGTCACGCCCGGTTTGACCGGCGTACTCTTGACCGGCACGATCGTCCCGGTGACGCGGATCGGGGGCATCTGCTGCGCCGATAGCCTTCCCTTCGGCCCGTCGACGACGCATGCCGCCTTCCATTCGCGTTCGTCGCATTCCGACCCGTCCCAGTTCGGCCGCTCCAGTCGGGCGTCGTATGTCTCGCCGCTGCGGATGCAGTCGAAGACGATCGGCCCCTTACAGACCTTCCACGTCGCGTCCGTGCCGATCACCTCCGATGTTCCGTCGGCGTACTCGATGCGAATCTGCGCGATCACGGCCGGGGCGTTGCGCCATGGGGCCTTGTCGAAGTCCCACGTGCACCGCAGAAACATGTTGTACCACCCGTTGCCCAGCATGAAGCCCGCGGCGTTGGCGCCTTGCCGGAGGAGCGGCGTAACATCATACGTCACGTACAGCACACGCCGGTCATACCGCGTGAATGCCGGGTCGAGGACGTGGTCGCCCACCTTCCGCCCGTTCAGGTGAAACTCACAGTATCCCACGCCGCAGACGTATGCCCGCGCCGACCGGATCGGCTTGCTTACCGTGAACGCCTTGCGGAAGAGCGGACCGGGCACGGCGGGAGCGCCGGCGGCCTTTTCCTGCGAGGGGACCGCCGAGATCCATCTGGCCGTCCAGTCGTCGGGCGTGAGCAGGCCCATCTCCCAGAAGGCGACGGGGCCCCACGGCGAGGGGCGCCCGTCACGATCCCAGACCCGCACTTTCCAATACGCCCGAAGGCCGGAGCGCAGCGGCCTGCCCGCGTAGACCACCTGGATCGACTGATCGGAGGTCACCTTGCCGGTGTCCCAGAGGTCGGCGTCGTTCCGGGCGAGCTTCTCCTCGCTGGTGGCTGCGAGGATCTGATAGGCCGTCTGCACCTCGCCCCGTCGATCCGACCGCAGTACCCACGACAACCGCGGCGCAGCGGTATCGATGCCGATCGGATCGGTCAGATACTCGCATCGAGGCCGGGTTACGGTAATCGATACGTCGGTTCCGGCGGACACGGCGGCCTCCGCGGCGATGGCCCAGAATGAGACGAACGTTACGAACGCAACACACTTGTGCACGACAGGCTCCTCTCGGTGGCGGGCTCGTCCGTGGCCATGCCTGCGACCCCGGGCGGGAGTCTATGTCCGCCGGTTCGGCGACGTCAAGCGGCATCACGCGGCACGCGGGCTTCATCCGCGCACTTGCCCGGCTCGCCGGTTCGCCTACACTAGTGCCGGTTTCGGTAAGACAGGTTCGCATGCGGCGAGCAGCGCCGCGAAGGCTCAGTCGCCCCTATGGGGCTTTGCGCTTGTTGACGCCGGGAACCCAGGGCTTACGCCCTGGGCTACTCTCGGTCGCCCCTACGGGGCTGGAAACGAGCGAAACTCTCGAACCGAAACCGGCGCCGGGGCGAAGGCTTCCGGGGTGGGAGGTTTCATGACGGAAGAACCGCGACCGTTGGCCCTCCTGCACGCGACGGCGATCACGCCCTTTCGTCGCGAGGAAGACTGCACGCTGGTGCTGAACGACGGCCGGATTTCGCAGATGGGGCGGAGTCGGGACGTCGGCGTGCCGGAGAATGCCGAGCGGATCGATCTTGACGGGCAATACGTCCTGCCGGGATTCATCGACGTACACATCCATGGGGGGCGGGGCTACGACTTTGCCGATGACGCACCGCACGGTTTCGACGAGATCTGCGCCTTCCACGCGAGCCACGGGACGACCTCGATCGTCGCCGCGATCTACGCCCAGCCTCGCGAACAGATGTACGCGTGCATCCGCCGCCTTCGGGAGTACTGCGAGGCCGCTCCGTCTTTCCGCATTCTGGAAGGCATCCACCTGGAGGGGCCGTTCCTCAATCCGCAGATGCACGGGGCCATCCGGCCCGAGTACATGTGGCCGCCCAGCGAGGAGGCGTTCGTCGAGCTGATGGCCGTCGGCGGGCCGTGGATCATGATCATGACGATCGCCCCGGAGATGCCCGGCGCGATGGAGGTCCTTCGGGCGGCGGCCATGGTGGAATCCTCGAGGACGGCCGTGGGCAAGGCCCGGCACCGGCCGCTGCACCTGTCGATCGGGCACTCGAACGCCCGCTACGAGCTGATCTCCGAGGCGATCGACAACGGCCTCGACGGCGTGACGCACATCTTCAATGCCATGTCCGGCATGCACCACCGCAAACCCGGCATCCTCACCGGCACGCTTCTGCGCGATGAGCTCTTCGTCGAGGTGATCGCCGACGCGGTCCACGTGCACCCGGCCATGCTGCAGTTGCTTCTGAAAGTCAAGAAACACGACAAGATCCTGCTCGTGACCGACGCGATTCGCGCCGCCGGCCAGCCGGACGGGACGTACGACTTCTCCGGGCAGCAGGTGATCGTCCGCGACGGACGGGCGTACCTCGCCCGGTCGCCCGAGACGCTCGCCGGCAGCACGCTCACGATGGACCGCGCGTTGCGGACGATCATTCAGCACGGCGGGGCGAGCCTGGAGCAGGCCGCCCAGATGGCGAGCCTCAACGCGGCCCGCATCCTCGCGTGGAAGTACCGCCGGGGCATCCTGGCCGTCGGCAAGGACGCCGATCTGGTCGTGCTCGATTCCAACCTGGACGTGCGGCTCACGATCAAGGCGGGACACGTCGTTTGGAGGGCGTAATGCAGTACACGCAACTCGGCGTACGCGGGCCGCGGGTCTCGACCGTCGGCTTCGGCGCGTGGGCGATCGGCGGGACGAACTGGGGCCCGACCGATGACGAGGTCTCGCGCCGGGCGCTGCGGGCGGCGCTCGATCGCGGCGTCACGTTCATCGACACGGCCGACGTGTACGGCTTCGGCCATTCCGAGGAGCTGATCGCGGGCGTGATCCGCGAGCGCCGGCGCGGCGACGTCGTCATCGCCACGAAGGCCGGCAACGACTTCTACAACGCCCCTCCGGGCGCGGACAAAGGCTACGGCGCGATCCAGCAGAACGCCGACCGCGATTACCTGATCGGCGCCGCCGAAAAGAGCCTGAAACGGCTCGGCGTCGAGACGCTCGATATCCTCCAACTCCACAGCCACGACACCGACAAGCTTGAGCGCGACGACCCGTGGGACGCGCTCGCCACGCTGAAGCGCCAGGGCAAGATTCGCCACGCCGGCTGGAGCGTCCAATCCTTCAAGGAGACCGAGCAGGCGCACCTCCTCGACAGGTGGCACGACCTGATCGACTGCATCCAGGTCCGCTACAACCTCCTCGAGCGCGAGGCGGAGAAGGTTCTGTTCCCCAAGGCGCAGCAGTATGGCATCGGCGTGATCGTGCGGATCCCGATCCTCTTCGGCCTGCTCTCGGGCAAGTTCACGCGGGCGAGCACCTTCGGCGAGGACGACCACCGTCGCTTCAATCTCTCGCCCGACAAGCTCGCGAAGTATCTCGATCAGCTCGAGAGAATGAAACCGCTCTATGCCCGCTTTCCCGACCAGAGCATGGCGCAGGTCAGCCTGCGGTTCTGCCTCTCGCACCCGGCGTGTCATACGGTCATCCCGGGCGCCAAGACGCCGGAGCAGGTGGCCGACAACGTTCAGGCGTCCGATCTCGGCCCGATCCCGCGCGAGATCATCCCCGCCTTGTCGTAGTGCCGTTTCCGGTACGACGTTTTCGCGTACGATGTGCAGCGCCGCGATGGCTCCGTCACCGCTGCGGAGCCGGCGTCGGTCGTCCCCGCGGGGCTCGAGACGGACCAGACTCTCGAACCGGAAGGGGCGCTACGCGTACAGGTGTTTCAACTCGGCTTCGGGGAAGTAGTGCTTTACGATCCGCGCGTGATCGTTGCCGCAAAGGGCCATGCCGAGGGCGCCGATCTGACACAGACCGGCTCCGTGTCCCCAGCCCGCGCCGCGAAGCGTTACGGCCCGGCACCGGCCCGCGGCGTCGCGCTCGATGTGGACGGCAAACGCGCTGCTGAACAGGAAGCTCTTGTGCAGAATCTGCCGGATGCGGTACTGATCGGCGATGGTGACCTTCCGCATGCGTCCGCCGGCGTCTTCGATGTCGAGCACGATCTCCGTAGCGCGGCCGGAGATGCCACGCCGGGTGACGCGCAGATCGCAGAGCCGGGCCGTGCCCGCGGCCTCCGGCAGCTTCCGGCGAAGCATGTCCACCAGCTCGTCGTGCGTATAGCGGACGCTCCAGCGGAAGTAGCGCCCCGTCTCATCCACGCGGCCCAGGTAGCGGCCGAGCGACTCCTCCGGCACCACGCGCGGGCTGCAATAGACATCCGTTTCGCGCAGCCAGTCGCCCTCGAGGTACTCGTTGAGGTTCGCTTCGGTGACCGGCAGAAACCGGTGCGCGGCCGAATGCGCCGGGGCGTCCACCTGCGGGCCGAGCCCGGGCTTGTGCACGCCCCAGACGTGCTCGGGCAACTCGACCACGCCGCCGCAGCTCTTGGAATAGTTCGCGTCCACGACGCGGCCGCCCTCTGCGACGAGCACAAGCCCGCGCGTGGATTCCACGGCATCGAGGGCCGTGTCGCTCAGGTCGCCTGTGCCCTGGTAGCGCTGGCAGCAATCGTCGTTGCAGCGGTCGAACGGCTCGGCGACGTGTTTGGGCTCGGTGAATGCCAGGAGCCACGAGCGCGCCGTGATGCACTGGGCCCGGAGAAACTCCACGGGACACCGGCTGCTCATCTCCGAGGTGATGACGCAGGCGAGGTACGCCTCCAGCGGAAGCTCGTTGACGAGGATGATTCCGCCGGCGCCGGGCAGCACGTCGATGCGGCCGGCGAGCGTCTGATCGACATGCTTCTGCCAGTGGAAGCCGCGGCCGGCGACGACCCCTTTGACCCACACCCCGTCGCCGCGGGCCGGTGGACGCGCGGGTTGCGGGGTCAGCGTCCAGCCGGCGGCGGTTTGCGCCGGCCCGCCGTTGACGACCAGGCTGACGGCGTTGCCCTCGAGGCGGGCGGATATCCGTGCCGCCCGAACCTCGCGGGGCGCAGCACCGGCCGCGGCGAGTTCGTACGCCGCATCGGGCACGCGCAGGTCGATCACCGGCATGCCGTCCTCAGCCAGAACGACGCCGATGCGGACCACAGGCTCGCACCGGCTCTCCGGCCGCCATTCTCGGATGCCCGGGGCTTGCGTGCTCATGATGGCGGATATCGTAAACCATCGGCCGTCGTTCGTCAGCCCCCCGCGCCAGACGCTCGGCGCGCCGCGTTCGGTTTGCCGGGCCCCTGGGCCATTCGGACTATTGGGTTCCTCACAGTGGAGTTTTCCGTCGCAGCTTTTGCGCGCCTTGCGCGCATGTATCGCGCTGCGGCGGTAGCGCCGCCCGTCATTCTGAGGAGCGCAGCGACGAAGAATCTGGCGGATTGGCGCAGAGGGGCCAGATGCTTTGCTTCGCTGGGCATGACGGGGGCCGGCGCGCGGTGTTCGGTTGTGGCCGAAGACCGCCTTCGGGAACCCATGTCCCGCTGTCGTACGCCGGCGAAGCAAGAAATGTCGTTCCGGTGACGCGACCGGCAAGGCACGGGTGAATCGCGGCCGCCGGGCCGCCTCAGACCGCCGGTTGCTTCTTTCCGAATGCGATGACCTCGTTCATGCTCCCGCTGCGGAAACCGCGGAGGTCCATCGCGACGAACGTGTAGCCGATCCGCCGGAACTCCGCGTCGATCCTCGCCCGCATCTCCGGCTGCATGAACGCCGCGATCTGATCGGCGGGAATCTCGATGCGGGCCAGGTTGTTGTGGTGTCGCACGCGGCATTCGCGCAGACCGAGACCGTGCAGAAACGCCTCGCCCTGCTCAACCATCTTGAGTTTCTCCGGCGTGATCTCCTCGCCGTACTGGATGCGGCTGGACAGGCACGGGCTGGCGGGCTTGTCGTATGTCGGCAGACCCATCTGCTGCGAGAGGATGCGGATGTCCTGCTTCGTCATACCCGCCTCGGCACACGGAGAACGCACGTCGTTTTCCCGAGCCGCCTGGATTCCCGGCCGCCAATCGCCGAGGTCGTCCGCGTTGATGCCGTTGACGATCGCCGTATAGCCCTCCGCCGTCAGGATCGGCCGGAGCTTCGCATACAGCTCGGTCTTGCAGAAGTAACACCGGTTCGCCGGGTTGGCGCGGTAATTCGGATCGTTCATCTCCTGCGTGGCGATGACGCGGTGTGGTGCGCCGAACTTGTCGGCGAGCCGGCGGGCCTCCTCGAACTCCGCGCGCGAAAGGCTGTCGCTGTCGGCGGTGGCCGCCAGGACGTTGCCCGGCCCGAGCGTGTCGATCGCGACCTTCAGCAGAAAGGTCGAGTCGACGCCCGCCGAGAAGGCGACGACGACGCGCCGGAGCGAACGGAGAATATCCTTCATCCGCTCCAGCTTCTGCGCAACCGAAGCCCCCGGGTCCGAAATCGTCGAGGCGTTCATGACCTTTCTATGCTATGCTTTTCGACGGCGGATTCCAACCGGCAGAGGGCGAGGGCGCCTCGGCGTCTCACGCGACCAGCGCTGCGGAGTTGGACGTCCCACGCGACAGGACCCCGGTAAGAGGTGCAACGGTTGACTTGGCCGACCTCTTGTGACACGATGGTCGCGCGAAGGGTCGAGTCTTGCGGATAAGGGAACCATGGCAAGCCACAACAAATCGTACCTGGATTACATGGCCCGGTGCCAGCAGGCGTTTCGTCCGTTCGCCCCGATTGACCTGCCGGACTTCTTCCAGGGACGTCAGGAAGCTGTGGAGCTGCTGCGGCGCGAGTTGAGTACGCCAGGTCGCCAGGTTGCGATTTACGGCGAACGGGGGGTTGGCAAGACATCGCTTGCCCAACTCGCCTACTTCTTCGCCAAGTTCAGCGACGAGCAAACGTACTTTGTGCGATGCGAAACCGGCAGCACCTACGACACCATCTTTGGCCAGGTTCTGGTGCAGGCGGACATGGCATACGTTCCGAACGGACTCGATGCCGAGGCGGGACGTCGGCTCACTGTCGGCGGTCGGATTGCCTCCGCCTCCCATACGAAGACGACGCGGTCGCGCCAGCAAGCCATTGAGTCGGCTCGTTCCATCGGACCGGCCATGTTGCTCAAGGTGTTTGAATCGCGCAAGGGGCTCATTATCCTCGATGAATACGATCGCGTTCGTGATGAGGCGACCAATACGCGACTTGCAGAGACCCTGAAGCACTTCTCGGACGCCGCAAGCGAGACGAAGATTATCGTCGTCGGAGTAGCCGATACCTTAGCGGAGTTGATCGGGGAGCATGCCTCGCTCACGCGCTGTCTGGCGCAGATCAAACTGGAACGCATGTCTGCGGATGAGCTTAAGGACATCGTGGAGGCGGGCCAGGAACGCATCGGCATGGTTTTTAAGGAGTCCGTCAAGAACAAGATCGTCGCATTGTCCGATGGCTTCCCGTTCTATACCCATCTCTTGTGTCTTTACTGCGCAGAGGATGCGGGCAAGATACTCACTGCCAACCCTGACGCTGATGTCGTCGTGTCCGAGCCCGAATACAACAAGGCGGTGCGAAGAGCGATCGAAACGGCGGAGGGCAGCCTGCGCGACGCGTACCGCGCGGCGGTCATCACGGTTAAACGCAAAACCGACATGTTCAAGCATGTGCTGTGGGGCGTAGCCTATGCCGAGTCTCCGGAGGTCCAGGTCCAGGAGATTGCGGAGAATATCGGGCTACTGACCGGTGACAGGCCGCGTATAGCGAGTCTGAGCAGCTACCTTGGCGCGCTGACCAAACCGGAGAAGAAACAGATCCTCGTACGTGTGCGACAGGGCTACTACAAGTTCGCGAATCCGCTGATGCGTGCGTATGTCCGCCTGATCCTCGAAGAACACAATATCGTTGAGGCGAACGGGCAGTTGCAGTTTCCGTGGATGCGCGATGCGAACACGGGCCGTCCGTCGGGATAGAAAACCCGACTCGACTTCGCATAACTCGCGACGCCGAACTCGCTGCGCACCCTTCACTTCGCGTATCGCCTCTTGAACTCCTCCATCTGCTGCTTGCGGCGCTCGATCTCGGCCGGGTCCATCTTGTTGAGGAACCAGGCGTGATCGGGGGAGTTGAGCACCTCGTCCAGCCTTTTCCGGAGGGCGGCGGCGGCCGCCGCTTTCGTCGGTTCGTCGGATTTCTTTGCATCGGCGGCCAGGTGTTCCAGCTCGGGGATGAACTCCGAGTAGAAGTGCTTGGCGACCTCGTACGTGCCGTGCCAGTGCGTGTAGTCCGGCCCCATCATTGACGCACCGTGCCGGGCACGGCGCCCCTCATGATGCCAGATCTCATACCAGACGAAATCCACCTTGTTGGCGAACTCGACCGGCTTGAGCAGCGGTTTGGCGAGCGCGTACAGCTCCAGCCCCGGCTCGGCGAACTTCCTGTGATACAGGTCGATGACCGCGTCGTATTGCACATAGAAGTTGTCGACCCACTGCTTCTCGTGGCAACTCGTGCACACGTCCTGCATCTTCGCCCGGCGCGTCCTCCAATCGATGCTCGCCGTCGGCAGGCCCATCTTCTTGTCACTGACTTCCGGCCGGATGGAGACCGCCGGTCGGTTGTTCCAACTGATCCGCAAACCCACGTCGTGGGAGACGGGCTGCTTCTTCGTCGCGCTCATGTGGCACGTCGCGCACGTCGGGGCAAGGCTGTAGTCCTCGCCCACCACCCACTTGGCCGAGTCGAGCTTCAGCTTGTCCTTATACGCGCGATACGCGATGCCGTGCTTCGACTCGTAGTAGATCTCCATCTGCGGGTGGTCCGGGCCCATGTGGCACTTGCCGCAGTTGTCCGGGTTGCGCGACTGCTCCGCCGAGAAGGCATGACGGCTATGGCACGCGGAACACGAGCCTTCTGAGCCGTCCGGGTTGATCCGCCCGATCCCCGTGTTCGGCCATGTGGCCGGGTCCAGCTTGCCGCCCGGCAGCGGCTTGACCTCCGAGCCGTGGCACTGCCAGCAGCCGCTGACGGCCGCGGCGCTGACCCCGCCCTGAAAGGCCGGTGTCACCAGGCCGCGATTGCCCTCGACGACTTCGGCGAGCGTGTTGTCGAGCGAGCCGAGGATCCGCGCGCCCTTCGAATGGTGGGACTCCGCGAACTCCTTCGCCTCCTTCGCATGACAGCGGGCGCAGTCCTTCGGCGAGACGATCGTGGCAATCCATTGCCCCTCGTGCTTGAACGCGTCAGGTTCGCCCTCCCTGGCCGCGTGGCATTCATAGCATGCGACGTTCGCACGGTAGTGCTTGCTCGAGCCCCACTGGTCGTAGATCGCGGGATTCTCCGTCTTGTGACAATCGATGCACGCCTTGCTCTCCTTCGAGAGTTCGGCCAGGCCCCATGTCTGCGCCGAAGCGACGGAGACAACACCCCCCAGAATGGCTAGGCACGCCGACAGGGCCGCGTCACGTTTCATGATCCAGTCGCTCCTTCCTGGTATCGCTTCGCGTACGTCAGTTCCCCGGACAACACGGGTACGGAAACACGAACGAAGACCGTGTACAGCAGCAGGCCGAACGCCCAGATGCCCAGGCATACGAGCACCTCGCTGAGCGTCGGCCGATACTCCACAATCTCGCCCAGCGGCGTCGGGATGAACGCCGGGACGATGAGGCCCATCCCCTTCTCGATCCAGATCCCCAGAATCGCGAGCACGCAGGCCAGGTTCAGCGTCCGCAGCGCCCGTGAGGCCGGCAGAACGAAAAACACGGTCGCCGCCAGGTTGAACCCGATCGCCGTCCAGATCCACGGCACCAGCGCCGAGCGTCCTCGCAGGCCGAAGAACAGGTACTGCGCCGACGCCGTGTGCGCCGAGTCCGTGTAGAACTCGGTGAACAACTCGCATCCGAGTAGAAATACGTTGATGATCATCGCCACCTGGACGATCCGCCGGAGCGTGAGCAGGGCGTCGTCGGTAACGTGGTGCTTCGTGTAGCGCCGCACGACCTGAAGCGTCAGGATGATGAACGCCGGCCCCGCCGCGAACGCGCTGGCCAGGAACCGTGGGGCGATGATCGCCGAGTTCCAGAACGGCCGCCCGCCCAGCCCCACGTACAGGAACGCCGTCACCGTGTGGATGCTCACGGCCCAGACGATCGCGATGAACACGAACGGGACGTAGAAGGCCTTCGACGGTTGCCGCCCGCAGTACGCGCAGTAGAGCAGGTAGCCGCAGATGTGAAGGTTGAGCAGCAGGTATCCGTTCAGCGCGATCACGTCCCACGTGAGCATCGAGATCGGGAAATTGAACCGCCGCAGCAGGTGGTCGAAGCGGTCCGGCCGGCCGAGATCGACCGTGACGAACAGCAGGCACATGATGATCACGGCCACCGCGAGCAGCTCCCCGAAGATCACGACGTCGTGCAGGTGCATGTTGCGGTAGACGTAGACGGGGATCACGAGCATCGCCGCCGCCGCCGCGAGCCCGACGAGGTAGGTGAAGTTCGCGATGTAGAGCCCCCACGAGACCTGGTCGGTCATGCCCGTGGTCACCAGGCCGTACACGAATTGCCGGCAGTATGCATGCAGGCCCACCAGTGCGACGACCGTCAAGGCCGTCATCCAGGCGTGGTAGCGCCAGTCGCCGACGAAGCTGATCCGGGCGCACTGCCACAGGAAGGAGAGGTACCGCTTCACGCGCCACCTCCCGGCGTCACGGGCCCGATCGGCTCGCGGTAGCGGCTGCCGCGTTCGTCGAAGTAGTAGAAGAACCGCGGGAGCGTGCCGACCTCCTCCTTGAGGATGAACACCCGCTTCTCGCGCAGGATGTAGGCGACCTCGCTGTCCGGGTCGAGGACGTTGCCGAACTTCCGCGAGCCGGTCGGGCAGACCTCGACGCAGGCGGGCATCCGTCCCCGGCGTGTCCGCTGAAGGCAGAAGGTACACTTTTCCATCACGCCCTTGCGACGCGGGCGGTTCGAGAGGTACGCCATCTCAGGGTTCAACTGGTCCTTGGGGACCTGCGGCTCGGCGAAGTTGAACCGTCGCGCCCAGTATGGGCAGGCCGCTTCGCAATACCGGCAGCCGATGCACCAGTCGTAGTCGATGACGATGATGCCGTCGGGCTCCTGCCAGGTCGCCTCGACCGGGCATACTTTCACGCACGGCGGCTTCTTGCACTGATGGCACTGCACGGGCATGTAGTAGCTGTCGTGCTCGGGCACCTGCGGCGGATCGTAATGGTGATCCGACGTCTCCACGTCGATGCTGCCCTTCTCCATCTTCAGCACGCGGATGTACTGGATCTCCGGCGCGCGCGACTCATTATTCTCCTTCACGCAGGCGTGCACGCACTTGCGGCACCCGATGCAGCGGCTGATGTTCAGGGCGTACACGAACTCCACGCCATCCATGGGCGGGGGATCGGTGATCGTCGGCCGAATGCCGTAACGGTCCTTCACCTCGCGGGCGATGCGATCCAGCACCGCCTGCCTCTCCTCCGGCGTCATCTCCTTGTAGTGCTTCTGCAGCATCTGTTCGAGCGAGGGCAGGTCGCCGGGCCGCAGGCCGCGCAGGGGC
>CAZZFA010000100.1:0-17689 GCA_964653435.1 uncultured Planctomycetales bacterium | reverse complement strand
TCAGCCTCATCGCCACCTGCCAGCGGCACAGGGTCGATCCGTTCGCGTACCTGCGCGACGTGCTGACGCGGATCGCCGCGACACCGGTCAGCCAGCTCGATCCGTTCCTGCCCGATCGGTGGAAGACACGGCAACCTGCCACGATCCCCGCGAACTGAACCCCTCGCAAGACACCCGACCCCCCCGGCGAAGCCCCGCGGTTACGCCGATCTGGTTGGCCGGACGGTTACGATGCTCATGCCCAGCGCGGTGAGTAGCCGGCCGGGATGACGGGGACTTGACGAACCGCCCCGAAGCAATACAATCACCGTTGGCGAGGCGAGTTGCGCACCTAGAACTCGCAGTCCACATGCGCGGTGGATAGGCTGGCGTATCGCCGGCTGATGCATGTGGTGGTAGATTTTTTATGTCCCGGCGGGATGGGCAGGCCAGCCCACCCGCGCGCACCAGGTAGGTCCACCCGCCTCGCCTCCTTTTGAGGAAGACGCTTTGCATGACCACGGCAGAAGTCTTCCAGAAGCTGACCGAGATCAAGCAAGAAGGCACCTCCGAAGAAGAGCAGCAAGAGCAGGCCAGAGCCCTGTTGGCCTCCCTACAGCCCCTCCAGCTGCTTTGGATAGTCTACTCCCGTGAGCCTACGTCGCAGCGTCCACCGATTCTGCTGAGAATTGCGTCAGCGTACCCAACACGTCGGCGCCTTCTCAACTGGGTTTATGCTGGGAACGTCCTTCTGGGCACCTTGCCGTACGCCCGGCTACCTAGCCGGGCAAAGCGGCTCTTCGTGCGTGTTCTTGTAGCCCTGGCACGGCGGCGCGACCCGTGGATGTCCTCGCGACTACTTCACACCATGGCCTTTCGGCCAACGTACTTTGACCAAACGGACGGACGCCGCCAGACAAGGGAACGCCCTGGCTACTTCTGGCGCCCGGACCGCCGCATCCGTGCTCCATACCGTCGGTGGGGTTCCCTTTACACGGAGCGACGCGTGGAGAAAGCCCCCCGTCGGACGCGCCTTCTTCACGTTCCTGTACCTCCATTGCGCCGGCTCCAGCGTCTCATCCTGAAGCTGACGCTCAACCGGCTCTGCGAGCAACTGCCAGATTACGTATACGGATGTCGCCCCGCAAACACCGCAGCCGTCTTCCGTAACGCTTTGCAGCATATGGGCCAGGAATACATCGTGTCCTTTGATATACGCGATTTCTTTCCATCCGTAAGACTGCGTCACATTATTCCGATGCTGGAGCGCTCTACGGCCCCGCTGCTGCACATTCGTCAGACGGAGAAAGACGAACTCGGCAAAGAGCACGAGCATATAGAACAACACCATTGGACGCGCGACGCTGCCATTCTCGTTGCCCGCTTGGCCACGCACCGCGGCCATCTTCCACAAGGCGCTCCGACGTCTCCTGCACTCGCCACCCTCGTTTTCCACGAGTATGATCGACGTATTCGCGATGCGATTGGTCCGTCGCTCGTCTATACGCGCTACGTCGATGACATCACGATCTCGGTCTCACGCCGAACCGCCAGATCCCTCGGCCTACAGTCGCCCGAATCATTCCGAGCCCACGTCGAGTCAAGAGTGGTCCGCGCACTTGCGGGCAGCGGTTTTTCCCTCAACCCCCGAAAGACTCGCTGCGGTAGCGTCGAGAGAGGCTTCGTTATAACCGGAATCCGTACTGACGGCACTGGCCTGTCTCTTCCTCGTGCCGTCAAACGGCAGCTACGAGTCTTATTGCACAATGTCAGGAAGCATGGCATCGTAAAAGCCGCACGGCGTCTCTTCGGAAGCGAGCTCGTCTCGCAGACGCCTTTCGCTGGCGTTACTCGCGGACACGTCCGCTCAGGACGCAGATTATCCACGGAACGTCTTGCCGCACTTATGATGCGCAGACTGTGCCCTGACCTCAGCATTGAGTACGGGTTATCTGCTCGTCTTGAGTCGCGGTGGCCCGAGCCGCCAGAGGCAGAGATCTTCAAAGGTAAAGCAGCTTGGCGGTTCGTCGAGAAGCTTCTTGTCTTCCTTTGGCGGGGCGATGTGCATGCAGTACCACATGATGATGGGGTGCGCATCGTTGGCGAAAGGTGGGACAAGCAATGCATTATTCGGGGGCAGCGGAATGTTGAGTTCTTTCGCCTTACGAAGCAAGATGCTGCGGCGACAACCGAACTATATCATCAACTCAAGGGCTGGTACGCGTTTCTAATGGCAGCCAGACGTGAACCGCATTGTGACAGGATCTCCGCCTGGGCTACGCGAGTCCACGATGTTCTCTCGGATATTCGAATCGTGGTGGATGACGAGCGAGGAATCCAAGAGGATCGATCCGCCGCGCCGAGGCGCGAGCCAACGATCGTACTAACCGAAAAGGAAGACGTGGTTGCCGTACTGGGACGAGCGAGCGAGCTGCTTCGCGACTTCCGCAATCAGATCACTGCGGAGGTGTTGCCGGCTGATTGGTATCGATATGAGGATGCGTTTCGTTCTCATCGTGTCGGCATGACCGGTCTGAAGGAGTGGCTTGAGGCGGCCCAATGGTTGTACCTAAGACAGCTTCCATACTTGCCAGCCAAGACAACGCGCTCCGGCGAAAGGACGCCGGTCGATGTCTTCGATTTACTGCGTATCATGTGCGACCGATGGAACGGACTTCGCGCTCCTGAGTACCGCATAGAACATACTCTATACAACAGTAAGCCCTTCAAGGGACGCCCGCCGAGCAATGATGACGGGTATCTGCGACTGAAGAAGCTCATCGCTGCCGAATTGGAGGGTGTTTTCAGAGAATGCCAAGCTGAGCGGCGCGCTGTGGGAAATGACCGGTGGCAACAGAATCTCGCGCCGAATCCTTGGATGGCGTCGCCCGCCGATAAACTGCGGTCAGCGGTCGACCGATTTGGCGAACTACACGAACACTGTACGTCTTCCCCGGCCGCGGCAAGGTATTTCAGCGATGTGGCCAACGAGCGGAAGGCTAGTTTTCTTGCTGACCTGAGGAAGCCGGTGGCTTCTGACTCCAGCGAGGGTGCGTGGCGGAGCCTTTTTTACGCAGGGCTGATGATTACGCAACTGACCACGGAAGTGCTCGAACCGTCTGCCTTTCCCGGTGGTCCAGAGGAAGATCTTGTCGAGGCGTTCAAGGCAAAGCTGGCGGATTCCCGGCTACAGCGGCTTGCAGACGTTACGTTCTCCCTGAGAAACAGGGCAGCCCATACGTTGACCGCAAAGCAGAGGGGAACGTGGAACGAAGTGCAGGCTGAGATAGGGCGCTGGCTGGGGCGGCGCTGGTCGCCCAGCAAGGAGACATCAGGGGGGATGTTTGGACCGTCGCATCTGGAGCTAACTCCGTTGGAGGCCACGGAGGTCAAGTGCAAGCTGATCGAGGGATGGCTTCGTGTTTTCAACCGGCTGCTAGAGATCCCCAACGCTTAGGTCGGCGCCGACTCTGACCAGCGACCGCGTCCGGGAGCGAGCCCGGGCCCTCGACGCCGGAGCCGACTGTTCCAAAGACTGTCCCAGTCGGCAGGTCTACGGTCAGGGGTCATCGTGGGAGGAGAATCAACCATCGTGCGTTACGAAGTCCTGTAACTACAGTTGGTTACAGCGCAAAGGTAACCGTCCGGCGAACCCCATCTTCAATCTGACGGCTGATTCTGGCAGGATGCGTCCGTGACACACGGAGGCATGCTATGCCAAGCGGCGCGGTGCGGGATCTGAAGAAAGAGAGGTATTGGCGGAGGATCGTGCGGGGCCAGGCGGCCAGCGGGCTTTCGGTCCGAGCTTGGTGCCGCAAGCACGGGGAGAAGGATGCCGCGTTCTACTGGTGGCGTCGGGAACTGGCGCGCCGGGACGTGGAGGAGGCGCGGCCGACATTCGTGCCGGTGCGTGTGACAGGGGATATGGCGACGGACACCGGCGGAGGCATCGAGATCCTGTTGGCCGGCGGACGGCGTGTCCGGGTGAGGGGGCGTGTGGATCGGCAGGCGCTGGCGGACGCGCCGGCCGTGCTGGAGGATTCGGCATGTTGAGGCTGCCGAGCCTGGGCGAACTCGGAGTCGGTACGAGCGTTCGGGCGCGTACCGGGGGTATCGCAACGGCGGGGTGCCCCGCCGGTTGACGTTGGGCGCGGGGACGGTGGAGCTGGCGGTGCCGCCGCACCGCCGGCTCCGGGCTCCGCCGGTATACCTCCGGCAGCCGCTTGCGTTCGGCACGGCCCAACGAGACACTGCCTTCCATGGCTTGGTCTCCAAGGGTATCGGACCCTTGTCTTCATCACCGACATCCCTGGAGCCAGCCGGTTTCCTTTTCAAGAGCCGCTATTCAGCGACGCATGCAGCCATGTGCCGCATGAGCCTCGCCCATTTCACCGACAACTCCACGACGTGTGGCCACGGCTCGTGTACAATACCGATACCGGCGGTTTCCATGCGGTGCTGAGCTCTGGAGCCCACACATGACTATGACCAGCAAGGAGCGAATGCTGTGCGCGTTGGAGCGCGGCAAGCCCGACCGGCTGCCCGTGTCCGTCCATCAGTGGCAGGGGTATCACCTCGAGAAGTACATGGGCGGCATGAGCGACCTCGAGGCCTTCGAGACCTGCGGCATGGATGCGCAGATCCAGTACTTCCAGGACATGGGGCAGTTCTGGCTCGTCGATGCCGACTTCGCGAAGTTCTGCACGTCGCACTGGGTGGATGAGGCGCAGACGATCAGCGCCGACCCGGACAACCGCATCGTCCATCACACGATCCGCACGCCGGACGGATCGCTCACGTACAAGACGTGCGGCGACCGCCGGACGACGTGGATCACCGAGTATCTGATCAAACGCGACGAGGACATCGAGCTGATCCGCAAGCACATGCCCGTGCCGGCGCTGGATCCGAACCCGGTGGCCGCGCTGTACGATCGGATCGGCGACCGCGGCATTCTGCGCGGGTTCGTCTGGGGCGACCAGGCCGGCTGCTGGCAGCATGCGTGCTGCCTGATGGACGTACAGGAGCTCGTGCTGCGGTGCTTCGACAAGCCGGACTGGGTGCACGAACTGCTCGGCATCCTGCTGGCCAAGAAGCTGCGGTTCATCGAGTCGATGAAGGGGGCGAAGTTCGACCTGATCGAGACCGGCGGCGGCGCCGGATCGTCCACGGTGATCTCGCCGGAGCTGCACCGGGAGTTCTGCCTGCCCTACGACCGCAAGATGCACGATGCGCTGCATGAGCTGGGCTTCCGGATCACCTACCACACGTGCGGCGGCACGCTGGGAATCGAGGAATACATCGTTGCGAACGGGACGGACGCCTCGGAGACACTGGCCCCGCCGAGCATCGGCGGCAACCAGGAACCGTGGGAATTCAAGCGCAAGGTCGGCAAGCGCCTTGCCCTGATCGGCGGACTGGACCAGTTCAACGTCCTCACCGACGGCACCGAGGAGCAGATCCGCGCGAAGGTGTTCGAGCTGTTCGAGAAGGTCGGCAATGACGGCGGCTACATCTGCTCCCTGTCCGATCATTTCTTCGACACGCCGCCGGAAAAGCTCAAGGCCTTCGCCGCGGCGGCGCGGCAGTGCACGTACTGACACGAAGGGGACACGCTGAAGTGCACCCGGAAACCGACGAGGAATCCGCCGGCCATCATGATCTTCAACACGAACGTCTGGAGACGCACGGTCTATACCCTCTGGGCGCCGCTCTACAACGGGATTGCCCGCGTCTTTCGCGAAAGACGCCGGCGATCGATCGAGCTGCTCGCGCCGCGGCCGGGCGAGCGTGTGCTGATCGTGGGGGCGGGCACGGGTCTGGACCTCGACTTCATGCCGGCCGGCGCGGAGATCACCGCCATCGACCTGACGCCCGCGATGATCCGGCGTCTCCGGCGCCGGGCCCAGCGGCTCGGGCGCCGCGTGGACGCCCGCGTGATGGACGGCCACGCCCTGGAGTTTCCGGACGGCTCGTTTGACGCCGTGATTCTTCACCTGATCCTGGCCGTCATTCCTGAGCCGGATCGCTGCGCGAGAGAGGCCGCCCGCGTGTTGCGCCCGGGCGGCAGGGCGGTGATCTTCGACAAGTTTCTTCCCGACGACCGTCGGGCGCCGTTGCTCTTTCGCGTCGCCAACCCGCCGGCGAGCGGTCTGGGGACGGAGTTCATTCGGCGACTCGGTCCGATCCTCCAGGGCTCGGGCCTGCGGGTCGTACACGACGAGCCCGCCGGCTTCGGCGGCCTCTTCCGGATCGTGCTGGCACGGAAAGACTGACGCCGGGCGTTGGACACGACAGCCGATCCCGCCTAAAAAGGTAGACCGGTAAGGAGGCAGTCTATGTCCGTCGAGATCGACATCGTGTATGAAGGCGACCTCCGCTGCACCGCAACGCACGGCCCGTCGAAGCAGACCCTCACCACCGATGCTCCGCTGGACAACGGCGGCAAGGGCGAGGCGTTCTCTCCGACGGACCTCGTGGCGGCCGGCGTGGGCACGTGTGTCGTCACGATCATGGGGCTCGTGGCCCGCAAGAGCGGGCTTGACATCACGGGCACGCGGGTGCACGTGGAAAAGGAGATGGTCGCCCAGCCGCACCGGCGGATCGGCACGCTGAGGGTCACGGTCACGCTGCCGCCGGGCGTCGAACTCTCCGAGGCGGCGCGGGCGAAGCTGGAACGTGCCGCGGCGCTCTGTCCCGTCAAGCAGAGCCTTCATCCCGATGTGAACGTGGTGATGCGCTTCGTGTATCCGGAATGAGGGGCGCGGGCGTGCCGAATGCCGCGGCCCCGCTCCATGTGGAGACGCCTTCATGTTCGTCAAAGACCTGCTTCGACTCTCCTGGGTGTTGATGTTGTGCGCGGGCTGTGCGGGCGCGCCGTCGCATGGCGCCGGGCTCAAGATCTTCGTCATGACCGATCTGGAAGGGGTCAGCGGTGTGTATCAGTTCGCCCAGACCCGCGAAGAAGGACCGCTGAACGACAAGGCGAAGGAGTACTTCATGGGCGACCTTGCGGCGGTCGTGCGCGGGCTTCGCGACGCCGGGGCGGTGGAGATCCTCGTGCGTGACGGACACGGCGCGGGGGCCCTCGTGCCGGAGTTGATGCCGCCGGGGGCGAAGTACATCACCGGCAGACCGGTGCCGGGGCTGATGTGGGGCCTGGATGAGTCGTTCGCCGGCGTCGTGTTCGTGGGCTACCATGCGATGATGGGCACGCCGGACGGCGTGCTCTGCCACACGCAGTCGTCGAAGAACGAGAGCCGCTACTGGTATAACGGCGTGGAGTCGGGCGAGTTGGCCCAGTGCGCGGCGATGGCCGGCCACTTCAACGTGCCGCCGATCCTGGTGACGGGCGACGAGGCGGCGTGCCGGGAGGCGACGAGGTTTTTCGGCCCGGCTTGCGTCACGGTGGCGGTGAAGAAGGGCATCAGCCGCGAGGCGGCCGTACTGTATCCGTTCGCGGAGACGCGCCGGGCGCTATATGAAGGCGCCAGGCGGGCTGTCGCGGCGATCCCGCAGTGCAAGCCGTACCGGCTCTCGCCGCCGATTCAGGCAAAGAAACAGTATCTCGTCTTCGATACGCCCGATGGCAAGGGGCGCGTCGTGACCAAGGAAGGCACGATCACGGACGTGATGAAGCTGCTGAGCTTCTGAGTCGCCGCAGGCAGGCAACGAATGACGAACGAAGACTGAATGGCGCGGCCTGAATGTCGAGGCCGGGGGCGGCGTGTCGGCGTTGGTTTCTCGCGGGCGCGATCATCGGGGTACTGGCGGGCAGGCGTTGCGCATCCGAGGGCGGGCGCGGAGGCATGACGCCATGAACACAATCAGCGCGTACGGCAGCGCGATCGGCCAGAGGAGTATCGCGGCAAGCCCGGAGAGGGCGCTCGGCAGGGGCCGACGCCGTCCAGCCAGGAGCACGATCAGAACCGCGAAGCCGGCAAGCAGATAGACCAGCGAGTAGAGCGCCAATCGCAACATCCCTGCATCCCAACGGGCAACGGCAGCATCCACGTCGGCACCGGCGCGGGGCCTGCAGCGCCCGCAGACTCGTTGCCCGTCGGTTCCTCCGCGGCCGTGCTGCCAACGGTTCGCGGCGGGTACGCCCGGAAACCTGCTTTCTACTCGTAGATCGGTCTCCGTATGCAGTATTCTATCGGGATCCCTGGCCGGACTCACTCCGGAACTTGCCCGGTATTCCTCCGAATAGCGGGCCGGGATCGTCCGGTCCTCGGTCGGGCGGGGCGAGTTCAAAATCACGGTAACGTCCGCAACTCCTTGTCAGTATGGAGGCTGCATCGCAGGAACAAAAAAACGCTTGTGATTGACGGTCGTCAAGGCGAGTTCATGGCAGCGGATCGATAATCCCCCCGGCAACCTGACATGAACGGAGACGTCATGAGCGAGTACATCGACAACCGGACCCGGCGGATCGGAGCTCTCAAGGAGATCGTCAAGCAGCTTCACCAAGGCGCCGCCCCTGAGACAGTCAAGGCGCAGCTTGCGACGATCGTCCGCGAAACGGACGCGTCGGAAATCGCGGCGATGGAACAGCAGTTGATCCGCGAGGGTACGCGGGTCGAGGAGATCCAGTCGATGTGCGACCTCCACCACGCGGTCGTCCGCGACATCACGAGGAACGACGCGGCCATCGACGTGCCGCCGGGCCATCCGGTGGACACGTTCCGCCGCGAGAACGAGGCCCTGCGAAAGGCCGTCGACGCCCTGCGGTCGGTTCTGGGGGAACTGGCGATGGCACCGGGAGATGCCCCGGCCGACGACTTCGCGGCGCGGCTGCGTGCGGCGCTGAACGACCTGATGGACATCGAGAAGCACTACCAGCGCAAGGAGCACCTGCTGTTCTCCTGCCTCGAGCGGCACGGCATCACGGGGCCGGGTAAGGTCATGTGGGCGAAGGACGACGAGGTCCGCGCATCGCTCAAGGCCCTCGCCAAGGCTGCCTCGGCGGCCGGGCCGACGGTTCGCGCAATCCGGGCGGCGGTGGAGTCATTGGCGCGTACGGCGACACTGGCTGTCGAGGGCATGATCGACAAGGAGGAGCACATCCTGCTGCCGATGTCGCTGCAGACGCTCAGTGCGGAGGAGTGGGGCGAGATCTGGCAGCAATCGCCGCGCTACGGCTGGTGCCTCGTGGAGCCGCGAGAGGGGTACGCGCCGCCGCAAGCCGCCCGCACTTCGGATGGCACCGAGGCCGCACCGATCGGTCGAAGCGGAGAGGTTGCGCTGCCGACGGGCACGCTCACCATCGAGCAGTTGCTCGGCATCTTCTCGACGCTCCCGGTGGACCTGACGTTCGTCGATGCGGACGACTGCGTGCGCTTCTTCTCCGAGGGGCCGGACCGCGTCTTCCCGCGGAGCAAGGCGATCATCGGACGGAAGGTGCAGAACTGTCACCCGCCCAAGAGCGTGCACGTGGTCGAGCAGATCCTCTCGGACTTCCGCGCGGGCCGGCAGCGTGTGGCGGAGTTCTGGATCCAGATGCACGGGAAGTTCGTGCACATCCGGTACTTCGCCGTACGAAGCGCGCAGGGGGAGTACCTCGGCACGCTCGAGGTGACGCAGGAGCTGACGCACGTCCGTTCGTTGCAGGGCGAGCGGCGGCTGCTAGAATACGCGGCGCCCGGTGGGGCCTGACGTGCGATCACACGGGAGTTCGATCCGGTGAATTCCCGGCATCTTGTGTCGAAGGTGCGCAAGGACCGTCCGCTTGAGCGAGGTGGAGAATAGAACCGCCGCCCCCCGTGCCCGACACGACCGACGGCGAGCCGTGTTCGTCCCGCTGACGCTGTTCGGGGCGGCCGGGCTTCTCTGGGCCGGGCCGTGGCAATTCGTCAGCCCGGTCCCGCCCGCTACCCCCGTGCCGGCCTGGGCAACGGACACCGCGACGGTGCGCCGCCCCAGCCTTCGCCCCCGGATTGAGCTGGCCGGATTCACGTACTCGTGCAGCGACTGCCACAAGCTCTTCCCGTCGCCCCGGGAGACGACGCGCCCGCTCACACAACACACCCACATCGTCCTCGAGCACGGGTTGAACGCTCGCTGCTTCAACTGTCACCACCCGACGAACCGCGATGCGTTCGTGGACGACTGGGGCAGAGAGATACCGTATGACCAGCCGCAGCGGTTGTGCGCGAAGTGCCACGGGCCGGTCTACCGCGACTGGTTGCACGGGGCGCACGGGCGCACGAACGGGTACTGGGACAGGAAGGCCGGACCGCAGGAGCGACGGCGATGTATCGAATGCCACGACCCCCATCGGCCGCCGTTCCCGCCGATGAAACCTGCACCCGGGCCGAACACACTACGGATGGGCGATCAGCGGTTCCCGGTCGAACGGACGGGCGTGGCGAACCCCCTGCGCTATCGCGAACCGGGCGCCACGACACGGGCCACCTTGAGGGCGGATGACCGATGAGCGAGTTCGAGCAGGAGGCTGCGGAAACGAACGGGCGGCACGACGCGACGCCCTGCCCCGCGGTAACGCGCCGGGGATTCCTGCGCCAGGGCGCGGCGGCCGTCGCGGGTGCGTCGGCCGGGCCCAGGCGGGCGACGCATCGGCCCCGGCCGTCGAACAGCCGGCACGGCTGGGCGATGAGGATCTCGTCCAGCCCGTCGCCGTTCCAGTCGATCAGCCGGTGGTGTCTCGACCCGCCGCAGATGAACTCGCCCAGTCGGTTGCCCTGTTCATCCAGCAGCCAGAGGCGCGCCTCGCCGCGCCTCTCGTGTGCGATGTCGACCACGATCTGCCGGCCCGGGACGTCGGGACGGATCTTGCCCGCGTCGACCGATTCGAAGTGTCGACCGGTCACTTCCCAGAGCGTTTCGCCGGCGCCGTTGATGAGCGCCATCCCGTTCGCACCGCAGTAGCTGACAATCACTCGCCAGTCCTCCGGCCGCCGCCCTGTCGTCAGGATTTCTCCGCAATCAAGGTGGCCTCGGCCGAGGTCGATCTTGTTCGAGCGAAGGGTCCAGAGTTCCCTGCCGTCGTGGCCAAGGAGCGAGTATCCGGCGAGGACCTCGTCCCGCCCGTCGCGGTTGATATCGATCAGCGTCGGGTAGTGGCAGGTCATATACCGCGCCGGTGCCCAGTCCCACAGGGGCTTCCACTCGCTTGTGTACGCCCAGATATGTTTGTAGCGATCCTTGATGATGATGTCGGTGGGGCGCTTCGTTCCCCGCAGGTTGGCGAACGCGATCGAGTCGGCCACCTCGAGCCCGGTGGGCAACGACAACCGGCGGAGCTCCTTGCCGGTCTTGCCGTCCAGCACCAGCAGGAAGTGCTGTGGGCTGATCCAGACCTCCGTCCGGCCGTCGCCGTCAAGGTCGTAGATCTGTACCGGAACATCGCAGTAAAGCACGTTGCTGCCGGCGTTCGGCGTCCCCCAGCGCCAGAGGACCCTCCCGTCCAGCTTCGTGGCGATTGCGGCGGTCACACGCTGCTGGTCATGTCGGGCCGTGACGATCTCCGCCGTGCCATCGTCATCGAGGTCGCCCGCCACGAGCCATTGCCCGTGATACGCCGGGTCGGGGTCAAGCGTCCTCCACGGGGCGGTCAGCGGCCCCTCGGCACGGGAGGCGTCGCAGACAAAGGGTTCGCGGGCGTAGGCCCCGACCCCGAGACCGGCGATGCACCATAGCGCTGTCGTGAGCGTGGCGAGAACCCTCATTGCGATTCTCCCGGAACGCACAGGTTGAATCCTACACCCGGTTGCGTTAGATAATCAATTGTCAGACAAATGGCAAGACGGGCGTGCGCGTGGCATGTCCCGCTCAATCGCCAACGGCGGAGGTTTGCGATGATGCGCTCCCGGGAGCGGCTCTTGACGGCCATCAGCGGCGGAAGGCCCGACCATGTGCCCCTGGTTTGTCGCACCTTCGGGTTTCGGGCCCCGCCCGGGCTTGCGTGGACGCGGGACGGCCGGCCGGCGGACTTCTGGTACACGATGCGGCTCGAACACATCCACACGTTGCCGCAGCCGTGGGACGTTGGTGAGGACTTCAAGCGGGTGGAGGCCTGGCTGAGCCTTGGACTGGATGATGTGCTGGAGGTTTCGTTGCCGTGGAGCATTGATCCACGGGTGTCCGTTCGCGATTACGTGCAGATGAGCGTCAGCGACGGCCATGGCGTCTGTTCGTGCCGCGAGTACAGGACTCCGCACGGAATCCTTGTCCACAAAGTGAAGCAGACGATGGAGGCGATTGAGCCGGGGTGGGTGGTTCAGCCCGCCGTGCCGCCGTTGTTTGAGGATTTCAACATCCCGCGGAGCATCCGGCCTCCGATTATGGAGGCGGCCGATGTGCCGAAGGTGCGGCACCTGCTGCGTCCGCCGACGAACGAGCAACTCGCGGCCTATCGCGAGCGGATGCGGGAGGTGCGGCGGTTCGCCGACGAGAAGGGCGTGCTCGTGTGCGGATGGAGCCTCTTCGGCATGGACGGGGTCGTGTGGCTCTGCGGCGCGGAAGGTGCGGTGATGATGGCGATGACGGAACCCGATCTGTTCGCCGAAGTCGTCGCGCTCGTGGACGAGTTCGACCGCATGCGCACCGGGCTGATGCTGGAGGTCGGCGGGGTCGACATGATCGTCCAGCGCGGCTGGTACAGTTCGGTCGACTTCTGGTCGCCCGACCTCTTCGCCCGGCACGTCTTGCCGAATCTGCGGAACAACGTGCGTCGCGTGCATGACGCCGGCGCAAAGTTCGGGTACGTGATGACGACCGGTGTGAAGCCGATGCTTGGTTACCTGGCGGACGCGGGCGTGGATCTGTGGTATTGGGCCGATCCGGTGCAGGGGGGGGTGGACCTCCGGGCCGCGCGCGATACCCTACGCGGTCGGATGGCGATCGCCGGCGGAGTCAATGCCCCGCTGACATTGGGCAAGGGCTCGCCGGAGGAGATTCGCCGCGCGGTTCGCGAGGCGATGGAGACCCTCGGGCCGGCGGGATTCATCCTGGAGCCGGTGGATTCGCTCTTTCCGGATACGCCGTGGGAAGCGGTGAAGACGATGATTGATGCGTGGAAGGAGACGACTCGCTGACGTTCGTCGGGCGAGGTCCAAGACGACAGGAGTGACGGCCATGAGCGATTCGACGAAGCGTGCGACGTTTCCCCGGGAGTTCCCCGGGGTGCATTACTACGGCGAGGAGGAGGCCGCCGCCGTTCTCCGCGTGATTCGCGAGCGGTCGCCGTTCCGGTACTACGGGGCCAACTTCCTCGCCGAGGCGGATTCGCTCGAGAAGGAGTTTGCCGCGAGGCTGGAACGCCGCTATGCCCAGGCGGTCTCCAGTTGCACGAACGGGCTCGTAACGGCCATGGCGGCGTTCGGCGTCGGTCCGGGGCAGGAAGTGCTCCTGCCGGGGTTCTTCTGGGTCTCGACCGTGGCGGCGATCGTCCGCGCCGGGGCGATCCCTGTGCTCGTCGAGATCGACGACAGCTTCACCATGGATCCCGACGACCTCTTCAGCAAGATCACGCCCCGAACGCGGCTGATCCTCCCCGTGCACATGTGCGGCGTGCCGAGCAACATGCCGGCCATCATGGAAATCGCCCGCCGCCGGGGCATACCGGTGCTGGAGGACTGCGCCCAGGCCAACGGGGCGACGCTGCACGGCAGGGCGGTGGGGACGTTCGGTGACATGGCCGTCTTCAGCTTCCAGATGAACAAGAACATCACCGCGGGCGAGGGGGGTATGATCGTCACCGACGACGAGACCCTTTATCTGCGGGCGAACGCCGCGCACGACCTCGGCGTGCCGTGGTGCGGGGGGATGCCGGTGCAGGACAGTCCCCACGCCCTGTGGGGCGCCGGGGCCCGGATGAGCGAGATCGGCGCGGCGGTGGTTCGGGCGCAGCTCCGCAAGCTGGACGCGATCGTCGGCCACATGCGCGCCAGCAAGAGGCGGATCAAGGCGGCCCTCGGCGACCTGCGGGAGGCACGGTGGCGGCGGATCGACGATCCGGACGGCGATTCGGGGCCGTTCATCATCGCGACGTTCGCGACGCCGGACGCGGCCCGGGGCGTGGCGAAAGCCTGCGCGGCGGGCGGCCTGACGTGCGTCCATCTGCCCGACTACGGCCTGCACGTGTACTACAACGTCAGGGCCCTCGTCGAGAAGCGGAGCAACAGCGCCGACGGATTTCCCTGGAGCCACCCGTCGAATGCCGCGCTGGTTCGGGACTACCGTCGGGGGGCCCTGCCGCGCACGGACGACCTGCTGGCCCGCAGCGTGGTGTTGCCGGTGCCGTCCCGATTGACTCCGCAGCAGGAGGACGACTACGTTGCGGTCTTTCGCAAGGCCTGTTGGATGGCAGGTGTCGCGTGATATTCAAACCACGAACCGGGCTTTGCGGCCTTCGCCACCCCCTCGAAGACGGCTGCGAACAGGCCCCGGGGATTCTCGCGGACGCGGCGCGCGTCCTTCGTGCTGCCGGCGTGGACGTCGTCGAGGCCCCCGTCCTGATCGAGGACGCCGCCGGGGCCGTGGCCGCGGGCCGGTTCTTCCAGGATCAGCGGGTCCCGTCGGTCGTCATGGCCGTCGCCACGTGGAGCGTCGACTCGAACGTTCTCGACCTGCTGGAGGAGTGCCCCGTTCCGATCGTCACCTGGGCCTTTCCGGGGATGAGCTCCGGGTCGATGTGCGGGTGCCAGCAGTTCGGCTACGTGCTCACGGAGCTCGGCCGGCCCCACCGGTTCGTGTTCGGCACGCCGGAGGAGGCGGGCGCTGTGGCGGAGATACGCGACTACGTGGCCGCGGCGGGGTTGGCCGCCGCCCTCCGCAAGGACCGCGTGGGGCTGGTCGGATATCGCATCGTCGGCATGACCGAGGTCGCGTTCGACGAGATCGAGCTGAAGGCGGTCCTCGGGCCGCGCATCGTTCACTACGGCCTCGACGAGGTCGAGAAGCGCATGGGGCAGATCCCTGCCGCGGACGCCCTGGCGGTCTGGAAGGAGCGGATGGGGCAGGTGCGCAAGGTGTCGGTTGCGGAGGACGACATCGTCGATTCGATGCGCGGATACCTTGCGCTGCGGGAGTACGTCCGTCGCGACGGCCTGGCCGGCCTGGCCGTTGAGTGCTATCCGCGCCACATGGGGCGTCTGTGTCTGGCGGGGTCGCTTCTGGCGGATGAGGGCGTCGTCGTCGGATGCGAGGCCGACATGAACTCGACCGTTGCGATGCTCATCCTCTCGCGGCTCACCGGCGGGCCGGTCCACAACACCGACCCGCTTGGCGTGGACATGCGGGAGAGCACGATCGTCTACTCCCACTGCGGCAACGGCAGCATGGCCCTCGCGGCCTCGCCCGAGCAGATCGAGGTGGGCCATGTTCGTCTGATGCACAGCGGTGCGTGCGTGCTCTTTCCGGGCCGGCCCGGGCCGGTGACGCTCGTCAACCTGGTCGGACGCCGCGGGACGTACCGGATGGGCGTCGCCTGCGGAGAGGCCGTCCCGACCGGGATGGTCTTCCCGGGCAACCCGACGAAGGTCGTCCTGGGGAGCGGCGTGAGGAGTCACCTCGATGTCGTCGCGCGGGAGGGCCTCGGGCATCACTGGATGATCGGCTACGGGGATGTGCGGCGGCCCCTGGAGGAGCTGTGTCGGCTGACGGGACTTCGATACATCCGTGCGTGACATGCGGCAGGGCGGCGATCGCCCAATGCGTCATCATTCGGCGTCTTCGGCGTCAGCGCGGGGCCTGAGGCGACGTGGGCATTCGGCCGCACGCGCTGCCGTTCGCCCGGCAGGTGGCGCTGCGGGGGCTCCGCGGCCGACGGCCGCGACAAGGATCGCGAGCGCGGGCTGCTCCGCTTCCTCGACCCCGGGCAGACGGTCGTGTACCGTTATTCCATCACGGCGACGCACCGGAAGGCGGGCCTGGATCAGTTGTTGGCGATCAATCCGTGATTTGGCGGGAGGCGAACCATGCGGACGGCAATTCTGGCGGGCGTGTTGTTCGGTGGGGCGGGTCTTGTGGCGGGGCAGATGCCGGCGTCGCGGCCGGCGAGCCGGGAGAAGCGGCTCATCGAGTTCGGCTGGGATGAGCCCGACCCGGCCTTCATGCGGAAGCACATCGCCCAGTTGAAGCGGTCTCCGTTTGACGGCTGCGTCTTTCATGTGAACTACACGCAGCCCGGCGGCAAGACCGGCAGCTTCACCTGGGAGTGCTGGAGCAAGCGGGCGTTTACGGCGACGGATCTGCAGCCGGCCCTCGACGATCTGAAGGCGACGGACTTCGGCCGGTTCCGGCACAACTTCCTCCGCTTCAACACGACGCCGGCCGACATCGACTGGTTCGATGACTTCGGCGCCATCCTCCAGAACGCGAAGCTGGCGGCCACGCTCGCCCGCGAGGCCGGCTTGCCGGGTCTCCTCTTCGACATCGAGCAGTACAACGGGCCGCTCTTCAACTTCCGCAAGCAGCGCGACGCGGCGACGAAGTCCTGGGATCAGTACGCCGCGCAGGTTCGCCGACGCGGGCGCGAGGTGATGACGGCGTTTCAGGAGGGCTATCCGGGCCTGGAGGTCTTTCTGACATTCGGCTACTGCCTGCCGTGGGTGCAGAGCGAGCGCGGCAAGAAGCCGCTGGCCGACTGCGACTACGGCCTGCTGGCCCCGTTCCTGGACGGCCTCGTCGAGGGCGCTCGCGGCCCGACGCGGCTCATCGATGGAGTGGAGCTGGCCTACGGGTACCACACGCCCGAGCGGTTTGCGGAGGGTTCGCGAGGAACTGTTACCTCTGCCCGCCGATCGCGAAAAGTACCTCCGGTTGGTGTCCGTCTCGTTCGGGCTGTGGATGGACTACGACTGGCGCAAGAAGGGCTGGGACGCGGACGACGTCAGGAAGAATCCGCACTCGCCCGAGGCCTTCGGCAAGCTGGTCGCGCACGCCCTGGAGGCCGCCGACGACTACGTGTGGATCTACACCGAGACGCCACGGTGGTGGTCGGAGAAGGGGCCGGTGAAGCTGCCGGAGGCGTACGACCGGGCCGTGCGGACGGCCCGCGAGCGGGTCGGTGTCGCAACGCCGAGGTAGCCCGGCCCGATGGCGAACCGGATCCGGAGTAGGCTGACCGCGGCGGACGAACTACGAGACGACGAGCGGCTGGAGGCGTCGAACCGGCCGACGCCGCGCCTCCGTGGGCGTGTAATGCGGCGGGCGCGCCTTTCGTCCGTTACTTCACGCCGAGGCTGAGCATGTCCGTCGGCACGGGCCGGGTGTTGCGGCACTTGGGATAGGCCGAGCAGCCCAGGAACTTGCCCGATCGCCCGCGGCGGATAAGCATCTTGGCGCCGCATTGATCGCAGTCGATGTCCGTCGGTTCGGGCGGCGCCTTCTTCTCGGGTGCGCCGACCTGGGCGGTTGCCTGCTCCAGCGCCTCGCCGCGGAGCTTCGCCGTCGCCTTGCACTTCGGAAAGCCCTCGCACGAGAGGAACGGTCCCCACGGTCCTCGCCGTACGGCCATCTTCGCGCCGCAATGCGGGCACTCGATATTGTCCCGCAGGTGTTCCACGTACAGGTTTCCGAACCGCGTCACACCGAAGCCCTTCGCCTCCGCGCGGGCGACGAACTCAGGGCCGGTCTCCGCGGCCGCTGCGACCTTGCGCCCGGCGTCGGCTTGGCCTCCCGCCTTGGACGCGGCACGTTTCCCCGTCTTCTTCGCGGGGGCGGCGGTGGCCGATGGGGCGGCGTCCGA
>CAZZFA010000099.1:15837-17728 GCA_964653435.1 uncultured Planctomycetales bacterium | reverse complement strand
GCCGGTCATCGCACGAGCGAAGCCCCCGCAGAGCACAGGCCGGATTCTTCGGTCGCTCCGTTCCCTCAGAATGACGTACCGCCCCTGGCCCGGAAGTCGGCGCCGGCCGACAAGAATCCAGGCGATAACGGCGTAGCGCGGTTCTCGCCTGCAACCCGACGCGGCGGCGCCGCACGCGCGCCGCGTGCATCGCGTCATTCTGAGGCCCCCTCGGGGGCCGAAGAATCTGGCGTCCGATTTGCGCCGGTCATCACACGAGCGAAGCCCCCGCAGAGCACAGGCGGATTCTTCGGTCGCTCCGCTCCCTCAGAATGACGTACCGCCCCTGGCCCGGAAGTCGGCGCCGGCTGACAAGAATCCAGGCGATAACGGCGTAGCGCGGTTCTCGCCGGCAACCCGACACGGCGGCGCCGCACGCGCGTAGCGTGTATCGCGTCATTCTGAGGCCCCCTCGGGGGCCGAAGAATCTGGTGTCCGATTTGCGCCGGTCATCGCACGAGCGAAGCCCCCGCAGAGCACAGGCCGGATTCTTCGTTGCTCCGCTCCCTCAGAATGACGTACCGGGCATGGCCCGGAATTCGGCGCCGGCCGACAGGAATCCGGGCGATAACAGTGCTGGGCCGGGACCCAGGGGACCGGCCTTCAGACCTTCCGGTGTTCCGTTCGTGCGGCGTGCGTGCCGTCGGGCAGGCGTTCGAGCGCGTAGTCTCCGAACAGGGCGGGGGCCTCGGCCTGGAGAATTCGCAGGATTTCAGCGGCGACCTTGCGGATCTCGACTTCGGCGAACTCGTTCGCGCGGAGTTCGATGAAGTGCCGCAGCGCCCGCGCGTTGGCCGTCACGAAGATCTTCGTCTCCGTCGCATTGGGCAGCACCGACCGCGCCGCCTGGCGGGCCATCTTCCTCCGCTGCGTCTTGTCCTCGATATCGGCGAACTTGCTCATCAGGCCCTCGACGAGGGCGCAGTAGGCCTCGTGCGACTTGCCCACGGCCTCCAGCCAGATGGCGTGGAGTCGCGGGTCCTCGGCGATGCAGTCGGGTTCGACGAAGTCGGCCGTCGATTCGTCCACGTACCGCTGGGAGAGCTGCGAGTAGCCGAAGCCGGCGCGGTGCCGGATGAGTTCGTGAGTGAAACTCCGCGAGACGCCCGTGATGATGAAGTTCCACACGGCGTGTTCGAGGACGGAGCCGTGGCCGACCTCGAGGATGTGCTTCAGGTAGGCGGCGTTGCCGCCGGGGCGCGGCCGGGCGAAGCTCATGTAGCAGAGCCGCCCGGCGATCTCGCAGAGCTTGTGGCCGGCGACATCCGTGTCGGTCTGCCACGTCTCGACATCATGGTCGGCGAGGAAGCGGTCGATCTCGGCGGCGTCGGTCTGCTGTCGGCCGACGAGGTACACGTTCGGTTTGCGGACAATACGCATGATCAGGCTCCCTTCCGTCGGGGCAAGGATGCGGCGCCGCCGCCCGCACGGCCGTTTTCGGTACGACAGTTTCGCCTGGGGCCGCGCATCGCCGCGAAGGCTCAGTCGCCCCTACGGGGCTTTGCGTGTCGCGACGCCGGGAACCCAGGGCTGAAGCCCTGGGCTACTCTCGGCCGCCCCTACGGGGCGAAAAGCGGGCGAAACGCTCCGACCGAAAGCGGCGCTACTGCCGTTTTCGGCAGGACAGTTTCGCATGGGGCCGCGCATCGCTCAGTCGCCCCTGACGGGGCTTTGCGTGTCGCGACGCCGGGAACCCAGGGCTCAAGCCCTGGGCTACTCTCAACCGCCCCTACGGGGCGAAAAGCGAGCGAAACGCTCCGACCGAAAGCGGCATCGAGACTCAGGCCCCGGGCTACTCTCAGTCGCCCCTACGGGGCTTTGCGTGTCGCGACGCCGGGAACCCAGGGCTGAA
>CAZZFA010000099.1:0-15737 GCA_964653435.1 uncultured Planctomycetales bacterium | reverse complement strand
GGGCGAAAAGCGGGCGAAACGCTCCGACCGAAAGCGGCGCTACTGCCGTTTTCGGTAAGACAGTTTCGCCTGGGGCCGCGCATCGCCGCGAAGGCTCAGTCGCCCCTGACGGGGCTTTGCGTGTCGCGACGCCGGGAACCCAGGGCTGAAGCCCTGGGCTACTCTCAGCCGCCCCCTACGGGGCTGGAAACGAACGAAACTCTCGAACCGAAAGCGGCGCTACGGTATCCAATGCCGTCGGAGAATGCAATTCACCGCATCAGGATGCGCACGTCGGCTTGGGCGGGTGGTCCGTCCGGGTCGGCATTACTCGTGCCGGGTGCCGGCGCATCAGGATGCGCACGTCGGCTTGGGCGGGTGGTCCGTCCGGGTCGGCATTACTCGTGCCGGGTGCCGGCGCATCAGGATGCGCACGTCGGCTTGGGCGGGTGGTCCGTCCGGGTCGGCATTACTCGTGCCGGGTGCCGGCGCATCAGGATGCGCACGTCGGCTTGGGCGGGTGGTCCGTCCGGGTCGGCATTACTCGTGCCGGGTGCCGGCGCATCAGGATGCGCACGTCGGTTTGGGCGGGTGGTTCGGCCCGTTGAAACACGCCTGGAACCGGGCGAAATCCGTGAGGTCCACGTCGGCGTCGCCGTCCGTATCCGCACAGGAGCAGCCGGCGCCCACGGGCCGGTTCGGCCCGTTGAAACACGCCTGGAGGGAGGCGAAGTCGTTGAGGTCCACGTCGCCGTCCCCGTCCAGGTCCACCGGCGGCTGGTTGCAGTTCCCGGCGGCGACGCGTGCCGTGAGGGCGAACGTCAGGCTCGCCAAGCCCGTTGCGCCGGGGAGCCCGCCGGCGTCGCGGGTCTGCAGCGTGAGGGTGGCCGTGCAGGTGGTATTGTTCGGCACGCCGGCGTCGTCGAAGGCGACGGCGTATTCGGCGGGCGAGTCGCCGACCGTGGCGGGCGAGAAGCCGCCGACGATGCTGAACCGGGCCGCGTCGGGCCCGGTGATCTGGGCGGCGTAGACCTCGAGCGACGCCTGCAAGGCGCCGTAGCCGTAGTTGTACGCCGGGGCGGCGAGGGTGGAGAAGCCGCCCGTCGGATGCGAGCCGAAATCGAGAGTGCCGGTGGTGACGACGCCCGTGGGTGCAATGCTCGGGCGGGCGTGGGCGAGGACCAGGCCGCTCAGCGAGACGCTCAGGAGGGGGTTGTCGTCGGCGTCGGTGGTGATCGAGAGGCCCCCGGATCGCGTGCCGGCGGCGGCGGTGTCCAATGCGTACACGTGGGCATTGCCGGCAGCGCCGGCGGCGGCGGCAAAAAACCCGGTCGGCCCCGTGAAACCCGCCGGGACCGCCGGCAGCGTGTAGTGCAGCGGCGCCACGTAATCGAACAGCGCGACATTGCCCGTGTTCGTGACGGTGAGCGTTCGCTGGACGGTGGCGCCGACGATGGCCGTGCCGAAGTCGAGCGAGCCGGGTGAGGCGGTGCCCTTGGGCGGGACCTGGAAGTCGGCGCGGACGGGGATGTGGTCGGAGGCCTGTCGCAGGGCCGCGGCGATGGTCAGGCCGACGGCGTTGTTGAATCCGCCGCCGTCGATCGCGTCGTTGAAGTGCTGGCCGTCATTGCCGTACGCCACGAAGGTCCCCGGCACATAGTCGAAGCCGACGGAGTCCTGCAGGGCGGCAGAGATAAGCAGGTGGTCGAAGCGGTCGTCGAGGCCGCCGGTCGCCCCGCCGCTGGCGCAGCCCGAGCCGTTGCAGGGCGATTGGGTGTGGATGAGGGCGAAGGCGCCGCCGTCGTGCCAGTCGCCGGGCATGTTGATCGGATCGTAGGCGCGGCCGTTGTTGTTCGCCATCGAGCCGGTGAGCTGAACGCCGTAGGCCGGCTCGCTGCTGGTGTAGACGTTCAGATCGCCGCAGTAGATGAAGTGTGAGCCGGCCGGCAGGGTGTTCGCATCGGCGCGGGCGACCGAGGCCTCGCCGGCGCGTTGCGTCTCGTATCCCTGGCTGGCCTTCAGGTGCATCGAATAGATGTAGATGTCGGCGGCGGGCGATGTGTATCCGTTGAGGCGCAGCTTCCAGCGGTTGATGTCGCGCAGGTCGGTGGACAGGACCTTGAAGCTGTCGGGATCGTTCGCATTGAACGTGAACTTGCTCGTCCGATAGAAGAGGGCGTTGTCGGTGTCGTAGCCGTCGTTGAACGTGGCTTTCGCATAGCCGCCGGGCCCGTCGGCGGCGTTGAGGACGTTGGCGAGAAACGCCGCGGGGGCGGAGGAGGCGGTGATCTCCTGCGTGACGAGCAGGTCGGCCTGCAGGCCGTTCGTGACGATCTTGTACTGGGTCGCCCGGTCGGTTCCGCCGCCGTAGTTCAGAAGATTGTACGTGGCGATCTTGACGGCCCGGGCGGTGGGCACCGCCCACAGGCAGACGACCGCGAGCGCCCACCCGGCATGACGCGCCACGCGCGACGCAACTTTCCGTTCCATGTCCGTCCTCCATCGACGCAGTTACACCGCCGGCGCATCGGCACGGCGGAGCCCCGGTGGCTGGGCAGGCCCCCCTGACAGGTTTCCTGAAACGACCCACGGTCCGCCGGTGCCCTTTTCGGTCAGCGAGTTTCGACCGCCGCCCGCCCCGCGAAGGTCGCAGAATCATTCGCGACGGTGCACCGGCCACACAACTGTCCGACCGAAAACGGCGCCAGAGGCCGCCCGACGGACATTATACCAGAACCGGCGCGCTTTTGTTGGGGATTTCGCGGTTTCTTGCCAGCGGCCGCCGCGGAATTGCGTCCGGAAACAGACGGATTGCAGAAGTTGTGGAAACAGTCGAATGACGCCGTCCGGCCGGGCACTGCCTCGCGAAAAGATGCGGGCCGTCGGACGTTTACGACCGGCGGCCCGCGGTGTATGGGTCCGGTATGCGGAAGCCCGTTACTCGTCGCCCGGCTCGGCCGGGGGCGTGCCGCCCGACGGCGCGGCCCCCGCGGGTTTGTTCGACTTCGTGAAGTCGCTGAGCTTCTTCTTCGCGAGCTTGTCCGCATCGCTGCCCTTGAGCAGGAAGATCGCGTCGGAGCCGACGACGGTGGCGTAGCGGCTCTTGTCACGGTCTTTCGCCGGGCCGTCCGCCGAGATCAGCAGCTCGATCTTCCTGCCCCCGGATGCCGTCACGACGATCCGGTTGGCGGGGGCATCGAGCTTATACGCGGCCAGGTCGGCGGCCGCCGCCTTGTAGCGGACGTAACGGTGGACCTTGGTATCGCGGAGGGCGTTGAGCAGATCCTTGATCTTCTGGTCGTCGAGAGCGACGGTGTTGTCCTGCCGGTAGGACCACTTGCCGTCAACCTGCGTGAACTCCATCTCGCCGCCCGGCCGGATGAGGGCGAGCGAAGTCACCTGCGGCACCTCGAACTTCGCCACGCTGCGGTCGCGCATCTCCGCGTCCAGGTGCTCGTAGATCTTCGGGTCGATCTGGTACACGAGATCCGATCCGTCGATCATCGCGTAGGCGTCAGTGCCTTTGCGCGCCAGGCTGACGCGGTAGAGCTTCGGCGGCGGGGCGGGCTGCGAGGCGGTCGCGGTGGTCGGGGCAGCGGCCGTGGTCGGAGCAGCCGCGGTGGTCGGGGCCGAGGCGGCGTGCTCCTCGTCGTCCGTGTCCCCCTCGGCCAGGTCGCTGGGCAGCGGCTCGCCGGGGTGGTTTTCGCGCCAGAGTCGGCGGAGTTCGGCGACGCTCGGCGCGCCGGCCGGTTGCGATTCGGGCGCCGCGCCCTTGTGCGGGGCGGTGGTGACGGGCCGGGAAGCGGGCGGCCGGGGCGCCTCGACGGAAACGGTCACGACAAGCTCGGGCTTGTCGAGGCCGAAGGCGGCGGCCTTGCCTTTGGCGACGACCTTCTTCGCCCGCAGGGAGCTGAGGTCGCTGAGGGCGTCGCGGACGGCGTCGGCGTCGGCGTCGGCGTGGACCGGCGCCACCATCGACCATTTGTTGTTGGCCTTGGAGAGCAGGGCGGTCTGATCGCCCCGAACGATCTCGATGCGGTCGGCCAGGTTGCGGTCGAAGCTGAGCATGTCCCGCTTGCGGTAGCTGATCGGTTCGGCGAGGAGCTGTGCCACGCTGTCCTCGGGGACGACGGCGATGTCATCGGTTCCGCTCGCGCGGAGGTAGGTGTTCGTCTGGCTCGGCGTCTTGTCGAGGACCGCCACGGAGATCGGGGCGGGCTCGCCTTCCTGTGTGACGACCACCTGCGCCCGCGGCCGCTCGGTGTTGACCCCGATGAGGGATTCGCGGCTCTCGAACGAGACGGCCTTGAGGTCCCTCACGGCCTTGAGGAGGTCCTCGACGAGGGCCGGCTCGGCGACCGTGCCGTCCGGGTAGTTCCAGATGCCGTTCTTCTTTTCGAGCACAAGGCTCTCCGTGGGCAGGCTCACCTCGATCTTCCGGCATTTGGCCGGATCGAGTTTGGCGATCTGCTTGTCACGCAGGTCGATCAGCTTGGGCGAGACGTCGGTGAAGCTGGACTTGGCGACGGTGAAGACCGGATCCTCGCCGCCGATCCGGGCGAAGTAGCTTTCCGCCTTCGAGTCGGTGGGGCCGCCGAACTGCACGACGAGCGTGCGGGTTTCCATGCTCGGCTGCGTTTCGGCCGGATTCGTCGTCGGCTCGCCCGGCTTCTTGGCCGGCTCCTTCTTGTGCTCGATGGTGACCGTGGCCGTCAGCCGCGGCTCCGCCAGGCCGTACGCGTTCAGGTTCGCCGGCTTGTCCGTGACGAAGTCCTGGGCGTAGAGGCTGCTCAGCACGCGGACGAGGCTGTCGGCCTTGGTCTTGTCCGCGCGGCAGCGTACGGGGCTCTCCAGCATCCACTCGTTGTTCGCCTTGACGAGTTCGAAGTTCTCCGCGCCGGTGACCTTGACACGGACGGCTTCGTCGGTCTTGAAGTCCGTCACGCGTTTGTCGCGGAGGTCGCTGAGGCGTCGCGCGAACTTCTCATGAAGGTTCTTGTCGGCCACGAGGATTTCGTCGCTGTCGGGCTTCTGGACGTAGGTGTCGCCGCCGGTCGGGGTCCGCTGGCCGATCTTGAGGGTGTAGGTCTTGTCGCCCTTGGCCTTGAGGGTGACGGTGTAGAGCGGGTTGTTGAGCTCCGTCGTGGCGTCGGACGGGCGGCCCTTGGCGTTTTTCTCGTACTTCCGGACGTACTTCAGATCGGCGATCTCGCGGACGATGTCGTCGATCTGCCACTTGTTGGCGGTGGCCTTGATGGGCTCCTCGAAGAGCCACTTGTCCTCCTGCCGGACGAAGACGCGCTTGGGATCGCGCGAGGAGACGACCTCGACTCGCTGGACGTCTTCCTGCCTGGGCTTCTCCGCCCAGACGTCCTGAGGCTTCGGCGCCTCGGGCGCCTTGGGCGCCTCCTTCCACGGCTTGGCGACGAACGCCAGATACAGACCGACGACGACCAGACACAGGGCCAGAATCAGGGTTGTCCGCGTGTTCATGGTTGCTCGAGACTCCTATACAAACCACAGAGCATACGCAGGGCACGGGGACGCCGGAGAGCGGAACCGGGTCGATCCTCCGGGTTCTCCGCGGCCTCCGTGGTGAGTCCTGTCGATAGCGACTACTTCCTCCGCACCAGCATCATCGCGCCGCCGCACAGGAGGACGAGCACGGCCCATCCGATCGCGGCGAACTGCAGAAACCGGCGCCCGCCGCTGCTGATCGCCTCGATCGGCGGGGCGGTGACGGGCCCGGCGGCGATGAAGTCCGGCCGGTCCGCCAGCCAGTAGGCACAGTTGACGAAGAGGTCGCCGTTTTCCCGCGGCGGCGGGTCGAAGGAGATCCGTTCCTCCTTGCCCAGCCGGGGGACGCGCTCGCCCATGTAATCGTCGACCACGCCGAGGCCGGCGCCGTTGACGATGATACGGCTGTTGTTCTTCGTGTTCTCCGCGGCGAGGATCACGGTGAAGGGCGGATTCACCGCCGTCGGGCCCTTGAGCACCGTCCCGTCGCTGGACGGGGAGCGGATCTGGGCGATGAGCCGTTCGATGTCCCCCTCGGCCCAGAATTCGGAGCGGCCCGTCGTCCCCGGCACGCCCAGGATGCTCTCGATCTTCACGTTCTCCGGCACCTTCGACGCCGGCAACACCGGGCAGACATCCACGAAGAGGCAGCGCCGCGAACGCAGCGGCCGCCCGACCGGGTGCTTCTCGTCGAACGAGTTGAGGCGCATCCAGTTCCATCGGGTGATGCTCAGCCCGTAGCGGTTCACGTCCTGCTTGTCCGGCACGCCGCGGATCACGCGCTCGCCGAACTTCACATCGATGCCCCAGTCGTCGCGAAGGTACTTGTCGTAGCCGTAGCTCGACGGCTGCGAACCGAAGAACGACCGGCGCGGCGGCAGGAAACACGTGAGGAAGATGCCGCGGGCGTTCTCCTCGCCGAGGACCTTGCGCACCTTGGCAAGTTCCGCGTCGCCGAAGGTCTTCTGATCCTGCGGCATCCGCTGGAACGGGTTCTGCTGCGGCGAGTCCGCCGGGGGCAGGAAGACGTAGATGTTCGGCACCGGCCGGTATACGTTGAGCTTGTCGGCCTCCTTCTTGACGATGTACACGTTCGGCGAGTCGTTGATCCGCCAGCGTGTGCCGGCCTGCTCGACGGCGACCTCGGCGTCCGGCTTCAGGACGACGCCCTTGGCCTTGAACGCCTCGCGCACCGGATCGGCGGGCTTGCCCTTTTCCAGTTTGGCAGCCAGGTCCGCGGCGAGCTCAAACAGCCGCACATCCGGCTCCGGATCGGGGGCCTTCTCGTCCGTGGCCAGGTTCCAGTTCTTGACCTTGAAGTTGGACTGCTCGAGCCGCTCCTTGAGCTTGTTCAGGTCGTTACTTCGGATGCGACCGGTGCGCGGCTGGTTCATCTGCTGCATCTGGGGCGGGGGCGAGACCTCGAACGACGTGAACACCACGGTCCCGAACGGCTCCTTGTGCCCGAGCGCCAGGATGGCGGCGGAGATGGCGGCGTCGCCGTTGAAAACGCGGCGCTCGATGTTCTCATCCTCGCTCGCCGCCGTCGGCCCGAACGTGTCGGCCTTCGGCCAGACCTGATCGAAATCCACGACCTCCACCTGGTCGGGCGTCTCGACGACGACGAGGTTGTCGCCCTCGAACTTGTTGGCCGTGTCGGCCATCTTCAGCTCGGGGAGGGCCTTGAGCTTGGTGTCGATCTCCTTGATGTCGTCGAGCGGCTTCTTGAAGGCCTCGCCCTTCCTGGCGGCGGCGAGGATCGCCCGGCTCGGCTCGTCGATCTTCCGCCAGTCCTCGAGGAACTGGCGGATGCTCTGATCCCAGGCATTGAGGTTCTGGGTCACGTTCACGCTGGCCCGGCGGAGCTGGCGGACGGCGTTCTGGAGAACGTCCTTCGGCTGGTCGGTATCCAGGATGCGGCGGATCTGCTGGTCGAGCTGGGCGAGGTCGCGCTGGGTGAGGGCGAGGATTTCCGTAAGCTCGATCTGCATGATCGGGTTGATCTTGACCGCCCACATGTAGTGGCTGCTGACCACCTTGTTCGCGTTGGCGAATTCGTCCACACGGGTGACTTCCTGGCTGAGCCATTGCGAGAGCTTGGCCGCCTGGCGCGAGAAGGCCTGAAGCGCCGGCTTGGGGTCGTCGGGGACGGCCTCATCCTTCGGGTCTCCGACGGCGCTGCGCAGGCCCGCCAGGAGCGTCTTGAGCTCGGCGAGCTTCGCGGTCGTCTGCGTGGCGAACGCGCACTGCGGATTGCTCAGCGTCTCCTCGCTCTTCTGCAGGTCGCCGAACCAGGTCTGGGCCTCTTCCAGGTGGCCCTTGATCTTGTTGTTGAACTGCTCGATCTTCTGCTTGGCCTGCTCGTACCGCGGCAGGCCGACGCCGCCGATCGCCTCGTCCACTTCCCGCTGCGTCTGCTGCAGCTCCTCGAGGTCACGCGCCAGCTCGTTCGAGATCTTCGTGAAGGTCAGGAAGCCGGAGAGCCAGCGCTTGTCGTTCGTGAGGCGGTCGTACTGCTGCGTCGTCTGCTGCAGCCACGCGGTGAGATCGGCCCACTTCGCCTTGGTCAGGTCGATCAGCGCCTGATAGTCCTGGCTCTTGCCGCTGAACTTCTTCTGGATGCGCGCAATCAACTCGCGCTTCTGGTCGTCGTCGCTGACGTACTGTACCTTGACCTTCGGGCTGTACGCCTCCATCTCCTCGAACAGGTCGCGGACCCGCGGGAGGTACTTCTCGCGGTCCTTCTCCTTGTCCGTTGAGGTGTAGACGGCCGTGAACGTGATCTCCTTCGCCGGGCAGTCGTTGAGGATCTTCTTCGTCCGGTCGGACAGGCCGTACATGCCCGAGTTCGCCACGTCGATCCGCTTGTACTGCGCGTGCGCGATCCAGTTGATGAAGATCACCAGCAGGGCGGCGATCAGGGTCATCAGCGCCACGTTCGCGCCGAAGAAGAGCCTCCGGCCGCGCGCCGCCGCCAGCGCCGACTTATCACCGCCCGAAGAGGACACCTGCGACTGCTTGTTTACCGCCATCGCTTGGACTCCAACACCTTGGTGGCCAGGAACAGAAAGAACACCGTCGTGCTGACGAAGAACACCAGGGACTTCGTATCGAGAATGCCCTTCGTAAACTCGTCGAAATGGGCCGGCACGTTGACGTACATGAGGACGCCCCGCACCCTCGGCCCCGCGAAGTCCGCGAAATAGTCCACGAGGAACGTGAAGATCGACAGGATGCCCATCCCGATCACCGCCGCGAGAAGCTGGTGCCGCGTGCAGCAGCTCGCGAACAGCCCGACCGAGATGTACAGCGCTCCGATCAGGAGCATGCCCACGTAGCTGAACAGCACTACGCCCAGTTGCGGCTTGCTGTAGGCCATCATCATGATCAGGTGCGGGATCGTCGTCGCCAGCATCGCCGCGTACAGCGCCAGCACGCCGAAGAACTTGCCGAGAATCACCTCGGCGTCCGTCACCGGAGCGGTCATCAGCGTCTCGATCGTCCCGGTGCTGAACTCCTCCGCAACGGCCCGCATCGTCAGCAGCGGCACGGCGAAGACGAGGATGCCGGTCATGGCCGCGAACAGCGGCCGCATCGACGCCTCATTCCCCGGCACGAGGACCTGCGTGACGAAGTAGTAACCCGTGAACAGCAGGAACACGCACCCGACCACGTACGCGATCGGAGAGAGGAACGAGGCGGCCAGCTCGCGCTGGGTTAACGGTGCAACATTTCGCATGACGACTGTTCTCCTGCGATTCCAAGTCGTTTGACATTAATGGGTTATGCATCTTCGCCGGCGTGCTGTTTCGCCGTGATCCGTACGAAGAACTCCTCGAGGCTGCCCGATTCGAGGCGGATCTCGCGCAGGGGCCAGTCATGTTTGGCGGCCAGCCTGGCGATGTGCTCTCGCAGATCCTTGCCCTGCGTCGTGTCGATTGCCAGTCGGTTCCATCCGTCGCGAAGCGTGCAATCCACCTTGCGCACGCCCTCGATGGCTCGCACTGCCGACTCCACTTCCTGTTGCGGCCCGCGGATTTCGGCGATCAGACGCGAGTCCCCCGCGATCCTCTCCCGCAGTTCGGCCGGCGAGCCGGATGCCACGATCCGGCCCCGCGCGATGATGATGATCCGCTGGCAGGTGGCCTCCACCTCCGGCAGAATGTGCGAGCTCAGGATGACGGTGTGGCGCTTGGCAAGCTCCTTGACGAGGTTTCGCGTCTCGCGAATCTGTGTCGGGTCGAGGCCGATGGTCGGCTCGTCGAGCACGAGGATCTTCGGGTCGTGAAGGAGGGCGTCGGCCAGGCCGACCCGCTGCCTCATCCCCTTGGAGAGCTGCCCGATCGGCCGGTCGATGAACTCGCCGAGCCAGCACCGGTCCGACACGTTCCGGATCGCCGCTTCCCGGGCGGACCGGTCCATGCCCCGGAGCTTGCCGCGGAAGTTCAGGTACTCGCGGACCCGCATCTCCGGGTACAGCGGGACGGACTCCGGCAGGTACCCGATGTGCCGACGGACATCCATCGACTGCGTGAAGACGTCATAGCCGGCGATCGTGGCCGTCCCGCTCGTGGCAGGCTGATAGCACGTCAGGATTCGCAGCGTCGTGCTCTTGCCGGCGCCGTTGGGGCCGAGGAAGCCGACGATCTCCCCTTCCTCGACCCGAAACGAGATGTTGTCCACCGCCAATAGCGGGCCGTAGTACTTGGTGAGATTCTTCACCTGGATCATGACCTGATCTGTTCCTTTCCGTATAGCCGTCGCCGTTGGGACTGAGCTTACCTGGGTTCCATCCTCGATCGAAAGAAATCCGGGTACGCCTGGCTCGGATTGCCGGAGCGCCGGCCGGAGCGGCGCCGAAGTACGCCTCATTCCTACGTCGCGTGTGGGCGTCCTGTTCGGGACTCGGCCGCCACGTCATACCAGCCGTAACCGGCCAAGCACCGTATATTCGTGACAGCCGTCGGCCTTGTCAACAGTTTCCGGCCCCGCAAGGGAGAAAACATGCTCCCTGCCGGATGCCCGACGGTTAATACAGGCCGCATGTTAGGCTTAACTTTAGATACGACAGATAGATACGAATCCTGAACTGCCTCTGCCAACAGCTTTGCACCTGCCTTGGGGCGCGTGTTTTCGCAACCCCGTGCGGCGGCCCTCCAGTAGCCATCCATTCCGCCCATACCGTTGCACCGGCTCTGTGCAGGCGGCCCACCGGACTCGACGCTGCGACGGCCGTCTTACAGGGCGGGCGTTGGGGCTGACACGGCGCCTGTTCCCCTCCTCGAGAAAGTCTTTGACCGGCCTCCAGCCGATGTTATAATTGGTCACGATGTTGTTGCGGCTCGTTGCCATTGTGATGATCGCGGCCCAACCGCTCCCGTTGCGGGCGTGCGGTGCGCGGTCGTGTCCGGCGAGCCGCCCGGCGAAGGCGGCCGTGAAGACGTGCAGTCATGCGCGGCCTCTCGCGGCAGCACAGCGTTGCAGCAAAGGCTGCTGCATGCGGCAACGTCCCCTTGTTCCGTGCGCGTTCTGCCGGACTGTTCCACGGGAACCCGCCAGCCCGCCGCCGAGTCCCGTTCGGCCGGTATGTGAGCAGTCGCTCGGTCTGCCGCCCGGGTTTGCTATCGTTGCGGAGGCCGGTCACACCGCTCTGACGCAAGCATGGTCGGACCTGGACCCGGTTCCCGGCGAGTTTTCGGGCAACCTTCGTCAAGCCTGCCTCTGTGTCTGGCTCATTTGATCAGGCCGCGGCGCCCATACTGCGCGCATGCGGGGGCGGCGCCGCCATCCGAGTGTACTACTGCCTAGACGGTTGGTTTGCGTTTGCCCGGCCGTGCGGTCCGGGCTGAATCGAACGAGTTCTCAGGAAAGGGATCGAGTGTGCAAGGAGTTCGAAAAATGAAGCGTTTTGCGATCATTCTCGTTGTTGCGTGTGCGTTTGTGGCGGTGAGCGTCGCGGCCAGGCCGCTGCTTGCGGGTCCGCAGGGCTCGTCGCCCGTGGCATGCGGTGACCAGTGTAAGGGAAAGTGCGGCGACACGTGCAAGTGCGACGGCAAGTGCTGTGACAAGTGCAAGGACGGCAAGTGTGACGGCAAGTGCTGTGACAAGTGCAAGGACGGCAAGTGCGACGGCAATTGCTGCGACAAGTGCAAGGACGGTAAGTGTGACGGCAAGTGCTGTGACAAGTGCAAAAACAAGGACGGCGGTTGCAAGAAGGACGGCGGCTGCCGGAAAGGCGGCTGCAAGAAGGACGGCGCCGCCAAGCAATCGTGATCCCGCACGATTGATGCGGCCGGATGTGCCGCACTGATCAACAACACGCCGGGCCCGCCGCACGGATTGCGACGGGCCCGGCTCGTTTTATCCCTTGCCCTGTCGTTGCGAAAAACTCTTGCCGCCCGCCCGCGGCCGAAGCGGTCGTATCCCGGGCGGACGCGGATCCGTCTTGCCGCTGCTCACCGTACGCCGGGGGCCTGTCAGCAATGGAAGAAACCCGCGCCTCGTGGCGGCGCCGTCGCCTCTGGCCGGTGCAGCGCGCCCGAGCCCGACCGGGCGATACACGCGTCGCGTAAGTCGCGCTACGCCGAAGCGGGCGGGGCAAGGCTTTGCAGCCACCTCAGGCGCTCGTCGTCCGGTTCGAAGACGGCCTCGAGTTCCCGCCGGACGAACGCCCAGTCGATCGACGCGTTTGCCGCCGCGATGGCCTCGACATCGCGCCGGTCCTCCGGGCGAAACGCAACCAGCTTCATGAGGATCGTTCCTTCGACATCCGCCACGCGTACCGGGCGGCCCAGGACGATCTGCGTGACCGCGCGGTCGAGCACGACCTGGAAGAGTGGAATCACCGGGGCCAGCCAGTCGATCGGCACGGGCCCGAAGTAAAAGCGCGTCAGGTGATCGCGCGTCCACTCACGCATCACGCGATCCGTATTGATCCGGCATCCCGCTTCACGAAGCCGCTCCAGCAGGCCCGGCAGCGATACGGCCGGGACCGTGAGCAGGAGATCCACATCCTGGGTTGCCCGGATTACCCCGTGTTCCGCCACGGCCAGCCCGCCGATCAGGGCATAGTGAATGTCGGACGCCTCCAGCACGCCCGTGACGACCCGGAGCGCCTCTTCGATAGGCTCAGGGATGCGCTGCTCGTTTGCGTTCATACAGCCGCACCGCCTCGCGGATGCGCTCGCGCCACTGCGTCTCGCGCCACTCGTAGTAACGTTGTGCCGCTTCGAGGTTGCCCGCGGACGCCGCCAGCTCGAGGCAGACCCGATGCAACGCGGCCGCGCGATGGAGCCGTTCCCCGGGGGTCAGTGACCGGGCGGCCTGCGCCTCCTCCCGGAGCCGCTGCTTCGCGTCGGGCCATCGCAAGCCGGCCAGGATCTCCCGTTGTGATGCGTCACTCGCCATGAAGCCCGCCCCCGCACGGATCGAGTCCGGACGCTACCCGCTCGATGCGAGTACGAATGTCAGCACACCGCATTGGGCGGAGAGAAAGACGCCGCTCAGGACGATGCCGGCTACGGCCGCGCCCTTGCGGGCGTCGCGCCGCGTCGCCCCCAGCAACCCCAGGATCAGCCCCGTAAGGCCGCATGCTTCGGCGGCGAGCATGAGCAGCATCGCCCCGCCGGCGCGTTTGCGCGCCGCGGGGTCGTTGAGCAGCATCTCCTGGAAGCGGAGTTGAGCCTGCCGGTTGACCTCGCGCGCCTGTTGCGGCGAGAGCTTGTCGCTGGGAAGCGTCGAGGCGATGGGTTGCATGACATCGTTCAGGATCGGAACGAGCATCCCGATCCCCAGCACGATCAACACCCAGGCGAGGATACCGACCACAACCGACCACGTCGCGATCGGGTTGGCGCGGGGCAGCGGCCGGAAAGGCGGCGGGGCGGCCGTCTCGCCCGTTTCAAAGCGGCCGTACCCACGGGGCGGCGGCGGCGGGACGGGTCCGATATCGGCCGGCGGCATATCCGGCGGCCCCGCGGTCGGCTGTGACGCCGAGGGGATAGTGCTGAGCTGCAGCGTGGACTGTGCAGGCGCTCGGACCACACGTCGGCAATACGGGCACGAGACGGTCTGGTCGGCCCATTCGTCGTCGACCTCGATCGGTTGCTGACACGCCGGGCAGGCAAATTGAATCGCCATAGTCGTTACCACCCCTCCGGCGGACCGACCGGCCACGCCGCGGGCACGAAAGCTTCGTTCACAGGCGATATCTTACGCAATCGGGCCCCTCCAAACAAGAAACGGTCGTACCCTGGGCTTCGCCTCGGCCCGCCGGAGAAGCGGGATGGGGCCCGGCATCCCCAGGCGCAAGCGAGGCCGGAGACTGTTCCGTGTTCCCGTGGCGGAGCCTCGTTCGAGAGTGTGCCGGCTGTGGTCGCGCCCTGGGCCCTCACAACCCAGGCAGGTACGCTTCCGCCAGGGACGTACCAGGTCTTCGGCTCGCTCTACGCATGGGATTTGGCGTCTCCGATGAGCCCCTACGACCTCATGGCTCGAGGCCCGGAGCAGGTCCTGACCTTCACCGCTACGCCCGGGCATCCAATGGTGTCAGGAACCTTCCGCCCGCGAAAGCCGCCTCGCCCGTGCGTGACGCGCTCGACACGTAAGGTGCTTGCACAGTCCAGGGTTCCTGACGCCGTCTGCCACGACAACCCGGTGCGCGCGGGTCTGGTGAAGCGACCCGAGGGCTGGCGATGGGGCAGCTACCGCGGGTATCACCGGGCGGCGTGGTCAGGGCGATCCGCCGCATCGAGTCGGCTGACGCGCCCCTTTTGCTCGCCACGCAGGAGGTCGAAGGGGATCTCGCTAACGACTCAATGCGCCCTGACCCCATTCCCACCCCGATTCTTCCGGTGCGGCAACTGTGCACGAGTCCTGCGTGCGGACAAGGCCCGCCCGGCGGCGCGTACGCTACGGGGATCCCGACGGCGGCTTGTCGACGTCGAATTCGGCGGTGATCGTCGTATCTTGACGCACATCGACTTCGATCCGGCGATCCGGCCCCGTGACCGGGCCGGACCAGACGCGGAAGTGGAACTTGCGGCCGCCGCTTGGCTTTGTGGGTTGCGAGGGGTCCATGAACTGGCCCAGACGCTCGGCGGCGCGCCCGTAACCGGCCCGCGTCTTCATGTCGGCTGGGACGACGTCGACGATCTCGATCGTGTGGCGACCGGGCTTGTCGAAGACGAGGTGGAACCTGCCGAAGTCGGGCCCGAGCGTATACTCGGTGGTCCATCGGCCGCTGTGCGTCCAGTAGTCGAAGCCGTCGACGCGGAAGCGGACCTCGCCGAGGGCGGGCTTCGTTACCACCGTCAGTTGCGGGCCGGGGGTGTACAGGTCGTTGCCGGTAGCGGATGCGTACAGGTAGACCCGTCCGGCGAACGGCGGAACGTCGAGGCGGCCGGCCTTGTCCGAAAGATCGACGAGCCGGCCTTCGCGGCTGATTTCCTCGAAGCCGCCGTTGCGAAGCTTCTCGGGGCCGGGCTGTTCGCCCTCAAGTTCGCGAATCGACAGCCCGTCGAACCAGGCCGTCCCGGTGTGGTTCCGGAAAAGGGCGTAAACCACGAGGCTCTTCACCGCTTTGGTCGGCCGGATGGTGACCGACCGGTGCTGCCAATCGTGCGTACCGCAGTCAAACGGCGCCACCTGTCCGTAGAGCGGCGTGCCGTCGCTGTATGTCAGGTCCACGTAGATCGAATAGTTGCCGTCGGCGTCTCCCGACACGTTGTCGGCGCGGCTCCAGCCGCTCGCGACGATCGGCCGCGGCTGCGCCTGGCTCAGCGTTACGGTCTGCAGGACGCCGGAGGCGTCGCCGGCCGCGCGGTTGACGCATCGCACGCTTCGCCGCCCCTCCTGCGACGAGCCGGTGTCGAGCGAGTCGTTGGCGGCCTGGTAGCTTTTCCATCCGTCCGGCCGGTCGCCGAAGAGGTCGTACAGGCGCAGCGTGGGCGACGGCGGGCCGAGCGTCAGGGCGCCCGGACGCGCCTTGTCCGGGTTGACGACGACGAGGCCCCGCTCGAACAGCCGGTAGTAGACGCCGTTCTGCACCTGCTCGGGCCCCAGCGGCGGGCCGAGGCGGATCTGGTAGAGGATCGCCGTGTCAGGGTCGGAGAGCGGCCGGCCGCCGTTCCACACGAAGCCGGCCAGCCGCGCCGAGGCATAGCAGAAGAAGGCGTCCTCGCGCACGCCGTACGGCGTGTGGCCGAGGTAGCTGAGCGCCTGGATCTGTTTGCCGGCCTTCA
>CAZZFA010000098.1:0-17858 GCA_964653435.1 uncultured Planctomycetales bacterium | reverse complement strand
CGTGCAGGAGTCGAGCGGTGTCTCGATCCCTTGTTCATCAGGTCACGGCTCCGACCGTGGTTTTCGCAACGGCATACGGGACAACCGGATACGAGCGTTAGTGTTGTAAGGGGCGCCGGGGCGTTGGTCGGCGGGGCGGGGCGGGGGCCATCGAATGCGCTGAATCGGCGCAACGGGCGCCGGCGGCAGGAGTTGCATCATTGTCGTAACCTCGCCTGTTCAGATCACGATCGTCGGTTCCTCGGGCGTCACCGTGCCGCGGCCGATCACCGTCACCTGCCGCCGGCACCGCGCACACAGCGGATAGACCCGCACGCTGTCCTGCGCCGGGTCGATGATCCTCGCGGCCCGGGACGTCAGCCGCGAGAGGGTCGCCTCGTCCAGCCGCCCCTCGAACACGCTTCGCTGGACCCGGTCGGCCAGCCCGTCGAGAAACTTCGACAGCGCCAGCCGACGGTTGTCGTCCACCACATCATAACAGATCGCCACCAGCATGGCATCAATCCTCGAAACGGTACGGTTCGTACGGCCTGCCGCTGCGGAGCCACTCGGCAAACCGCTCAATCTGCTGCCGCACGACCTCGCGGGGGGCCGGGCGGCAACCGCGCGGACTGCGGCGCATCCACCCGTCGTATTCCCGAAGGAACCGCCGGAAGGGCTCCGACCGGAGCACCACCCCGCCCGGTTCCTCCGGGTCGGCCTGAAAGTCCTCCGGCCCGAATACCCGGTTGTTGTTCAGGTAAAGGCAGAAGCGATCGATAAGGGGATGGCGCAGCTCCTCGACCAGGTCCAGCGCCAGAGCGGCGCGGCGATCCTGAATCTCGTGGTAGAAGCCGAGATACGGATCGAGGCCGACGGCATCGGTCAGGTGCATGATCTCGTTGACCAGCAGGACGTAGCCCAGCGACAACAGGGCGTTGAAGGGATCGGCGGGGGGCCGGCTGGACCGGCCGGTGAAGGACAGCGGGCCGCGGCACATCGTCGCCAGACCGGCGAAGTACGCGCGCGTGCCGGCGCCTTCGACGCCGCGCAACGACTCTACGCCGGCGGCGCGATCGACGCCCGCCATCGCGTCCTCCACGCCGGCGAGCGCCGCGGCGAGATCGGCCTCCGGGTGGTTGTACCGATAGCGCTGCAGCAGCTCGCGGGCGTTGGCGAGCTTGGCGCGGACGACGGTCCGGGCCATCGCCAGCCGCGCGGCGGGGTCGAAGAACCGGCGGAACTGCTCCAGTCGCAGTGTGATGTTCTTCGGGCGTGCCGGCGTGAGCTGACCCTTGAGCCGGCCGTTCATGGTCAGGAAGGCGGTTTCGACCTCGCGTTGCAGAAGCAGCTCGACGGCGGGCAGCGTGAGATGGATGCGTCCGAAGATGCAGAGGGCCTCGACGCCGTGAATCTCGAGGTCGGCGAGTTTGCGGCCGTCGGCCTCGACGAGCAGGGCTTCGCCCTGACGGCGGACCTGGGCACCCTGATGTGCGAGATATACGAACGCCATGGCCACGGCTCCGCAAGGGCTTCATCCGTTGCCCGGCGGCCGGTCGCCCGCCGACCGGGGGGACCCGACCGCCAGCTTCGCCCAGCCCATCGGCAGCATGCCGGCGGCGAAGGTCCGCGTCCCGCCGCAGCCCCGTCGCGGCGGGCGGGCGAAGCGCTCGACGGTTACGCACTCGAAGTGGCTGAAGCGGCCGAGACGGATCAGCGCCTCGTTGTCCTTCATTGTGCGGGCCATTTCGAGCAGGCGACGGCCGGCGTCGGCCGCGTCGGGATGCCTGCGGTAGAAGGCCTCGTTCTCCCGTTCCAGGCGCGGAACGTAGAAGCGCCGGCACGCCTCAAGGATCTCCCCGATGGTCAGCGCGCGAGAGACGCAATGAGCAAAACGCCAGTCACGGGCCGACGAGGCGTCGTGGTGAGCGAGCCGTTCATCCACGGCGATCGTGCCGCGGGCCTCGACCGACTCCCCGTCGAGGGCGGAGAAGGTCATCTGGTAGTACATCCGGATGCCCGCCGGATCGGCGGCGCCCGCGTCGGCGTCGGGCTTGTAGATCGTCGCCGGGTCGATGCTGATCGCATTGGGCGGCAGGGGCGCGTCGGAGACGCGGACGGCGCGGAAGGGGTCGGCCCGTATCTCGGCGCGGCCGCGGGCGTTTCGGTACCCGAGGACCGTCGGCTCGAACTCGCGGTGACGGTGATCGTTTCGGGCGATCCCGTCGAGGTCGTCGGCGATCTGCGGATCCCTGGCGGCTTCGAGGGCCAGTGTGGATACGACGGCGGTGCGAAGCGAACCCTTCAGGCTGGAGCCGGGGATATAGGGGCGGCCGTCGAGACCGGTGCGGGTCATCGTGTTCACGACGAGCTGCGACGCATCGGAGGTCAACCCCTTGCGGTAGTGCTCGTAGAACTCGCGGCCGGTCGCACACCAGTAGCGGCGGAATCGCCGCCGATCGCAGCGATCGGCCACGAACCGGCGAAGATAGAAGAGGGCGTTCTTCGCCACTGCGTCGTCGAACTCTCGGCGCGCCTCGGGGGTCAGTGAACCGAGAAAGGCCGGCAGGTCGAGGACGTCGACGACATACTGCGCGTCGTCGCCCGCCTTCTCGGCCGTGACGACATACTCGCTCGGGTCGATCTCCTCGCCGGTGCCGATGTGCACGGGCGAGAGCATGGTGAGCGTGAAGGGGTATGTGGGCATCAGGATGTCTCCTCGAAGTCGGGGCAGCGAACCGGGATCGTGACGGCCAGGCCGTACTGGACCACCTCGGGGCGGGTCGGGTGGACGTTTGGGACGATCCGCCCGAGGAACGGCTTGGGCGGGCCGGCCAGGACGGCCCCGGCGGCCAGAAAGATCAACGGGTGCTTGAAGACGCCGGCGCCGTCGGCCTGCGCTGCCCAGGGGCCGCCGAGCTTGCCGAAGCGGGGCTCGACCATCCAGCAGCCGCGGGCCGGATCGCCGGCAGCCGGGGCGCAAGGCCCCAGCGTCATCACGGCGTTGGGGTTCTGCGCGGCGGGCAGGCTTTCCGGGCGGATGCCGTCCACGGTGAAGTGGCCCTTGCCGGTGCTCGCGTCGCGGCCGTAGCCCCCTTCGACGGCCCAGCCGAGCAGCTCGCGAACGCGCGCCGGCTCGCAGGAGGCGACGACCCAGAGGTCGTATTCGACGGGGGCGGCGGCGAACGTCTCGGGGCTGAAGAACAGGCCGCCGTCGGCGAGGGTGTGGTTCGTGAGACGGTCGATCGCGTTGTGGGCGACGGGGACGGTGAGCATGGTCGGCGGGACGGGGTCGGCCTCCTGGCAGATCGCCTCCGCGAGGGAGAGGGCCGAGAGCCCGTCGAGCACGCGACGCAGGACGGACAGGGAGACGTAACGTCGGCGGGCGAGGGCCTTCCATGCGTCGAACCGCTCGAGGGGGTCGGCAGGCAACCGACCGCCGGCGGTGAGCGAAGCGATGACCTCGTCCTCGCGGTCGGGGTCGGGCGGGGGCAGGACGGGCCGTGGCAGGAAGCCGGCGGGGAGGGGGTCGCTCAGGAGCAGGGGGGGAGCGGCCCCGGCCATCTCGGCAAGGAACTGCCGCAGCGCGGCGGGCCCCTCGTGGTAGACGATGCCCCAGCACACATGCCCCCAGAGCGTGTCGGCCGAGGGGGGGGTGCCGAGCGGACCGCGGAGGGTAAGAGTGAGTCGATACGTGTTCATTGTGCACCGGCCTGCGTGGCATCGAGGGTCGGCAGGACGATGGCCTTGCCGGCCTCGTCCTTGAGATGGAACCGGACCTTTCCGCAACCGCGGCTGCCCGCCGAGCCCAGACAGTCTGCCTGGACGAGGGCCAGCGCGGTCAGGACGATCTTCGTGAAGTTCTCCTCGTCGACGGCGCCGCCGTCGCCCGTGTCGAGGATGCGGTAAACGATCTCCAGCTCGAACCGGACGCCGGGCACGACGCGCTCCATGGGTCTGGGGTTGGCCATCGCCGTGAGTCGATTGATGGAGTTCTCGTGCTTGACTTCGGTGATCGGCTTGCCGCTCTCGAATGTCTCGCGTGATTCCTTCGACAGCAGGGCGTCGCGGACGAGCAGGCGGGTGGGGCCGATCTGGAAATCCGGGGTGGCCGGCCCGCCGAAGACCCGGGTGATGGGGCATTCGGCGTCGCGGGTGGAATACGGTTTGCCGTCGGCGCTGAGCTTGCCGAGGTACCACTCCATCAGCGAGCGCATCTTGCCCTTCAGCGATGAGCCGGGAATGTACGGGTCGCCGTTGGCGGGGTTGCGGAGGATCGGGTTATCCAGTCCGCTGATCTCCATCGTGTCCTGGCTGGCGCCGATCCGCAGGCCGGTGACGACCTCGATCTCGCCGGTGATGATGCGGTACCGTATGAGCTTCCAGTTGGTAGCGTTCATTACTTGCCCACCTTTCCTGTTCCATAGAGGAACCCGACGACGGCCTCGAAGTGCTGGACGAAGAGGCGGAATTGCTCCTCGTTCGTGACCTTCTTGACGCCGTTTTCGATGAAGTCGTGAAACTCCCGCGGGATTTTGGACTCGCGGCCGTTCCGCCATGCGTAACTGGCCTTGCTCCGCAACATCTTGAACATCGGCTCGATCTCCTTCCTGTAGTCGCGACCGGCATCGAGGCGTCTGAGCAGGTCCTTGGCCTCGCCGAAGAACCGGCGAAGCTGCGACGACTTGAGTTCGTCGCGCCCGCCGGAAGGAATGCGGCGGGCCTGCTCCTCCGCAAGGGTATCGAGCAGTTCGGCGCGGGGCCGTGCGGGGTCGAAGACGGGCTCGCCGGCGCCGGGCGGGTGGCCCGTGGGACCGCCGCGGTCCCGTGAAGCGGGCCCCCGTGGTGGGGAAGACCTACCGTTCATGAAGCACCTCCTCGGTTCAGGTAAAGGGCGTACGTGGCGGCGAGGCGCAGGATTCGTTCGGTGCGCCGGTCTCGCGGCACGTTCAGGCCCATGAGTTCCTCGAGCCATTGCAGATCGTCGCGGCCCTCGTCGGAGAGCCGGTCGGGCTTTATGCGGTTGAGGACGTTTCGGCGGAAGTCGTAGGCCAGGTGGCTCCGCCAGGCAAGCGAGTCCAGGGGCACGGCCCGCCCCCGGCGGGGGGCCTCGTCGATCTCCTCGACCAGCCGGCCGGCCCGCAGGAGCTGATACAGGAAGGCCGTCGGGAGCTTCGGTCGGGCGGGGTCGCTGCCGGCCGCAAGGCGGCTCAGCCGCTCGCCCGCATCGAGCGCGGCGAGGTAGTCGGCCCACGGAAAGACGCGGCCGAAGACGGCGATGCAATTCCGGCCGGCGTCCTTGGCGGTTTCGAGGTGTTCTTCGGCGAGCCGGCCGAGCGAAGCGATCGGCGTCTTCGGCTTGCCGAGCACGAGGGCGGCCGAGAGGGCCACGTCGGGGTTTGCGCAGGCGAACTGCGTGAACCAGCGATGCAGGTCCGCGGCGAGGCGCATCATGAGGTTCCAGGGGCCGACGAGCAGCAGGTCGTCGCCGCCGGCGAAGACCGTGTAGACGAGTCGATAGGGCGAATCCGGCTCGACGAAACGGGCGGGCAGAAACACCTTGAAGAAGCCGTCAAGCGCGCGGCTGAGTGTGGCGATGCGCCCGAACGAGGCGTTGTCCCTGAATCCGCGGGAGAACAGGAGGCCCAGGCGGTCCACGTCAGCCTTGAGCACGGCGATCATCGCGGCGCCCGAGGCAAGATTCGCGAGGTCCTCGAACGTGGCGAGGTCGCCGACCTCGCGTGCGTCGGCCTGGGGATCGTTTCCGTCGTCGCGAGGGCGCGGCCGGGCGGCGAGGCACGACCGATCGTCCGGCGAAAGACGAGGCACGTAGTTGGCCACGGGCACGTGGGCGAGCCAGGCGTGCGGCCCGGGCGCCGGGACCTCCAGGGCAAAGAGGTCCACGAGGTCGTCGGCCCGCATTGCCTCGACGGGGGAATCGAGAAGCTGGACGGTCCGGCCGAACAGGCGGGGCGCATCCTCGTCGTTCAGGAGGCCGGGACAGGCGACGCCGCCGGCGAGCACCGCGACAAACCGCGCATCCGGAAGCCGTCGGCCGAACTCCGTGAAGAGCCTTGCCGCCGCCTCGGCGCAGCGGCGCGGATTCACCTGCCGAAGGCATTGGGCGGCTTCGTCCCAGCTTCCGCCGGGTTGCAGCCAGCCGGCGAGGCGACGGGACCTGGCGGCCTCGGCACCGGCCTGGATCCGGCGGTAGAGGCTGCCGAAGTTCGGGGCGAGGAAGTCGGTGCCGCCGGCCGTCACGCTCCAGTCGATGTTGAGCGCGAGCACGCCGTGGTGCGCCTCGACCAGGGATTGCTGGATCCGTTGGTCGGCGGCCTCCAGGCACCGGAGGGTCTCGTCGGTGTTGTCGACGAGCAGGACGAAGCGGCCGCCGGCGTCGATCACGCAGTTGAAGATGGGCAGGCCGACGGCGCGGAGGAGCTCGAACACGGCCACGCGCGTCAGCATCGAGAGGTAGAAGGAGCGGGCGCGGAACGTGCGTGCGATGCCCTTGCGCAGGCCCTCCAGCGCGGGGGCGAAGATGAACTTCTGGATGCCGCTCAGGTCGCCGCAGACGAGACGGAACTTCGGGCTGGTGCGGTCCCGGATCGCAAGCTCCTGGAGACTGTCCGTACGTTTGTGGTACCGGAACAATGCCGCGGCAAACGCCGCGACGAGCATATTGTGATCGTGCAGGCTCGTATCGGGCATGTCGATGGTCGAGGCCGGACTCATGGCGAGGTAGCGGGCCGACAGCGAGGCGAAGCAACCGCACAGGACCGGCTCCGGGACCCGGGTCCAGGCGGCCATGCCGGCGATCATGGCGTCGGCGACGGCGGCGTACTCGTGCCGCAGATTCGGGACGGGAAAGTCGGACCGGGGCGAGACACAGACGCTCAGGTCGTGAGCCGGGCCGTACCACGGCGGCGCGGCCACCGGGCCGTGCTGGAGCGACAGACCGGCCAGGATGCTGGAAAGCGGAACGCAAAGGTAGCCGCCGTCGGCTTCCCGCTCGGCCGGCCGGCGGTCGTGACCGCTGGCCAGGCGATCGGCCTCGGCAAGGATCCAGTGGAGTGGCTCGCTGGGACGATGATGCGAGCTGGCGAGGTCATTGAGCCTGGCCTTGTCAACGGACGGGGGCAGCCAGGCCAGATATCTCTCGATGAATTCGTTCGTCCAGAGGACATGGCGGTGCGTGGGGTAGCCGGCCTTGTCCGTCGGGCAGAGCATCGGTTCCATGCGCCGGGCGGAGTCGGTGAGCTCGGTGCCCGCCCGCTGAAAGAGCTTGCCCACATCATGGAGGCAGCCGGCCAGGGCGATCTCCAGTACGTCGTTCATCGCGGCAACTCCTCATAGACAACGCGACCAAGCCCGAAACTCGTAGCCTTGCCGAGGTGAATCGATTCGGCCAGCCGGAGCCACGAGCCGAGCTGACCGGGCGGCAGGTCGAGCACAAGATGACCCACAAGCCCGCCGAGGCTCATGTGCTCAAACTGGCGCGATGAGAATCGCGGGATCTCCTGCCAGACGAGGTGTCGTTCCGATACGGTCGTCGCTTCAGCCTGCTCCAGCAGCGATGCGCTGTCGCAGGCCGATTCCGACTCGCCGTAGAAGTGCGTGAGGATGCGGTATCGCCGGAGAAGCGCCCGGACGATGTCGCGGGCGGCGAGATCCATCGCGAGGCGGCCGTCTACGCGCATGCGCAACGGCGTGGCGAGGCGCAGGCGGATGCGCATCGCCGGGGCGCTGGTGGGGTCGATCGCGAGCCGGCGGACCTGCGGAGGCCGAATGCCGTGGTCGCCATGCTCGTAGATCGTGCGCTGGCCGTCGGAAACGGCCCGGAGCTTGAACGGGATGCGGTCGCGCCCCAGGCCGGCCTCGCCCATTCGAAGGACGGCGTAGACGGCGAACGGGAAGAGATCCGCCGCCGGCCCGAAGAGGCGCAGCCCGAACGAAAGAGGCTGGCCGGGCTCGACACGTGTCGGCGCCGCGGACTCGACATCGAGCACGAACGGCTGCGGCACGTAGGGATAGCGCCTCATGAAGGTTCGCTCGTCCGGGGGCATTCCTTCAAAGATGACGGGGTAGGCGCACCGCGTCCGGAGGATGCACTTATCGCACTGGTGGTGGGACACGTGGCAGACCACGTGTTTGAGAGAAAAGCCGAACGCCCCGCGCAGCGTCGTACCCCGGAAGGCCGGCAGGACGCCCTGACCCTGCAGTTGGGCATCAAACACCAACTCCACGAGACGGAGTCGCATCCGTTTTCTCCGAGAATCCTCTTCTTGCCTCCTCGCGCGCAGAACGTGCCGGAAAAAACCACAGCACTGTCCACCGGCGGCATGGTCTCGTCAAGTCTGGGTTGATTGCGGCGCGGGTGACAACCATACGGACGCCGCGAACTCCCTGCCCTTGCGGAGATGCTTCAACGAAGCAAACCAGCCGCCGGGAATACCTGCCGTGGTCCGAAGCACCGGGGCGCCGTCGCGCCGCGGCAGAACGTGAAATGAACAGGGGCGGATTCTCCCGCTGTGAGGCCTCGCGGCGATTGCCTGCGCGCATGCAAAACCCACGCCGATGCGTGGGTTCTGCCGGGAGGTCACACGATAGTCAGAGCTAAGGCTTTCCCAGCCCCGACGTCGCGGGGTCTTGCATCCTGGAAATCTAACTCATCACGAACACCGCCGGCCGCATCGGTCGCCGCGTCAGAGCAAGCATCTCGCCCGTTGACTGGGCGGGCAACGGCAAGACCGCAGCAGAAAACCGCGAAACGCGATACCCCTGGCCACACTGCCGACAAAGCCGACCTTTGCCGCGAGCCCTTCCGGGCACGACCATCGGGTGGTGACAATGGGGACAAGTTGCGTAAACCGGCACGTTCGATCTCCTTTCGTACACCCCCTTGTACCAGGCTCGACCCGGCCGGTTGCAGGTTTTCTTCGCGTACGCGTGATTCTCGTAAATCATTATATAAGAAGAGGTTATGACCTTGCGGGTGCCGGACTTGTGCAGCCGGCCCGCCGATCAGGCTGCCGCGTGAACCCCCGGCGAGAATGGCGTCGCATCAGCCGCGGCGGCCGGGAGCTAGGCGCCGGCAGGCGCTGCGACGGCTCGCCAGGCCGGCCTGCTGCTGTCGCCGCCCGGGTGACGGCGGCGGGGCGCACCGCGCGGGGCGAGGATTCATGGCGAGACGGCTACGGGCGGCCCCCGGCGACGCCTGATGTGGCGGCCCGTGTGGCCGGGGACGGCTGGGTGATCACCACGACGCCGCCGGCGCGATCCTTGATCGCCCCGTGCAACCGAAAGACGACTCGCGGGCGGACGGGGAGGTTTGCTTCCAGCAGGGCGTAGTTCGCAGCGGAGAGGATCAGGTAGACGGGGCGATCCGCGGCGAGGCGTTTGGCAAGTCGATCGCCGATCTCGAGATACACGTTCATCGACCTGTCGGTGCGATTGCGGCGAATCGTGGCCATCTCGATTTCATCGACAAGGCGTTTCACGCGAAAGCCGTGATAGAACTCGATCGAGGCGTCGGGGCGTCCGTCGACGAGGACGATGTCGTCGTCGGGGGTGACGCCGTGGCGGCGAAGTGCCTCGGCGAGGGCGTCGGCACCGGCGTTCATCTGCACATCGCGGCCGACGGCCGGCCAGATCAACGTGACGAGGGCGGCGACGCCGAGGTTGACCAGGACGAAGGATCGCCCCCGTCGACCGGTCGCGAACGTCCGGCACGCGAGGCCCCAGATCACGCAGGCAACGACCGCCGCCGGGACGTAGGCATGGAGCAAGGTCGGGAACTCGCGCCGCACGAAGAAGCCGCCCGCCGCGAACCCGCCGACCAGCGCCACCGGGAGGACGGCGCATGTGAACCGGATGACACGGGCGGGGGCCAACAGCTCGCCGAAGAACAGCCGTTCGATCACCGGCGCCAGCAACAGGCAGTACCCCGGCATGACCGAGAGGACATAATGCGAGCGTTTGAACGACGGGATGCTCAGGACGAGGGTGCCGGCAATCGCCCAGGTGAAGGCGAAGAGCAGGGCGCGGCGGTGCCGCCGGTAGCGTGGCAGAAACGGAGCGGCAACGGCCTCGAACACCGAGAGCGTATAGGGGGCGGCGAAGCCCAGGATGATCGGGATGTAATAGAAGAACGGCTCCTTCTGTTCGCTCAGGTCGCCCGTGGCGCGATCGAGGTACTCGGCACGCCAGAGTGAGAGGGCATTGGGCACGTGCCGGTAGACATAAAGCGGCCAGGTGCCGGCGACGATCACGAAGACGATCAGGCCGAGCAGTACCCAGAGAAACGGGAGACGACCGACCTGACGCGCGATCTCGCGGGCGATGCGGCGGCCGATGCCGCCGTCGCCGCCCCCCGTGCCCTCCGTCGCGGCGAGCAGGGGCGCCGCGACAAACCAGTAGACGAAGAGTGCGAAACCGACCGTAATGAGGGGCAGCGGCGCCTTGGCCATCATCGCCAGGGCGAAGGCCGCGAAGAAGCCAAGGATCGCCGGCCCGGACGTGCGCCGGATGAAGCCCGCCCAGAAGAGGCCGAACGACAGCGCGGTGAAGAACGTCAGGACCATGTCCACCTGGGCGTTCCGAGCGAACAGGACGGCCGCCACGCTTGCGGCCCAGATGAACCCGGCGAGGATGCCCGCGCGGCGACCATACATCATGGTGCCGAGCCAGAGTACGACGAACGTGGTGGCGAAGGCCGCCAAGCCCGACGGCAGCCTCGCCGCAGCCTCCGAGACCGGCGGACGATCCGGCCTGTCGATGAGGCGCGAGGTTGCGGCGATCAACCAGATACCCAGGGGCGTCTTGCGGATGCGGGGGATTTCGCCGAGGCGGGGGATGAGCCACTCGCCGGACTGGCGAATCTGCCGTGCGGCCTGGGCATTGATGCATTCGTGGTCGCCCAGCGCCGGCCCGCGACCCAGGCCCATCAGGCAGGTGTACGCCGCAAACGCCGCCAGCGCAAGCACGGCAAGGCGCCCGGCATTACCGGATGCTCGCACGGCCTGGTCAGTTGGATCGCTCATGAGTGCCCGTCGGCTCGAGGGCCGGCGGGCATGATCCGGCTCAGTTCGGCGGACGTCAAGCGGCGCTACTGGCTGCGCCGGGCGCGGCGTCCGCGGCCCTCAGCAGGTTTCCGGCCGGCGGGTTGCGAGGCGGAGCCCTGGAACCTGGCCTTTCCGGGCCAAAGGGGTTTGGCCAGTTGCGACTCCCACGCATCCAGGGCGGCGGAGAGTTCCTTGGCCTTCTCGGGATTTTGCGCCACGAGATCGTTGTCCTCGTGGATGTCCTTTGCCAGGTTGTAAAGGTGCACCGAGCCGACGGGGCCGATGCCGGCCGGCCCGCGCAAGCCGGGATTGTCATCGGTGGCGGGCTGTCGCCGTGCGCCGGGCCGCGCCCGTGCTCCGGCCCGCGCCGCGGGCTGCGAATCCGCCGGCGTACCCTCGTGCCGGATGAGCTTCCAGTCGCCGATGCGCACGGCGGCCTGCGGCCCCATCCGCCAGAAGAGCACATCATGCGGCGGCTTCGTCTCCTTTCCGGTGAGGTAGGGCATGAGGTTCACGCCGTCGATCGGCCGATCCGTCGGCATGCTTCCGCCGGCGACGGCGACCGCCGTCGGCATGATGTCCAACTGGATCACCGGGCGATCGTCCACTTTGCCGGCCGGCAGGTGCCCTTTCCATGAAACCATGAACGGGACGCGGATGCCGCCCTCGAGCACCTGTCCCTTGTACCCGCGGAGCGGCTTGTTGCTCGAGGTGTTCGAGGACGTCGGGCCGCCGTTGTCGCTGAAGAAGAACACGAGCGTCCGCTCTTCCAGGCCGTTCTTACGCAGCGAGTCCATCACGGCCCCGACGCCGTCGTCCATCGCGGCGAGCATGGCCGCGTGCCTGCGGCGCAGGGGGTTTTGAATGTCGGGGAACCGTTTCATGTATTTGTCGATCGTGTCCATCGGCGTGTGGACGGCGTTGTACGCCAAGTACAGGTAGAACGGCCTAGCATCGTTCGCGTGGTGGTTGATGAACGCGACGGCCTCTCGCGTGAAGGCGTCGGTGAGGTATTCCTTCTCGTCCACGGGCTCATAGCCGCGGAGGATCGCGTTCTGGGTGCCGATCATGGACTTGAGGTACGGGTGCGCTCCGCCGGGGAATCCGAAGAACTCATCGAACCCGCGAGACAGCGGCAGGCGATTGCGCGTGTGGCCGAGGTGCCACTTGCCGAACATGCCGGTCGTGTAGCCGGCGGCCTTGAGCCGATCGGCGATGGTCACTTCCGTCAGCGGCAGACCGAACTCGGCTGAGGCGTTGCCGGCCGGGCCGGGGTTGAACTCGTGTCCGAAACGCTGCTGGTACCGGCCGGTGTTGAGCCCCGCGCGGGTGGGGCTGCAGACCGGACAGGAGACGTAACCGTTCGTGAAGCGGATCCCGCTCTTCGCGAGGGAGTCGATGTGGGGCGTCTGCAGGTCTCCACCCTGGCAGCTCAGGCCGCCGTAGCCGAGGTCATCGGCCACGATGACCACTATGTTTGGCCGGGGGGCGGGCTTGGCCGACTCCGCTGCGACCGCGGTACTCGCCGCCAGAAGACCCGTCAGGCATACGATTGGAAGGCTTCGTCGCATTCTGGCACCTCTACATCGATGGTACGGAAACAGGTTCTCACGTTGTCCAACGCCGCCGTGCTCAGTTTATTGCTATCCGACCGCCGGTGCACGCGCCACGACAGGTACGGCGGACAGGCGTGCGAGGACAGGACCGAGGACGGCGGGACCGTCCGGACGGGCTTGGCGTCCTCCGACCTATGGCCTATGTCTGGTACAATCCGGTGTTCCACGTCGGGCGACCGCGTTCGGGTTGGGGGTACCGATCCGGCGGCGGGAGCCGGCGACAAGGACTACCAAGCTGTGGAATACGAACTGAACAGCGTCGAACGGCGGGTACTCGGCGTGCTGATCGAGAAGGCGCTCTCGCAGCCGGATTACTATCCCATGACGGTGAATGCCGTGGTCGTCGCGTGCAACCAGAAGAATAACCGCGACCCGGTGATGGAACTTGACGAGGCGACGGTCGACGCGACCCTGGAGGCGCTGCGGCGGCGCGGGTTGACGCAACTGGTGCTGCCGGCGCCCGGGGCGCGGACCAAGCGGTACAAGCACCTCGCCTCGACGGTCTTCGTCTGGTCGCCGAAGGATGCGGCGGTCATGGCGGAGCTGCTGCTTCGCGGACCGCAGACGGTCGGCGAGCTGCGCACGCATTGCTCGCGGCTGGTGCCGTTCGAGAGCCTGGAGATCGTTTCGAACGTCCTGGGCGACCTCGCCAGTCGCACGCCGCCCCTTGTGGCGGCTCTTCCCCGTGAGCCGGGTCGATCAGCCGTCCGCTACAGGCACCTGCTCTATCCGCCAGGCGAGGAACCCGTGGTGGCCGCGGGTCCGCAAGAGGAAGCCGCGTCGATGGCGACAACGTCCGGCGGCGCGGAATCGCTCAAGTCCACCGTTTCCCGACTGGAGACCGAGGTGTCGCAGTTGCGCAGCCAGGTCGAGGAGATCGCCCGACGGCTGGCGTCGCTTGAAACGGCATTGGGCGAGAGCCCGGGGGCGGGGTGAGCCTTGAGCCCGGCTTGCCCTTGCCTTTGCCGCGCGTCGTTCTTCCCGGATAAGATGACTGACCGGGAAACAGCCCGCGGAACGGTCTCTGCTCGATGGTCAGGACCGACTCCGGCGCATTCGCTATACTCCGCACATGGCACTTCTCGCAGAGATCTTCCCGGCGTTCTACGGCGAGCTTCGTCGTTCGCTTATGAAGATCAAACGTTCGGACCTGGCGGATCAACTGCCCGGCCTCACCCTGGAGCGGTGGACTCACGATCCTGGCATCGGAGTGTACATCACCGTGGGCGGAACGCGTCCCCTTAACATCGTTGAGCAGTATGTAATCGGCGTAAAGCACGGCGAATCCATCGAGCTGGATGATTGCGACGGCTTAGTGGTGATCGATACCGACAACTTCGCCCGAGTCACGGGCATAGAAGTAATGGGACGTCGCGACGTCCTGAAGGCGCTAAGACGAGCCCACCCGCCTGCGCCGCCGGCGGCTGAATGACGCGGTGGGCCAGTAGCGCGCGGATGCTCCAGTTTCGCCGAAATTGAAAGCGGCGCCACAGCCGCCGCAGTTCATATTGCGGGGCATCCGGCGCGAGAGCCAAGTGCCTGGAGTGCGGTCTCTCCAAGGCCGGCGTGGCCTCTGGAGAGACCGCACTCCACATCAGACGACGCCCGCGCTGCCCGTGTCGATCCGCTGGGTGACGAAGTCGCGCGGGTCGGTGATTCTGCCTGTCAGGGCGCTGGCGGCGGCCGTCAGCGGACTGGCGAGGTAGACGCCGGCGTCCTTGTGGCCCATGCGGCCGGGGAAGTTCCGGTTCGTCGTGCTGATGCAGACGATCGGCTCGTTCAGACGGCCGAACGTGTCCGCCGGGCCGCCCAGGCAGGCAGCGCAACCCGCGGGGCCTATCTGGCAGCCGGCATCCTGCAGGACTTCCTCGATGCTCTTCTCGCCGGGCTGCTTGGGTTCGCCGTGCAGGCCCAGGCGCTTCATGTCCGCGTGGACCTCGGTCGAGCCGGGGACGATGAACGTGGGGACCTTGACCTTGTGCCCGTTGAGCACATTCGCTGCGAAGATCATGTCCGTGATCTTGCCGCCGGTGCAGGAGCCGATGTAGGCGCGGTCGATCTTCACGTCGCGGCAACTGCGGGCCGTGGCCCGGTTGTCGGGGCTGTGCGGCCGGGCGACGAGCGGCTCGAGCTTCGCGAGGTCCCACTCGTACACGGCGTCGAAGGCGGCATCGGGGTCGTCCCGGTAGACCTCCCACGCGGGGAGCTTCGAGCGTTTGCGGACGTAGGCGAGGGTCTTGTCGTCCACGTCGCAGATGCCGTTCTTGCCGCCCGCCTCGATCGCCATGTTCGTAAGCGTCATGCGATCCTCCAGCGAAAGGCTGGCGATGCCCTCGCCGGTAAAGTACATCGCCTTATACGTGGCGCCGCTGACGGAGATCTCGCCAATGACGGCGAGGATGAGGTCCTTGGCCGTCAGGTACGGCGGGATCCGGCCGTGGAAGACGAATTTCATCGTGGGCGGGACCTTCAGCCAGATCCTGCCGGTGCCGAGGACGAAGCCGGCATCCGTGTTTCCCACGCCCGTGGCAAAGCAGCCGAACGCCCCGGCCGTGCAGGTGTGCGAGTCGGTGCCGATGAGGATCTCGCCCGGCCGGACATGGCCCTCCTCGGGCAGGGCCTTGTGGCAGACGCCCTTGTACGGCGTCTTCGTGGGGTCGCTATACGGGCTGGGCGTGCCGTCGCCGCGGACGAAGTCGGGATCATAGTAATAGCGGATGCCCTGCTCGCGGACGAACTCGCGGAGGATCTCCACGTTGCGATGGGCCATCCTGTCGGCGGTGAAGATATAGTGGTCGGGGATGATTACGACCCGGTTCGCGTCCCAGACCTTCGCGGTCGGGCCGAAGTTCTCGCGGAAGACGCCGATCGTGCCCGGCCCGCAGACGTCGTGCGTCATGAGGATATCGACGTTGCACCAGATGTTCTCGCCGGGCTCGACACGGGGCCGGCCGGCGTGGCGCGCGAGGATCTTCTCCGTAATCGTCATGCCCATTTGCGTGGCTCCTGCTCGGGATGCTGCGTGCCGCCCGTGGGGTCTCGCAAGGTATTCTAGGTCGGTGCCGCCGCCGCTGCAACGACGCCGCGGTTGACCGGCGGCGACGGCGGCGGTAATTCACTCGTGTGCCACAAGATGAGTCCATATCGGCCGGATGCCGTTCTGCGTCGCCGGCGGGCCCGGGCGGGGGCAGATTCGTGCGGCAGGCGATCCGCCGCTTTCTGCCGCTGCTGACCGTACTGGCCATTGTGTATGCGGCGATGATCGCGCTGTCGGCGGTGGACCTGCCGGACCGGTCCGCGAGGGCGGCCGGACGGTCCTGGGGCTGGAAGATGCCCACATTCCTGCTGACGCGGTCGGCGGACGGGGGCATCGAGTTCCACACGTACAACCAGCGGAAGATCCTGGAGCAGGCCGCGATCAACGTCATCCTGGGCGTGGGCATGACGTACGTGATCCTGACGGGCGGCATCGACCTGTCCGTGGGCTCCGTGGTCGCCCTGGCCAACGTGCTTTTCGTCGGCACGCTCCTGCGTCACGGGGCGGACGCCGGGGGTGTCGTGCCGGCGGTACTGGCCGGCGTGGGAGCCGCAGCGATCTGCGGGCTGGTCAACGGCCTGCTGGTGGCGTATGCGCGGATTCAGGCCTTCATCGCCACGCTGGGGATGATGATGATCGCCAAGGGGCTGGCGTTTTATCTGGGCGGGAGCGAGCCGGTGTATCTCACGTGTCCGAACCCGCTGCCGGCCGTGCTGCCGATCGTGATCTCGTCGGTGGTGTTCGTCACCGGGGCGGGCGTGCTCTACTGGACCGTCATCGGCCGGCATGTCTACGCGGTGGGCGGCAACGCAGAGGCGAGCCGCATTGCCGGGGTCCGTGTGGGGCGCGTGCGTCTGTTCTGCTATGTGGTGGCGGGGCTTTGCGCGGGCCTGGCGAGCATCGTCCTCTGGTCGCGAGTGGGTACGGGCAGCTACCTGCACGGCGAGTGGTACGAGCTGTACGCGATTGCAGCGGTGGTCATCGGGGGCACGAGCTTCTTCGGGGGCGAGGGTTCGGTCGTCGGCACGTTGATCGGCGCTTTGATTATCGCGATCCTCAACAACGGCCTCGATGCCGCCGGCATCGACACGACGCTGCAGAAGATCGTCGTGGGGGTCGTCATCGTCGTGGCGGCGTGCTGGGACAGTTGGCGACGGCGGCACCACCGGCGGGAGACGGCGTGATTCCGGGGGGGGGCAGGAATCCCGAGCCGACGGCGCCCCAAAGCGGCCTTCGGCCGCAACCGAACGCAGGCGCGCCAGCCCCCGTCATGCGGAGCGAAGCGAAGCATCTGGCTTGCCTGCGCCAATCAGCCGGATTCTTCGTCGCTGCGCTCCTCAGAATGACGGGTAGCGCCACCGCCGCAGCGCGATCCATGCGAGCAAAACACGCCGTGCGCAAGGCGCGCAAAAGCTGCGACGGAAGACTCTATTCTCGCGTTCGCGTCACAAGAAGGGACAGCCCGATAGCGGCGAGGAACAACAGGGTGAACGCACAGGCCAGTAGCACCAGCAACGGCGCTGCTCCCACACACACGTAGGCTACGAGCAGGGCAACGAGCCCGGCCACGAGGCAACGGACCAGGGTTTCCATGCGGGGGTCCGGCGGCGCGAAGACCGGCGGCCCGGGCGGTGTGCGCAATCGCGGTACGTCCGACCACTCAAACCTGAACCCGCATTCCGGGCACCGAGGCACGGTCAGCCCGCGAAGGTTGTAGCCGCACTTCGGACACGGGAGATCCTCGTCGAGGCCCGCGCGCGGACTGCGTGCCGGGGGTTGGGGGCTCAGCGGGTGCGGCACCTTGTTCGTACTCCATGGCTCGGCGTGCCGGGTACGCCATCGCGCCCGAGGCCGGGGCAAGACCGGCCTTCATCCCGGCGACCGTGAGGCGCCTGATCCCAGCAGAAGCATGGGATCATGTCGTCGGCAAGCGGAACGACTTTCATGCGGGGGCCTCGCCGTTCGCCAGGTATCTTATACCACTTGATGGGGGCCTGCGAGACCGGGCCCATGACAATAACGGCGGCCAGTACCGTTATCGGTAAGACCATTTCGCGTGCGGCGCGCATCGCCGCGAAGGTTCAGCCGTCCCTGCACTGTTATGGCCAGGATTCTTGTCGGCCGGCGCGGAATTCCGGGCCAGGGGCGGTACGTCATTCTGAG
>CAZZFA010000097.1:0-19016 GCA_964653435.1 uncultured Planctomycetales bacterium | reverse complement strand
CGGCTCCTAACCCACCGCGCCACGTCTCGACTCTACCTTCGCTCAGCATGACGGGAGCCGGCGCGCCCGTGTTCGGTTGCGGCCGAAGGCCGCCTTGGGTCACTTTCGACGGCGAAGGATTCCTGACACCCTTCGACACCTCGCGACGGCGAGTGCGTTCGGGCCGCTGCCGTTCGATACCCGCTACTTCGTCTGCGTCGTTGCCGCCCGGCGGCGGATCGTGACCTCGACGAGCGTATCCTTGTCCAGCACCCGGGGGATCTGGAAGATCGCGTTGCCGTCCACATCGCGGCTTACCGGGCGGATCTCGATGCCGTCCACGTACGCCCACACGTCACTATCCGCCACATCGACGATCTTGAAGGCCGGCCCGAATCGCATCCTTCGGCTGGCGTCGAGTCGAAGCTTCACGACATTGCCGTCGGGCTCGAGTGTGTAGTGCCCGCGGGCCTCGTTGAAGCCGTCGCTGTCGAAATCGCCGGGATCGGTCCGCAGGAGACGGCCGGCATCGACGGCGATCGGCATCGGGTTCACATAATCAAGGACGATGGGCTCGGCCTGCTCGATTCCGTCGATATCGTTCGGCCAGACGGTGAACATCGCGGCCCACACGGTGAGGGTTTCGGCGGGGCCTCCGTAGAAGAGCGTACCGAGGCGCGGCTCCTCGTCGTGGCGCAGCGGTCGGGCCCTCGGTGCGACGGCGGAGCGATAAAACGCGTAGAGCAGATCGGCCTTATCCCGGCCGTCCTGATGATACAGAACGTAGCTCAGGGCATCGGCGGCGCCGGTACCCTCGCTGCCGACGGCCTTGGGCGTGTGCAGCAGACGCTGGAAGCCCTCGCCATCGGCACAGCTTATCAGGTAGCCGACCGGGCTGACGGCGCCCGTCCCCGGCCGATCGGAGGGGGCGGCCGCGTTGCCGGGTTTCTCCTTGTCCGGTGGGGGAGCCGGCACGGTGCCGGCAAACTCGAGGCAGACCTTGCCGGTCGCGTAGACGGTGTAGACCCATCGATGCAGAGGCGCCTGGGCACTCGGCGCTGATATCGCGGCGGCGGTGCCGAATCGCCATTCGCCCCAGATGACCACGCGCGTGGCCGACGCCTCCACGATCCGTTGGAAGCTCTCCGCGGCCGGCCCGAGTTGCTCCCATCCGGTGGCCTCGTCGACGTGCAACGGGGCGCCGGGGTCGGCCGGAATGAGCACGGGTGTGGGTCCCAACGGGCCGCCGCCGGTCAGGTTCCGGATGCGGTTGGGATCGGAACGAAGGTCGAACCATTGGGCAACCCGGCCCCGGGAGAAGACCAGCTCGAACCGCTCCACGACGCCCACGCGGAAACGGCGTCCCTCGGCGCGAACGTAAAGGTCGCCCGGCTGGCCGGATGGGGAGGAGAGCAGGTCCTTCGCGTTGTCGCTGAGGACGATATCGTCAAAGTAGAGATCGATCGGCTCGTCGATTTGCGGACACCCGAAGCGAAGCTGGCGGACGTCCGTGAGGTCGATGCGCTCCGCCATGTCGCCGAGATCGATCCGAAGCAGATTCCAGCCGTCGCGCAGCACGATGCCTCGCTGCCGATACTCCGCCGGTTTTTCGGACCCGCTGCGCGCGGTGAAGACGGCGCCGGCAACGAGGCGAGGGCTGTACACGCTCAGGAGCAGGAGGTGAAAACGGCTCCAGTCCCTCGGCAGCGTCCAGTTACCCTGGCCGGAGTCCTCGATGACGAGTTCCTGCTCGCCGCTGGTGAAGCGGACCTTGAGCGAACCGGCGCCTGTTTCGGGTCTGGCGCGTTCGGGGACGATCCCGACGTACCCGGCGGCGGTAGGGGGAGCGAGGCGGAAGATGGCACCCTGTTCCGGGGCCTCGAAGTCCGCTACGATCAGAAACCGCCCGGAGGCGAGGTCCGGGTAGGTTCGCACAAGGCGGTCGGCCACCGGCTCGAGCGGCCGATGGTATGCCGGCAGGGGGGTGGCGCAACCGGCGAAGAGGAGCAGACCCCCCGTCGCAAAGCCGTATCCGCGAAGCCCGCGCCAATGGATGCTCGTCATGAGGACACCCGGATGGTACGGCCAAGAAGGTATGCTCTGTGCGGCCGGCGGTCAACGGTCGTTCGCGCCGGTTGCCGGACGTATGGCGGCCCGTCACAATGAGGATGTCGCGGAGGCATCAAGTTTTTTCCCCATCCCCCGCGACATTGCACGGGTGCATGCTATGATTACAATGTCGGGAACGGAAGCAGGCACCACATAAAGAAGACCGAAGCATGATACTGATCAAGAGCGTGTTCGATGCGGCGGACGCAAGCGACGGGCTTCGCTTGTGGATCGGCGCCGTGCCGCTGACCCGGGATCTCACGGAGTGGTGTCGAGTGGATCGCTGGCTCCAGGAGGGATCGCCGCCCGCCGATCTGGCTCAGTGGTTCGACGAGCACCCGGGCGGCTGGGAATACTTCCGGGCGAAGCACCATGAGGCGCTGGACCGGGGCGACTCGCTGCCGGCGTTGCGGCGCCTGAGTCGCAAGGCGATGGACGAGAACATCACCCTGCTGCATGCCGAATCGAACCCCGCTCAGAATGCGGCGGTATCGCTTTACGAATACCTCGTCGAGTTGCAGGCCTACTGCTCCGACGACCAGTCCGGCACGCCCTGACGTAATCGCACGAGTCCGGTACGGATTGCCTTCCGGCCATCGCGGAAACCCCGCGGGGCCCCCGCGGTCGCATTGTCCGATCAGATCAGTCCCTTTTCGCGCCGATGATCGATAACGCGCTTCGCCTTGCCCGCCGAACGTTCCAGCGTCTGCGGCTCGACAAGTTCCACGTTGACGCGGATGCCGGTGATCGAGTGGATCTCCCGGTCGATACGGTCGCGGAGGGCCTGCATCTGGCTCATCTTGTCCGAAAAGTCCTGCGAGCGGATCTCGACGCGCACGGTGACGACATCCAGCGTGCCCGGCCGGTCGACCTCGATCAGGTAGTGCGGCGCCGTGCCCTCGACGCGGAGGAGGGCCTCCTCGATCTGGGAGGGAAAGACGTTTACGCCGCGGATGATGAGCATGTCATCGGTGCGTCCGAGGACACGACTCATCCGCACGCCGGTACGTCCGCAGGGGCACGGCGAGGAATCGAGCGAGGCAATATCGCGCGTCCGGTACCGGATCACCGGCATCGCCTCTTTCGTGAGCGTGGTGAATACCAGCTCGCCCGGCTCGCCTTCCGGGACCGGCTCGAGTGTGTCCGGGTCGAGGCACTCCACGAGGAAGTGGTCCTCCTGAATATGCATGCCCTGACGGGCGGCGCACTCTCCGCTGGTGCCCGGCCCGATCACTTCGCTCAGGCCGTAGTTGTTGAATGCCAACAGCCCCATCTCCCGCTCGATCTCGTCGCGCATGTCCTCCGTCCACGGTTCGCCGCCGAAGTGCGCGAACCGCAGCGACAGGCTCCGCGGGTCGATACCGCTGTTGCGGGCGACCTCGGCGATGTTCAGCGCGTAGCTCGGTGTGCAGACCAGGACGTCCGCGCGGAGATCCTGCAGGAGCATGAGCTGCCGCGGCGTATTGCCGGAGGAGGCCGGAACGACGGCCGCGCCGACCTTTTCCACGCCGTAGTGCAGTCCGAACCCCCCGGTAAACAGGCCGTAGCCGAAGCAGATATGCACAAGGTGCTCGGGCCGGAGCCCGCCGGCCACCAGAAACCGGGCGCAGAGGTTGGCCCACAGTTCGAGATCGTTCGCGGTGTACGCGACAAACGTCGGCTTGCCGGTCGTCCCGGAGGAGCCGTGAATCCGGGCGATCTTTTCGCGCGGCACGGCCAGCAGGCCGAGCGGGTAGTTCCGCCGCAGGTCGTCCTTCGTGGTAAACGGCAGGCGCCGGACGTCGTCGATCGTCCGGATGCTCTCCGGCGAGATCTTCGCCTCGGCGAAGGCCGCCTTGTAGAACGGAACCTCCGCGACGCGCGCAACACAGTCGCGAAGGCGGCTCGCCTGCAATCTCGCCAGTTCCTCGCGGCCGAGTGTCTCGTCGCGGTCCCAGATGCGGTTCTCGAACGGGAACTTCGGCATGATGTGGAGTGTCCTTACCGGTCGCGGCGCGTCTACTTCTCGACTTTGTCGTAGAGCTCGACGCTGCCGATCACGTTGACGCCCCGGGCCTGGAGAGCCTTGATCGCCGCATCGGGTTCCTCGAAGCGGAACACCAGGACGGCCTTGTCCTCCCGACGAAACGTGAAGGCGTACATGTACTCCACGTTCATGCCGACCTGTTCGAGCACGGCGAGGACCGCGGCCAGCCCGCCCGGGCGGTCGGCGACCTCGACGGCGACGACCTCCGTGGTTTTCACGACATAGCCGGCCTTTTCGAGCAGCTCCCTGGCCTTCTGCCAGTCGCGGACGATGAGCCGCATGATGCCGAACTGCTGCGTGTCGGCCAGAGAGAGCGTCAGGATGTTGATGCCCGCGTCGGCCAGCACCCTGCAGGGCCCGGTGAGGCGGCCGGGCTTGTTCTCGAGAAACACGGAGAGCTGATGGAGTTTCATGGCGAGCCCCTTGTGAGTGGTTGCGTTCCTTTACATGACCCGTTTGTCGATTACCCGTTTGGCCTTGCCTTCGCTCCGCTGAATCGTGTGCGGCTCGACCAGACTGACCTGGACGCGAATGCCCAGGGTACGTTCGATCGCCTTGGAGAGCCTGTTGCGGAGCTCTTCCAGGGCGCGGATTTCGTCGCTGAAGGCCCGGGCCGTGACCTCGACCTGGACCTCGACCTGGTCGAGGCCCTTCTCCCGGGTGAGGATGATCTGGTAGTGCGGCAACGTATCCTCGACGGTGAGCAGCGCGGTCTCGATCTGCGAGGGATAGACGTTCACGCCGCGGATGATGAACATGTCGTCGCTTCGCGCGGTGATGCGGCTGATCCGCCGGATCGTCCGCCCGCACTTGCACGGCTCCGGGTTGATGCAGGTGATGTCGCGGGTGCGGTAGCGGATCATCGGCATGGCGCGCTTGCTCAGCGTGGTCAGGACCAGCTCGCCCGGCGTGCCGTCGGGGCACGGCTCGCCGGTCTCGGGGTTGACGATCTCCATCAGGAAGTGGTCCTCGAAGATGTGCAGGCCCGCCTGGTACTGGCATTCGATGCCGACGCCCGGGCCGATGATCTCCGAAAGCCCGTAGATGTCGTAGGCTTTCAGGTTGCTGTTGGCCTCGATGTGCCTGCGCATACCCTCCGTCCAGGGCTCGGCGCCGAAGACGCCGGCCCGGAGCGGGAGTTTCTTCATATCGACGCCCAGCTCGCCCGCCCGTTCGATCAGATGCACGAAGTAGCTCGGCGTGCAGCAGATGGCCGTCACGCCGAAGTCCTTCATGATCATGATCTGCCGGTCGGTGTTGCCGCCGGAAATCGGGATGACCGTCGCCCCGAGGGCCTCCGCGCCGTAATGCGCGCCGAGCCCGCCGGTGAAGAGCCCGTAGCCGTACGCGTTCTGGATGATGTCGCCCCGGTGCAGGCCGCAGGCCGCGAAGCTTCGCATCATCACGCTCGCCCAGACGTCGATGTCCTCCTGCGTGTACGCCACGACGATCGGCTTGCCCGTGGTTCCGCTCGAGGCGTGCAGGCGGACCACCTCGCTCATCGGGCTGGCGAAAAGCCCGAACGGATAGGTGTCTCGCAGGTCGGTCTTGACCGTGAACGGCAGCTTGCGGATGTCTTCGAGCGTTTCGATATGGCCGGGGTTGAGGCGGCGCTCGACCATGCGGTGCCGGAAAAGGCTGACGTTTCCGTACGCGCGGCAGACGATGGCCTTGAGCCGCTGCAACTGCAGGCTACGCAGTTGGGGCAGCGGCAGGAAGTCCGGCGCGCTGACGGGGTGAAAGCCCCCGTTCGTGTCGACCGATGAGGATCCGATCATGACGTGTTGCCTCCTTCAGACTTTGCCGGATCGCGCCGTGGAGCGGCCAAGCTCGAATGCCTGCAGATTGGCATCGTGCAGCTTCGGCGCCAGGGCCGCGCGGATGGCTTCCAGCCAGTGCGCTTCGGGAATCGGCAGATGAACACTGAGCGCGCCGAGCAGGGCGACATTGAGGCTCCGGCGGTTGGCCAGTGCCGTTTCATCGATCCCTTCGGCCGTCAACAGCACACCGCCGGGGCGCAACTGATGCCGGTTCGGCTCGACCTGATCGGCGGCGACGACGACGAGGAAGTCCGCCTCGCCGGCCGGGACCATCGGGCTGAGGATCGCTTCCCCGAAGCGGACGTCGCTCGTGACGGAGCCGCCCCGCTGGCTCATGCCGTGGATCTCGCTCTTCTTGACGTCGTACCCGGCGCGGAAGGCGGCGTCGGCCAGGATATCGGAAGCCTTGATCACGCCCTGGCCGCCGAGCCCGGCGATCACCACGTTGACGACCTTATTCACCATCTTTGCGGCCCTGTGCCGCCGACGTTTCGCATGATTCGCGGCCGGCGGCGGCCCGTTCGTATTCCTTGATCCTGCCCGCCGCGAGCAGACACGGCCGGCGCGTGATGATCACACTGAGCTTCCCGCCGGCCAGACGGTCGGCCAGCAGTGCCTCCAGAGCCTCCGGATCGCGCGTGGGGTCGATCACGTCCACGTGGGGAATACCCAGCGCACGCGCGAGATCCTCGAAGACGACCCGGCCCGTCGGCTCGTGGTTGAGCGTCCGCCCGGTGCCCGGGTGCTCCTGCAGGCCGGTCATGGCGGTGGTGCCGTTGTCGAGGATCATCAGCACGTGACCGGTGGCGGGGGGGTTGTAGACCATCTCGACCATCCCCGTGATGCCGCTGTGCACGAACGTGCTGTCGCCGATGACGCTGACGACCCGGCGTGCCTGTGCGGGCGGCAGCACGTGGCGCAGACCCAGTCCCACGCCGATGCTCGCGCCCATGCAGACGCAGGAGTCCATCGCCTCGAACGGCGGCAGCACGCCGAGCGTGTAACAGCCGATGTCGCCCGCGATGATGCAATCGAGTTTGTGCAGGACCTCAAACACCGTGCGGTGCGGGCAGCTTACGCAGAGCTGCGGGGGCTTGCCGGCCGGCGGGACGGCCTCCGGGGACGTATCGTTCGCGAGGATCCGCCGGACGCGTGCCACGTTCAGCTCGCCGAAGCGATACATCTCCGCCTTGCCCTCGACGGATACGCCGGCCGCGCGGATCGACTCGACCAGATACGGGTCGCCCTCCTCGATGACGACGCACCGCCTGACGCCGTCCGCAAAGCGGCGAATGAGTTCCATCGGCAGCGGATGGGTGACGCCGAGCTTCAGGAACGCGGCCTGTGGCGCGGCCTCGCGAGCGTGCAGGTACGCAATACCGGAGGCGATGATGCCGAGCGACGCGTCGCCGTCGACACGCCGGTTCAACGTGGACGTTTCATTCCACTTCTCGACCTCGGCCAGCCTGGCTCGGAGCCGGCGGTGCGCCGGCCGGGCATAGGCCGGAATCATGACGCGGCCCTTGATGTCGCGCTCGAAGTGCGGCGGCGCGGCCGGGCCGGGCAGTTCGCGCGGGCGAACGATCGACTTGGAATGACAGACGCGTGTGGTCAACCGCAGCAGGACCGGCAGCTTCCATCGTTCGGACATCTCGATGGCGGCGGCGGTGAAGTCGTAGGCCTCCTGCGAATCCGACGGTTCGAGCATCGGCACGCCGGCGGCTACGGCATAGCGGCGGTTGTCCTGTTCGTTCTGGCTGGAGGCCATCCCGGGATCGTCCGCCGAGACGACGACCATCGCGCCGCTCACCCCGGTATAGGCCGCCGTGAACAGGGGGTCGGCCGCGACATTCAGGCCGACGTGTTTCATCGTCACCATCGCCCGGGCCCCGCCGAACGCGGCGCCGAGGGCGACCTCAAACGCCACCTTTTCGTTCGGTGCCCACTGGGCGCGGCATCCGAGCGCCGCAAACGCCTCCAGGATTTCCGTGGACGGGGTTCCGGGATAACCGGTGCCCAGGGCCACCGCCGCATCGCGCGCCGCCAGGGCGACGGCCTCGTCTCCGCTCAACAACATGCGTTGGGTCGGGGTCACTCCGTGCCTCGAGTCCTTTCGCCCGGATACGTGAGGCCGATTGGGGACACTCGCGACTCGCGGGCGCGGGCATCCTACTGGTTCCGGCCGGCAGAGGCAACTTTCGCATCTGCCGGGATGCGCCGGATCCTGCACTGTCTGATCGCTGCCGACGCGACGGGGGACGTGCCGCTGCGTTTCTCGCGTGGCGTCCGGGGCGAGGAGACGGCGAGCCGCGTCCTTTCGCGGCCGGCCCTCAGCCCCGCCCGCGGGATTCCCCGCCCCGCTCCATTGTCGCTCGGTCAGCGGGCTTCGTGTCCCGTGGCGGAAGGACGGGGACCGGCTTCCAGCGGCTCGCACCTCGCGCCGTCACAGAATGCGGCCTCGAACTCATGCTCCAGCCGGCCCTGCAGCGGCTTGAGGCGCGAAACCATCCGCTCGTATTGCTCGCGTGTGATCTCTTCGTACGGAGCCTGCGGGTAACCGTGACGGGTGGCCGGCAGGAAGACGATCGCCTTCAAATGGCGCTCATATCGAGTGAGGATCCGGGGGACCTCCGCCGCCTCCGTGTCCGGGTCGAAGTCGGCGGTACAGCTCACCTGGTTGTCGGACCAGTATCGCTGCATGCGGGCGGCCAGATCGACCTTCTCCCGGAGAGGCACGTCGGCCTTGCGCCGATCGAGGTGGGGGACGCGCACCGGAAAGGAAATCACCATCGTGTTGTCGGCGTAGGCGTCCGGCTCGACGTCGTAGCCCGCCTTGCGGCACAGATCGATCAACGGGTGGCCGCCGGCGACGCGCATTCGCCGGATGTAGTACGGCGCGTGTTCCCAATGCACGCCGGGCGTCGCACCGGCCAGCAGGCTGACGCTTCCGGAGGGTTTGACCGACGTGGTCTTGATGGATCGCGGCACGCGGAAGTACTCGGAGTACTCCCGGTCGAGTTGCCGCACGAAGCGGTAGGCCTCATCGCACCAGCGGAAGAAACGGGCGGGACCGAGCTTGTGGATCGCTTGTGTGATCCCCGTCATCGAGCAGCCGATCCGCCGGTTGCGCTGCATGACCGCGTTCGTGCGCGCGTCGTGCGTCGGGACGAGTGTGACGGTCTTGGCGTACTGGTAGGCAACCCGGAGCGTCTCCTTGAAGTCCGCCAGGCTTTCGTGATTGGCCGGGTAGGTCTCCACCAGGCAGCACAGTTCCCGATCCCAGAGCGTCTGCTCGACGCACGGGTTGCTGCCCTCCGCGGGATCGTCGGCGTGGTCGGGCGGATCGCCCATCCGGCCGTATGCCCGGGCGTTGGCCAGCCAGAGGTAGCCCGGCTCGCCGTTGACGATCGTGCGGCGGGCGACGTCGGCGTAGTCCATGCCCACCTCGGCGAACACCGAATTGTTGGATGCCCATCGGTATTCCAGCACCTTTTTGCGGTCGAGCTTGAGGTCGAGGAACTGCGTATCGTCGGGGTCGCCGAAGGCGATCTGCGCCGAACGGCGGATGCCGCCGGCGACGACACAACGGCCGATGAGGTTCATCGTGTCCACGATCAGGCGCGCGTCGGCCTTCTGCCCGACGTAGGAATCATGCAGGGCCTGGAGGCTCTCGATCATCTTGCGGAGCGGTTCGGGCCCGCTGGCGAATCCTCCGAAGCTCCGCAGGGGCGTCAGTTTGGGGCGGATGCGCGAATAATCCCAGCGCGCCGGGAGCGCGGCCTTGCCGACGTAGCTCGCAAGCAGCCGCCGGAGCGCGCCGACCCAGCCCTCGCGCGTGTCATCGATGAAGTGGGTCTCGTCGGAGCGCGCCGGCTTCTCGATCGTGACGGTGCCCTTGCCGCGTGTGTCGAAACCGACGCCGACGCCGAGCATCGACATCGTCATCATCCAGGTGAACGGCTCGGCGTAGTCCCCGGCGAGATCCTTCGTCGAGACAAAGCCGCAGTTGTTCAGCGCCGCCCCGCCGCGCTCGTAGATGTGGCGCGTGCCCATGATCCAGAGGCCGCGGCCCGGCGGGGTCCACTGGAACCGCCACATGCGGTCATACGCCGTCTCGGCGAAGTGCCGCGCCTTGGCCGGATCCCAGTGCAGGCCTTGCTCGGCGAAGTGGGCCCGCTGGATGGTGAACATCCCCTCGATGACCCGCCGGCACGTCTGCCACCATTCCTCGCCGCCGCGGCTGTACGTACGTTTGTACGTCACCCAGGATAGCGTGCCGAAGCCCCACGGCACCGGACGGTCGCGGTAGCCCGCGAGGAAGTCCGGGTCCAGCTCGAACGGACCGTGCCTGTCCACATCCACGAACACGGTGCGCACGCCTCGGCTCATCCGCGCCCCGGGGGAGAGATCCGCCTGCACGGGCCGCTTCCGGCGCGTCGCGATTCCTTCCCGGCCCGGGCGCATCGCGCGAAGCGCCGTCGCGGGGCCGCCGCCCGGGGTTGCTACGTCCCGGGTTCCGCCTCCGTGCTGAACTTCAGCCCTTCAGGCGGCCCGCCCTCGATCGCGGCGAGCTGACAGCAGAACGACCAGTCGCCGCCGCCCTGCGTAAGCTTGATCCGCAGGAGGTTCCAGCCCTTCTTCAGCGTGATCGTGACCTTGTCGTCCCCGCACGTGAGCGAGCGGGTCGCGTTGTTCGCATGGACGACCTTGCCGTTGAGCCAGACCTTGATCCCGTCGTCGCTGCCGAGGAGCAGGCGGGCCTCCTGCTCCTTGTCGGACCAGACGTTCGTCTGCACATAACCGCAGCAGTCGGTGTCCTTGTATCGCTTGCTGAGCACGATCTGGCCGGATTGTCTGTCTGCCTCGACATCCAGCGGTTTCCACGTCGCCCGGGCGCCGGATTCCTCCGGTTCGAACGGCATGTCGAAAAGGTCCGTGGCTTTGCTGCCCTCCTTCTTGTACGGCCCGCTGAAGAGCCACGTGACGCAGTACTGCCCCGGCCATTTCGACAGGGCCTCGATCGCCGCCGCCTTCACGGCCTCGTCTTGGGACCGGCTGCTCTTGCGCAGGGCGGCAAGGGCGGCGTCGCCCTGAAGCTGTCCGAGTACGCGAATGAGCGACACCTGCGCCGGTGCGGGCGCCTCCGACATGGCGGCGATGACCGGGGCGGTGCGCTGCTCAGGGTCCGCGATTCGCGTGGCGACAAGGCACACGGCCTCTTCGGCCGCCGTGCGCATTGCGTCGCCGCGGGCCTTCACGAGTGCGTCCACCACCTTCGGCAGGTCCGCGGTGGGCGCAAGCCGCCCCAGGGCCTTGACGACGGCCACGCGGGCCGCCTCGTCCGGGTCGTTCACGTGGGCATAGAGCGTGGGCAACAGGGCCGACGATCGCCGGTCCGCGGCGGCCCGCACGAGAATGGAACGCAATCGCGGGCTGGCGGCGTCGATAGCGGCGATGATCGCCGGGTCAACATCCTTGCCCCGCAGGCGGACGAGGGCATTGGTCGCGGCGGCCTGCTCCTCGCCGTCGGTCTTGCCGGCCCGCTCCGCAAGCAGGGGAACGACTGAACTGTCGCCGATTCGGGCGAGAGCACCCAGGGCGGCGATTCGCACGTCGGGATCGGCGGCAGTTACCTTCCTGACGACGGCGGGCATGGCAGCCGCGTCAGCCCGCCGACCGAGCACGTCCAGCAGCATGGCCGTTGCGGCGGGAGAGGTCTTGTCCATCGCCGCGACGAGCTCGGGTGTCACCTTGGGATCGGGCATGTCCTGCAGGGCCTGGGCCGCGATCAGCCGCATGTGCACGTCGTTCCAGTTGACCAGCGCGACCAGGCGCGGCACGGCCTTCACGCCTTGCGCCCGCGCAAGCCCCTCGACGGCCGCGATGCGGATCCGCTCAGGCTCGGAGGCGCCGCCAAGCTGTTCGTATATCTCGGCCGCCCGGTCTCGCGAGCCGCGGGCCATCAGGGCCTCGGCGCCTCGGATGGAGGCGTCGACGACGGTGTCGCGCAGGGGCGGACGGGCCGTCTTCAACATCGCGGTCAGCGTCTCGACGGCCGGGTCGGTCGCGATATCGCCCAGTGCGGCGACGGCGGCCCTGGCGACGTCGGCGTTCGGACTCGACGTGAACTTGCGGATGACGCCGACGCTCCGGGCATCCTTGCGGAAGGCGAGGGCATTGATGAGAGCGATACGCCATTCGTCGGTCGTGGCCGTCGCCAGCTCGGCGCGCAGCGCGGCGGCGGCTTTCGGCGACGGGTTGTTCTGCAGGGCGCGGCGTGCCAGCTCGCGGATTTCCGGGTCCTTGTCGCCGAGGAGCTTCGCCAGGCCGCCGACGACCTCATCCCGGCCGAGGGGCTCGATCTTGCGAAGCATCCACACCCGCGCGGGTCTGGCGGTCTCCGGGCCGACCTTCGTCATGATCGCCCTGCTGAGGGCGGCGCGCTCGGCCGGTTTGCCCGGGGCGCTTGCGTCGAAACACATCCGCTCCAGCTCGAGCTGCGCATCCTTGCGATCGACGATCTTCTCGGCGCCCATGCCGGGCAGGAGCTTATCGATCGTCTCGATGTACTGCTTCTCGAGCGGCGACGGCGAACCCAGCCAGCCGCCTCCGGCCGTCGGGGCGGTCTCACACCCGGCGCCCGCGAGGGCGACCGCAACGAGCAACGCCATTGTCGTTCGATTCAAACGTGTATTCATCGCAGTCGTCCTTCTCGCCTTACAGGCGCCACGGGGCTCGCTTGGGTCGATCCAGCCAACGACTCGCCTCTTCATCGCCGATGATCTCGTGCTTGACAGGGTCCCACTTCAGCGGGCGGGCCAGCCAGTACGCGATGTTGCCGAGGTGGCACACCGTGACGGAGCTGGCGCCGATCGCCACGTCGCAGATGGGCCGCTGCCGGTTGCGAATGCAGTTAAGCCAGTCCTGCCGATGGCCGGGGCTCTGGTAGAGGTGCACGTCGTTCGGTCCGATCGGCGTGGTGCCGATCTCGTCAGGCCATGTCTTGAAGTAGCCGCGGTTGACCTCGACCTTGCCGTCGGTGCCGACGAAGAGAACGCCGTTGACGTTGTGGTCGCCGGGAGCTTTGCAACTGTGATACATGACGACGCCGTTGGCGTATTTGTAAACGACGCCTTCGCCCCTGGTTCCGTCGGGGGATTGTCGGGTCTCGGGGGCCTTCTTCGGCGGGATGATCTCCACAGGGCCGCTGCCGTCCATACCCATTCCCCATTGCGCAATGTCAAAGTGATGCGCCCCCCAGTCGGTCATCATTCCGCCGGAGTAATCGCGAATGTCGCGCCAGCCGCCGCCGTAATTGCCGCTGCAGCGTTCCGAGTTGTACGGCTGCCACGGGGCCGGGCCGAGCCAGCGGTCCCAGTCGAGGCCCTCGCGCACGGATTCCTCGGGCAGGTATCGCTCCTGCGACGGCCCGCCGACGTTGACGTAAACGGCCTGCAGCTTGCCGATCCGGCCGCTGCGGACGAGTTCGCAGGCAAGGCGGAAGTTGTGCTCGCTCCGCTGCTGGCTGCCGGTCTGGAAGACGCGGCCGTAGCGGCGCGCGGCGGCAACCATGGCGTCGGCCTCGCGGATGGTCAGCGAGAGTGGCTTCTCGCTGTAGATGTCCTTGCCTGCGCGGCAGGTCGCGATCGCGACGATCGCGTGCCAGTGGTCGGGCACGGCCGAGAGGACCGCGTCGATGTCCGGGCGGGCGAGGAGCTCCTCGAACTCGTGGTACTCGGTGCAGCCCTTGAACGTGCCTGCCTGGCGGTCGGCGGCGTACTTCTCCTCCACCTTCTGTCTGGCGTTCGTGCGCTTGACCGCATCGACGTCGCAGACGGCGACGACCTGAACCTGTTTGTCGTCGAGGAAGCCGGGCAGGTGCGAGCCGCCCATGTTGCCGATGCCGATAAACCCGACCGTGATGCGTTCGCTGGGAGGTTTCCAGCCGCCTCGCCCCAGCGCGGAAGCGGGGACGAAGTACGGCGCGGCCACGGCGGCGGCCGCTCCCTTCAGGAACGCCCGGCGGCTGACGCCAGCGCTATGCCGTTTGGCCATGTCTTGTCCTTTCTGTCTGTGTGACACCGGATTCGGATCCTGCTGCCCGCTCCGGAGGTGCGGGCCGGGACAGGTTACCACCGGGAGGCCGGGAAGCAAACAGTCCTCTTGACAGGGCGGAGACGCCCGGATACAGTGAGGTGTAGAAAGATCGCACGGAGACGCAGTTGTGAACTCGTCGCACTCCTATTACTTTAGCTGGTTCTGGTACTTCGGAGGTGCGCGTCTCCGGGCATAGCGGTCTTTTCTCGAAAACGAGATGAAAAGCCCTGAGACGCGAAGATGCGATCTCAGGGCTTTTTTTCCAGGTGCGGCAAATGCTCGACATCAAGTTCATCCGGCAGAACGTGGACCTGATCAAGGCCGGCGCGGCCAAGAAGGGCATCGAGTGCGATATCGACCGGCTGTGCCGGGTCGACGACCGGCGGCGGGCGATCCAGCTCGAACTGGACCGGCTCAAGCAACAGCAGAATGAAACGGGCGCGAACATCGCCCTTTACAGGAACCCCAAGAGCGACTTCTACAAGCGTAAGCTGGCCGAGGGCTGGACCCCCGAGCAGCTGAAGGCCGAGTCCGAGAAACTGGTCGAGCGGATGGCCGCCATCAAGGCGCGCGTAAAGGAGCTCGAGGACGAGCAGAAGCCGATCCTGGAGGAGTTCAACACCCTCATGCTGACCGTCCCCATGCCGCCGGGCGATGACGTGCCCGTCGGGCCGGACGAGTCGGCGAACGTCGAGCTGTATCGGGTCGGCGAGCCGCCGAAGTTCGACTTCAAACCGAAGGACCACGCGGAACTGGGCGCCATGCACGGGCTCATCGACATCGACCGCGGCGTGAAGCTTTCCGGCTCGCGAAGCTACTTTCTCACCGGCGCCGGCGCCCTCCTGCATCAGGCGGTGCTGCGGATGGCATTCGACTACATGGTCTACGAGCAGGGCTTCACGCCCATGTCCGTGCCCGTGCTGGTGCGGGAGGAGGTCATGGTCGGCACCGGCTTTTTCCCCGCGGGACGCGAGCAGGCATACTACATGCCCGCCGATGACCTGTACCTGACCGGTACGGCCGAGGTCGCCCTGACGTCGTACCACAAGGACGAGATCCTCACCGAGGATGAGTTGCCGAAACGCTACGTGGCCTGGTCGACCTGCTTCCGCCGGGAGGCGGGCACCTACGGCAAGGATACCGCCGGGATCTACCGGATCCACCAGTTCGACAAGATCGAGCAGGTGGTCGTCTGCCGGGCCGACGTAGAGGAGTCGAAGGCGTGGCAAAAGAAGATGCTGAGCTACTCCGAAGAGCTTCTCCGGCGGCTGGAGCTTCCATACCGCGTTGTGCACCTGTGCACGGGCGATATCGGTCCGAAGAACGCCTCAACGTTCGACATTGAGACATGGATGCCGTCGCGCGGTGGCTACGGCGAGACGCACTCGGCGAGCCGCCTGTACGACTTTCAGGCCAGGCGGCTGAACATCCGCTACCGCGACAAGGACAAGAAGGTTCACGTGTGCCACACGCTGAATAACACGGTAGTTGCCAGTCCGCGGATTCTCATCCCGATTCTGGAGTGTAACCAGAACAAGGACGGCAGCATCACCATTCCCAAAGCACTCCGGCCGCACATGCACGGTATGGAGCGCATCGGAGGATAGGACCATGGATTCGTTACTTCACTCGAACCTGACATCCGACGCAGGAACGGCCGACGGCCGGAAATCGCTTTCTGCGGCGATCGCCTCGGCCTCCGGTCGCGCCGGCCGGGCCCGCAGCCTGGCGGCGGCGATCCTTGATACCGCGGTGCGGCTTTATTCGGCGGAAGGTTCGGGTCGGGGGTGGCTTTGGCGCTGCCCCTGATGCGGAAGCGGCTCGCCGCAGACCGGATCGCGAGGTCCAGGCCTGCGGACCTGCGAGGGTGAAAGCTGGTGTCGACACCGGCCCTGCCGGGAGCACAGATGATGACCGAATGGAAGCAACAGTCCCTAACAGCCGCCTGCCTGCCGCAACGGCGAAGCGGTCTCTTCGGCCGCTGCCGATTCATCTTTCGCAGGCCGCGACGAACGGCGTAGTCCGTCCGTCCGGCCGTGATCACAATCCGATACCGGTAGTTCGACCACAAACCAGCCGCCCGTGCGCCGCAGGCATGCGCCAGGACGAGGCGCAAACGGATAACCAGGGAGACAGATCCATGATCGTCGTTATGGAACGCGGATGTACACAAGAGCACGTCAACCACGTCGTGCAGATTGTCCGGGAGATGGGATTGCAGGAACACGTGATCCAAGGGACCGAACGGACCGTCGTAGCCGTTATCGGCGATGAGCGGTTCAAGGATCGGGGCGTGCTGGAGCAGGCCCCGATGGTCGAGCAGGTCATTCCCATCCTCGCGCCGTACAAGATGGCCAGCCGGGAGGTGAAACCCGAGCCTTCGGCGATCCGGATCAGCCCGACGGCGATCGTCGGCGGCGCCCGGATTGCCGTGATTGCCGGGCCGTGCAGCGTCGAGAGCCGCCAGCAGGTTGTCGAATTGGCTCACAAGCTCAAGGAATACGGGGCCGTCGGCCTGCGCGGCGGGGCCTTCAAACCGCGGACCAGCCCGTATCAGTTCCAGGGAATGGGCGAGACGGCGCTGGAATATCTCGCTGAGGCCCGCGAGCAGACGGGCCTGGCCGTGGTGACCGAGGTGATGAGCATCGACCAGGTCGATCTGGTTGCCAGGTATGCCGACGTGCTGCAAATCGGAACGCGGAATATGCACAACTTCAATCTGCTTGAGGCCGTGGGCCATACCCGCAAACCCGTGCTGCTCAAGCGGGGGTGGAGCGCGACACTCGACGAGTTCCTCCTCGCTGCCGAATACATCATCAAGGAGGGCAACGAGAACGTTATCCTCTGCGAGCGGGGAATCCGCACGCACGAGACATACGTGCGGAACACGCTGGCGCTGAGCATTGTGCCGGCGATCAAGCGGCAGTCGCATCTGCCGATCATCGTGGATCCTTCGCACGCGACCGGGCATGCGTACATGGTCCCGGCGATGGCCAAGGCGGCAATTGCGGCGGGTGCCGACGGCCTGTTGATCGAGGTCCACCCGGACCCGGAGCACGCCCTCACTGACGGCGCTCAGTCGATTACGCCGAAGGTCTTCGAGCAGATGATGCGGGACCTCGCGCGGGTCGCCTCGGCGGTAGACCGGTCCTGGTGACCGCAATCGGTCTTTATCGGACCACGGCCGTTTCGGGAGCATCCTGCGCGAATTCATGCCTCGGTGACCGCCCGCCGATGGTTATGTTGGGTTGTGCGCTCGATCAGGACGGAATCCACCGGGGTTTGCGATTATGCAGGACCAGCTCGTTACTGTCGCGCCCGAACTGCCGGAAACAGTCCAGGTGGCCGCACAGATGGCCGGGTTGGACGGCTTCCTGGACGACGTCGGGGTGGGATTTCATTGGGAGATGCTGGATCGGCTGGATGAGGGGGTGTACATCATGGATCGCGAGCGCCGCATCCTGTACTGGTCGACCGGGGCAGAGCGGATCACCGGATACAGAGCGGCGGACGTCCTGGGTCGCCGGTGCGCCGACAACGTACTGCGGCACGTGGATGAACGCGGACGCCAGTTATGTGTTGAGGGCTGCCCGCTTGCGGCGGTGCTGGCGGACGGCCAGCCTCGCTCGGCGGATGTGTTTCTGCATCACAAGGACGGTCATCGAGTGCCGGTTCACGTCCACGGCGGGCCTATTCGGAACTGGCAGGGAGAGATCATCGGCGCGTTTGAGACGTTTTGGGAGACAACGTCGCGGTCCGCCGACCTGGAACGAATCCGACAGCTCGAGCAGCTGGCTTTCCTCGATCCGCTGACGGGGGTCGCCAACCGCCGTTACATAGAGGGTGCCATGGCGACGCGGTTTGCGGAGCTGAAAGGCTTGGGGACCGCTTTCGGAGCCATCCTGGTGGATGTCGACCATTTCAAGCGGTTCAACGACACGTACGGCCATGCCGCCGGCGATCGCGTGTTGCGTATGGTGGCGAACACGTTATCCAGCAACTGCCGGCCGTTTGACGCGGTCGGTCGGTGGGGCGGCGAGGAGTTCCTGGTTCTGGCGGCGCATGCCGGAACCGATCAGATCGGCATGCTGGCGGAGCGTCTGCGGGCGTTGGTGGCGGAGTCGAGTCTGACGATTGACGGGAACGTCCTGCGCGTGACGGTCTCGCTTGGGGCGACCACGGCCCGGCCGGATGATGACGCTGCAACGCTCCTTCAGCGTGCGGATGAACTGCTCTACCGCAGCAAGTCCGAAGGGCGCAACCGGGTTACGTTCGTGCCGTAACGCCGGCGTAGCCTCCATGCGAAGCGCCCGCATGTGCGCCCGCTCTCGGATCAGCAACAGGATACCGCGTGCGTGCCAGCCGTGTGCAGAGCGGGGCGGCGTCTCCGCGTCTGCACCGCCGCAGCGCCGGCATATCGCGGGAATCTCTCCGAGCCACACGCACTTCGCGCGGTACCGACGCATGGAACGAGGCGCCGGCCTTCCGGTTATCCGACGAAGCCGAGGGCGGAGGTAGCCGCATCACCCGAGGCGATTCGCCGGGACAAAGACCGGCGTCTTGGACACGGTCGAACCGCAACGAAAGGCCGCCGGCCTCCCGGTCGATCTCTTGTGTATGCCTTGTTCTCCCCGAAAAGCCTTGCTGCCACCGGGCAGACCGCGCCGGCTTGGCGGGTTGAATCCGGTTGGGCTGCGCGTGGCATATTGCGGAAAAGGCGAGATCGGGAACCTCCGGATACCAGAGTACGCCCATGACACTGAAGACGAAGTTATTTGCCTCAAACATGATCCTGGTCATTGTGCCGGCCGCGCTGATTGCGGTTATCGTCCTCCGCCAGGTAGACAAAGCCTTCCAGACCACATCCGCAGGGGCGGTGAGAGCCCTTGCTACATGCGGCGAGACCGCAAGAGAAGCTCTGATCCGGACCGGGCTGGCCGACCTGACCCACGTTGCCGAGAACGTCTACGCGATGTGCCAGGCGC
>CAZZFA010000096.1:0-19212 GCA_964653435.1 uncultured Planctomycetales bacterium | reverse complement strand
GCAGTTCTGCAGCGGGGCGCGAAAAACCCGCCCCGTAGAGTCTTGCGTCGCAGCTCTTGCTCGCCTTGCGCGCGGCGTGCCTTGCGCGCGGTGCGCCTTGCGTGCATCTTATCGCGCTGCGGTGGTGGCGCGACCCGTCATTCTGAGGAGCGCAGCGACGAAGAATCCGGCTGATTGGCGCAGAGAGACCAGATGCTTCGCTTCGCTCAGCATGACGGCCGGCGGCACGCCCGTGTTCGGTTGCGCGCGAAGCCCGCGTCAGGTAAGTATGGCCACGGCGGCTTCCTCGGGTTTGTTTTCCGGAAGCCTCGCCTGCGCCAAGTTGCGCTTAAGCTGGAGGAAGGCGTCGGCCCGCTCGAGGAAAACCGCTACGACATCGGGGTCGAAGTGCGAGCCGGCATTCTGTCGGATGTAAGAGACGGCCTTCTCATGCGGCCAGGCCTTCCGGTAAACGCGGTCGGTTACGAGCGCGTCGTACACATCGGCTACGGCGGTGATGCGGGCGGCCAGCGGGATCGCCTCCCCGGCCAGTCCGGTCGGATAGCCCGTGCCGTCGTACCTTTCGTGATGGTGCATGGCAATCTCGTATGCCATATCGAGGAACAGGTCGTGGCCGGCTCGTTCCGCCATGGATCGAAGCACCTTTGCCCCGACCTCCGTATGCGTCTTCATGATGTCGAACTCGGCCTCGGTCAGCTTGCCCGGTTTGAGCAAGACGTTGTCGGGGACGGCCACCTTGCCGATGTCATGCATCGGGACGGATCGCGACAGGGCCTGCAGGAACGCCCGGTCGATCGCGCGGGCATACTTGGGCGTTTGGCCCAGGCCCTCGCCCAGAAGCTGCGCGTAGTCGCGCAGGCGTTCGAGATGGCCTCCCGTCTCCGGGTCACGCCATTCCGCCAGCCCCGCCAGCCCGAGCAGGGCCGCGTCGCGGGTATGGTCGAGCCGGAGACGCCGTTGCTGACTTTCGACGGCCACGCCCGCCGTCGCCGCGACGCAACGGAGGATTCTGACGTCCTGATCCGAGTAATGGCTCTCCATCAACTTGCCGGCGACGTTGAGGACCCCGAGCGAACCCCTCTGGCTGGGCAGGGCAAGGGAGATGAACGGCGGCCCGCCCAGAAAGGCCACGTCTTCGGCGTGCTCGTCGGCGAGGTCCTCGATCGTGTTCACCACGCGCAGACCGTTGCCGGCAAACACGTGCCCCGACACGGGTGCGCCGATTCGCATCACCAGCTCGGAGGCCTGCCGGTCGCGCACACCCTCCATGTGGGCGACCAGGAGCCGGTCGGCGGCGTGGTGGTCGGGCACCAGGATGCAGCCTCGGCCGCTGTAGGTGAGAGAGAGGGCACAGATCAGCGCGGCCCGCAGGGTGTCTTCGGTCGTCTCCATTGCGTTGAGTCTCAGGGAGAACTCGTGCAACTGATACAGCATGGAGTTCTGCTGCTCCAGTTCACGCTGCATCTGTCGGGCGCGGAGTGCGGCTCTCAGCCGCGCCAGCAGTTCGGAGGGGTCGATCGGTTTGGTGAGGAAGTCCGCCGCCCCTTCCTGGAGACCGCGAACCTTGTCCGCCCGGCTGACGTTGTCGGCAAGGATCATGACGGGCACGGCGGCCGTGCAGGGGTTTTCCTTGATCCGCCTGCACACGTCGAAGCCGTTCATGTCGGGTAACGTCAGCGCGACCAGCACGAGGTCCACGCGGCGATCCTCCATGGTTCTCATCGCCGTCGTGCCGTCGTTCGCGGAGAGAATCTCGACAGGTTCAGTGGCGAGGAAGGTTCGCAGGAAACGATGAACCGTCGGCGCGGGGTCAACGGCCAGCACGATGCTTCTCATGGGGCAAGCTGCCTTTCCTCGAACGCATCGCCGAAGGGCCGGTAGCAGCCGCAGCCTCGCCGTCGGTCGGACGGTACTGATCGAGCCGATGATTTCATACGGGCCTTGTTCCCCTTGCCGGGACAAGGCGACCGGGACCGACCGTGCCGCAGGCATACGCGCGACGGCCCTGCCATCTTCTTCCACGGACGCCGAATCATGTGAACCTTGGGCGCCCGAGGAAGGGCATCGGGTCAATAACGGCATGCCTTAAATCGAGGGCGTGGCCGCTTCGCCCTGTCTGCAATGCCGCGATTCGGTGTCCTGTTGAGCGCAGAGGGTTCCTTGTGCCCTGGCAGCACAGGTACGTGTGTCTTTTTCGGAATCACGGGTCCTGGCGGAGGTGCGGCGCGGCTCGGTGGGGATGAAACCCCATTTGAATACGTGTTGATCGCCGAGCCGGTGCCGTATTCCGGAAGCGCGCCCGCCGAGGGGAGGGCTGGGTCGGAAGTCCCTTCGTCGTGGGCAACGGCGGCGGGGGATTAGCGGACGGGGGAACGGGGTTCTATAATGCCGTCCGCCTGCCCGTCGCGCGGATCGGCGGCATGGGAGTGCCTTGGGGTATCGGGTCCGCGTGCGGGATTCCGGGCGGGCTTTGGTGTCAGGCGGACCGGAGATGCCCCCGGCGGGGGCCTGTTGGCGTTCGGCGGGCGGGCGGTTCGGTCGCCGGTTTCGTAGTGTTCCGCGGGTGATCCACCGTTTCGGGGAGATAACGAGCATGGGTACGGCCTTCAGCGAGCCGGGGCGCGGCGAACCAAAGGCAACGGTCCTGATCGTGGACGACAACGTGCAGAACCTGGAGTTGCTGGAGGCCTACATGGCCGAGCTTCCCGAGGTGAGGCCGATTACCGCGACGAACGGGATCGAGGCGTTGGAGAAGGTCGCGTCGGACCGCCCCGACCTGATTCTTTTGGATATCATGATGCCCCGCATGTCCGGGTTCGAGGTATGCCGGCACATCAAGGGCGACCCGGCCACGCGGGACATCCCGATCATCATGGTGACGGCGCTGGATGAGCTGGGCGACGAGGAGCGCGCGCGGGAGTGCGGCGCGGATGAGTTCGTGTGCAAGCCTGTGAATCGCGTTGACCTGACGAACCGCGTCCGCAATCTGCTGCGGGTGCGGCAGATGAAGAGCGAGCGGGCGCGGCCTCCGGTTTCCCGGCCCGCCCGATCGCCGCGTCCGACGGGGCGAGAGGAGTGGCCTTCATGAATGCAGTGTGGAAGCCGGCGATTCGGGCGACCGCGGCGGCGGTCCTGCTTGTGCCGGTCTGCGGCGCGCGCGGCGCGGAAGCGGCCACGCGGCCGGCGGCGACATTGACCGTCTCCCGCTTTCTCGTGGACCGCCCGGATGAGCGCATTGCCGTTCTCTCGAACGGCCTGACCGTGATTCTGAAGGTCCATCGCACGGCGCCGGTCGTCGCGGTGCGGATGTATTGCCGGACGGGGAGCATCTACGAGCAGGAGTTTGCCGGGGCGGGGCTGAGCCACCTGTTCGAGCATCTTCTGCACGGCGGGGCGACCACGACCCGTTCCGAGGAGGAATCGCGCAGGATCCTCGACGAGATCGGCGCCAACACGAACGCGTACACGACGTATGCGAACACGTGTTATTTCATCAACACGAGCCGGGAGAATCTCGCCGTCGCGGTGGACCTGCTCAGCGACTGGATCACGCGGCCCACGTTTCCCGAGCGGGCGTTCCGACGGGAGTGGGGGGTCGTGCAGCGGGAACTCGAGCGGGATGTGGACGAGCCGGACCGGCAGATGCACGAACTGACGATGGAGACGATGTACCTGCAGCACCCGGTGCGGTTCCCGGTCATCGGGCACAAGCAGGCGCTGCAGAGCCTTACGAAGGAGGACATCGTTGCGTACTACCGCCGGATGTACGTGCCGGACAATGTGATCGTGTCCATCGCCGGCGACATCGACCTCGGCGAGGCGCTGGCCGTGGTCTCGCGGGATTTCGCCTCGTTCGAGCGGCGGCCGGTGAAGACGATCACGCTGCCCGAGGAGCCGGAGATGACCACGCCGCGGACGGCGATCAAGCGGATGAACGTGCAGTCCGCGCTGCTGACGATGGCATGGCCCTCGATCCGCCTGACGGACCCCGACCTGTATGCGCTGGATGTGTTGAGCTTCGTGCTGACCGAGGGGGAGAGTTCGCGGCTCGTGCGCGCACTGGTGCGGGAGCAGCAACTGGCGTATTCGGTGGAAAGCTACAGTTGGACGCCGGAGTGGGCGCGGGGCCTGTTCGTCGTCAGCGCGAGGCTGGACCCGAAGAACATCGAGCCGGCGAGGGCGGCGATCTGGACGGAGATCCGGCGGCTCCAGGCGGACCTGATCCCGGAGGAGGAGCTGGCTCAGGCGAAGCGTCAGAAGACGGCGGAGCACGTCTTCGGGCACCAGACGGCGGAGCAGATCGCCGAGGCGATGGCCCAGGATTTCATGGCGACGGGCGACGCGCACTTCAGCGACAGCTACGTGGCGAGGATTCAGGAGGTCACGGAAGACCAGGTGCGGGATGCGGCCCGGCGGTATCTGCGGCCGGAGCGCACGGGCACGCAGATGGTTCTGCCCCGGGGCGAGGCGGTTTCCGAGACGCAAAACACGGCGGAGCCGACATCGCCCGCCAGGAAGATCGTGCTGGACAACGGGCTGCGCGTTGTGCTGCGGCGTGACAGCTCGTCGCCGCTGGTCGCGATGCAGATGTACTGTCTGGGCGGGCTGGTCACCGAGGATGCCTCCAACAACGGGATCAGCAACCTCATGGCGCAGCTTCTGCTCCGCGGCACGTCGCAGCGGTCGGCGGAGCAGATCGCCCGCTTCTTCGATTCCCGCGGCGCCCGAATCGACGCCGGCAGCGGGAACAACACGTTCTACGTCCGGTGCGAAGTCCTCAAGGAGGACTTCGACGAGGCGATGGAAGTCTTCGCCGACGTGGTGCAGCACCCGACGTTTCCGGCGGAGGAGCTTGAGCGCGTCCGGCCCCGCGTGCTGGACGCGATCTCTCGGATCGGCGAGTCGTGGCGCACGGAGCTGGAGGCGTACTTCCGCAGCCGGTTCTTCGTGAAGAGCCCGTACCGGATGCTTTCGATCGGCAGCGCGGAGGCGATTCGGCGGATCGATACGGCGGCGTTGTCGGCGTACTTCCGGCGTTTCGCGGTGGGGCCGCATGCGGTGCTGGCCATTTTCGGTGACATCGACGAGGCGAAGACGGAGGAGGCCGTTCGAAGGCTGTTCGGCAGGATGCCCGCGAAGGCGGGCGCGCCGCGGCCGCTGGTGCCGGGCGATCCGCCGATCGAGCGCGAAACGCTGTTCGTCAGGAAGGCGCCGCCGGAACGCAAGGTGGCGGGCATCTACGTCGGGTTCCGCGGGATGGATGTGGCCAATACGCGGGACCGATATCCGATGGCCGTGCTCGAGACGGTGATGGGCGGCTATATGTATCCGGGCGGCTGGCTCCACGAAGCATTGCGGGGCGGCGATCGCGACCTTGTGTACGAGGTGCATGATCTGAACTTCGTCGGCGTGGAGCCGGGGTATTTCGGCATTTACGCCGCCTGCCAGCCGGAGAAGGTCGGCGAAGTCTACCGGATCATAGCGGACAAGATCGATCGGGCGCGCTCAGGCCGGTTCGACGAGGAGGAGCTGAAGCAGGCCAAGGGGATCATCATTGCGACGGACCTGATGCAGTCGCGGACGAACAGCGAGCGGGCATCCGAGGCGGCGACGGACGAACTGTATGGGCTGGGGTTCGATCATCGCCGGGAGTACGCGAAGTACATCGAGTCGGTGACGGCGGACGACGTGCGGCGTGTGGCGAAGCAATACCTCACGAAGCCGATCGTCGTCGTCGTGACGCCCGACCCGCAGGCGGTGCAGATCGGCGTGCCGCCGACGGCCGTCGAGGAGAACGACAAGCCGTCTGCGACAGGCTCGGGCGACGCATCCCGGTAGGCGTCGTCGGCTTCGCGGCGGGCGGGTTTCGACGGGGCGCGAACCGGGCGGGCCGCCGGTCGAGGGAATGCCGTTGTGAGCGACGAGAGAATCGATTTCCTTTCCCTGTCCGTCGCGGAGTTTCTCGATCGGGCCGGCGCCCGTTCGCCGACGCCGGGCGGGGGCAGCGTGGCGGCCCTGGTTGGGGCGCTGGCGACCACGATGGGGCAGATGACCGCCCGGTACACCATCGGCAATCCGAAGTACGCTGCACACGAGGCGGCCGTCCGGTCCTGGCTTGCGGAACTCGAGCGCGCCCGCGAGGCGTTTTGTGAGCTGCTCGCCGAGGACGTGAGTGCCTACCAGAGGTTGGCGGCGGCGATGAAATCCGGCGAGGCGGCGGGTGCGGAGCGGGATCGGGCCCTGGCGACGGCGACCGCCGTGCCGCTGGAGATCGTGGCGATGGCCGCCGCCGTGGCCGAACGGATGGATCAGATGAAGGAGCGATGCAACCGCCATCTCCTTTCGGATCTGGCGGTAGGGGCATTGCTCTGTGATGCGGCGGCGCATGCGGCGGCGGCCAATGTGCGGGCCAATCTGAGGTGGTTCTCGGACGCGGTCGAGGCCGGTCGGCTCCGGGAGCAGCTTGACGCGATGTTGGGCCGCGTGCGCGGTCACCGGGATGCCGTCGAGGCCTATGCCGCCGGCGGATAAGCGGTTGCGGTCGTCGGCGACGGGCCGGACACGGGCGCACATCGGATGCCTCTGCGGGGGCGGCCGGCCCCGCGCGGCAGAAGACAGCGGGCCGAACCAGCCGATAAGAATCAGGTCATGAGTGATGAGCCCGCTTATCACCTCGACATTCCCGGGCTGGCGGACGGTGCAGAGGCCGCCGAAGCGCCGACGGCGCCGGTTCGCCGCTGGATCGGGATCCGGTTCGAGTGCTGCGGCGTATATGCCCGCATCTACCGGAATCGCGCGGGAACGGCTTATGTGGGCCGTTGTCCGGAGTGCCTTCGCGAGGTGACGATCCGCGTCGGTCCGGGCGGCACGGACGCCCGTTTCTTTCGCGCGACCTGACCCGGTTTGTCTGCCGCGCAACGACGCGGGCCGGCGCCTCCTCAGACCGGCCCGCTCGATTCGGCAAGATGTGTGTCTCCGTGCTTGGTCGCCTTGCAGGCGGACCCTCGCCTCGCCCCCTATCGGAACAGCATCCCGTAGCGGTATGACTGGAACTGGCGCGTCACGTAATCGAAGTTGTTGAAGTTGTTGCCTTGATCGCTGTAGTACCACGATCGGAAGAAGACGGACTCCCCGGCCGAGTAGTAGCCGGCCGTCGCCGGCCAGTCACTGCGAAAGGCGAATGCCTCGGCGGTAATCGGTTGTTGGCCTGGCTGGAGGGGGGGCGCGACCCGGTCGAACAGCAGATGTGCGGAGGGCAGCGTGGGCGGCTCCACGCAGCAATACGCAGAGGCCGGCTGCTCGTGACGATGAACCCGGCAGCGATGGTCCGAAGAGCATCCGGCGGCGAAGATCAGGCTTATCGCCAGCCATATGGGCATGCGTTGCATATCCGCCTCATCCTTCCCCGAGCGGGTTCCCGCCCTACCCGCGGCAAACGGCGGGCCGGTTTCGTGCGAGGCTCGTTACGGCTTGCCGGCCCTTGCGGGCGGTCGGTCCGTGACACGATCCGGCCCATAAGAACGGCCCGCATTCCCGCACGAAGACCCGGCTGACCCAACCGTCGCGATCCGTCTACCAATCTTAGCGGTTGTGCGGACTGCGCGGCTGGTTCCGACGATGCCGGGGCGGTGACGCTGTGCCTCTTGCAGACCGATCCGACGCCGGCGGGTCGAAAGGCTAACTGCCGGGCCGTGATGATGTTGTGGTGATTGCCGCCCCATGTGTCGCAAAGGCATCGACGAGGCACCGCCAGCGATGGCGGTTTGCGGACGCGGACGGCCCGCAGACAATGGCGGGACGGCGAGGAAGACGATCCTCAAAAAAAGTGCGCGGCGGTTACACGGCCAGAGGGCGCTGTCGGCCAGGCCGCGCGGGCGAAGGGGGTTGTGAATAATCGCCGCTCTTGGTTTCGGCCGGTCGTAAAGCCCTATGGGCGAGGAGGCTGGCGTGGTCCTTCCGATCGGGCCGTATTTCTTAACATGCTGCTTGCGGGTCGCGCGGCCGGATTCGCAGCGCGGGACGCGACCGGCAAAAAATGCGTGATTTGTGGGGACTTGGGTATTGAACTGAGGGGGCACCCGCGGTTATACTGATGATGTCAGGTTGCCCTTTCTGATTGCGGGAGGCATGGGTCGTCCGGCTTGGGAGAGCGGACGGTCCTGTGAGCAAGGGAGAGAGAAAGAGTGCAATCCCGTCGTTGTGTTTCGCGTAGAGCGCTGGTGGTTCATCCGGAAGCGGCGTTTGCAGGGAGGCTCGCCGAAAGTCTGCGCGCGGATGGTTTCGACATCGCCGTCGCCACCACGCCAGACGAGTGCCTCGCTTCGCTGCGGAACCATTCGTATGCCGTCGTGGTGGTGGATCTGGCCGGTCTCGCGGGCGAGCGGGATGCGGCCGGGCTGTGCCCACGGGCGGCTGTCTCACCCTCCGAGCCTGGTAGCGACCCACAGTCTGTGATAGCGGGATCAGGGTTACGCCCCTGCGACGCCGACGGGGGACGCTCCTCGTCATTCTGTGACGCGGAGGCGACCGGCGGCGGCCCGCACGGCGAGTGCGACGAATCGGCGTGGAGCGATCGCCTCGGTTTGCTCCGCACGATTCGCCGCGTCTCGCCGGTTTCTCGTATCGTGGCGCTGGTGGGGCCGGGGACGGGCCTGGATGTCTGTTGCCAGGCCGTCACGCTCGGGGTGTGCGGTTTCGTGGAGTGGAACGAGGTGGACGGGGCCGAGGCGCTCCGCGACCGTGCGCGTCAGGCGGCCGAACGGTACGCCGCTGCGGTGCAGGAGCGCTCGGAACTCCAGAGCGGGCAGATCTTCGACGAGACCGGCTTGGCCGGTCAGAGCCGGCTGATGGCGGACCTGCTTCTGCAGGCCCGTCGCGCGGCCATGATCTCGGATGCCCCGGTGCTCATCCACGGGGAGAGCGGCACCGGCAAGCAGTTGATCGCGGAGGCGATTCACCGGCTGGATCCGAAACGCAGAAGCCAGCCGTTTCTGTCGGTGAATTGTGCGGCCATTCACGGCACCCTGGCCGAGAGCGCGCTGTTCGGGCACGTCCGCGGTGCCTACACGGGTGCCACAGAGGCGCGGCAGGGCTACTTCCGCGCCGCCGGCAGTGGGACGTTGCTTCTGGATGAGATCAGCGAGCTGGAGCCGGCGCTGCAGCCGAAGCTGCTTCGTGTTCTTCAGGTGGGCAAGGTGTTGCCTGTCGGATCCGACGTCGAGGCGGAGGTGCGGGCCCGCGTGATCGCGGCGTCGAACCGGCCGCTGCCGGCGCTGGTGGAGAGCGGCGCGTTCCGGCTGGATCTCTACCAGCGGCTCAACGTGATCAGCCTGTATGTGCCGCCGCTGCGGGACCGTCCGGAGGACGTGCCGCTGCTCGTGCAGTTCTTCCTTCGCAAGTACGCGAGCTACTACCCGCCGGGCATCGAGGACGTCGATCCCCGCGTGTACGAGGTTCTTGCTCAGTCGGTAGGTTCGGGGAACGTGCGGGAGCTGGAGAATACCGTCCGCCGGATGCTGGCGTTCAAGACCGGTGGGCGCCGCCTGGAGCTGAGCGATCTGCCCGCCGAGTTGCTCGAGCGTCGCCGCACCGCGAATCGTCCGTCGGATCGCGTGTACTCGGCGCTGGCCTCCGCGGTGTCCTGGATGATTCGCGACGGGCGATGGACGCTGCAGCAGATGCTCGACGAGTTCGAGCGGATGGCCATCCGGGAGGCAATTGATGCCGCCTCCGGAACGCATGCGGAACTCGCGCGGCGCCTGGGCATTACCCGGCGTACGCTCTACAACAAGTTCCGCCGGTATGGTCTATCCGGCGGCGATCGGTCGTAGCGTCGGGAGGTCGTCGCCCCGCTGCAGGTGCTGCGCGGCGGCCTGTGAATGTGAGGAAGCGTTCGCGCCGGATCGGCGCTATCGCCGTGCCGCGCCGAGGGCTTTGTTTTCCTCCCGCTTGAGAACTCAACGCTTGCGCGGCCGGGCGTTCACCCGCTTACCGCGGTGTTTGCTGCATCCCCACCAACCCGGCGAAAGTAAAATGTGGCCAAGACGGCGCTGGATTTCTGCTGATCCAGGACAAGCGTGGCTGCATCAGATGTCTGCCGACAACTCGCCGGCGGGAAAGATCCGGGGGATGGCTGGCCGAGAAGCGCACGCGGTCAGAAAAGCAGCGGAGCACCTAGCCGGGGGGCTTGACACATTTGCGGGGGCAGCGTAGAGTACGCCTACACACCCCTTTTCTTCGGGCCGGAAGCCGCTTCGCGCGGCTTTCGGTCTTTTTGCACCGGCTTGGCGTAAGCGTCCTGTGAACCCCTCCTTGTCCTTGCCGGGCTCGGCTGGACCGCGGGCGGGGCCGGATGGACGGCCACGCCGCCCTCGGTCGATCGTCTCGCCGGACGGGCCGGCACGCAAACCGGAAGCGACGCAGCGACCGGACGTGACCGGGCAACGATAGCTGGACGTCCCCGGGCAAATGAAGACGGTAATTCCGTGGGCAGCGCGCAACGCGCTCGGCGCGGAGCATAATGCATTCCGCAGGCAAACGCCTTGCCGGCGGATCGTGCATGGTGGCCATAACGTCCGCCGCACGCGAACGATTGTCGCGAAGACCGGCGAGCGGGAGGCTCGACGGCAACGAGGCCGTGAGCGTCGCTCGCCAGGGGTGTGCGAGTGACCGATCGGTCTCCGTTTTCTCGCCGGGGTTCCGGCTGCCTTTCTGAGCGTGGTCTACCGCCCCCGGATCCGCGCCCCGGCGCAACAACGGCGGGAGCATCGGTCCACCGTGCGCGGGAGCGTCGGTCTACCGCGCGTCCGTTTTCTTCCCGCCCGCAGGCCGCCAAGCCCCCGTTTGACTCCGACGCGGAATCGGGTACACTGAATCATAACCAGGCCGGCCTCCCGCTGTGGGGATCGGCCGATGGGTTTCGGGCAGATTCCCCGATAGCTCAATCGGTAGAGCGAGCGGCTGTTAACCGCTAGGTTCCAGGTTCGAGCCCTGGTCGGGGAGCCATAAAAAAGAACGGGGCATTTCCGTGCCCCTGAAGTCAATGGGAAGCCCCGGAAGCGAGAGCGACCGGGGCTTCTTCGTAACGTGCGGCGGGCAAAGGGTTAGCCCAACCTTCGCACGGCGCGGACGTCGGGGTGGCTGGCGATAGCGCCCGGGCCGGTTTTCGGCAAAGGTCGGCACTACACGGCGGGGCGGCGGGCGGCAGGATCACCGCGCGGTGCGAAGGTTGGGCTAACGTCCGTCCTCTGGCTTCATGACCGCAATCGTAGGCGACGGTCACCCTGAATGAGTCCTCGTTACCGTCGCACGGCAGAATCGCCTGCCCACACTCGCGGACCCTTTGGTTCACGCCCTTCTCCGGGTTAACCCAAGTCGGATACTCTTGAGGCTGCAACGGGCCTGGGGATGACGCCGGGGCCGATTTGCGTGAAAAGTCGCGACTGCATCGGAGCGGCCTCATCGACGGAGCGAAGCCGTTGCCGCAGCGTCAGGCCGAGTCGGTGGAGCACGACTTTGTGGGCCTTGTGCGGTGTGGTCACGCACCGGAGCCGGACGTGCCGCTCACGCCCCTCGGCAGACCGGGCAGTCAGCACGGCGTCGCCGCATCGCCGGTCAAACCTCAAGCATCGCACGACGCCATCCGATACGCGGGATGCGGGGTCGGTACGCCTTCCTGTCGCCTGCCGCGGATATCGGTCGTGCCACTGAGGCGGAGGGCGGCTCGGGAATGCGGCGACCGGCCGGCGCCCCGGCGCGGCCGGCTGTCGGGAGTGCGATAATGTTTCGCAGACCGGGTTTCACGTTGATCGAGGTTCTCATTGTTGCGGCGTTCCTTGCGATCCTGGCATGGGCCGTCATCCCACAGTTTTCCTCGGCGGCCAGCGACGTTCGAACGGGTGCGATGACGACCCGTCTGTCGGCCGTGCGCGGGGCCCTGGAGCTCTACCGGATTCAGCACGGCGGTCGATATCCCGCCCTGCGGACGTTCGTTGCCCAGCTCACCGAGGCGACTCGCGCCGACGGAAGCGTGGCGGCGGTCGGCACGGACGGCTACCCGCTGGGCCCGTACCTGCAGAGCATGCCGGTGAACCCGGCGACGCAGACCGATACGATCGGCGACGGGCCGCCGGGCAGCAGCGCCTGGTATTACAACGAAGCGACCGGCGAGTTCCGGGCGAACGACAGCGAAGAGAGCCGGGCGATGTGATTTGCCTTCACGCGGCCGTGGTCACGGCGCCGCGGCACTATGCCATCGATGTTGCTATTGGGCGGTGCGGCCCGGCCAGTGCGGTGACGGCGTTCGCGCCGTCTTCAGACAGGCCTCCAGCTTCGCGACCACGTCGGGGTGTTCGGCGGCGACGTTGTGCTGCTCACCGATGTCGCTCTTGAGATCGTAGAGTTCCAGTGGCTTGCTCGGGGCAGGACGCACGGCCTTCCAGTCGCCCATGCGCGCGGCCTGCTTGAAGCCGCCCTCGTGAAACTCCCAGTAGAGGAACTCGTGATTCCGTTGCGGGTGGCCGGCCGCCTTCTCGCCGAGCAGCGTCGGCGTCATCGAGATGCCGTCGATATTCCGCGGTGCCGGGGCGCCGGCCAGTTCGGCGGCCGTCGGCAGGAAGTCCCAGAACGCCCAGACCTGATCGCTTGCGACGCCGGCCTTCACGTGGGCCGGCCAGCGGACGATCATCGGCACGCGGATCCCGCCCTCGTACAGATCGCGCTTGATTCCCCGCAGCGGCCCGGCGCTCCGGAAGAATGTCGGCTTGGCGCCGCCTTCCTTGTGCGGGCCGTTGTCGCTGCTGAAGAAGACGATCGTGTTGTCATCGACGCCCAGATCGCGCAGCCGCTTCAGGATGCGGCCGATGTCGGCGTCCATCCGCGTGATCACGGCCGCGTAGTTCTTCTGCGCTGCAGGCCAGGGGCGATCGGAGTACGGCGCGTCGCTGGGGACCTCGATCCCGTTGCCCTCCGCCGCGCCGCGCTCGTTGTTCGCGTGCGGGACGGTGTAGGCCAGGTAAAGGAAGAACGGTCCCTTGCTGTGACGATCGATGAACGAGAGTGCTTCGCGTGTGAACAGGTCGTTCGAGAACTGCGCCCGCCGGCTCGAGACGCCGTTCTTCTCGACGTTGCCTTCCAGCGGGTACTTCTGCTCGTTCTTCCAGAGGAACTCGGGATACGAGTTGTGCGCGTGCCGCTGGTTCAGGTAGCCGAAGAACTCGTCGAAGCCTTTTCGGTTCGGCACGCCCGTCGTGCCGGGCTCGCCGAGGCCCCACTTGCCGACCAAGCCTGTGGTGTAGCCGGCCGCCTTGAGGACCTCGGCCACCGTAACGTCTTCCGGGCGCAGCGGGATCCGGTCGTTGCCTCGTACCCGCGCGTGCCCGGTGTGCAGGCCGGTCATCAGGCAGCAGCGCGACGGCGCGCACACCGTGCTGCCGGCATAGCACTGGGTGAAACGCATGCCCTCCGCCGCGAGGCGATCGAGCGAGGGCGTCTGAATCTGCTTCTGTCCGTAGCAGCCCAGATCGCCGTAGCCGAGGTCGTCGGCGAGGATGAAAATGATATTCGGTCGCGCGGCGCCCCGCTGCGTTTCCGCCGCGGCCCGACCCGGTGCCACCGCGCAACAGACAGCCAGAATGGTCGTCATCACGACGGCGAGGCGTGCAAGAATCCGCTCGCCGTGGAGAGGCACGATCGGGGGCTTGGTGTCAGGTTTCGCTTCCATGGCATCCTCACATCGCAATCGTCTTTCGTGTATCTGCCGCCTCGCGGGCCCTGATCGCCACCTCCGTCGCGACGAAGGGGTCCTCCGCCGCCATGATGTGCGGCTTGCCCTCGCGCAACGAGTCGACGAAGTCCGCCAGCACGGGCCGGAACCTGTCCGGCCGGGGCAGCTCGCGCGGGCCCTCGTTCTCGGTAATGATCTCGCAGAATACCTGCTTCGCCGAGCGGACCTCGACGATGCCCTTCGAGCCGACCACGCGGAGCCGGTCGTCGCCGTGGCTCGGGGCCTTGCTGGGGCGGAGGTAGTCGATCGTGACAGTCGCTTCCGCGCCGTTCTTCATCTCGAAGAGCATCGAGGCGATGTCTTCGCACTCCGGGTAGTCCCTGTGGACCTTGACGGCATGGCGTGCCGTCACGCCGGCGTACTCCAGGCCGGTCACGTAGCGGATGAGGTCGATCGAGTGGATGGCGACCCAGGGGATCGTCCCGCCGTACGTCGCGCGCTTCCGGTAGTAGTCCGGCCGCTCGCCGTCGTACCAGCGGTAGGATTTCTGGGCAGACATCAGCACCGGCTCGCCGATCAGTCCCCCGCGCACGGCCCGGCGGGCCGCGATCCACTCGGGGCCCATCCGCATGATGAGGAACATCGTGATGCGGACGCCCGCCTTGTCGCGCTCCTCGCGGAGGCGGTGCAGCTCATCGAGGGAGGAGGCGAGCGGCTTCTCCGATGCGACGTGGCAGCCGCGCCGGACGGCCTCGATGCACCCCTCGCCCATGCGGGCGATCGGCATGAAGACGCCCACGATGTCGGGCTTCACCTCGTCGAGCATCTTGCGGTAGTCGTCGTAGACTCTGGCGTCCGCGATCCAGGGGCGCTTCTCCTTCGCCTTTTCGATCTTCTCGTCGGGCGTGGAGCGTGCGATGGCCTCCAACCGGCAGTTGGGGATGTCCCGGACGGCATCGGCCACGTAGTTGTAATGCCCCTGCATCCCGATCATGGCGAGACGCATCTCGCGCGGCGGCTTCTCCGCCGTCTGCGCGAACGCCCCGAGCGGCCCGCCCGCGGCCATAGTCGCCGCGGCACCGGCCACAAACTCCCGACGCGTAATCTCGATCTTCGGACTGCTCATTTGCAGGACTCCCGGCGCAAGGTCGGTCGTTGCAAGGCCGAAAGGCGTCAGGTTGACCCACCTTGTTTGAGGTCGTCTGACGCACCCGATCAAAGAAGGGGGGTGAACCTTCCGCTTCGCGGCCGAATCACCCACCCTACGAACTACGAACCTGCTGCAGCGCGATTGCATCCTCGGCACGCGGCAGCCGCCTGTACCATGTGCAGTATAACGCCACGGCCCCGACGACGACGATCGCCGTGCTGACCGCGAAACGATCCCACTGCCGCACGATCAGGTAGCTCGGGCCGACATAGAGGGCAAAGAGCCACGGCAGGCCGATCACCACGTTCAGGGCGTCCCAGCCGAATGCCTGATCCTTGCGATAGCCGGGGTCCGCCTCGCGAATGCGACGACAGACCGGCCCCCACGCGCCGGCGGGCTGCGTCTGCCGGTAGAAGCGCTCGAGCGTGGGCATCTCCGTCGGCGCGGTGACCAGCGAGACCACGATCGCCACGACGGTCGTGCACCCGGCCAGCACGGGGATCACCACGTAGACCGGCCACGCCGGGGCCGCGAGGGCCTGCATCAGCGAGAGCACCATCCCGCTGAACATCCCCGCCGCAAAACCGGGACCGTTCAGCCGCCACCAGTACCACCGCAGCACGTTCGGCACGAGCACCGCCGAGCCGAGGAAGCCGAGGATCCACGTGATCATCGTGTTGATCGAGGTTGACATGAATGAGATGCCGATCCCGACGAGGATCATCAGCACCGAGGCGACCTTGCTCGCGGCTACGAGGTGCGTCTCCGACGCGCGCGGACGGATGTAGTGCTGGTAGATATCGCGGATGAGATAGGACGCCGCCCCGTTGACCATCGCGCTGAACGTGGCCATGAACGCCGAGAGCAGCGCCGCCAGCGCCACGCCCTTCAGGCCGACGGGCAGGACGTTTGCGATGACGCCGGGCAGCACCTTTTCGGTGTCGAAGCGGGCCGCATCGTACAGGCCGGCGACCGCCGCCCGGTATGGCCCGTGACGCTCGTCGTCCGGACCGAGCGCGAGCAGCTCGTCGCGCAGCTTCTGCGTCATCACGCCCTTCCATACGAGGACGTTCTCCGCGGCCCGATACTCGATACGTCCGGCGAGCCGATCGGGGAATCGCACGTCGGCCGGCAGGATCGGGCATGGCTGCGCAATCTCGTGGTTCTCGCGATATCGCTGCGCCAGCGTGACGAGTCCCATGACCGTGATCGCCATGGCCATCGGGAACCGCACGCTATGAAAGACGCCCCAGAGCATGCCGATCTTCGAGGCCTCGCGGGGGTTCCTCGCCGCGAGAAACTTCTGGAAGTCGTACAACTGCTCCGGACCGCTGATGCCCAGCAGCAGGCCCTTGCCCAGGAACGTGATCAGCACGAGGCCAAAGGCGGCGTACATGTCCTCAGCCGCCGGCAGACGCCAGTGCGGCGCGAGGGAGTACCAGTCGCCCGGGGCCACCGCTACCGGCCGGCCCTCGACCGACGCCAGCGTGGTCAGTGCGGCGCCGACGTCGGCAGGATGAAACGCCGCATAGCCGAGATACGCGATCATCAGCGCCCCGCAGGTCAGCACGATCGTCTGCACGAACTCGACGATCGTCAGGCCGACGAAGCCGCCCATGATCACGTACGCCCCCGTAATGCCGATGATTGCCGCCGCGCAGATCTGGTCGGCGTACGCGGCATAGTGCGGGCCGACCCACGCCCTGATCGGCAGGAACTCCGCGCCGAACTTTCCCATGCCGACGGCCGTGTAGCCGATGAACGTCGTGAGTGTCAGCACGGCGAAGAGCGTGTACGCCAGCCGCGCCGCCTCGCCGCCGGCGCCGGAGCCGAACCGCAAGACCATCCACTCGGCCCCGGTGAGCACGCCGCTGCGGCGGATCCACTTGCCCATGTACGCGAAGTAAAAGACTGCGATGAGGAAACCCCACATCCACTGGATCCAGTAGCCGCAGAACCCGTAGGCCACGAACATGGAGACGATCCACATCGTGCCGGTGATGTCGAAGTAGCTCGACGAGCCGGACATGGCGATCATCCACCAGGGCAGTTGCCGGCCGCCGAGAAAATACGACACGAGCCCCTTGGCCGCCCGCCGCTTGACCCGGATACCGACGCCGACGACCAGCAGCAGGTACGTGACGACAATCGCGAGATCGATCGGACTGAGTTTCATCGATGTCCCGTCTGCCGGGCGGTCCCCGGCCACGGTTCGGCTGCGCGGGGCGGGTGTCCCGCCCGCCGAAAAAGGCATACAGGACGCACGCCCCCCCGCGGCGCGGTCATGGCACACGCGACTCCTGCGGCACAACCATACCCGCGGGACCGCCGCAGGCAAATGGGCCGGGCTGCGCGCCGCAGCGTCCATAAGCTACACTGCCCGGCAGCGGCACGCGCCGGCGCCTGGAGGCCCTGTGGCTCGACAACGCGACGACAGAACGTACGTACGCAAACACGAAAGGCCACCCGGGCCGCGTCAGCGCCGCAGCCTTTCGCACCTGGGTGGCAGGACCACGTTCCGCGGCGATGCACAGGCATCCCGCGAACTGGCCTGGGCGATGCAGACGGGCGAGGACGCCGGTCGCACCCTGACGCACGGGTTCCATGCCTACCCCGCCCGGATGCATCCGCTGACCGCCCAACGCGTAATCGCAGCCCGGCTCCGCGAGGATCTCGCGCCGGCGGCGGCCGGCCCGGTCGCCCCGCTCGTGGTGGACCCGTTCTGCGGATCGGGCAGCGTGGCCGTCGAGGCGATCCGCGCCGGGGCCGCGTTTGTCGGCAATGACGTCAGCCCGATCGCCCTGGAGGTCGCCTGGGTACGGACGCGATGCTGGCCATCGAAGCGATGCCGGCTCGTCGAAACCCGCGCTGCCCGCGTTGTCCGCGTGGCCGCCGACCTCGCGCGGGAGAGCCGCCGCCCGCCCGCCTGGATACGGGCCGAGGCGTCCTGGTATGACCCGCCCGCCCTGCGCGACATCTGGGCCCTGCGCGATGCCATCGACACCGAGGAAGACGACGATCTGCGGCGCGTCCTGCGGATGGTGCTTTCGTCGATCCTGGTGAAGGTCTCGAAACAGGTATCCGATGCGACGACCGTCCGCGATCGTCATCACCGGCCGGTAGGCCCGGGCGCGGCACTCCACATGTTCCGCCGTCGCGCCCACGAACTCCGCGGACAGCTCGACGCGTTGCGCGAAGACCTGGCCGCACGCGGCATCCGGCCACCCGAGCCGCGTCTCCTTCACGGCGACGCACGCACGGCAAGACTTGTGCCCCCGGGCACGGCGGCGCTCGTACTCACATCGCCGCCGTACCTGGGCACGTACGACTATCTCTTCCACCACGCGCGGCGGTACGCAGCGCTCGGACTGCCCACGGAGTATGCCGACCGGCACGAGATCGGCGCCCGACGGCGAACCTCCGGAAGCGCGACGGCCGCGATCGAGCGATATGCGAGCGACCTCGGTGAGGCCCTCGCGCGGATGAAGGAAGCCGTCGCGCCGGGTCGAAGTGTCGTCCTGCTGCTGGGCGACGGCACGGTCGGCGATCAGGTCGTACGGGCCGACCAACTGGTGCAACGCCTCGCCGCGAAGGTCGGACTGACGACGGTCGCGATCGCTTCGCAGCAGCGCCCGAACTGGCTCGTCCGCCCGGGCGGCCCGCCGCGCGCCGAGCATCTGATCGAACTCAAGAAGACGTGAGGCGTCTTCCCTCCCACCGCTGACAACCGACGAGGGGTGCGTGGCCGTCGTTGCAGACGGTGGGCGGTGGGCATTTTCCAAGCCCGGCGGAAGCCGGCTGGGGGCAAGCGTGGAAGGGGACGGAGCGCGTGCCTCCACCAGCCGAACGCGGCGGCCAGAGGCCGGCCGGCCGAAGCGATGCTCCGTCGTCAACTTCCAGCCATGCAGCCGAGGGCGGCGGCCAAAGGCAGGCTGGCTGAAAACGGCGTTGTGTGCGCGGCATACCGTCGGCTTCAGCCGACGCGGGTTTGCCGCCGCCTTCAGGTCTGGCAGCCCGTTGAAAAAGTCACGAACCGCTGCCGCCGACCACGCACGGGGACGCTCCCCCAAGGCGGCCTTCGGCCGCAACCGAACACGGCCGCGCCGGCCGCCGTCATGCTGAGCGAAGCGAAGCATCTGGCTTCTCTGCGCCAACCAGCCAGATTCTTCGTCGCTGCGCTCCTCAGAATGACGGGTCGCGCTACCGCCGCAGCGCGATAACATGCGCGCAAGGCGCGCAGAAGTTGCGACGTTAGACTCTAACGAGGGCTTCGCCCGCAACCGAACACGGCCGCGCCAGCCCCCGTCATGCTGAGCGAAGCGAAGCATCCGGCTCCTCT
>CAZZFA010000095.1:0-19361 GCA_964653435.1 uncultured Planctomycetales bacterium | reverse complement strand
TCTTCGTCGCTGCGCTCCTCAGAATGACGGGTGGCGCTACCGCCGCAGCGCGATAGGATGTGCGCAAGGCGCGCAAGAGCTGCGATGGCTCCGACCCAAGGCGGCCTTCGGCCGCAACCGAACACGGCCGCGCCAGCGGCCGTCATGCTGAGCGAAGCGAAGCATCCGGCTTCTCTGCGCCAATCAGCCGGATTCTTCGTCGCTGCGCTCCTCAGAATGACGGGTGGCGCTATCGCTGCAACGCGACAACATGCGCGAAAGGCGCGCAAGAACTGCGACGGATGGCTCTACTCCCATTCGATCGTCGCCGGGGGTTTGCTCGAAACGTCGTAGACGACGCGGTTGATGCCCTTGACTTCGTTGATGATCCGCGAGGAGATCCGCGCGAGGACCTCGTAGTCGATCCGCACCCAGTCGGCCGTCATGTAATCCCGACTCTCGATCAGGCGCAGCGCCGCGACGTGCTGGCCGGCGTAGCTCCGGCCGTCGCCCATGACCCCGACGGAGCGGATCGGCAGCAGCACGACGAGGGCCTGGGCAATCTTTCGATACCACCCTGCCGCCTGAATCTCGTCGAGCAGGATTTCGTCCGCCTCGCGCAGGATGGCCAGCCGCTCCGGCGTGATTTCGCCGACGATTCGGACGGCCAGCCCCGGTCCGGGGAAGGGGTGCCGCCAGACAAGCTCCTCAGGCAGGCCGAGGTGTTCGCCCACCTGCCGCACCTCGTCCTTGAAGAGGCTGCGCAACGGCTCGATCAGCTCAAAGCCCAGTTCCGCCGGCAGCCCGCCGACGTTGTGGTGCAGCTTGATGTTCGCCGCCGTGCCCGCCGTGCCGTGCCCGGATTCGATGACATCGGGATACAGCGTGCCCTGGGCGAGGAAGTGCGCGTTAGGGATCGTCTTTGCTTCCGCTTTGAATACCTCGATGAACTCGCGGCCGATGATGCGGCGCTTCTCCTGCGGATCGGTGACACCCGCCAGCGCGTCGAGAAAACGCGCCGCCGCTTGCACCACGTGCAGATCGATTCGGAAATGGTCGCGAAACGTTGCGGCGACGAACTCCGTTTCGTTCTTCCGCAGCAGGCCGTTGTCCACGAAGATGCACACGAGCCGATCACCGACGGCCCTGTGCAGCAGGGCGGCCGTTACGCTGCTGTCGACGCCGCCGGAGAGGCCGCAGATCACGCGCTGATCCTCGCGTACCCGGCGGCGCACATCTTCGACGGCCTCCTCGATGAAGTTGCCGACCTGCCACCGGCCCCCGCATCCGCAGATTTCATACAGGAAGTTTCGGATGATCTGGCCGCCGTAGGGCGTATGGGTCACCTCCGGGTGGAATTGCACGCCATAGAACGGTCGGCTCCGGTGTCTGACCGCGGCAAAGCGGCAGCTCGGCGTGGCGGCAAGTGTCTCGAAGTCCGCCGGCAGCTCGTTCACCACGTCGCCGTGGCTCATCCAGACCGACGTATCGGCGGGAACATGAGCCAGGAGCAGGTCGGCGTCGCGGATGTGCAACCGCGTCCGGCCGTACTCACGCGTCGCGGCCGGGTGTACGCGGCCGCCGAGCAGTTCGCAGCCGATCTGCATGCCGTAGCATATACCGAGGACCGGCAGGCCCATTTCGAGGATGGCCGGATCGCAGCGGGGGGCATCTTTCTCATACACGCTCGACGGGCCGCCGGAAAAGATCAGCCCGACGGCGCCGAGTTCGCGCAGCTCCGCGGGCGTGATGTCCGGGCGGCACAGCACGCTGAAAACATGGTTTTCGCGGACCCGCCGCGCGATCAACTGGCAGTACTGGCTGCCGAAATCGAGGATGGCGATCGTTTCCTGCATCCTCGTATCGTACACGGCCGCCGCGAGCGTGCCAGTGCCCCATTGCGGGACCTGGGATCACGTCGTCCGGCTTGTGGCCGCGCTGCGCGGAGTCTCCGATCCCGATTCGCTCGCGCGACCGCCGGCCCCAAGGCGGTCTTCGGCCGCAACCGAACACGGGCGTGCCAGTCCCCGTCATGCTGAGCGTAGCGAAGCATCTGGCTTCTCTCCGCGCCAATCAGCCAGATTCTTCGTCGCTGCGCTCCTCAGAATGACGGGTGGCGCCACCGCCGCAGCGCGCTACAAACGCGCAAGGCGCGCCGCGTGCATGGCACGCAGAAGCTGCGACGCAAGACTGTAAACCAGGCGGAAGCAGAAGGCCGTACCGCCGGAAGAAGGTACGCCAGGCGGCGGCGGGTTCGGCGGTCAGCGGGCGGTCGTGCCTGGGGGGCCTCTGAAAGGTTGCCCGGGGGCGGTGCCGCGATCGCGGTTCGGTGTTTGTACGGGTTACGGTCACCACAGAGGTCTTGGCCGCAGGATTTGCGCCCCCGGGTCGTTTCATCCAGAGAGGACCGGCGGGGGCTTGGAAGGAGCGGCATGCGCGGGGTAAGGTATGATGGTGGAGGGCCTTGCCCCGGTCGCAGGCCCGGCATATCGGCGGAAGTCGCGAAAGGACGGGGCGAAGTGGTCGTCGCCACCGGAGCAGACAGTTGCGTGTTGCCAACGGCTGAGCCCGCGCCGTACGGCCGGAGGCGAGGTCGTCGCGCCTGGCTGGACCGGGCTGCGATGGCGGCGCTCCGGGCGGTGCTCGTTGTTGCATGCATGAGCTTAACCCCTGCATACGGGCAGGTCATGCTCTGGCAGGACCCGTCGGCTGACGCGGTGGTTCGGCGCGCCGACTCCGGGGCCGATGGCCCGGTGGATCCGGTGGCGCACCGGCTTCCCGACATCCTGACCTGCGTGATCGGGACGTGGCAGCCGACGGCTCCGCAGGCGGACCTGTTCACGGGCCAGTGGACGGCGAGCGGCGATTTCTTCCGGCTCGACCTGGTTTTCAAGGGGCTTGTGAATCCCCCAGGGACGCTGGGACGCGGCTATCCTTACGAACCGTTTCGGTACGGGGCGAATCCCGTGTTCGGCTACGTCGAGATCGATATGGACGGGAACGCGGAGACCGGGGGCGAGCTCGATACACCGAACCTGCGTTATCTGGGCAACGCCGCACGTTTCGGCGGACTGCCCTCGGCCGGCCGGTACGCCGGCCATGCGGCCCGGGACGGTTCGGCATTCGACGGCAGTTACATCACGCCTCCGTTTGTGGAGCGCAGCGGAGAGGAGTTTCATATCGCCTTGTACGGCTGGGAAATCCGCGAGATCATACGGTCCGATCCGAGCGACATGATCTTCGGTCCCGGCGAGACGTGGACGCTGATTGGCAGGCTTTTTCATCGGGCCCACGGCTATGAGCGGTTCAGCTACGCCTGTTGCACCGGGGTTTCCGGGAGCTATGAGCCGGATGTGCAGATTCAGTTCCACCACGCCGCCGATGTCGATGAGACCACAGTCAGCCTCGTGTACCCGCTGACCAACGCAGGCTCCGCGTCGATGCGCGGCGAAGCCGAGGTGCAGCCATCCGACGGCGATGCGTCGAACCAGAACAGCGTTCTGGAAGCGATGGATGATCTGGTCTTCAGTGCGGTCAACGCGCCGCTGAGCTGGAGGAACAATCCGGCATTCCCGCTGATCGCGCCGTGGCAGGCCGCACAGCCCCGGGATTTCCTGGACCCGGCGACCTGGAAAGTCACGGCTCTGGTCGCCACCGCCTACACCACGGCGGGCCAGGACGCGTTGTTCGTCTGGACGGATCTGGCACCGGATGTACTGCCCGGTGATTTCAACGGCGACGGTGTCGTAAATGCGGATGATCTGGTCGCTTTCGACGCGTTTCTGGCGACCGCCGACGGATGCCTCACGCTGGATGCGGACGGCGTCGTGAACGGGCGGGTGCAGTTGCTCGACTTCGGCCGGAACTTCAGCGTGTTCGACGTGAACTACGACGGCGTGGTCGACGCGACGGACCGGCCGGTGTTGCCGGCCCTGGCGGACTTGGACGGAGACGCGGACGTCGATCTGGCGGACTTTGGCCTGTTCCAGGGTTGTTTCAACGGCCCCAACCGGCCGGCGCGGCAATCCGGATGCGGCCGCGCTGATCTCGACGCGGATGGGGATGTGGATCTGGCGGACTTCGGCCTGTTTCAGGGTTGTTTCAACGGACCCAATCGCGCGCCGAAATGTCCCGGGTGAGGTTGTGATGCTGCCAAGGGTACGGACATCGGGGGTTTCCCGGTTCGGGCGTCGTAACCGACGCGGCCGAACGCCGACGGCGGCGGGCTTCACTCTGCTGGAGCTGCTCACGGTCAGCGCTATCCTCGTCGTTCTCGTCGGCATCATGGCCGCTGCGGTGGGCAAGGTACGCGGGACCAGCCGGGCGTTCGTCTGCAAGAACAACCTCAAGACGGTTGCGTTTGAGTTCTTCCAGTTCGCTGACGACTACGCGCATCCATACCGCGGCGACAGTGACGACGGTCGGCCGGGCTTTCGCATCGACGATTTCCAGGAGCGACTGTACCGGATTGCGGAGTTCTGGGACCGCGGCAGCGCGAGCGAGGCGGACTACGATCCGGCGGCGCAACCGCTGATGTGCCCTTCGGGGCCGCAGGTGTTGCGGCGACGCGCGGGTCTTCCCTGCCAGGGGTATGCGGTGACGCCGGCGGAGAACGTCAGCGTGGGGTTCAACATGCGTCTGGCCCGTGCGAGCGTCATCGTCGCCGGAAGACCCGTGCTGGTAGATGTGCGGGTGGACAGGCAGATTCTCCAGCACGGATCGGTGCCGTTGGCGTTCGGGGTCGATGGACGGACGGCGGTCCGCCGGGGCGTCCTACCTTACTACGCGGCCCCGCCGGCGGGCGACACGGGGAGATACGGAAGCGGTCTTTTCTGGTTTCCCAGCGGGAGCCACGAGGGAAAGACGAACGTGTGCTTTGTCGGCGGGCACGTATTGTCATCATCGTCGCCGGAGAGGGAACCGGGGTGGAACTGGAAGTATCAGGCCAGGTTGGAGTAGTCGACGAGCGAGAGCCGACCCCGGGGCGGGCGCAGAGGGCCCGGACGACGACTTCACGTCCCGGGGCCATCGCTGACGGGAGCGAGCCGTGCAACTGCGGCAGAAATTCAGCCTGCTGGTCCTGATCTACGTGCTCTCGCTGTCGGCGAATCTCGTCACGGCCGGCTGGTGTATCATCGTCTACTTCCGATCGGCCTTCATCGAGTTTGAGTCGGATTTCGGCTGGGAGCGGCGGATCGAGTGGTTGCGGACGCTGGAACGTCAGCAACGCACGCTGCTCGATGAACCGCGAAACGTCCGCGCGGCTTTGGCGGATTACGCGGAGCGGCAGGAGGAACTGACGTCATGCCTGGCGAAGCTCCGGGCGGAAATGGCCGGGCAGCCGTTTGCGGAGTACTGGTCCGACATCGACAACGCGGCCGCGCGGGCGGCTGCCGCCGCGCAGCGCCGGCTGGAGCAACTCCGGAGCTCGGAGCCGGCGGCAACGGCATCCATGCCGGCCGGGGACCTGGCGCCGTTCGTCGATCTGGACCGATGCCTCGGACGCCTGGCTGCCGCGCTGGCGGACGAGCGGCACACCCACGTCGGGCAGGTGGCGGACGTGCAGGATCGCGTCATGAGAATCCTGATCCTCAACACGGCCTGCGGCGCCCTTCTGTGCGCGCTGGGGGTGGTGTTCGTCACGCGATGGGTGATCCGGCCGGTCGCGGCGCTGCGCGAGGCGACGCGGCAGATCAGCCGGGGCAACCTGGCGCATCGGATCGGGACTCGATCCCGCGACGAGCTGGGGCAACTCGCCAATGAGGTGGATCAGATGGCCGCGACGATCGTGGAGATGCAGGCTCGTCTCATCGAGAAGGAGCGGCTGGCGGCGGCGGGCGAGATGTTCACACGTGTGGCGCATAACATCCGCAACCCGCTCGCCGGCATGCGGGGGCTTGCGGAAGCCACGGTCGAACGGCACGCGGACACGCCGGAAACGGTCGACTGCCAGAAACGGATCATCGACACCATCGACCGCTTCGAAAAGTGGTTGCGCGACGTGCAGCAATCGGTTTCGCCGATGACGTTGAACGTGCAGCCCACTCGGATCGATGAGGTGATCGCGAACGTTATGACCGTGCTGCGCCCGATGGCGGATCGGCGGCGGATCAGTGTCCGGGCGAAGGTCGATCCGGCTGCACGCCGCGTGCGAATCGATGCGTCGCATGTTGAGCAGGCGCTCGTGGCGCTGCTGACGAATGCGATCCAGGCTTCGGAACCGGAGCAGTCGGTGCGGGTCCGGGTCGGTCCGGTTCCGGAACGAAGGGGCCTGTGGGAACTCGTCGTCGAGGATGATGGGGCGGGCATCCGGCCGGAAATCAGGGACGCGGTTTTCCTCCCGTATTTCACCACGAAGCCCGACGGAAACGGTATCGGCCTGACGATCGCGAGCAAGGTCATCCGGTCGCACGGCGGGCGGTTGACGGTCGAGTCGGAGCCGGGGCGCGGCAGCCGCTTCCGGGCGACGCTGCCGGGGCTCATGGAGGAGTCGGAGTAGATGGCGGACATCCTCATCGTCGACGACGAAGAGAACCTGAGCTATTCGATCCAACTCGGCCTGAAACGGGCCGGGCACGAGTGCCGCGTGGCCGATACGATGGCCTCCGCGCTGGCCGAGTGCGAACGCAGGGTTCCTGCGCTGGCGCTGGTCGATATTCAACTGCCCGACGGCAGCGGGATCGACCTGATCGCGCGGCTGCGCGGGCGCGGCTATGACGTGCCCGTCATCGTGATCACGGCGTTCGGGACCGTGGCCACGGCCGTCACGGCGATGAAGCAGGGCGCGGTGGACTTCATTCAGAAGCCGCTGTCCATTGAGGAAGTCTGTCTGGCCGTGGAGCGATGCCTGGAGGACCGGCGCCTCCGCAATCAACTGGACGCCTACCAGGAGGCGCAACGCCGGCAGGCGGTCGATACTCCGCTCATCGCGGAATGTCCGCAGATGCGCGAGGTGATCGCGCTGGCCGACCGGATCGCCGCGGTTGAAAACGAGCCGGGATCAGGGCTGGTGGCCACGTTGATTCTGGGGGCCACGGGGACCGGCAAGGAAATGCTCGCCCGGTATATCCACCGCCGCGGTCCGCGCCCGGACCGGCCCTTTGTGCAGGTGAACTGCACGGCGATCCCCGAGAGCCTTTTCGAGGCGGAGCTTTTCGGTTTCGAGCGGGGTACGTTTACGGACGCGAAGACGGCGAAGAAGGGCCTGCTTCAGGTCGCTCACGAGAGCACCCTCTTCCTTGATGAGATCGGGGATATGCCGCCAGCGACCCAGAGCAAGCTGCTCGTGGCGATCGAGACCGGGCGGTTCCGGCCGCTGGGCTCGACCGCCGAGACCGTCGTGGACGTGCGGGTGATTGCGGCGACCAACAGCGACCTCGAACACAAGGTCGCAACCGGCCGGTTTCGCGAGGACCTGTACTACCGGCTCAAGATGTTCTGCATCGAGCTGCCGCCCCTGCGGGCGCGGGGCGATGATGTCCTCCTGCTCGCCGAGCACTTCATCCAACGCTTCAGCCGGAAGTTCGGCCGACCCGCCCCGAAACTTGCCGAAGCCGCAAAGCAGCTCCTGCGGACCTATCCCTGGCCGGGAAATGTTCGAGAGCTGGCAAACGTCATCCAGCGGGCTGTTCTGCTGAACGACGCGGCCGTGCTCGAGCCGGCGATGCTCGGGATCAACGGGGGTACGGCTACGCCATTGCCGGGGCGAACCGGGCTTCAGATTGACTTCTCACGGGGCGATTGCACGCTGGCCGCCGTGGAGAGCCAACTGCTGCGCGCCGCTCTGGCCCACACAAAGGGCAATATCTCGGAAGCGGCCCGCCTCCTGGGCCTTACCCGCGGGGCTTTGCGCCACCGCCTGGAGAAACTGGGGCTGGACGCCCGCGAGCCTGAGGCTACCGCGTAGCAAAGGCCCTGCTTGTTCACGTCCGATTGCGCGGCCCGCACTCATTTCCCACGCCACCGCGGTCCTCTCGCCGAAGGCCGATCGGCCGAGGTTTTGGCCAGTTGGCCGCGGGTGGCCAGAGCCACGGAGGCCGTTTGAGCACCGGATCGTTTTGGTCGCGTTTATAACTATCTGTTAGACAGTGTGTTGTGTATTTTTTTCGCATTCCGCATGTCGCCGGCACATGGGTTGCTTATTGGACCAGTCGATGGAACTGGCCATGCGTTTGATAAAGGGCCGTCGCGTGGTCGGCCCGACGATGTCTTCTGCTGTTCAGGAGGTAGATGCGATGTTGAGGAAAGCGATTCTTGCCGTTGCGCTGTGCCCGGTCTTCGTCTGGGGCGCGTCGGTTGCCCAGGCCGTCACGATCGATGTGACTTCGCCGCAGGAGGGCGCCGAGGTGCAGCCGGGCGGAACGGTCGAGATGACCGTCACCGTAACGAACGAGACCGCCATGAAAGACTGTATCGCGGTCGTGTTCAAGCTGACGGTCGAGGGGATCAAGCATCCCGTGGTGACGCGCGGGTACCTGCGGCTGAAGCTCGAAGCCGGCGAATCCGTTACGGAGACGGTTGCGCTGACCGTTCCGGCCGACCTGCAACTGCCGGGTCCTACGCCGGCCACGGTTGAGATTACCGCTACCGGCAACAAGACGCAGACCAGCGACAGCGAGAGCGTGAGCCTCACACTGGTGCCTCTGCCGTAGCGGATGATTTCGGGGAGTCGGCGCACCCTCGCGGATAACGGCCTTCGTAACGAACCGATGTCCGATTGACGCCGTGGTCGCAAGAGCGCGGGCAATGGGCAAGGGTCGGCCGGGGTGAGGAGGGCTGTCTTCCGCGAGGGGCGCCGTTTTGGGTAGTCGCCCGGTGGTGGTCGGCAGGAGAAGATTCGGATGAGGCGGATGCGGATCGGCGTGCTGTGCGCATTTCTGCTGACGGGGATCGGAAGCCCGCGTGCCGGTTTCGCGGCTGTGCGGGTGAACGATTTCGAGATCGTCCTCTTCGGGCGGGCCTGGCACGTCAGCAGCTACTTCGTTCAGGACGATCTCCTGAAGAACGCCAGCGAAGATACGTTTCTCAACCCGGAGGGGCTGGCCTTTCGGGCGGGTATCCTGTATGCCTCCGGCGACCGCGAGGCCGACGCGACCGACAGCCGCCTGGCCGTCTACACCTGCTCGGCCGCAGGAGCACTCTCGTTCAGCAGCATGATCCAGATGCCTAACGTGTCGCCGGACTGGTGGGGGCCCGAGGGGCTTACGTTCAACACAGCCGGGACCGGCTACGGGGGCGGCCCAAGCGAACTGGTGTCGGTGGAACGGGATACGCCTGCCCAGGCGGGGGTAATCAACCTTGTCTCAGGGGCGGTATCGAACAGGCTCGCCACCGAAGCCCTGGAGGATATTACGTACTTGCCTCGCAAGGGGCAGTTTGCGGTGCTGGCGGACCTGGGAACCTCCATACGCCTGGCCTTCTACGATATGACGATGACTTCCAGCGGCGAAGGCTTCGTCGTTCTGCCGGGCAGCAACGGACTTGTGGGTGTCAGCCCGGCCTTCGGTTCCTGGTTTACGCGGACGAGCCAGCCCGACGAGATCTTCGTCATTGTGAGCAAGGCCGCCCCGGGCAACGCCGTCGCCGCCTATACTTTGGCGGGCAACCCGGTCGGCCCGATCTACGAGCTGCCCGTCGAGCCGAAGGCTCGCATCCCGCTGGGGGGAGGGTTCTACAGGTTGCTGCCGGCCTTCGGAACCGTCGAGGCCGTCACCGTTGACGAGGCGAACAGAGCGGTTTTCATCGGCGATGAACAGAACGCCATGATCCACGTGCTGACCGGCGGCAGGCCGGCCGTGGACTTCGACGCCGACGGGGATGTGGACCTTGCCGATTTCGGTACCTTCCAGACCTGTTTCAACGGACCGAATCGTTTGCCGTCGCGCTCGGGCTGCGCGCCCGCCGATCTGGACGGCGACGGCGATGTTGACCTGGCGGACTTCGGGGCGTTCCAGTCGTGTTTCAACGGTCCGAACCGGCCGACGGCGTGCCCATGACCGCGATCAACGCATGTGATCGGGGCAGCCGGTCGCCTCGTGGCGCGGCCCGACGGTTGCCGGACGGACGGGCGCTCCTTCCGGCATGCCGCGAGCCGGGCGGCCCGCCGTGATGCCGGGATTCCGGTGTTCCCGACCTACGAGTGTGATCATGTTCTGATTGTTCCGCGGAGTCTGCGCGCAGGCCGCGTTTCGTGCGCCGGGGTTTGTGCGCTGCGTTGACACGGCCGTTGGGGGGCTGTAAGCTTCCGGCGTAGTACCGCGGCAGCGGAGGGCCGGGCCGTTGCGCGGGCAGGGCCCCGGCCCGTTGAGGATCGCGCGCGTGGCTGCGCGGTCGGTCGCGCGGTTTGCCGTCCTCGCCCGCCGGGGAGCGTCACTCGCCCGGGTGGTTTGCTGTGGGCGAAAAGGCCTCTGGCTGTGAGGTTTTGCCATGCGATGGTTCATCCTGCTGGTCTTCGGGGCGTCGGGTGTGGTGATGCAGCTTGGCTGCTCGCACGTGACCTATACGGAGGGGGACGTAGCGCACCACCAGCGCCATGCGGCGGAAATGGAGGCCAAGGAGTTTCAGGAGGACGTGGATACGTTCCTGTTGATGGATCGCCCGTCGCATCTGACTCGCTGGCATGTGGAGAGGTGACGCTTCGCCCGCCATGTAGACAACAGCCGGACGGCCGCCGCCGGGACGGGAATGCGCCGGCCGGCAAGTGCACACGTTCAGGAGGTGTTCCGCGATGGCTAACACGTGCAACGTGGCCCTGCTCGGCCAGGGCTTCATGGGACGGACGCACAGCAACGCGTACCTGAAGGTCGCGAAGTTCTTCCACGACCTGCCGCTCAAGCCGGTCATGCACACCACGTTCGGGATGCCGGCGGAGAAGCCGGAGGTCTTTGCCGAGCGGTGGGGATGGCAGAACTTCTCCGACGACTGGAAGAAGGTGGTTGCCGACCCGGCGATTCAGCTCGTCGATATCGTCAGCCCGAACAACATGCACGCTCCGATGGCGATCGAGGCGCTCAAGGCCGGCAAGCATGTCGCCTGCGAGAAGCCGCTCGCCAGCACGTTGGCGGAGGCCCGCCAGATGGTCGAGCTCGCCAAGAAGACGAAGGCCAAGACGTTCGTGTGGTACAACTACCGCCGGTGTCCGGCCGTCGGGCTGGCGCATCGCCTGGTGAAGGCCGGCAAGCTCGGGCGGATCTACCATGTCCGCTGCGTCTACCTGCAGGACTGGGGCGGTCCGGATACGCCTCTGCTGTGGCGCTTCCAGAAGGAACTTGCCGGCAGCGGCGCGCACGGGGATTTGAATGCGCACATCATCGACATGGCGCGGTTCGTGACCGGCGACGAGATCACCGAGATCGCCGGCGCGATTGCCGAGACGTTCATCAAGGAGCGGACGATTCCATCGGTAGGTTCCGCCGGCGGCATCGCGGCGGGTGCCAAGGGCAGCGCGAAGAAAGGCAAGTCGACCGTGGACGATGCCGTCCTGTTCCTGGCGCGATTCAAGAAGGGCGCGGTGGCGAGCTTCGAGGCGACCCGCCTCGCCACCGGCTGCAAGAACTGGAACAGTTTCGAGATTCACGGCGAGAAGGGGGCCTTGCGGTTCAACTTCGAGGACATGAACCGCCTGCACTACTACGATGCCACGGCGGACGCAAGCGTCCAGGGCTGGACGGACATCATGTGCACGGATGGTTCGCACCCCTACGTCCGGTACTGGTGGCCCGCCGCCCACATCCTCGGTTACGAGCACGGTTTCGTGAATCATGCGGCCGACATGATGAAAGTCATAGCCGGGCAGGGGCCCGAGGTTCCGGTCGTCACGTTTGCCGACGCGTACGAGACGCAGCGGGTGCTTGAGGCCGCGCTGCTCTCCGCCGAAAAGAAAGCGCCGGTCAAGATGGCCGACGTGAAGTAGGACCAGTGCCGGACGACGAGTGCGGAGTGCCCGGCGGATGAGAATTGTTCCCTTCGCCGGGCGGCGGGGCATTCGTGCACGGCGCGCTATTGTGGCGAGGTGCGTATGTCTCGGTCAGCAGTCTGCTTCGCTGTATCCGCAGGTATTCTTGTGGCGGGCGGTGCGGGTTGTTTCAAGGCGGATGTCCGTGTGCCCGACGTGCAGATCAACACCCCGTCCGATTACGGGGGCTCCTCGCCGTCCGAGCGCCGGACGCCCTACGCACGTGAACTGGAGAAGGTTATCAGTCAGCAGAGCAATGTCGCGAAGAAGCTCCAGAAACGCGATTGGGAGGAGTTGAGCGACGCGCTGGGGGACTGGACGAAGTCGACGCGAAAGCTCATGGGCCAGGCGAATACCTCGGCGAACCCCGCCCGGATGAAAGAATACTGTACGCAGCTCCTTGCCGAGATCGAGACGCTCCAGAGGGCTGCCCAGTCCCGCGATGCGAAGGCCGCGCAGGCGGCCCTGGACCGAACCGGACCGTGGCTCAACCGGCTCAGTTCGGAGTTTCCGTTGAAGGAGCCGGTCCCCGGCACGCCGTCGCCCGGCGAGGCCAAGGCACCATAATCACGGCGAAGGCTGCGCGAACGCTTTGCCGGTGGTGACACCGGTCCGCAGGAGTGGGTGCAGCTATATCTCCTTGCTCGCAAAGGCGTTACTGAGTGCCGTGCCGTCCGGAAGGCGGCCAAGCCGGGCTCGACCGCAGTTGACGCTCGTTCTTCGCAGCGGCCGTCTTGCCTCGGCTTTCCGTTTGGGGTATACTACGGGACTCGGAGTCAATAGCGCCGGAGATAGTGAGACCCATGAAACCCGATATTCATCCGAAGTACGTCGAGTGCACGGTGACGTGCGGCTGCGGGAACAGCTTCAAAACGCGCAGCACCAAGCCCGTGATCAACGTCGAAATCTGTTCCGCGTGTCACCCGTTCTTCACTGGACAGCAGAAGTTCGTGGACACGGCGGGCCGCGTGGAGAAGTTCCAGCGCAAGTACGGCGGGAGCTACTTCCGAAAGGATACGAAGGGCAAGACGCCGGCCAAGGCTTAGCTTTCTGCAGACATCCGCCACGCCGTCGGAGCTGCGCCGAGTTGGGACGCAGCGTCGACGGCGTGGCGGTTTTTTGTCGAGGTCGTGTCGGACGACGGCGGGACGGACTCGACGGGAAGAACCGGTCTGATGGCATCGCAGGTGCTTACGACGGCGGCGCGCAGCGCGATCCTGGCGAAGTTCGAGGAGCTTCGCCGGCGCTACGAGGATCTTACGGTTGAGATGAACCGGCCGGAGGTCGCGGCAGACGGTGCGCGGATCACGCAACTGACGAAGGAGCACGGGCGGCTCCGGCGGATCGTGGAGCCGTATCTGGAGTACCGGAGGCTGGAGCAGCAGTTGGCCGAGAGCCGGGCGATGGCGGGGGCGGCCGAAACGGATCCGGAGTTGCGCGAGATGGCCCTCGCCGAGGCGGCGGAACTGGAGGCGAAGTCGGCTCAACTGTTCGAAGGGATTCTGGGGCTGCTGGTGACGGATGACGACGCGGCGATCGGTTCGGTGATTCTCGAGATCCGCGCGGGCACGGGCGGAGAAGAGGCGGCGTTGTTTGCGCGGAACCTGTACGACATGTACTTGAAATACGCCGAGCGGAAGGGCTTCAGCGTCGAGGTTCTCGACGTTTCTCCCACGGACCTCGGCGGTTTCAAGGAGGTGGTCATCAACCTGAAGGGCGAGGGCGTCTACCGCAGCTTCGGATACGAGGGCGGCGGACATCGCGTGCAGCGCGTGCCCCGAACGGAGGCGCAGGGGCGGATTCACACCTCGGCTGCGACCGTTGCGGTCCTGCCCGAGCCGGAGGAGATCGACATCCGGATCGACTGGGATAAGGATGTGATCGAGCATGTTTCGCGCGCCGGCGGCCCGGGCGGCCAGAATGTCAACAAGGTCTCGTCGGCCATCCGCCTGGAGCACATTCCCACGGGCATCACGGTATCCATGCGCGACGAGAAGAGCCAGCACAAGAACCGTGCCAAGGCGCGGCGTCTGCTCCTGTCGCGCGTCTACGACTACCACATGCAGGCGAAACGGGCCGAGCGCGACCAGACCCGCAAGATCATGATCGGCTCCGGCGACCGGAGCCAGCGTATTCGGACGTACAACTTCCCGCAGAACCGCTGCACCGATCACCGCATCAATCTGGACCTGTATTCGCTCGATCGGATCATGATGGGCGAGATGGACGAATTGATCGCCGCCCTGCAGGAGTACGACCGGCGGCAGCGGCTGGAGAGTCTGTGATGTTCTGCCCGCCGGAGTCGGCGGGCTCGGGAAGCGGGCTGTTGGTGAACGGCGCACCGGCCGATATAATGGCACTGAACATGTGGCGGCTGGCGGCTCCTGTACTGCGTTTGCTCGGTTTTGCGTCGCTGACGCTGTTGGCGACGAGCCTGCCTCCCAGCGCGCGGCCGGCGATGCCGCTGACCGCGCCCGAGCGGACGGATACCAGGACCGCCGGTGAGATGCCCCTGCCCGACGCGGCCAGAAACAAGAAGACCGCCGACCCTGCTCTGATCGTGTCGGTGGATCTTGGCAACATCTGGCACAGGATTGCCGAGGTCCGGGCGGGCGAGCCGGCCGGACGCGACGCTGGCGAGGGCGGCCGCACGGACGGACATCACGGTTCCACCTCCGCCGCGTGCCCTTCACTGGAACGAGACGGCACAGGGCCTGTACAGCATCGGATATCCGCCGCGTTCGTGCCCGTCCGCGTGATGCGGTCGGCGCGGGCGTTCTTCACGGCGGACCGGGCTCTGGCGCCGCCTTGCGCCTGACCGATTCGCATCGATCCGCGATCACTCGAGCGAATGTAATGAGTGCCGGATGAGGGACAGCCGGTTACGTTCCGGCGAGAACCTCTTCCCGGTACGCCGGGTTCCCCAAGACCGCGGCACCGCTCGATGAGCGACGGCGGAAAAAGACCGATCGAGAACCATGACGTGGTGGATCAACGGACTGAGGAATCAACGGACCCTGGTGGACTATGACGGACAAGAATCTTTACCTGAAGATCGGATTGATCGTTCTGGTGGTAACGCTCTCGGTGTGGGCGATGTGGCCGCCCTCGCAGCAGCTCAAGGGCGGGATCGATCTGGTGGGCGGCACGAGTCTGCTCTACGAGATCGACACGAGCGGTCTGGAGGAGAGCGACAAGCGGGACCTGGCGGAGCGCGTCATGCGCCGCCTCAAACAGCGCGTGGACCCGCAGGGGCAGCGGAACCTGGTGTGGCGGCCGATCGGGCAGAATCGGCTGGAGATTCAGATGCCGCGCCCGCCGAAGGAGCTGGCGCAGCGTCGCGAGATGTACGAGAAGGCCCGCGAGGCCCTGCGTGTGACGCGGGTCGATCGGGGCGACATCGAAGCGGCAATGGCGCTCACAGGCCCTGACCGCGAGGCGGCCATCGCCAAGCTGATTCGCGGTGTGCCCGGGCGCCAGAAGCTCTTTGCGGACCTGGTGGCGGCGAAGGAGAGGCTCGTGGCGGCGGACGCGGCGCGTGCGGCGAGCCGGCCCACCACGACGAACCAGGCCGTCCTGGCGCAACTGGACGAGGCGCGGGAGGCCTACTACTCGGGCTTCGACCGCATCCTTGGAACGAACATCAACCTCGACCGTCTGGGCGACATTCTGGCGCTGGGCGCCGGCGACGCGGAGCGGGCCTCCAAGCTGGCGCAGTTCAAGACGGACTATGTCGCGCGGCTGGCCGAATCGCTGGGGATCCCCCGCGAGGACAGGGAGAAGATCGAGAAGCTGCGGACCGACTGCAGCGATATCTTCGCCCGCATCGACAAGCTCACGGCGGCGTACGATGAATGGGCCAAGAACAAGGGCGCCCTGGAGGACCCGAGCGATCTGATGCGCCTGCTCCGCGGCCAGGGCGTGCTGGAGTTCCGCATCCTCGCCGAGAAGGACCCGGCCAATCCGGACATGATCTTCTCGAACAATCCGCAGTATCGCGAGCCGATCGCGAAGTACACGGACCAGCTCGCCAAGTACGGGCCGCGCCGTCGCCCGGGCGACAACTTCCAGTGGTTCAAGATCGGCAAGCCGGACGAGTTCAGGCCGGCCGGCAACCCCGTCGAAGCGGATTACCTGGGCACCCGGTACGTGCTGGCGTTCGCCACGCCCGATATGGGCCTGCTGAACGACCGCACCTGGCAGCTCACGCGGGCGATTCCCGACCGGGATCAGCGCGGCCGATGGTCGGTGAGCTTCACGCTCGATCCGGCCGGCGGCGCGCGTTTCGAGAAGCTTACCGAGGCCAACAAGGGCCACCCGCTGTGCATTCTTCTGGACGGCGAAGCCATGTCCGCGCCGAACATCCAGTCGGCGATCCGCGAGCACGGCCAGATTACGGGCGATTTCACGCTCGATGAGGTGACGCGGCTGTGCAACGTGCTGGAGGCCGGCTCGCTCGACGCACGGCTCAAGGACACGCCGCTGAGCATACAGACCATCGGCCCGAGTCTGGGCGAGCAGAACCGCCGCATGGGCATGCAGGCGTGCGTCACCGCACTGATTGCGGTGGTGGCCTTCATGGCGATTTACTACCTGTACGGCGGAGTCATCTCCGACATCGCCCTGATGCTGAACATGATCATCACGCTCGGCATCATGGCCCTGATCCAGGGCACGTTCACGCTGCAGGGCATCGCGGGCCTGGTGCTGACGCTCGGCATGGCCGTGGACGCGAACGTGCTGATCTTCGAGCGCATCCGGGAGGAACAGGCCCGCGGCGTCTCGCTCAAGACGGCCGTCAAGCTCGGCTACGACCGGGCGTTCTGGGTCATCTTCGACTCGAACCTGACGACGGTCATCTCGGCCGTGATTCTCGGCTACGTCGGTACCGAGGAGATCAAGGGCTTCGCCCTCACGCTCGGCCTCGGGTTGTGCGTAAGCATGTTCACCGCGCTGTTTGTGACCCGGCAGTTCTTCAATGTGCTCGTGCAGACGCGCGTGAGCAGGCTGGAGACCGAACGCTGCTGGGGCGGCACGGCGATCATCGCCGTGGCCGGCGGGCTCATCCTCGGAATGGGATGGGTGCTGAACCGCGGCCGCGCCGACTGGTACCAGTCCGGTCTGGGGAGCATGGGCGAGTTTCTGCTGGTGGGTGCCGCGACGGCGCTGGTTCTGTTGAGTCTGATCTGGATCATGCGATGGGTCGCGATAGCCACCGGTGCGCACAAGACCAACCGGATTCCGATGCTTCACCTGCTCAAGCCGACGAACGTCGACTGGATGGGGAAGCAGCGGTACTTCTGGACGATCTCGGGCGTGCTGACGCTGGGCGGGCTGTTGCTCTTTGCCCTTCAGCCGAAGAAGAACCTGCTCGATATCGAGTTCCTGGGCGGGACGGCCGTTCAGGTGACCCTGGAGCCCAAGTCCCCGGAGAAACGCATCACCGACGCCCAGATCGAGTCGATCGTTCGCGGCACGCGGGATCGCAGCCAGGCCGCGGGCTGGATCAACTGGGCGGCAGGCCGGCTCGAGGCCATCGCCAGGTCCGCCGACGTGAAGAAGGCGGAGGATAATTCCTTTCTGGTGCTCAGCGGCGATCTCACTGAGCCTCAGTTGGAGGCCTTGCTTACGACCGCGCTGGAAAAAAAGGTGCCGAAGGACTGGATCGCCAATGCGCCGGGCGGCGCGAAGGGCGCGGCGATTCGCCTGAAGGACAACAACACCCCGCTGGAGGCGTTCCGGGAGGACATTCTGCTTGCGGCACGGGAGGCGCGTCGGGCGGCCGAGGACTTGAGCACCTCGGCACGCGTCCAGTCGGTGGAGGAGTACTCCACGGCCGGCGCCGGCCCTGCCGCCGGGCAGAAGGAGGAACGCTTTGAAATCGTCACCACGGAAACGAACAAGAAGCTTGTGGGCGAGGCCATCCTCGCCGCGCTCGCGCAGCACGACGACTTCACCGTCCGGGTCGAGCGAGGGATCGGCTTCCAGCTCGTGACCGATCCGCAACTCGCGCCCGACGGCGCGTTTCCGGTTCAGGCGGACGACCGGGAACTCGGCGATGCGATCGGGCCGGTCGCCGGGGCCGCCTCGCACTCGAGTATCGCCCGCTACAAGGGCGGCCTGGTAATGGTATTCGACGCACTCGATCCGCCGCAGACGCTCGAGGCGATCCGGCAGCGGCTTCGGGACATGCGGTTGCAGCCGGATTATGAACGGTACGGCTGGCGTGAGAGCGATGTGATCGGCATCGGCGCAACAGGTGCCATGGCCCCCACACGCGACGGCAAGCAGGCGCCGACGTTCACGAAGGTCGCCATCGTCGTCAGCGACGAGAGCCTGCCGTTCTACGACAATGAGGAGGCTTGGCGACGCGATCTGGCCCGGCCTGAGCTGCAACTGGCCCAATCCGCTCTTTCCAGCGAGCGCTCGCTCGACAAAGTCACGACGTTCGCCCCGCAGGTGGCGGCGCAGGCGGCCCAGCAGGCTGTCATCGCCGTGGTCCTGTCGCTGTTGGCAATGGTAGCCTACCTCTGGTTCCGATTCGGGACCATGGAGTTCGGGCTGGGTGCGATCATCGCCCTGATCCACGACGTGGCGGTGGCCCTCGGGCTGGTGACCGCGACGCACTGGATCGCGCAGACGTTCCTCGGGCGGATTCTGCTCATCAACGAGATCCGGATCGATCTGTCGGTCGTGGCGGCGTTTCTGACGATCGTGGGGTACTCGGTAAACGACACGATCGTCGTTTTCGACCGCATCCGCGAGAACCGCGGCCGGCTCGCCACCCTCTCGCCGCGGCTGATCAACGATGCGGTGAACCAGACGATCCCCCGAACGATCCTGACGGCCTTCACGGTCTTCCTGGTCGTCCTGATTCTCTACGCGATGGGCGGCCCGGGTGTGCACGCGTTCGCGTTCGCCATGCTGATCGGTACGGTGATCGGGTGCTACAGCTCGATTGCGATCGCCGCCCCGATTCTCTACAAGCCCAGCGTCATGCGGGCCATGCTGGCAATCGTCGTGCTGGTCGTCGCCAGCGGTCTGGTGCTCAATCCGGGCTATGGGCTTGGCGTTCGCATCTTCATGGGCGTGATCGCGGCAATGGTGCTGGCGCTTATCGGGTACTGGCAACTCCGCCGCCGCGCTGCGGAAGCCGGGCCTCAACCGGCGTAAGCAAGGCGCGACAGCGCTGGATCCGTAAAGGCAAAGGGTTGCCCCGTCTCTTCGATCCGGAGGGACGGGGCAACCGCGTTTCCCGCCCGTGCCGCAAGGCCTTCGACGGGTCTCTCGAAGGATCGGCAAGCCATGCCGCCCGTCAGCCGCAGACCGACGGAAAACCGAAGCTTCGAGCGCACATCGTGGGCCTGTGCCATCGTAACCGTCCGGCCAACCACATCGGCGTAACTGCGGGGCTTCGCCGGGGGTGGGG
>CAZZFA010000094.1:0-19663 GCA_964653435.1 uncultured Planctomycetales bacterium | reverse complement strand
TCAGCCTCATCGCCACCTGCCAGCGCCACAGGGTCGATCCGTTCGCGTATCTGCGCGACGTGCTGACGCGGATCGCCGCCACGCCGGTCAGCCAGCTCGATTCGTTCCTGCCCGATCGGTGGAAGACACGGCAACCCGCCGCAATCCCTGCGGACTGAACCCCTCGCAAGACACCCGAACCCCCCGGCGAAGCCCTGCGGTTACGCCGATGTGGTTGGGCCGGACGGTTACGAAGGTTGGGCTAACCGAAAGCTCGCCACAGTCGTTATCTTCCTTGGACGCGAGCCGGCGTCCCGGCCGAGTGCAAAGTCATTCGAGTATCGCCTTCATGAAGGCATCCGCAGCGTCAGCGTAGAACACGATGTTCACCTTCGTTGCCATCTCGTCCGGTAGTTCGAGCAGTTGCCGCCGCGCTGAAATCGGCATCAGCAATTGAGTCGCGCCTTTCTCCACGGCCAACTCGGCGACGGCAACCGGGTTGGGAATCATCTCCACCGAACCGCCCAGGTTGAGCGAGCCGACAACGATCAGCCCGCCCTTCGTGCTCCGTTCCATCAAGCTTCCGCACAGCGACAGCAGTACCGGCAGCCCCAGGCCGTGGCCGGATCGGTCGGTGTCCATCGCCCGCAACTGCACCGTGAACTCATGGCTTCGCGGGTCACGGTCGCCAACCAGCTCCTTGGCACGAGCGTACAGGTTTTGCTCGCCGCACCGGACGCTTTCGCGGAAGGCCGGCGGTACCGGCGCGTTGAGAATCTTCACACCGCTGCCCGGCCCGCTCGTCACCTCGATCCGGTAAAGCGATGGGGTAGTCTCCGCACTACCGGGGCTGATTGCCCACACCTGCCCGGGCGGTAGCGGATCGCTTTCGACGGCTTCGTCGCTGTGCAACTCCGGCGTCGAAACGAACTGCTCCACCCCGTCCACGCCCATGAAATAGCTGAAATGGGTGTTGCGGAACTCCGTCTTCAAGCACCGCTTCTGTTGCTCTTTCACTCGCCGGCGGGCTTCCAGCGCCAGCCGCAGAATCGCTTCAAGCTCCGCGTCGGGGATGGGCATTTCCGGGTCGGGGAACAGCAGCTTGAGGAGGCCGCTGACGGTCTTGCTCACTGCTTCAATGTCGCGGCCGCTGAGCGCGCCGCCCCAGTGTGCCCGGCCCTGCAACGCCGAAATCCGCGTGCCTTCGCGGAGCTTCGTCCAGCACTCTGACAGGAAGTCCGTCACCAAGCCGAAGTGGTCGGTCAGGTGTTCGCTCGCCTTGAGTTTGGGGAAGTCCCAGCCGGGCGCGTAGGCGTGGATACGGTCCATGAACGCCGTGTCGTTGCGCATCTCGGGCGGCATCGGGCTGAGCAGGTGCCCGATTCGCTGCTGCTGTTCCACGTCCACGTCGAAGTTGCCCACCATCACCAGGCTGCCCGACGCCCGGATGCTCTCTTTACCGCGGGAGAACTCGCCGGCGGCCATGTACCCCTTGAGGATGTTCACGCCGTCCTTCTGGTCGAACGAGATGCCGGAAACCTCATCGAAGCAAACCACGTCATACAGGCACACCAGACCGCGCTGGCCGCTCGACATGTTCACGAACATCTTCGCGACCGTCGCCTTGCCGCCGGAAATCAGGTGCGAGTACGGCGATATCTGCTGGTAGAGGTGGCTCTTGCCCGTGCCGCGCGGGCCGAGTTCGACCAGGTTGTAGTTCCGCTCGACGAACGGGACCATCCGCAGCAGCACCACCATCTTCGCCCGATCCGACAGCGCCGCCGGCTCGTAACCCACCGAGCGCAGGAGAAAATCCCTCCACTCGGATGTTGTGAAACGACTCCGGCCCCTTCGCAACGTCGCCAGCACGTCTGACTTGGAAAGCTGGATCGCCCGCAAACTCTCAATGGCAAACGGCCGGCCGTGTTCTTCCGCCGCGATTGTCGCGTCATACGTCAACGTCACCTCGGCGTAGAAGCCGTCGGTCAGCATCCGCTCGTGCTCCTGGACCAGTGTGTCGGCGATCCGCACGTCCCTGATCCCCAGGCTCGGGAGCTCCACCAGAAACGAATCGGTTCTTGCGTCCAGCCGCGCCTTCACGATGTCGATGAGTTTCACCGATCCCTTCTCGCGAGCCCTCGCCTTGACAAGCTCCTGCTCGCTGGTGCGGACGGTGCGGTCCTGCAGCTGCCGCTCCACCACCTTCAAGCCTTCTTCGATCTCATGCTCGTTGACCGTGGCACAGTACCGCCCCAGCAGGAACTCCACGACGTAGGTTGGCACGGGGTATTGCCGACTGTACCGCCGTACCAGGTCTTTGCGGACGAGGTAGCCGTCGAAGGCAGACGCCGCCAGTTGGTCCAGATGGTCCAATTCCATGGTTACTCGCCTCCAACAGTTGTCGGCTCGTTGCTGACCACGCGGCCGGTCGCATCCACAATGACCAAGCTCACCGTCGTACCTTCGAGCGAATCGTCGGTTACGAGCAACGCCGCCTTGCCATCGGCGTCCACTGGCTTGGGATCGGTAATACTTGTGTTCGCAACGTTTGGCTTCGTCCGCAGGTCCGCCAGCAGTCCACCCGTAGCCGGCTCCACCGTCACGCGGCAGCGCATGCCCACCCATTGCACCTCGCGCACCGTGACAACGAGGCCGGCCGGCGCGCCAGTCGAAACGAACGTCAGGACCGGCGCCAGGCATTCCTGCAAGCTTGCGCCACCGTGGGCGTACTCCTGCCCGCCGACGAAGCAATGCACCCCCGGCGCGTAGGCAAACCATTCCTGCGGGTTCCATGACCAGCCGGCCACGGGCACCTCGACGTGCGAACTGTCCTTGATCGACGCGCACCGCGACCAGCGGCTCTCGGCCAGGTACTTCGGCAACTGCACCTTCTGCATCCCGCCGGGCACAAGCAGCCAGCCGTGATCGGTCATCACGCGCACGCGCTTCCAGCCAGCGTCGAGAAGCGCCTGCACGCGCTCCAGCAGCAGCTCCAACTGGTGCTCGATCTGCGACGCCAGCTTCGCCTGGAGGTCGTGCCCCAGCTTGTCGAACTCGCCGTACTCCGTCCATCCGCGGGCGTTCTTCGCCCGCGGGTCGCCCGCTTCGGCCGGCCCGAGCACCTGATATCCCGCGGCCGACAGCAGCTTGCGGAAGCGATCCGTGTTGAGCTTCTCGCCTGTGCCGGCCACTTCCAGGCCGAAGTCGGCGTCGAGGTTCCCGCCGCGCACCGCGCCGGCGACGGGCGAAGCCGCCGGCTTGGCTGTGGCCGTCACCGTGGGCAGCGTCGTCCATCGCCAGCCGGCCGTGACTTCCAAGCTCCGCTCCTTGGCCATCGCCGCGAGCCGCTGACCAATATCGAACCGCAGTCCGTCGGCAAACAGCACACACTCGCCGGCCGCCGCCTCGACGCCTTCCTGCTGCTCCACCGCCGGCAGGGCCTTCGCCGCCAGGCAAGCCTGGAACTGCCGCGCCGTGTCATCCAGCCACTGCAGGTACACGCATCTCACCACCGCCTGGACGGCCGCGACGTCTTCCGCCGTCTTCACGCATGCAATCGCCCGCAGGGCCGCGTCGTCCGCCAGATACCCGCCCTCGACATACACCTTGGCCATCAACTCAGCGGTATCTCCCCCAAGCGTCGTCGCCGTCCGCTTAGCCAGTGTTGCAAGGTGTTCCATCGCTTGGGCCAGAGGACTCCCACCCAGTTTCGCCCAGACCCACTTCCGTCGCGGGCCGTGTTCGACCTCCAGCTCCGCCAGTCGCTGTCGCGCCTCCGCCGGCTTCATCGTGCCAACCTTGAGGAGCTCTGCTCGCAGCGCATCCTCCATCGAGTCGTTTTCGTCCGGCCACGGCTCCTTCTCGTAGATCAACTGGCCCTTGGGCTTGGCCCGCCGCAGCAGGTCCGGCACGCCCGGATACAGCGCGGGTGACTCGGCGAACCGCTCCCACACGCCGTACCATGCATCCTTCCGCTGGCCCAGCTTCTCGCCGCCGACGATTTCGCCGTCGGTTTCCGGGTCGAAGCCGTAGTCCTGCCGGCAGCGGTTGCAAAACGCATCCCACTTGCCCTGATCCCACTGCCCGCGCGTTCCTTCCGGGTCGCCCAGCCACAGCAGCAGGTCTCGCGGCGTGTCGCCGATCATCAGCTTGTCGAAGTCCTCGGCCTCCAGCCGCTTGCCCCGCAGCCGCGCCACCGGCGTCACCGCCAACTGCGACAGCGCGCCCCGCATCGCCTGGAGCGTCAGGTTGTCTTCGGCCACGTCCAGCCCGAGGCCGTCTTCGTCGTTCACCAGGAACGCGCGGATCGTCCAGTCCTTGCCGTTCTTCTGTGTCCAGACCGCGCCGCGGTACTGAAGCTCGACCAGTGGCTGGAGCGCGTCGGGACACTCTTCGACGGCCCGGAGCATTTGCCGGCTCACGCCCGGCATGTAGATCACCGGCACCGTGCCGTTCGGCCAGGCGAGCTCGGGGAACTTGTCGGCCCGCACCGCCGGCTCGATCACCGTCCGCAGCCAGATGGCCGGCCCGGTCCGTGTCTCGGCGTTGTAGTCACCCAGCGTCAGCAATTCCGGCACGAGCCCGCGCAGTTGTTCGACCACCGGCCGCCACTGACCATCGGCGTCGGTCCACAGCACGGCCGCCGGCGCCACCACATCACCGGGGTTGTACCGCGCGGCACGGGCCAGAGAACCGCGAACCGCTTCGAGCAGAGTAATCGGTTGCGTGGTCATGATTTCACCGCCGAGGACGCAGAGGAACGCCGAGAGGAGTCGGCATAGTTGTTCACCATGCGTTTGATCCCGTCGCGCAGGTGGACGACGTTGAAGTTGATGAGCAGGCCGACACCAAGGCCGCTCAGCTTGAGATACGACAGCAGTTGGGCCTCGTGGACCGGGGCAAGGGCATCGACCGCTTTGAGTTCGAGGATCACGCTCTCCTCGACTGACAGGTCGATCCGGTAGCCGCAATCAACCGCGACGCCTTCGTAGATGACCGGGAGCGGCTTCTGCCGTTCGACCCGCATCCCCGACCGTTTGAGTTCATACTCCAGGCACGCCTCATAGGCCGATTCCAGCAACCCGGGCCCGAGCGACGAATGCACCTTCATCGCGCAACCGATGATCCGTCCCGTCAGATCATTCAACTCACTCATCTTTTGCCTCCGCGTCCCTCCGCGCCCTCTGCGGTGAGTCTTTCGCGGGCCGCTTGCTTGACCTTGTTCGTGTAGTGGCAGTCGTTCCACCGGTTGCCGTCGAACGTCTTGCCGCCGGCGAAGTCCTCGGTCTTCTCATCCCAGCCCCAGAACCAGGGGTACTCGTCCTTCGGGCGCTTCGGCTCTTTGCCGCGGTCCTTGGTCCACCGGATATTGGGCCTGTAGCGCAGGATGCCCGCGCCGGTCCGGCCGCCAGGCAGGTCGGAGGCCATGAACGGGCGGATGTTCATCCGCACGCCGTCGTTGATGTCCGGCTCCCAGCCGATGGGCTGCTCGGATAGCTTCTTCCAGCGGACGAAGATGTCGAAGGGCGGCTCGCCTTCCAGGATGGCCTCCAGGCGTTTCTGGAGTTCCAGCGCCGCGGCCAGGCGGTCTTCCGCGCCGCCTTCGCCGCGCTTCACGCCGTCCCGTTGCCGGGTGATCCACTCGCCCAGGTAGGCGTAGGTCAGGCTCTCCAGCAGCCGCCGGCCGGCAGAACTCACCGCAGAGGACGCGGAGGAACGCGGAGGTTTTTCAGGATGTTTATCTCTGCGCCCCTCTGCGCCCGCTGCGGTCAAACCTGCGCCGCACAACTTGTGGTAGTTGACCAGGGCGTGGAATCCGTCGCGCTTGCGGCCGTCCCAGATGTGCCAGATGAACGGCCGGTCGTGGAATAGCTTGCAGTGCTGCTCGAAGAAGTCGTTGCGCAGCCACTCATCCAGGTCGGCGGCCGTCGAGCCGGTGGCCCGGATGAGTTTCTGCTCCAGTTCCGCCGACCACTTCTCGCCGAACGCCGCCGCCAGCAGCCGGCGGAGCCGCTCGGCCGCGGGTTCTTCGCCGCGCACCGCCGGGATGCAGACGATGCCGTCGTTGTCCGCCAGCTCGGCCAGTTCCCCGCACTTGGCGACCAGCGCCCGCGCCCGCTTGCTCAGGCGCATCTTCTCGTCGAGTTCCGCCGGCCAGCGGTAGCCCAAGAGCCGCACGACGGCCACCTGGAGCGTGGCGATGGCGGCCTCGCGCTCGGCCAGCGGCTGAAGCGCCTCCTTGCCCGCGGCCGGCAGGTTCACCACCGGCCAGCCGTGGAAGAGCCACTGCGTCGGGTCGTCGCTCTCCGGCTCGGGCAGGCCGTCGGGGTACTTCTCCGCCGCGATCTTCTGCCAATGAGCGAGGTCGAAGGGAATCTTGCTGAGGTAACCGTTGTCGATACTAAGCGACTGATTCGACTCGCGTGCAGTCGATATGAAGTCGCCAGAGAGACAGAAAGCCGCCACGGCACGATGGTTCTCTTTCTTGTGCGCCACCACCACGGGGACAAGGCTGTGGAAGAGGTCGCCCTCGTACATCGTCCGAGCAAGGCTGCCCACGCGGTCTATTGCCACCCCAAGTTTCCCCCAGGCCTCTCGCCCACGGATGACGCCCGTGTGGTCGTCAGTCTCGACAAGAGCGCGCGCGACCACATCCTCGCGGCCCGCGAAGAGACCCCGATCCTGCGAAGGTGTTTGCAGGGGAAGCCACGACCCGCCGAGTGATGGCACCTCCCAGAACTGTCGCCTCCACTTCCCGTCATCTGCGGTGGTCAAGCCCTGATAGCAGCCGGCATACTCGTAAAGGTAGGAACGGATCGTGCTGACGGTGAAAGTGATGGTTGCATCAGGATTCTTTAGTTGCTCGGCCTGTGGTATGAGGTTGATAAGCGAGGAGGAGTCGCCACGCAAGAGGTTCGCTTTCTCCGCCGGCTCCTTCGCGAAAGAGACGTCTATGCCCGCCATGATGTGAGTGTCGCGAGGCTTCTTGGCAGAGATCAGGGGCAGGGCCACGTTCACGACGTGGCCACCGATTCCCTCGAACGCGCCCGGGCCAAGCCGCGCAACAACGTTCCATTCCTGCCGCTTGAGCATCGTCTCTCTAAGCGCCTTATAGGAGGTAAGAAACAGCCAACTCTGGGGTGTGACCATCGAGGCTGTGCCACCGGAGTCGCAGAGGTCCAGGCAGCGCATAACGAAGGCCGATGCCAGGTCTGCCTTTCCCTCTTTGTATTGCTTCTCCAGGCGGGCTTTCAGCGGATCGTCTTGCCGGCCGCGCCCAAGGTATGGCACGTTCGTGATGACGAGCGTGTATTCGCCGGCCAGGAGATCAGCGGCCTTGACCATGCCGGCGGCGGCGATGGCACGCTCGCGGGTTTCGTCGTCTGCCTTTTCAGCCTTGAGGATGGCAGCCAAGTATGGCTGGATCGTCTCGTAGTCGGCGGCGATGAGGTCGGCGGGAAGCTCGGCCGGGTTGATGAGCGAGCCCAGCGTCGGCGCCTGCGAGAAAAGCCGGTGCAGGTTCAGCAGGCCGTTCTTGATCGCTTCACGTCCCACGGCCGGCATGGGGACGCCCGACTGCTCGGCCAGCTTGATCCATTCATCTGCGGTGCATTGCGGCCCGATCCCCGAGCAGGCGATGTTCAGTTCGGGCAACTCGCGATAGCCCGGTTGTTCTCTGCGTCCCTCGGCGTCCTCTGCGGTGAATGTCCACGCGGCCAGCGCCAGGGCGAACGCGGCGATCTGGCAGCAGCGCTCGTCGATCTCCAGCCCGTGCAGGTTGTCGCGGAGCACCGCATCCACCGCCTCAGCCGCGGACAAGCCTTCCTCGGCCATGCGGATCGGCACGAGGTGGTGCAGCGCGGCCACGAGGAAGTGCCCTGACCCGCAGCAGGGATCGAGGACCTTGATCTCCTTGGCCGCCTTTGGCCAGCCGTCGAAGGTCCCCGCGGCCGGCCGCCATGAGGATTTCACCGCAGAGGGCGCGGAGGAACGCGGAGGAGATTCAGAATCAGGTTTTCTACCTCCGCGATCCTCGGCGTCCTCGGCGGTTGATTCCGTCTTGACGAACCGCAGGTACTCCCAGTTGACCCCCGGCAAGGCCACTTTCCTTCTCAGTTCTTCTTCCGTCTCTGCGTTCTCCGCATCCTCGGCGGTTAGTCTCTTCCCCGCCCACCACGCGCCCAGCGTGTTGTGCAGCAGGAACTGGACCATGTACGGCTCGGTGAAGAGCTGGGTAACGGCCGGCAGCTCGTCGGCCCCGATCTTCACCTCGGAGCGGTTGACCTGGTCCTTCCTCTTGCTCTGCCAGAACTGGTAACACCAGCCCAGCGCATCGGACGCGGTGAAGACCGCCGACGGCAGCGAGGCCAGCAGGCTTTCCAGCCTGACCCGGTGTTCCCGTGCGAACGCGACCGCCAGCAGAGGGTCGTCCGGCCGGAAGATCTGCGGCAGCATCTCCTGCGCGCAGCGGGAGGCGTAGACCCACACGTCCACGCCAGCATCGGCGGCCAGTTCCTCGGCCTCGGCCAGGCTGATGGGCATCTTCTCCCGCGGCTCGATGAGCAGGTTGTTCTCGGCCAGGAAGCGGGCGAAGAGCATCCGATGCCAATGCTCGTAGGCGCACTCGTTGACGAGGTGATCGATGGCCAGCCGCCCGGACTTATCCTGCCGGTCCCCGAGTTGCCGCGCCCGTGCGCGCAGGTGATTGCGCAACGCACGCTGCGCCGGCTTCATGTGCCGGTACGGCTCGTGGTGGTGGACCGCCAGGGCTTCGAGGGCCGCGCGGGCGCCGGCCTCGGCAGTGTCGCGGGCCTCGATGACGACGCGCTCCAGTTTCCTCCGCAGATCGGTTGCCAGTGTCGGCACGTCAGTCAGCCCTCCTGAACGGATGGCGGTTGCCACTTCGGGTACCACGGATCGGTTGGGGCGAGATCGCCGATGTAGACGTAGTTCAGCCCGCCTTCGCCGCCGAGCGGGGCGAACATGTGGCATCGTTCGTTCACGTAGAATCGCCCGCCCTCGAAGCCCTTCACGGAGCGGATTCTTGCAGCGAGCGTCAGAGCCGCCGCTGGTGACACGTATCTGCTCAAGAGCTCCTCGCGCGTCACATTGGGCCGCACAGGATGCCTGAAGCTGATATCCTTGCCGCCGGCCTTGAGCACGTATGGGATGCCTGGGTGAACGCCTTCCCACGTATCGCCCGGCTTGAGCGGACGGCCGTCGCTGGCCACCGCCCGGCTTGACACCGTCTTGCCTTCGAAAAGAAACTCCAGGTCTTGATGGTATTCACCCGCGTAATAATAGCTGTCCGAGCCATCGGCGGCCGGGACGATCACCTGGCGGTACTCATTGATGTAGAAGCTTCCGCCAGGGTTGCCGCTGATCTCCATCTTCACCGCATTAACCATCTGGACCAGTTCGGGGTGCGCGGCGGTGCTCATGGTCCACTCCTCGCCATAGTCGGTTCGAAAGAGCAGGCCCACCTCCATTCTGCCCTTGTTTCGCCGGACGGCGTACTTGGCGTCGCGTGAGACGTTCCTGGGGAGATTCCACGTGTACGGGACGAGAGCCATAGCGCACTCCTTTCAGGAATACTCTCTTGGAAACCAGCGTTCGTAGTCAATGCGGCCGACGTACTTCGGCTGCCAGATAAACGGATCGTCCTCAACCTTGGTCAACACGATCCCGTGCGGGTTGACGATGAACCGGAACCCCCCACTGCCTCGCACCGCGCGAAGAGCCTGAATCAGTTGCCGATCCTGCTGCGGCGGGTACACGCACTCGGTGTCGTAGCCCTCCCGCAACGGAAAGTAGATCCGGTTGTTCCGGCTGAGGTTGAAGGCGATTCCGATGTAGGGAAGGATCCAGTCGTCACCCGGTTCGAGGTCATCATCATCGTTCAGCGTGAAGCTATCGCCGTCCGGCCAGACGAATGGGATTGCGCCCAGACAATCGCCCACATAGAACCGCTCGAACGATCCGTCGGCCACAGGACAGATGACCTGGCCGTACTCGTTGATGACGAACGAACCGCCCGGCTGACCCGTGCGCTCCCTCTTCACGCGATTGATGGCCCGAGCCAGACTCCGTACTTCGGGTGTCATGCATGCCTTACAAATGCAGGTATCGTCGCCGCCCTCCCAGACAATATCAATCGAGTTGTCCCGTCGCACGTGCAACACGGGTTGTCTTCCTGGAATCCGGCGGTAGCGTCCCGACCACCGCACGGGTTCCCTTTCTTGAAACAGGAACGACATGGTTTTCGCCATCCTCACCTGAACTCCAGGCCTTTCGTAAGTCGGCAGAGTGAATACCGCTGCCCGTTGACGATGCAGTATGCCTCCTTGCCATCGATCAGGAACTGATGAATTGTTGTGCCGAGTCGCTTTTCCAGTTCCTCGATGGCTGTGACTACCCGTAGCGCATCCTCGCCCTTTTCGGAATCCACCGCTTGGCAGGCATCCAGCGCGACCTTGCCGGCATAGTTCTTGATGCGCCGCTTGCCCCTGAACCGCTGGATCTTATATTGCAGCGAGTGCGCGTCGCCGCTTGCCTGGTCCTGCCGCCCCGCCTTGGCCGGGGCCGCGGAAGAGGCCCGAAAGGACTCCGCGAGGAACCCCGCCAGCTTGACCGATCGCGATCGCCGGTCCCAGCAGAGAATGGCTTTCTTGACGGGCGTTACCTTGAATCGACCGGCATTCCCACAGACGACGGCCAGGAGATCCGGAACGCCTTGGGGGTTGGCGATTACCCGGCCGGCCATGTCAAGCACGTTACCCTGCTGGTCGCACCGGTATTCGACTCCCTCGAACCTGCCGGGGTAGTTATCGCCTGGGCGTAATGTGCTCCAGTCGATCTCCAACTCCCGCGGCCTTGGCTGACGCGGGGGTCCGGCTTGCGGCTCCGGCAGGAACGCCGGTGAACCTCGTTCACCTGGCGGGGCCTCAGGGGGAGGCGGCGTCCAACGGAAGTACAGGTCGCGCTCCGCGCCCGTCACCTTGCTCCAGTCGGTCTTTTCGTAGATGGCCTCATCGACGGTGCCGGCCATGTACAACGTGTGAATCACGGCCCGTTTGGCGGTTCCGTCTTTCGGACGCCGCAGGAGCCGTCCGATCGTCTGGATCCGTTGCCGCGCGGAAGAACTGGCGGCGGCGATAATGCCGATGTCGGCCGACGGAACATCAAAGCCCTCGATGAGCGTGCGAGCGGAGATCAGGATGTTTGCCGCCCCGGAGCGGAACAGGCTTATCGAGTCGGCGCGGACGGAATCCGGCAATTGCGAGTGGTCCACAGTCACGCGAAAGCCAGCCCGGAGCAGCGCGTCGTAGAGCCGCATGACCTCGGCTATGGACTCGTGGAAGAGAAGGATCTTGGATTCCGGCGACTGCATCAGAGTCCGCATGACCAGATCCATGACGGCATGGGTTCGAACCCGAGCCCGGTAGAGAAGGTTCTTGCGGCGGCGAATGCACGTAAGGTACTGATTGGCGTCTGCAGCAAGGGCGCTGCCGGGTTTGCGGGCATACGACTGGGCGACTCTTGACAGGGATCTGCTGGCTCCATCGCGACTGCTGTACGCGGCGGCCTTCAGGTTCTTCGCCAATTCACGGATGTCGCGGCTGAGCTTCTCGTAACTCATGCGTTCATCCGCATCCAGCGGCAACCCGTAATGCCGGAACTCGAAGGTGGAGAGGATTCCCTGGCGGATAGCCTCGTCGGGGCCGAGTTCATAAATGACCGGCCCGAGCTTGTCGGTAATCACCGCTTCAAGTTGGTCCGGGACGGTGGCGGTATCGGCGTCGCCGGCGGTTTCTTCTGAATCCTCGCGCTCCGGGGTGGCGGACAACCCCAGGCTGTATCGCCGCGGTGTGTCGAAGACCCTCGACATGCTTGGCCCCGTTGCGCGATGGCATTCATCAGCGATGAGCAGAAGATGATCGCCTACATTTGCCTTCTGCACCCGCGGGGCAAGGAGCTTCGCCGCCGAGTTGAGTACGCATACCAGGATGCGCGTGTTGTTGTTGAAGCCGTCCTTGTAACCGCCGCCGAGCGCGCCGATGCAGCCGCGTGGAAGATTCGAGTGCGCGGTGAGTGATTCGATCCACTGCCGCATGAGGACGATCGTGGGAACGACGACCGCTACGCGCAACTCAGGATCGAGTTCGGTCTGAAGGCGTTCGATAAGATGTTGAGCGAAGATCGTTTTTCCGGCGCCCGTTACGACCTTGGCAATTCCGCGATTCTCGTTGCGGAGCCACTTGTCGGCGCATTCTCGCTGCCATGCGAAAAGCTGGAGCCCCCGCGTGCAGTGCCAGCGATCGGGGATGGTAGCGACGACCGGTTCCTCATCCGATACCGGGGCGGTCCTGGCGGAGGGCGCTGTCTGTCGATCGGCCCAGTACCGGACGGTCCGAAGCTGAACGCGCAGCCACTCGCCGACAGGGCTCAAACCTCCCTGAGCGGACAGGAGATCTGTAACCGCAAATGATGTTCCTGCTTCCCTGTTCTCGGGCTGCTCGGTCATGAAACGTTCCGTCCTGCTACGCGATCACCACCGGGCCGTTCTTGAGCCTCGCCAACAGGTCTTTCTCCGTGCCGGCCAGCCACGCCTTGACTTCGGCCTCGGTCTTGAGTGTGCCGCTGGTCAGATGGACTCGCTGGGTCTGCGGCTCCAGCAGCTTCGCCGCGGCGATGGCGGCGCGGGCAAACTGCTGGGGCAGCGCGTCGGTCCTGGTCTTCCACGCCGCCAGGGCCGTCTGCTCCAGCGAGCGGATAAGGTCCGCTTCGGAGCCGACGGACAGGGCGGGGAGTTCATCGATGCCTTCGTCGGCGAGTATCTGTTTCCGCTGGCCGTCCTTGAGCTTCTTCCAGTTGTCGCTGGCGGTCAGGGCGGCCATCTGCTCGTTGTAGGTCCGCTCGTACTCGCCGTGTGCGGCGGTGACGGCGGCGCGGAGGGCATCGGCCGCGGCCTTGCGGATGTCCGGCACGGGGTCGCTGGCGTCCAGCAGCCGGCGCTCGGATTTTACCGCCTCGGCCTGCTTGCGGAGTTCGTCGGCCTGCGGCAGCCGATCGGCGTGCTTGAGCAGCGCGGTGAGCGTTTCCCAGGCGGGCTTGCGTTTGGCGGCCAGTTCCGCCAGCTTGCCCCAGTCCTTGGCCTGCTGGGCGAGGGTGTCGTGCGCCTTGAGGATTTCGGCCAGTTGCTCGGCCCCGCCGAAGCCGCGGAGCGTGTCGAGGTGGGCCGTCGCCGGCCGGGCTGGCATAGGCGGATCGCCGCCGGCCTGGTCGGCCAGCTCCGCCAGGCGGGCCAGGAAGACCGGGGCCTTGGCGGTTTCCTCGTTGGGCTTGCAGTCCACGCCCGCCGCCTGGAAGAGCTTGCGGAGCTTGATCTTCTCTTTGGCGTTGATCGTGGCGGTTTCGACGCGGAAGTCAGTCACGGAGATCTTGGCCTGGTCCAACTGGCCCTGCGATAACGTCTGTCCCTTGTGGGTTGCGCGGACGTGGCCGGTGGTGTGCAGCGTGATGAGCGCGGCGTCGACGGCGTCGCGCGGCCAGCCGTAGGGGCTGGCTTCAAAGGCGTCGCGGACTTCCTTGCCGCGCTTGCCCGAGCCAACCTCGGAGAGCACCGCCGCGCAGACGGGGTGCTTCTCGGGCGCGTCGGTCCAATCCACTGCCGATAGGGCGGCTTCGTCGCCGTTCCTGGCGCGGTTGATGACGTTGGCCCAGCGGTTGTCGTCCGCCGCCTTGAAGTTCGGGAACAGGCGGTCGAGCGACGCCTGCGCCGCGGCTTCGACCTTGGCCACGAGGTTCAGTTCGTACCGCTCACTTCCACCGCCCTGAAAGACCTTGGCGCGGTCGATCACGTCGTTGACGATCTGTTTGCGGGATGCCTCGGCCGTCGCCATGCGTGTGGCCATGGCGTCGCGGGCCTCGCGCCCTTCAGGCGTCGTCGGCGTGCCCTTGAAGTCGAGCGTGGACCTTGCGGCCTCGTACTCGACGATGGCCTTCTGGAGGTCGTCGGCGCTGGCCTTGGGCACGTAAACGTAGATGATGGGCGAGTCGCTGCCGGCGGCGCGGGCGTCGTTGACGACGGTGCTTTCCTTCTCGCCCCAGCCGTCGCGGACCCACACGGGGATATCGGTCCCGCCGGCCGGCGGCGCTTCGCTGCCGAAGTGCACCAGCAGCCGCCGCGGCTCCTTGCACTTGCCCTGCGCGAGCTTGATGTCCTTGAGGGCATCGTCGCACGCGGCGCTGATGAGCGAACCGCGCTTGCTGGCCAGAGAAGTCAGGTCGCTGTTCAGCCGGGTTGCACGGTTGCGGAACTCCCGGTCCCACTCGCTGCTTTCGCGGGTCTGCAGGCTGTACTGGCCTTCGATCTCGATTAACAGCGCGCCCTTGTCTTGCATGGCCTTGCGCAGCCACGCCGGCCGCTCCGACTCGGGCGGCGGATCGGACAGGAGTTTCAGGAGGCGGGGGATGTGCTTGCGGAGCTCGGTCCCGTCCTTGGCCAGGTCCGCGACCATCAGGTCGGCCAGCATCTCCGGCGTGGCGCGGACGCCGATGTCGGCCACGGCCTCCAGCGGCAGCTTGCGGATCAGGAAGATCAGGCCGCAAAGCCGCTGGGCGAGCCGGCCGTCGGGCGTGCCGTCGTCGAGGTTGCGGATCGTCTCGTCGATCTCGCGGAGCAGGATGCCGGTCTTGCGCAGGTCCGGGCTGATTTGTTCGTAGATGAAGTCCGCGGGGACAACCGTGCCGAGGTCTTCCTCGGCCGTCTGGCGGACGGCTTCATGCACGATCTTGAGTTGCGTGCGAAGCTGGCTGGCCGTGCCGGGCACGTCCACTGCGCGAAGCACGTGTTCCCAGAACCGCCGGCGGACCGGCAGCAGCGGATAGTCGTCCACGATGATGTCGCGGTCCTCCGCGCAGGCGGCGATGCGCGTGCCGGCAAGCTGGCGGTTGATTTCGCCGGCGTGGGCGCTGATCGTGTCTTCGATGACCTTGCGCTTGTCGGCCTTCTTCGCCAGCACCACGCGGCGGGTGACGGTTTCCACGTCGGAGTCGGACAGTTCCACCGGGATGGTGAACCGGCCGGTGAGTCGCTGGAGCAGCGGGACGTTGCCGGCCAGGGCCGTCTGGCCTGCGCCGATCAGCAGCACGCGGCTGTCGAGTTGCTTGCAGAGGGCTTCGGCGACTTCCTGCACGTCAGTCGAGCGGCCGGGATCGTTGCCGATGAAAAGCTGGATTTCATCCAGAACGATAACGGTGCAGGGGATTTGCCCATCGACCGACAGCACCTCGCGGACCAGGCGGATGAACTCATTGGTGGAGACGTCTTCGACCACGGGGAACTGCGCCCGCAGGGCGGCGCGGGCCGCTTTCAGGTCGGATGCGAAGCTCGGATCGGCGTCGAGGACGGCCCTGGCGAGGATCGGGCTGACGTAGAGGTCGTGGAGTTCGCTGTAGAACTCCTTGCCGGCGGCTTTCACGGCGGCCTTCACGCCGTCGAGGAAGCCATTCTTCTGGAGCCACATGCAGAACCGCGCCTGCGGCAGCGCCTCGGGCAGGCCCTTGGACGCCAGCACGATGCTCAGCACGGCCAGGCGGACGCTCTCGCCGCCGCCCGAAGGCAGCGTGCCCGACGCCGCGTGCAGGCCGCCGCTGCGTTTGCCCAGCGTGTCGAGTTCGCGCAGAAGGTCCTGCACCTCTTGCGGGAGGCGGGCCAGGCCGCGGGCGGTCGCGCCGTCCTCGAAGCGGGTGTCCACCCACAGATGGCGGAACATCTTGAGCAGGTGCGACTTGCCGCTTCCATAGAAGCCGCTCACCCACGCTGCCGGCTGTGTCGTCGAACTGACGTTGTCGAGGTACGACTCCAGGATGCGGATCAAGCCGTCCTCGTACTGGCCCTCGCACACGAAGTGCTCAAGCTCGTACCGCAGCGTCTCGATTTCCTTGGCGCTCGCGGCCTCACGCACGGCAGCCACGCCGTCGTTGAGCAACTTCGCTACGGAAGGGTCACGCTGGAATAGTTCCTTGTTCTTCATTATTCACTCACTCCGTTGTGGAGCGTGATCGGCACGGCCAGGTAGTTCCAGCCGTCCCGTGCGTCCAAGAGTCGGTAGTTGTTGTCTTCGTACTCGCCGGGGAAGAACACCACCAGCCGGCCCCGGATGTCTTTGACCACTTCCTTGAGCACCATCGATACACGGGTGAAACCGAAGAGGCACGCGACGCCCTGGACGGCGACGACCGTATTGTTGTCCACGCCGTCGTCGGTGAAGGCCCCACGGAGCCGGCCGGCCACGAACTGCACGAAGTCGCTCCGGAGTTTCATCGTAAGCGCGTCCGGTTCCTTGAAGTAGATATCGCGGTAATCGGTGTCGGCCATCCAGCGGGCGAAGGCGTCGCTCAGGTCTACGAGGCGCCAGCCGTGGCCCGTCCGTTTCGTCTCGACCTCGAACTGCTCCATCCGCGCCCGGAGCTTCCGCTCGTCGGCCTTGGGATAGACCACGAAGATTACCTTCTGATCACCGGCCAGGTTGCGCTGCCACGGCGCGCCTATGTGGCCGCGGTACCGAGCAACAAGTTCTTCGATTCTTCCCATTCACCTACCGCCTTTCGTCCGGGGCCAGAAGGCGCGAGAAGGCCACCTCGATTATGCCGCCCGACTGGCTCATGTCGATGAAGCCCAGTCGCCGGGCGTCCATCGCGACGTGCATCAGTTCGCCGACCGGCGCGTCGAGCACTTGCGCCCAGAGCGACTCGAAGAGCGCCGCGCCCCGCTCGCCCGCGACGTAGCCGAGAAGAAGGGCGAAGGCCGTGGTCGCCGGCGTCGCCGTAACGGTCTGCCGAACCTTCCGGCCACGCCCCTTGAGATGTCCCGATTGCGTCCACGAGGAAGAGGTGTTCCGCACGACCTTGTCGAGGGTGCTTTCGCTGAGCCGGCTGCCGACCACCTTGTTGATCGCATCGGTCATCTGCTGGCGGGCGAGTTCCTCGCCCGGCCGCATCCGCAGCACCGGCGGCGCGCTGGCTCGCAGCAACGGGTCGCGTGCGAGGGCGAGCAAGATCGCCAGGATCGGCTGGCCGTCGCGATCGGCGTACCAGCAATGCCGCATGACCCGGAACAACAGCACGTTCGGGTCGAGCGCGTACAACTCCGAAAGCCGCTGGCTGGACAGCCTTCTTGTCGCGACCGTGCGCTTGCCCAGGCAGTTGTCTTCGTGGATCGCGGCGAGGTAGTCGTCGCGCGTCGCGTCGGGCCGGCAGTTGTCCAGCACAGCTCGAAGCTCGTCGAGCATGATCGTCCGGCTGGTGTGCGTGCCCTTGTCTCCCCACCGGAAACCAGCGTCGCGAAGCCGCGCTTCGTCGGCCTTGGCGTGGGGTCGGATTTCATCTGTCGTCGGTCTGGCGTCCATGGTCAAATAGTATACCAGTTCGCCGGCCAGTTTGCCGGCGACATCCGGAAAGGTTTTTTCTGGCAGCAGGTACGTCATAACCACTTTTCAGAAAAGATTTTGCGCTAGCCCGACTTTCGCTCGGAGGGGAAAATCGCCAGCGAAAATCGGCGTGGGCGGGGTCGTGCGCGGGGTTTTTGATGCGAAATCGCGTGTTGTGCCGGCCTACCCTCTTGAAATGCCCCCCTCGGATTTGAGATAAGCACGTACGATGTTCCTTCGGAGCAAGCGCCGATTCGAGAACGGCAAGTGGCACCGCTACTACAGCGTGGTGCAGAATCGGCGGCTGCCGGGGGACCGCGTGGCGCAGAGTCAGGTGCTGTACCTGGGCGAGATCAATGACTCGCAGGACGCGGCCTGGCGCAAGACGCTGGAGGTCTTCGACGAGCAGCGGCGGACGACGTGCCCGATGTCGTTATTCCCCGAGGATCGGGAGGTTGCGCCGGATGCGGTGAACGCCCTGAGCCTGCGGATGACAGAGCTGGTGATGCCCCGGTACATAGAGCCGGAGGCCGACCAGCAGCTCATCCTGGACACGCTGCGCCTGGCGTTGCCGCCGCAGCCCCCGCCGCGGATCCGTTCCGGCGCGGTGATCCGGCCGGCCGCCGCCCCGCCGTGTAGTGCCGACCTTTGACGAAAACCGGCCCGGGCGCTATCGCCAGCCACCCTGACGCCCGCGCCGTGCGAAACTTGGGTTAGCCGCGTTCGACAGGGAGCCGTTTCGAAGGCACTGCCTCGATTCCAAGCGCGGAGCGGGAGGCCGGACGCGCCGCGACCGACCTGTCGAACGGGGGCGCCGTGTGTTTTTCTGGAGGGCCGGGAAAAAACTGGAAAAAGGGTCTTGACATCGTGAATCATTTCACATAGACTCAGGGCCAGCATGTTGGTTTCAATTGCGTTCGGTGCTCCGCGTCATTTCGAGCGAAGCGTTTTGTAACAGTAGCGGCCCCGCACTCCCGACGGTGGCAGTAAGACGGTGCCGGGTCGTGAGAACGGGTCGCGGTTGGCGTCGTTAGGCTTCGGGCTATCGACCAACGTACCGTACGGTCGAAGCCGTGGGAGGCCGCCCCATGGCTGCGGGGATCGTGCGCGAATCAGGCAGTCCCTTCGTTTCGAGCCGGGTGCGTCTCGATACGGAGCGCGCGTGGTGCCGACCTGATACGGCCGCCCTGAGCGGCCGACGTCACATGACATACCGGCGTATCGCCCTGCTCGATCGGGACCGGGCCGATCCGGGTGCCGGTTCCTGGTCGGGGGCTTCCCCTCGAACGTGCAGGCCGCGTGCGGGCCGCAGCACCGGCTCCTGCTGGAGCGACCGCATGAGGCAAGGACTCCCGCTTGCCCGCTCCGGTGCACAATATGCGACAGCGGGAGCGACCCGAAGCGCGTCAATCGGGCGGCTAGTCATTTCCGGTCGGCGCGACGCCCCGCTGTCGTTGTGGCCCGTGGGACCGACAACGACGGATTCCCGCAAGCCCCCGCGGCGCTCCCATTTCGCCGGCGTGATCCCCGAGTGCGTGCGCGGCAAGAGTGAGCTCCGTCGTTGCAGAACGCAACGACGGGAAAGCGAAAAAGCGAAAAACCGGAACAAACGCTTTCGGTGGGCCGTTTCCGGATTACACCCGTGGTGCGATAGTGAGTTCACCACATCATCGGAGGTTTCGTGTTTTCTCGCTTTCTCGTTTTTCCGCTTTCCGGCGTTGGTGCATGTCATGCCGGAGTGAGGTACTGAAACATGTCAACCGCAACCTCGTTTGAGTTCCTCGACAAGGTGATCAAGGCAACGCCGGACGGCGGGTACATCCGCAAGTGCCTGCAATGCGGCACATGCAGCGGCATCTGTCCGTACGGCTTTGCGATGGACCACCCGCCGCGGTCGCTGATCGCGGCCCTCCGCGCCGACGACTGGCACGGGGTGCTGGAGAGCGACACGATCTGGCTGTGCGTGTCGTGTTTCGCCTGCGCCAGCGTTTGCCCGGTGAAGATCCCTCTGACCCGCGGGCTGCTGGCGACACTCAAGACGGAGATGCTTATCGGGGGCAGCATTCCGCAGGAGCTTCAGACGGCGCTGAGCAATTCGCGCCGGTACGGCAACGCGATGGGCGAATCCCCGCGGAAGCGGGCGGACTGGACCAAGGACTTCACCGTGCCCGTGCCCGTGATGGCGGCGCACAAGGAGCCCGTCGACGTGCTGTGGTTCGTGGGCGACTACGGCTCGTATCACCCGCGCGTTC
>CAZZFA010000093.1:0-20501 GCA_964653435.1 uncultured Planctomycetales bacterium | reverse complement strand
ACGCTGCTGCAGGCCGATCCGACGGTGGTGGTGGCGGGCGAGGCGGCGGACGGCCCGCCCCGGCGGGTCTCGGTCGATGCCGCGCGGGCGTCGGGCGCCACCTGCGACGGGCTGGGAACCCAACGGAGGGCGGCGTTCGGCACCATCAGGACGTTCTTGCGCTGCGTGACCTCGAACTTCACGTTGGCGGTCAGGTAGGGCAGAAGCGTGCCGTCGGAGTTGTCCGTATTGATCTCCACGGTGTAGGTGACGACGTTCTGCGTCATGCTGGCGTTGAGGCGGACCTTGCCGACCTCGCCGCGGAAGACGCGGCCGGGGTAGGCATCCACCTCGAAGCTCACGGGCTGCCCTGGATGAATGCTGCCGATGTCGGCCTCGTTCACCGCCGCCCACACCTGCATCTTCCGCAGGTCCTTGGCGATCAGGAAGAGGCTCGGGGCGTTGAGGCTGGCGACGACGGTCTGTCCGATGTTCACCCGGCGGTCCACGATCACGCCCTTGACGGGCGACTTGATCGTGCAGTACCCGAGGTTCGTCTGCGCCCGGTTCAGCGCCGCTTCGGCCTGCAGGACCGCTTTCTGCGCCTGGACCACCGTGGCCTCGCCCACTCCGACGGTCGCCTTGGCAATCTCATAGGCGGCGAGGTAACCGTCGTAGTCGGTCGCCGAGAGCGCGCGGGACGGACCGAGTTCGCGGGCACGGTCCCAGTTGTTCTGGGCCTGGTGAAGCCGGGCCTTCATCTGTTCGAGGTCGGCCTGCGTCCGGAGCACGTTGGCCCTGGCTTGTTCGAGCTGGGCCTTGGCCTGTTCGACGTCCGCCCGGTACAGCGAATCGTCGATGTGCGCCAGGACGGTGCCCTCCTCGACGGGGCTTCCGTAGTCGATCGGCTTGCCGTTGCCGCGGGGATCCAGGCCGAAGGACTCGATCTTGCCGGCCACCTGCGCCCCGACGTCGATCACCTCCTCCGGTTCGACGGTGCCCGTGGCGCTGATCGTTACGGTGAGGTCCCCCCGGACCACCGGCGCGGTGCGGAAGTACACGTTCGGTCCGCCCGCCCGCCGCCACCAGGAGAAGCCCACACCGCCGAGCACCGCGAGCAGCACCGCCACCACGAGCATCTTCTTCATGAGTTCACTTCCTCCATGTTCCAGTCGATCCGCCGGCGCGTCCGCCCGTGGTCGTGCGGGATGTCGGGCGATTCAAAGAGACGCCCGAGGATTTCCATCGCGCCGCTGACGGCCGCCAGCTCGCGTGTTGAGAGCCTCTCGAACCGCCGCGCCAGCGCCACCTGCGTCGCGCGCAGGGCCTTGCGGAAGGTTGCCCTGCCGCGGGGCGTCAGGGAGAGCGAGACGCATCGCCGATCGTTCGCCCGGGCCAGCCGCCGCATCAGGCCCCGTCGTACCAGCAGTTCGACCATGCGGGACGCCGCCGCCGGCGAGATGCCGATATGCTCGGCCATCGCCGTGAGCGAGGCGTCCGGGTTGTGGCTGACAAAGATCAGGGCGCGGAACTGCGGCACGGTCAGTCCCACCCGGCGGTGCCGCCGCATCTGTTGCCGCAGGAACCGCATCATGACCGGCACGCCGGCCATCAGTTTCCGCGCGCAGCCGTCGGCGGACGCCGGCGAAATAGTTGCGCCTCGCAATTGTTGCATATGTTAACTATAGCGCCCCGGCGGGGCTTTCGTCAAGGTGCGCACGGCGGGTGCGGCCGCCCCGGCGGGCGCCGGCGCGGGGCCTCGTTGTCGCGCGGTGCGAGGGCCGGGTACACTGGCTGCGCCATGAACGCCACTGCGAACATGACCGGGCGGGAACGTCTTGCGGCGACGCTGGATCATCGGCGTCCGGATCGGGTATGCGTCGATTTCGGATCGACGGCGGTGACGGGCATCCATGTCTCGGCGTTGACGCGGCTCCGCGAGGCGGTGCTCGGAGAGAAGGGTTACCGCGTGAAGGTCATTGAGCCGTACCAGATGCTCGGGGAGATCGACGACCGGCTCCGGGAGGCCCTGGGCATCGACGTGATCGGTGTGCCGCCGCGCAAGAGCCTGTTCGGGACCGAGCAGAAAGACTGGAAGCCGTTCCGGCTCTATGACGGCACCGAGGTCCTCGTGCCGGGGCAGTTCGAGGTCACCGTCGATCGCGAGGGCGATACGCTGATCTACCCGGAGGGCGACCGCTCCGCCCCGCCCAGCGGCCGCATGCCCAGGGGAGGCTTCTTCTTCGATACCATCATCCGGCAGCCGCCGATCGACGAGGCCCGGCTGGACCCGGCCGACAACTGCGAGGAGTTCGGCCTGCTCAGCGAAGAGGACCTGGCGTATTACCGGCAGTGCCGCGACTGGCTCGATGCCCGCTCCGACTGCGGCGGGATGCTCACGGTGCCGGGGGCCGCGTTCGGCGACATTGCCCTGGTGCCCGCTCCCTTCCTCAAGCACCCCAGGGGCATCCGGGATGTCGAGGAGTGGTACGTCTCCACCGTGCTGCGGAAGGACTACGTCCGCGAGGTCTTCGAGCGCCAGTGCCGCATCGCGGAGAAGAACATCGAGACGCTGATCGACCTCTTCGGCGACCGCATCCAGGCCGCCATGATTACCGGAACCGACTTCGGCACGCAGCGGGGCCCGTTCATCTCGACGCAGGCGTACCGCGAGCTGTACAAGCCGTTTCACATCCGCATCAACCGGCTGATCCATGCGAAGTCCCACTGGCGGACGTTCATCCATACGTGCGGCTCGGTGTACGCGCTGATCCCGGAGTTCATCGAGGCCGGCTTCGATATCCTCAACCCCGTCCAGTGCTCCGCGGCGGACATGGACGCGCGGCGGCTCAAGCGGGAGTTCGGCCGGGATATCGTCTTCTGGGGAGGCGGCGTGAACACGCAGCAGACCATCGCCTTCGGCACGCCCGGAGAGGTCTATGCCGAGGTCCGGGAGCGGATCGAGATCTTCAACGAGGACGGCGGGTTCGTCTTCAACTCGATCCACAACATCCAGGCCAATACGCCGACGGCAAACATGCTGGCGATGTTCCAGGCCGTCCGCGACAGCGCCCATTGATGCCGGAGACAGGCAATGACGGCTCATGCCCGGGATGCGGATCGCCTCATGCCCGCCGGCAGTGCCGGGACGCGGGGCAGCCTCGTCTATCTGGTTCTCGTCTGCCTGGTGGCCACGCTGGGCGGCCTGCTCTTCGGCTACGACACGGCCGTCATTTCCGGGGCGATCGGCTTCCTGAGGCAACGCTTCGCACTCAACGACGTGCAGGTCGGATGGGCGACCTCGAGCGCCCTGCTCGGCTGTGCGGCGGGTGCGGCGCTGGCCGGCACGCTGAGCGACAGACTGGGCCGGCGGATGGTCCTGATCGTCTCGGCGGTCCTGTTCATCGTCTCCGCGGTCGGGACGGCCATCCCGCGGAATCTCGCCGAATTCGTCGTGTTCCGCTTTGTCGGAGGGGTCGGCGTCGGGGCGGCGTCCATGACGTCCCCGCTCTACATCGCCGAGATCAGCCCCGCCCGCATCCGCGGCCGCATGGTCTCGCTGAATCAGCTCGCCATCGTTTCCGGCATGCTCGTCGTGTACTTCGTGAACTACTTCATCGCCGGTCTGGGCGACGAGCGATGGAACGTGCAGTACGGCTGGCGCTGGATGTTCGGCTCGGAGAATGTTCCCGCGGTCCTGCTGTTGATCCTGCTGTTCCTGGTCCCGGAGAGCCCGCGCTGGCTGGTCAGGCAGCTTCGTCGCCGGGAAGCGGCGGCTGTGCTGGCTCGCGTGAACGGCTCCGACGCGGCGCGAGAGGAACTGGCGGCCATCGAGGACGCCGTCGCGCACGAGAGCGGCTCCGTCCGCCAGCTCTTCCTGCCGGGGATGCGGATCGTTCTCGTCATCGGCGTCGCCCTGGCCGTGTTGCAGCAGGTGACCGGAATCAACGTGTTTCTTTATTACGCGCCGGAGATCTTCAAGAGTATCGGCGGCTCCGGCACCGACGCGGCCCTGCTGCAGACCGTGGTCGTCGGCACCGTCAACATGCTGTTCACCGTCATCGCCATCTGGACGGTCGATCGGCTCGGGCGCCGGCCGCTCATGATGATCGGTTTCGTCGGCATGGGCGCCGGCATGTTCGGGTTGGCCCTGGCGGCATGGTTCGGGCGGACGGAGGCGTGGACGCTGATCTTCATGCTCGGCTACATCGCCAGCTTCGCTCTGTCCGTGGGGCCGGTGACATGGGTGATTCTCTCCGAGATCTTCCCCACGTCGATCCGCGGGCGGGCGATGGCGATTGCCACGGTCTGTCTCTGGCTGGCCAACTACGTCGTCTCACAGACGTTTCCCATGCTGGACGACAAGAATGGGTGGCTCGTCGCCACGTTCCATCACGCCTTCCCGTTCGCGATGTACGGCGTCCTGTGCGTGATATCCGTGGCGTTTGTCGGGCTGTTCGTGCCGGAGACGAAGAGGAGGTCGCTCGAAGAGATCGAGCGCCTCTGGACGCCCCGGCGATGACGTGGCGTCGTCCGCTTCGGGATGCCGGCGCGGCGGCGGGCCTGTTGTCGAGATGCCTGATCCCGTGAACAACGCCGTGAAGCCTGCCACGCCCGGCGTACGGCGGGTGTGGCTGGGCATTGGGTTGTCGATCGCTGCGGCGCAGGTCGCGTACGCGGCCTGGCGCGCGCTTTCCGTGCCGCCGTCGGCGGACCTCGTCTGCTTTCATCGGACGTGCCTCCACTGGTGGCGGACGGGCGCCTTCACGGATGCCCTGGGCGTTCGGCAGTATCTGCCCGCCTTCGTGGTCCTGGCGGCGCCGTTGCTGGCATGGCCGCTCTGGCTGGTGGCGCCGGCGTGGGCGAGCCTCAACATACTCCTGCTGATCCTGACGGTCCGCCACGTCAGCCGCATCGCGGCCGGTCCGGATGCCGCCCAAATGCCGGACGGCCTCTATTGGGCCTGGCCGATCGTGCTCGTGCTGCCGTTCGCCAGCAGCACCATCACTCAGGGGCAGGTTAACATCGTGGTGCTCTGGCTCTGCGTGACGGCGTACGTGGCGACTATGCGCGGTCGTGAGACCGCCGCCGGCCTGCTGATCGCCGTGGCCGGCATCGTCAAAATCTACCCCGTATTGTTCATCCTCTACTGGGTGTTGAAGCGGCGATTCCGTCCCGCCGTCACGGCGACTGTGGCATTTCTCGGCGGAGCGGCGGTCCTGAGCCTTTGCGGATTCGGCTGGCGAGGATCGATCGAGGCGCACCGGATCTGGCTCGGCCAACTCCGCGGGATCGAGAGCCCGCAGGTCCACCGGGGCGGCCGCGGGTTGGGGGTTGGGGGGCAGGCTCTGGAGACCCCTGCCGCCTCGGTCGGGGTCTGGAGGCCCCTGTTACCTTCGGGGGACATCCCATTCAGCGAGGGGCGCAACGAGTACCACCGGTACAACAATCAGAGCCTCGCCGTCGTGGTCCGCCGACTCACCACGGCGCTGTATCCGGCGGGGGACCCGCACCGCGTGAACCTGCTGGACCTTTCCCCGCGGGCGAGCGCCTGGGTTTATGGCATGTTGGCGGGCGGCCTTTTGGCGGGCCTTGCCATCCTCGCGTGGCGACGTCGGGGCCGTTGCGATTTGGAGGAGTGGGCCGCCTGGCTGGCCGCGGTCATTGCGTTCGTCCCCATCTACTGGACCCACTACTTCGTGCTGGCGCTGCCCGTGCTGACGATCATGAGTTTCCGCGTGTGGCAGGGCCGGCAGACCGGGCGGCCCGAGCGCGCGGCCACGATCCTGCAGGCGTGCTGGCTTGTAGGTCTGGTTCTGCTGGCCGTGCCGGCGGCCCGTGAGGTTGGCGTGCACTGCTGGATCGTCCTGGCCACGGCATTGTGGGCGGTACTGCGACTGGAGCGCGGCGCGACGGACGGCGGGATTCGCGCGGCGTCGGCGTGCGGCAAGCCGGGTGTCTGAGCCGGGAACTCCGGTTTGCCGGCGGCGGGTTCGCCATTCGCCGGCCGCCGTGGCGCCGCTTGACACGGTAGCGGCGTCCGGGAATAGTATTAGATAGCAGGAGCATGGCCAGCAGGGTGGCTTACGGCTGGCGATTATTCGTTTGACCGTCCCTCCAGCACCGGCAGGCGCACGGCGACGGCTTTGCAGTTGTCGAATCTGCAATCACTCTTCATCGGCCAACGCGTCGTGCCCTGAACCTATCGGCACGCTGTCCGGCGGACTCGCCGCGTGCCCGGGGCCGAAGGAGACCCAGGAACGATCTTGCCGGGACAACGCGGTATCCGTTAGTGTACCTGCCGGCCGGGTGATCCGGCGCGCCGACGGGCGGGCGCTCTGTCCGCCGGGAGGCGGCCCGGCAGCAGCGACGGGAGAAACGTATGGCATCCACGCGGGCCGTGTGGGGCATCGACATCGGGCAGTGCGCGTTCAAGGCCCTGCGGGTTCGGGCCGTGGGCGACAAGATCGAAGCCCTTGCGCACGAGTACATCGAACATCCCAAGATCCTCTCGCAGCCCGATGCGGATCGTCCCGCTCTGGTGGCCAAGGCGCTCGAACAGTTCCTCTCCAAGCACGACGTCCGCCAAGACCGGGTCGTGGTCGGGGTGCCGGGGCAGCACACGCTCTCCCGCTTCACCAAGCTCCCGCCCGTCGAGGAGAAGAAGATCCCCGACATCGTCCGCTTTGAGGCGAACCAGCAGATCCCCTTCGACATGGACGAGGTCGTCTGGGACTGGCAGACCTTCCGCACGGGCGAGGCGGGCGATCTCGAAGTCGGCATCTTCGCGATGCGGCGGGAGCTGGTCGCCGAGCACCTTCAGCCCTTCGCCAAGGCGAATATCGAGCCGGTGGTCGTGCAGTCGGCGCCGCTGGCGCTCTACAACGCGCTGCGATACGACGGCCAGCTCGCCGAGGGGGCCACACTGCTGCTCGACATCGGGGCGCAGAACACCGACCTGGTCGTCGCCGAGCCGACGAGCCTCTGGACGCGCAACATTCCGATCGGCGGCAACAATTTCACGGAAGCCCTCCTCAAGACCTTCAAGATCAGTTTCGCCAAGGCCGAGAGCCTCAAGCGGACGGCGGCGAGCAGCAAGTACGCCCGCCAGATCTTTCAGGCGATGCGGCCGGTGTTCGCGGACCTGGTCGCGGAAATCCAGCGATCGACGGGCTTCTACAGCTCCACGCACCGCGGCACGCGGATCACGAAGGTCGTCGGTATGGGCAACGCGTTCAAGCTGCCCGGGCTGCAGAAGTTCCTTCAGTCGAACCTCGGCCTGGACGTCATCCGCCCGAGCACCTTCTCGAAGCTCTCCGTGGCGTCGGCGCAGAACGCCCCGCAGTTGATCGAGCACCTGTTGAGCTTCGGTGTCGCCTACGGCCTGGCGCTGCAGGGTCTGGGCCTGACGCAGATCACGAGCAACCTGCTGCCGCCGGAGATCGCCAAGGCCATCATCTGGCGCCGCAAGATCCCCTGGTTCTGGGGCGCGGCGGCCTGTTTGGCCTTCGGCGCGGCCCTGATGTGGGGACGGTACTGGTGGGACTCCGGCGCCCTGGCGGCCATCCGCGGAGGCTACGCCGGCAGCCCCCCGTCGTTCCCGATCGAACGCTGCCGCGAACTGCTGCGCACCCCGCCGTCCGAGAATCGCCCGCCGATGGAGTACGCCGCCGAGATCGTCGGTCTGGCCGAATCGCTTCAGCGAGAATACCGGGACCTGGAGCAGAAGGCCTCGGCGGACGAGGAGAAGGTCAAGAAGCTCGCTTTCCTTCAGAAGGACAAGGCCGTCTGGCCGCGAATCTGGCAGGAGATCGACAACGCACTGCCCCCGCTGCCGCCGGAGCTGGCCAAGGCGATGGCCGCCGGCCCCGAAGGATTTCGCAAGGCCGTCGAGGCCGCCGGCGGCCGGCTGGATCGCGGCGAGCGGCCCATCGTGTTCATTCAGTCGCTCGGCGTGAAGTATGGCAAGGATACGCGGGAGCTGTATGAGGCCTGTCGAGGGTCGGCGTCCGGCGTGCTGTCGCCCGGGCAAACCAACGCGCCGGCGGCCGGGACGACGCCCGGCGGGCCGGGGTTTGTGGTCCGCATCGAGGGCCGTACGCCCTACAAGAGCGGCCCCAGGTTCATCGAGGATACGTTTCTGAAGAAGCTGGGGGAGGTCAAGGTGCAGAGCAAGGATCCGCTCGGGCCGAACTTCCATTTCGAGGTGGATCGGCGTTCGCTGTGCTGGTGCGACCGGGCCTCGAACCGCCCCGCGGAGCCGAGCGGGGGTGGGGCGCCGACCGGCGGGTTTGATGCGGAGTTCCGGAGCCCCGGCCGTCTTCCCGAACCGATGCGAGGTCGGGAACCCATGGCGGAGCCGGGCTTCGGGGCTGGCGAAACGGGTGGTTCGCGCGCGGGGATGCTGGAGGCGGCGCAGCAGGGCAAGGATCCGGTTACCGGCGAAGCCATCGGGAACGACTGGCTTTTCGAGATCATGTTCCGGGTGGTGCTCGATCAGGAGGCGCCGGCGCAGGGGACGTCGGCCGGTGCGGCGGAATGAGCAGCGGTGATCGAGGAACGATGAACGAGGAACGGCCGCTCGGGTCCCGGGCGCTCATCGTTCCCCGTTCAGCGACTGGGAGATCGCGACGATGGCATTCATCAAACGGCATCTGATGCTCCTGGCATGCGGGGCGCTCGGCGTGTTGTCGCTGGTCGCGCTGATCCTGGGCGTCTTGATCGGCAGCGTGAGCGGCCGGATGCAGGAGGCGGAGTCGCTGTACAAGAGAATGTCGTCGATGACTCGCGACGGGGTGAACGACGAGCACATTCGACAGGCCCAGGAGAAGGCGAATAAGCTCGCGGCCGACTTCGACCGGGTCCGAAGTTTCATGCGCACGCTGAATGTCCGCAAGCCCTTGCGCGACCACGTGTTTCCGTCGCCGCGGAAGCCGTCCGACGCCTATGCGTTCCGCGAGGCGTATCGCGAGGCGATCGGCAAACTGCTGCCGGAGGTGCTGAAGGCCAAGTCGCCGCCTACCGCCGACGAGTATCGTCGCATGAGCCTGGTGATTGCCAAGGAGAAGAAGGAGAAGGCGGATGCAGTCCGAGGCACGGGACCTCAGGGGGGCGGGTTGGGGCAACCGCCGCTTATCGGCGCCCCGGGGCCGGCCCAGCCGGGTGCGGCGCCGGGACGATTGCCGGGCCCGGGCGGACCGTCCCCCGGTGAAGCGGCGCAGCCCGGTAAGCCGCCCGCCGCGCCGACGATTGAGGAGCTCGCGCAGACCGACCCCGAAGTGCGGATGAGTCTGGTCCGGGCTCACGAGACGTTGTGTTATGCCACGCCGCCGGCGCTTCAGGTCGTCTCCGACCTGCTGGAGAGCCGCGGTGTCCCGTCGGCCGAGCTGATGTGGGATGCTCAGATGTCGCTTTGGATTCAGCAGGATGTGCTGAGCGCCCTGGGGAAGCTCAATGACGCCGCCGCCGCCCGGCTCAAGCCGGAGGACCGCTGGGTGGCCCATATGCCCGTCAAGGACTTCCTGTATATCCGGATCGGCGATTACGTGGTGGGCCCCGGGGCCGGCCAGGCGGCGGGGGCCTCCGCCCAGAGCAAGTGGACCGAGGCCGTCGGAGAACCTTCCCCCCCGCCCGGCGATGCGTCGGCCGTGTTCACAAACCATACGAGCAACGAGCTGTACGACGTGATCCAGTTCGCCGTGGAACTGGTCATCGACGCACGCGAGTTGCCTGCCGTCCTCGACGCGATCTGCGGCGCGAACCTCTACACCCCGCTGACAATCACCGGTTCGGCCCCGGCCGTGAACCCCAGCTTCCGGGGCAAGGTCTACGGCCCCGATCCGGTCATGCGCGTGCGGGTCGAGTTGGAAGGATGCTTCCTCCGCGAGTTCTACCATTACGTCGACGGCAAGGAACCCAAGGACGAGAACCGGTTCATGCCCGCGTCGGTGTCGAACGGGCTTGTCACGGGCCAGCGGGCGACTCGCGAAGGGACGGGGCCGGCAATGCCGAGGGGCCCCGGGCCCATGCTGGAGATACGGCCGGGGCGCTGACGGGCCTCGCCGGCAATCGCCGGGCGGCGGCAGCCTACAGGAACCAGAGACATGGCGAAACAGAGCGTTTCATTCGTCGAGCGACATCTTGAAAAGATCGTGGCGGGCGTGGCCGGAGCGATTACGCTTGCGGTGATTGCTCTGTACGTGGTGCGCAGCCCGAGCGGTGTGCAGCTCAGTTCCGGAAACGTCGGCCCGGGCGAGATCGGGCCGCTCCTCAAGGAGGAGGCCAAACGCGTCTACCAGAGCGGGATCCAGGGCGCCAAGCCGCCGAAGGTCTCGCTGCCGGACTACGTCGCCTATGCGGAACGGACACGCCCTTCGCAGATCGATCGGGCGCTCGCGCCGAGGCTGGCCGTCGCCATGACCCCGCTGAACCCGATGCCGCCGTCCGTGAAGCAGGTTGACGTTACGCGCAAGGTACGACTCGCCGCAATCCTTCCGCCCGGCAAGCCGGTGGTTTTCCAGGGCCGCAATCGCGCCACGCTCCCCAAGCCGACGTCCCTGGCTGGCGATCAGTCCGGCGGTCCCGGCCCCATGGAGCAGGGGGGCTCGCCCGATGCCGCGGATACCCGCGATGTCACATGGGTTACAGTGGCCGCGCCCGTCTTTCGCGCGAAGCAGCGCGCGGCGTTTGACGCGGCGGGCTACGCTTTCGATCGTCTGCAGATGGTGGTCACGGGCGTGCAACTGGAGCGGCAGATGCTTCTGCCGGACGGGTCGTGGTCGGAGCCGCCGGTGGCCGTGCAGCCCTATGGGAAGTATCTGCCGCTGCAGAAACCCGTGGTAAGCCTGGGCGAGGACGAGACCGGTGTAATCCTGGATTCCGAATCGGCCCGGCGCATGGATGCGCTTCGGTCCGCACTGGTTCAGTCGGGAACCCAGCGGGTGATCTGGCGAGCCCCGTTGTCGCCGTACCTGGATACGGTCGAATGGCCGCCTGCCGGTGCCCCATCGATCGAGGGACTCAACTGGGAGGAATGGCTGGAATCGGAGTCGCCGGGTTCGGAATTCAAGGGCCCGTCGCTCAGAAGCGGTACGACGCCGACGCCGGCGCCCCCTCCGCGGCCTGCGAAGAAAGAGACCGCGCCCAAGCCCGAACGTCCCTCCCGCGTCAGCCCGCGAGGCGGCGGGGAGCCTGGGGCGGCAGTCCGGGAAAGCACGAGGACGCCTGCTCCGCAACCCTCAAAGGGCACGGAAGGGGCCGACGAGCGGGCGAAGGCGATGACTGCGGCCCGCAAAAACCTGAGCGATGCCAAAAAAGCGCTTGATGAGGGCGACTTCGAAACTGCCGCACGCTTCGCCGACGAGGTGATCCGGATGGAGGGCAAGATCGCGCAGGGATTGGTGAATGAAGCGGACACCTTGAAACAGAAAGCGGAGACGGCTCGGCAGGCGAAGGAAGAGGCAGCGGCGAAAAAGAAGAAAATCCAGGAGGATCGCCAGCAGGGACTTGAAGAGGCCGATGTGGAGCCGATCTGGGCACACGACCTGTCCGCCGAGCCGGGTCGCACCTATCGATATCGCCTGCGGATCGATGTGCTCAATCTCTATTCGATGAGCCCTCGCGACCTGGTCGATCCGCACGATGCCGAGAAAACCATCTTGGCGAGCGACTGGTCGGAGTGGTCCGATCCTGTGACGGTCCAGCCGGATACGATTTTCTTCCTCTCGCAGGCGAATCCCTCCGAGGGAGCCACCGGTACGGCTACGGTAAACCTGTACAAGTGGGTCGGCGGCGAATGGCACAATCTTCCGAGGAGGAAGTTCGAGGTTGGTCAGCCGATCGCCTGCGACGACCGCAAGGCCGGTCGGATCGACACCCAGGTGACCTTGGTCGAAGTCGCCGCCGACGTCAAGCGCCCCGTTTGCATAAAGCCCCGTCGGGACGGGAGTTTCGACATCCGGCCGGACGAGGTCGTCCAGGTTATGGTCGCTGTGGGCCCCGACGGCAAGCTCCTGGAGCGGAACACCGCGCAAGACCGGAACGACGAAGCGGAGTTCCGAGACCTGCTGAAGGAGGCGCAGGCGCGGGAAGCCGCGGCGGAGCGGAAGCCCCGGCCGTCGCCTGCCGGGCCGGGTGGGCCGCCGATTGATTTCGAGCGGGGCCGGCGGGAACTCGCTCCCGGCCAGTAGGGGTGGCACGGATGCAGGCGGTGACAGGCGGCGGGGTCGTCGCACGGCGGGTCCCTGTGGCCGGCCGGGGACCGGGGCGGCGAGGATGGGCCAGGCGAGAGGCGCCGCGTGCGGCGCGGCGGCGCGAGGTTTGTCGAGGCGGGCAGGCTGCTGTAAGCTTGGCGCGGAATTGACGACGGGGGTGTTGGCGTTGCGGGCGGTATGTGATATGCTCGTGCCTGCTTGGATGGTATCGTCCGTGGGCGGCACGGAGCGAACATACCTTCCCTCCTGAAGACCCTCCGCAACCGGGCGGTTGGTTGCAGTGAGTTCACCGAGGAGGAGACAACCCTTGAAGGCGATTGGCAAACGACAAATGGCGTGGCGGTGCCTGTGCGGAGCGGGCGTATTTCTCGGTGCCACGGGCGTTGTGGCGAAGGCCGAATCCGCCGCAGACCAACTGAAGCAGGCGGTTCAGCTTTTCGATCAGGGCCAGTATGAGAAGGCGCAGGAATTGCTCCTCGCGCTGGATCAGGGAAAGCTCAGCGCCGACCAGAGGAAGCAGCGCGACGAGTACGCCGACAAGGTGACCGTCGCGATCAACCAGTCGAAGAAGGCCGCGCAGGATCTGGAGGACGGGCATCGGCTCTACGACGGCAACAAGCTCGCCGAGGCGGCGAAGAAGTACCGTTCGATCGAGGGCAACCCGTTTGCCACGCCGGCCCAGAAGCAGGAGGCCCGGCGCCGCCTTGCGCTGATTCAGGAGAAGCGCCGCCTTGCCGGCGCGAGCGAGACGACGACGCGGCCGGCCGTAAACGAAACACCTTCGACGCCGGTGGTCCCGGCGGCCGTCGCGGCACCCGCCACGAGGCCGGCGGCGGTTCCGGCGGTCTCCCGCGACCGTGAGCGGGCGGCGGCTCTCATCCAGAAAGGGTACGAGGACGTTCGCAAGGGCGAGTTTGACGCGGCGGAGAAGGCGTTCGCGGAGGCCCTGCGCCTGTCTCCGAACGATCCCGACGCCCTCGCCGGCCGGCAGTTGCTGCAGAAGTACCGGGGCGCGGAGGGGCAGCCCTCCAGCCTTCTGAACCGTTACCAGGCCGTGCGGAGTCTCCGCTGGCAGCGGACCGAGCGACTCTACCGCGAGCAGGAAGAGCGGGCCCGCGAACTCATGCTCGCCAACAAGTATGACGAGGCGAGGCAGACCCTCCAGATCGCCGGCCAGACGCTCGAGGCCGGCAAGATGGACGCACCGCCCGGGCAGTACGACACGTTGCACCGGGAGCTCGGCCAGCTCGAGGAGTTCCTGGCGAGGGAGCAGGCCCGCTATCAGGAGCAGCAGGTTGCCGAGCAGGTCCGCGCCGCCCGACAGCAGAACATCGAGCGCGAGCGCCGCGACCGGGAGGAGCGGGACCGCAAGATTCAGCAGATGATGGAACGCGTGGTCCAGTTGAAGAAGGACCGCAAATACCCGGAGGCCATCGCTCAGCTCAAAGAGATCCTCGTGATCGAGCCGAACTATCAGCGGGCGCGGGACATGAAGGAGGACCTCGAGGATCTCGCTGCCCAGCTTCAGGGCGGCCAACTGCACAACAACCGCATGACCGATCGCCGCGACGCCCTCTATCAGGCGGACGAGGCCCTTACGCCGGCGGCACAATATCTGACGTATTCGGATCGCTGGCCGGAGATCAAGGCGGCCCGGGAGCGCGTTGCGCCCGGCATATTGGAAGCGACCGAGAGCGACCGGCTCGCCGCCGAGGTCGAACAGCGACTCAAGACGACGACGATCGAGCCGATCGAGTTCGACGCCCGGCCGTTCCGGGAAGTCCTGGACCACTTCAAGACCGAGGGCAAGATCCAGATCGCGCCGAACTGGAAGGCGCTGGAAATCGCCAACGTCACGCCCGATACCGAGGTGACCGCCACGCTGGGCCGGGTCCGGCTCGACAACGCCCTCAAGACCATCCTGGAGAACATCAGCGATCCGGCCGTATCCCCGGTGGAGTTCGAAGTCATCGGCGGCCAGGTGCGGGTCTCGACGCAGGAGGACCTGAACCAGACGGCCACGGTCACCCGCGTGTACGACATCGGAGATGTCGTCATGCGTGAGAACAAGAGGCCGCGGCGCCGCAGCGACATGATGAGCGGCATGATGGGCGGCATGGGTATGATGGGCGGCGGGATGATGGGCGGGATGATGGGCGGCATGATGGGTGGCTACGGCGGCGGGATGATGGGCGGCTATGGGGGGGGCTACGGGGGTGGCGGCTACGGCGGCGGCGGCTACGGCAGCAGCGGGAGCGATGACGACGACGACACCGACACCACCGAGAAGCAGAAGGAAATCACCGACAGCCTGATCACGCTTATCAAGGACACGATTGCCCCCGCAACGTGGGAAACTACGGGCGTGTCGGTGACTTCGTTCCAGAACAAGAAGCTGGTGATCCGGCACCGGCCGAGTATTCAGCGGCAGATCGTGGCGCTGATCAAGGGATTGAGCAAGTCTCGCCGGGACCAGGTGGCCGTCGAGGCTCGCCTGCTGACCATCCGCAAGAACTTCCTGGAAGAAATCGGGATCGACCTGGATATCATCCTCAATCAGGGTACGGCCGGTTATGATCGCAGCGGCCTCACGGATGCCACCACAGGCGCGCCACTGCTGCTGCCTCGCAAGTTCGGGCAATATGGCTTCACGCCGAACATCCCGAACGCGGGCACGGGGATGGGGCAGACGGCGATCAATCAGCCGTATCAGAATGTGGCGCTGGTGCCGCAGGCGGGCGGCCTGGGGCCGAGCTGGGGCACGGGGACACCGGTGCCCATCATGAACAATACGATGTCGCTTGCCCAGCCCCAGAGCACGCCGGTGCCCGGCAGCCTGGGCGGGAACAATCAGCCGGCCTTGCAGGTCTTCGGAAGTTTCCTCGACAACATCCAGGTGGATTTCCTTCTGCGGGCGACGCAGGCGGATGTTCACAGCTCGATCGTGGATGCGCCGAGGCTCGTCATCGCCAGCGGGGACCAGTCCTGGATCAGCGTGTATGAGACGATCAACTACGTATTCAGCGTGTACCCCGTCGGGGCCAACATCTACACGACGGGCGTCGCCTCGCAGGCCGCCCTCGCGCCGATGGTCTCGCAGATCTACGCGGGTCGGCGGCTGATCGTCACGGCGACGGTGTCGGAGTCGCGGGACTCCGTGACGCTCCAGGTCTCGCCCGAGTGGTCGGACCTCGTCTCCATCGACCGTTTCCCCTGGGGGGACACCGGCTTTATCCAGCAGCCTCGCACGCGGAACACGGAGTTTTCCACGACGGTGACGGTGCCCGATCAGGGAACGCTGCTCCTGGGCGGCTTGACGATGGCCGGCGAGATCGAGATCGAGGCCGGCGTACCGGTCCTCTCCAAGGTGCCGGTGCTCAAGCGGCTCTACAGCAACCGTTCCCTCGTAAAGGACGAATACATCGCCTTCATCCTCATCAAGCCGCACATCCTCGTGCAGAGCGAGCAGGAGGAAAAGGCGTTCCCGGGCATGACCGCCGCAAGCGAGGCGGCCCGGTAAAGGCGTTCGGGGCAATTCATGGTGCTGGCGACGGGTTCGACGGCAGCGATGGGTGCGCTGGTCGGACTCTGCGCGGCAGCGGGCATCGCTCCGGCTGCGGCGACACATACGCAGCCGGCCGGCGGGGCGATCGCATCGTCGCAGGTTTCTGCTGCTGACTCATCCGCAGGGCGAGCTTTCGCCGAGGGCGGGCGAGTCTCCGTGATCCTCGAGTCCTGCGGGCGGATGCGAGTCGATGGCCGTTCCGTCACCCTGGCCGGGCTCCGCGACATCCTTCGTGATCGGGTCGGGCGCGGCTCGGACGCGGCGGTTGATCTGGTGGCCGGTCCGGACATCCCTCAGGACTACCTCGATGCCATGCTGCGGCGGATCGCGGAGACGGGGGTCGAACCCGGGCGCATACACGTGCGGCGAGAGGCGGCCGCGCCTGCACCGTTGCACGAGGCGAGGGCCGTGGGCGCGTGGTTGAAGAGGCTCTGGCCGGGCGCCCGACGCGCGGCGGGCGCGGCGGCTTCCGATGAATCGCGGATCGCCCGCGAAGTCGAGTCGCGGGGCGAATCGCTCCAATCGCGGATCGAGGCCGTCGAACGGGTCGTTGAGCCCTGGCTGGAGACCGCCCGGGCGGCATCCAGGCCCGCCTCGCCGTGATCGCCCGGATTGGAAAAGGGGCGGCGCGCGGCGATAATACCTGCCGTGAAGCCCGAAACCGCCGATCCTGATACGATTCTCGTACAGCGCGGCCGCGAGATCCTCCGCAAGGAGATCGAGGCCCTCCGGACGGCCCGCGACATGCTCGGGCGCGCGTTCGCCGCCGCCGTCCGCCTGATTGCGGAGTGCCGCGGGCATGTCATTGTCACCGGGATGGGCAAGGCCGGCCTGATCGGGCGCAAGATTGCCGCCACATTCAACAGCACCGGCACCCAGGCGGTGGACCTGCACCCCGTGGAGGCGCTGCACGGAGATCTCGGAATGGTGCGGGCCGAGGATGTGGTGCTGGCCCTGTCCAACAGCGGCGAGAGCGACGAGCTGGTGCGCCTGCTGCCCATGATGAAGGAGGTCGGCTGCTCGATCGTGCTGATTACGGGCAATCCGGAGTCCCGTGCGGCGCGGATCGCCGATGTCGTGATGGATATGGGCCGGTTCGAGGAGGCCTGTCCGCTGGGGCTGGCCCCGAGTTCTTCCACAACGACGATGCTCGCTCTGGGCGATGCCCTGGCGTTGACCGTGCTGAACGAGAAGGATTTCAGCCGCGAGCAGTACGCACAGTTTCACCCGGGCGGCGCGTTGGGCCGCAGCCTGCTGCGGGTCGAGCAGATCATGCGGACCGGCGCAGCCTGCCCGACGATTCCCGTCACCGCCACCGTCCGCGATTTCACGCAGGCGATCCGTCGGGCCGGGCGGGCGGGCGCGGCCATCGTCGTCAACGACGACGGAACGATGGCCGGCATCTTCACGAACGGCGACCTCCTGCGGCTCGTGGCCCGCGTCGACAACCCCGCGGAGCAGCCGATCAAGGACGTCATGATCCGTACGCCGAAGTTCGCCAGGGTCCACGACTACGTGGCTGACGCCGTCAAAACGATGCGGCCGGCCAAGATCAGCCAGTTGCCCGTGCTCGACGAGGACCGCCGCGTCGTCGGCCTGATCGATATCACCGACCTGTGGGCCGCCGGGTTCAGCGTATTCGACGGAACCTGAGTCCGACCCGGGGATGGGCAGAGTGGATCAGTATCTGGGAACCGTGCAGTCCCCCCTGCACGCCGCGAGGAGGCCGGTATATGGCAAACGTGAGAATCCGTATCGGTTTGAACCTGGAGTACAGCCGTCGTGCGGAAAAGCCCTTCCCGTGGGCCGTGGCGCAGGCGGCGAAGATGGGCTACCGGTACATCGAGCCGATGGTCCACTGGGGCCACGAGCTGATGAGTCTTGCCGGTTACTACCACACCGTCTCGATGTTCGATGACCCGCGCGAGGCCGCCGAACTGTGCGCGAAACACAAGGTCCGCTGCTCGGCCATCAGCGCGCATTGCCCCGTCGTGCAGCCGGATATCGGCGTGCGGTATCTCACGCAGGCGATCCGGTGGGCGCACGAGCTGGGCGCGCCGATCGTCAACACCGATGAGGGCGTCAAGGCCGACTTCACCGACGCCGAGACCGACCACATTCTGGCGAAATACACCCTGACCAAGGCGGCGCGCGAGGCGGAGCGCCGCGGTATGCTCATCGGCATCGAGCAGCACCAGATCTACAGCCGCACGCCCAGGGGCCTCGATCGACTCTACAGGCTCGTCCGATCGCCGGCGATCGGCATCAACTTTGATACGGGTAACGCGTACCTCGCCGGCGCCGACCCGCACAAGTGGCTGGCCGACGTGGTCGACCGTGTCGTCCACGTGCACGCCAAGGATATCTCGGTGGCCCACGGCAAGGCGGAGCGGGGCAAGGTGACCGGTACGCCCGTCGGATGCGCCTGCGGCGAGGGCGTAATCGACTGGAAGGAGGTCGTCCGGATCATCCGGAGGGGCAGCCGGCGAAAGGAGATCTGTCTGAGCGTCGAATGCGGTACCTCCGAGCAGGCGGCCGCGAGTCTCGAGCATCTGCGGCGGCTGGTGTAATCCGGAGGGCGGTTTCTCCCGAGACCGCGATGTTGCGAATCCGTGAAGGAGAGGGTATGCCCGCACGGGTGCCCGAGCTTTGCCGGGCTGGCGAACCGAGCAGATCGGCGGCTGTCCTTTCCCCGCTCCAGGGCGTGGGGCACCCGCCGTTGAGACCGCGCGGCCGCTGGAGCAGCCGCACTCCATAAGCGAGAAGCGTCATGCTCACGATCGAGAAATGTCCGAATGCCGTGTTGATCCGATGTGAGGGCCGGGTCCTTGCGCAGTACCGCTGCGACGGCCGGTCCAGCAAACCGTACTTCGACATCGTGAATCTTCCGCCGACCACGCGACGCCGGCCCGGCGAGAACATCGTCCTCGCACGGCCGCACGATCACATCTGGCACTTCGGCCTGTTCTTCTCTCAGCGGTACGTAGACGGGCTCAACTTCTGGGAGACGGAACTGCTGCTCTCAAGACACGAGCCGTGCGGACGGTGCGATCCCGACGGCGACGTGGCCGTCCGCACGCTCAACGACGGCGGAGTTGCCTTCGCCCACGGGCTTACGTGGGTGTCGTCTTCGGGCGAGAGATGGGTGACGGAGCGGCGGGAAATCCGCGTGAACGAGCCCGACGGCGACGGCTACCGGATCGACTGGACGCTGCGGCTTACGGCTGTCGGCAGGGACCGCGTGCTTACCTCGGCCCCGCCGGCCGACAACGAGTATTCCGGGCTGAGCTACCGCTGCCTGCGGAGCATGGACAAGGGCGCCCTGCTGGATAGCGAGGGCCGCAGCGATGTGAAGGCGATCCTCGGCCGGCCCGCCCGCTGGGCCGACTACAGCGGCAAGCTGGACGACTGCGCCGTCTGGGGCGATCCGGACTGGGCCGGCGTCGCGATGTTCGACCACCCCGGCAATCCGAACTACCCCGTGCGGTGGTTCTGCATGAACGAGCCGTTCGGCTTCCTCGCCGCCAATCCGAGCTACGGCCGGAAATGGACGCTTCCGGAGGGCAAGGAAGTCACGTTGCGATACGGCGTGTACGTCCACGCGGGCCGGGGCGACAGGCAGCTCCTGGAAAAGGTCTGCGAAGGGTTCGCGCGAACGGTCTGACGGCGCGATTGCATCGCTTTCCGCCGCCGATACAATCACGGCGGCACGCACGGCATGCGCGGCGCGTGTGCCGGGCATGGTCCGCACGGCGGGCGCCGCGAGAACGCTGTGAAGAGGTTGTGGGCACGGCCCACGCGATACGAGCCAGACGATGCCCGCACGCATGAAAGCTGCCGCCCGCCGTCTGCAGATTCTGGAGACCGCCGCGCGCTGTTTCGCCGAACACGGGTACCGCGGGACCACGACCGCGATGCTGGCGAAGGAGGCCGGCATCACCGAGCCGATCCTCTACCGCCACTTCGCCAACAAGCACGACCTTTTCATCGCACTCATTGAATCCGTCGGGGAAGAAGTCTTCTCGAACTGGCGCGAGGCCATCCGCAACATCCCGTCGCCGCTCGGGCAACTGCGTGCGATTCTGTACCGGAACCCGGCCACCGCCGATCCGGTCACGCGGCGGGTCTATCGGGTGATTTTCCATGCCTCGGCCGAGTTCACCGAGCCGCAGATTCAGGACGCCATCCGGGACCACTATCGCCGGTACCTTCGCTTCCTGTCGAAGATCGTGCACAAGGCCCAGGAGGCCGGCGAGGTCCGGCGGGATGTGACCGCGGAGATGCTGGCCTGGCAGATCATCCACGCCGCCGTCGGGTTCGCCATGGTCCGGCTTCTCGACATCCCCGGGCACGGAACCGCCGCCTTCGTCGACGAGACGATTCGCCTCATTCTGGAGCTTCTCTCGCCGCACTCCGAGTCCGTTGTGAACTCGTAGTGCCGTTTTCGGTAAGACAGTTTCGCATGCGGCGAGCAGCGCCGCGAAGGCTCCGTCGCCCCTACACTGTTATCGCCTGGATTCTTGTCGGCCGGCGGCGAATTCCGGGCCAGGGGCGGTACGTCATTCTGAGGGAGCGGAGCGACCGAAGAATCCGGCCTGAGCTTTGCGGGGGCTTTGCGCGTGCAAGGATCTGCGCAAATCGGACGCCGGATTCTTCGGCCCCCAAGGGGGCCTCAGAATGACGCGACGCGCGCTACGTGCGTCCGGCGCCGCCATGTTGGGCTGCGGGCCACGCCCGCGCTGGGG
>CAZZFA010000092.1:0-20850 GCA_964653435.1 uncultured Planctomycetales bacterium | reverse complement strand
GCCGGGCCTGGTGAATGCCGGCCGCCCACCGTCTGCAACTACGGCCATGCACCCCCGTGCCATGGGGCGCTTGCAGGGGGGGGCGATTCGATCGAACGGTCGGCGCACGAGAAAGCCGTCGAAGGGCAAGCTCCGGCGGCTTGTGAGCAGTCAGCGAAGCCCTGCTCCGTTGGCAGGGATGGAATCACACGATCATCCGAGCCGTCGACGCGACCGCCAGAGCAACGGCACACCGCCGATGAGCAACAGCAGTGTCGCGGGTTCAGGAACCGGGGGCGTGGGACGCGGCTCCGGCTCGCGGATCATTACCGATGTGGGCGTGACCGTCGGCGTCACATCGCCGCAGCCGCTTCGCTCGAATCCCTCGGTCGGATCCCCGGGCGTAATCTCGATGCTGATGCCGGCCAGGCCCGGTGCGAGTGCGGTGAACCTGGCCGTGGCCAGAAGCACGTCGTCTCCGAACGCCGGGTCGGGATAGGCCAGAGCCGCCACACCATCCGGCCGGCTCGCGTTGAGCGACTGAAACTCGGGCGCAGCCCAGACGCCCTCGAGGCTCAGCAGGGACGGATCGTACGACATGTGAAAACCATACGACACGATTTTCGTCGAAATGTCGCCGTAGATCGCCACATCGAAGGTGTCCTTCGGCGCCAGCTCGGACAGGGTCGGTTTCAGCATGATCGAGACCTGCCCGGGCGGGGCCCAGCAGGGGTCCGTGCCCCAGTCCGTCGGGGTATAGGGGTCCACGGCCACCGTTCCCGTGCCGATCGTCGAGCCGAACAGGATAGTGCCGACAACCACGGCGGCGCCGCCCCAGAAACAGGGATCGCAGAGCCAGCCGAACGCGCTTGCCTGCACGGGGCTGCCCGACGTCACGGTGATTGCAACCGCCAGCAAAACGATAAGGGTAAACGTGCGACTGTGTGTGTGATCTGACACGGTCTCTCTCCCTCGCTCTCTATGAGGCACGGCCTCCCGCTGCCGCGCCGGAAACGGTTTCGCGATCCTGCCGCTCGCTACTGAGCGGTCAGAAGATCCGTCTCGATCCGCAGGTCGGCCAGCCCGATCGTCCCATCCCCGTTCAGGTCCATGTTCGGATTGAACTGCGGATCGCCCTGACTCGTGTTGAACGCGTCCCGGATGGCGTTCAGATCAGCCTCCGTGATCGCGCCGTCGCCGTCGACATCGCCCCGGACAGGCACGGACAGATCATCGCCCGACGGCGAACTCAGCCCGGTGCAACCCGTACCGAGACCCGCCAAGCCCCACCCGGCCAGAGCAATCAGGAAAACGCAGACCCCGCGGAAACGACTGTGCTGCTGGTACATTCTCTCTCTCCTGTAGGTTTCTACCCCGCTCATTCCGGAAAATCAACTTGTCAGGGGCATTATTCGTTTATTGTGACCTTCGAGTGCCGGCTGGTTGCCGTTGCCAAAGTACGCCGTTGCCCTGATGATGTCCAGCGGAGGCCTGCCCGGATGAGCCAGCAAGCCGGTACACAGACGCGCAAGGGTCGTCTCGAGGTGATCTGCGGCTGCATGTTCAGTGGTAAGTCCGATATTCTCATCAAGCGCATGGAAAACGCACGGCGCCGGGACTCGCGCGTCGTGGTCTTCAAGCATGCCTGCGACACGCGGTACGACGCCTCCTGCATCGTCACGCATGACGGCCACCGGCTTGCCGCAACGCCGGTTCACAGGGCGGTGGATCTGCTGGGCGCAGCCTGTGACGCGGATGTGGTGGGCATCGACGAGGCGCAGTTCTTCGACGCCGACCTGCCGGCCGTCTGCCGGCACCTGGTCGATGCCGGCAAGACGGTAGTGGCGGCGGGCCTGGACCGTGATTCGTGGGGACTGCCGTTCGGCCCGATGCCCGGGATGATTCACCTGGCCGACCATGTGACGCGAACCACGGCCCGATGCGCGGTCTGCGGCGAAGCCGCCGAGTACACGCAGCGGACGGCGCCGATCGGGGCGAGTATGATCGGCGGCGAAGAGGCGTATGAGCCTCGATGCGGTCGGTGTTTCAGTCCGCCGCCGGCGAGATTGCGGCGGTAACGCGTGCCGGGTTGCATGGGGAGGCGGGCATCACTTGACCGCGTCGCGCGCACGGGTGATAACACTAAACAGTTCAGAGCCGATTGGCGGCTCGTTCGCGGGCGAATGGTTCCTGTGCGGAGTGGCTTGCGTGGATACGAAGCGAAGCAACGTCGTTTCGGCGGTTGCGTGTGTGGTGTTTCTGCTCGGCTCGGCGGCGGCGGGCTCGGCGGCCGACCTGCCCAGGACCGGCCGAATCAAGTTCGAGATCCGGCAGATCGCCGACGACTACAACGAGGGCTGTGCGGTTGCCGACGTGAATCGGGACGGCAAGCTCGACGTCATCGCCGGGCCGGACTGGTATGAAGGGCCGACGTGGAAGCGGCACCCGCTGCGTTTCGTCGGCAGCGGCAACGACGAGTTCCGACAGAACAACGGCGACCATGCGATCGACCTGAACGGGGACGGATGGGTGGATGTGATCTCCGCGTCGTGGTTCTCCGACCGGATCTACTGGTACGAGAATCCCGGCAAAGAGGGATTGGCGACGGATGAGCCCTGGACACCGCACCTGATCCTCGACGGGCGTCCTTGCTGTGAAGGAACGATCATGGCGGACGTGGACGGCGACGGCGTCCCCGATCTGCTGCCGAACAGTTGGGATGAGGGTCAGCCGGCGATTGTGATCCGGATCCTTCCGGGCAAGGCGGGCAAGGCGCCCGTGTTCAAGGTGCACAACCTCGGCGGCAAGGGCTACGGGCACGGCATCGGTGTGGGGGACATCAACGGCGACGGAAAGATGGACGTGCTCACGCCCAAGGGCTGGTACGAGCAGCCCGCCACGGAGCCGTTTGAGAAACCGTGGCCGTTTCATCCGGACTTCCAGGCGCCGCACAGCAGCCTGCCGAACCTGATCCTGGACGTGAACGGCGACGGGAGAAACGACCTGATCATCGGGCACGCGCACGATTACGGTCTGGCGTGGTACGAGCAGGGCGACCCGAAGGACGGTACGACGACGTGGACCCGGCACGAGATCGACAAGAGCTTCTCTCAGGTTCACTGCCTGGCGTGGGCCGACCTGGACGGGGACGGTCGGGCCGAGCTGATCACCGGCAAGCGATGGCGCGGCCACAAGGGCGGCGACCCCGGCTCAAATGAGCCGGTGTGCCTGTTCCGCTTTGTATGGGACCCCGCGAGCAGGAAGTTTGAGAAGGATATCATCAGCTTCGACCAGGGCATCGGGACGGGGATGCAGATCCGCGTGGCCGACCTCGATGGCGACGGCAAGCCTGATATCGCCGTGGCCGGCAAGACGGGGACGTACGTGCTGTTGAACCGCGGGCCGGTCCGGCAGAAAGAGTAGGGCGTCATCGGCGCTCCCACGCCTCTGCGGTTCCGTCGGGGCGGCGAAGTCCCTGACGCGGACGTGTGGTTCATACACCTTTCGGTGCTCACCTCTTGCCGGCGCGGTCTGATCGCGGCGATACGGACGGCCGGCGTGTGCGGCGCCGGTGCCGTTCGTTGCGCTGGCGGCGCGTAACGGCCGGTCATACGGGTCCGGTGCTATTGAGCCAACGCCCCTGTTTGCGGGTCCCAGCGAAGCCACGGCAGATAGTCCACGCCGTGTTCAGGACCGTTGCCCCGATCGGCCGTCAGATCGGCCACGACGTCGTAGATGATGGTCCGTGTCGAGTCCAGCGTGCCCGTCATTGTGCCGCAGGCGCTGAGACCGAACAACGAGATGGTTGCGCTCGCCTCCACGCGGCCGTCGGGCGTCACGCCGGCGCTGCCGACGTTGAACAGTGTGCGTGGCAGCAGGGGTGGCACGGGTTCCCCGCCCAGGGTCTCGGCGATGTCGACCTGGTAGATTCGGCCCGACTCGTCGATGTGGACGGCGCCGTATCCCGCTGCATGGACCCACACCCCAGCCAGATCGGCGATCGTTGCGTCCTGCGCCGGCTGCAGCACCCGTCCGGCCGTCCCCACATCGTTGACGGTCGGCGCCCGGCCGCCGTTGATGTCGGGGGGAATCGGCCGCCCGTCGGCCGCCAACCCGACGCCGGCACGCACGCCCGGGAATGATTCACCCAGCGGTGGAGCGGACTCGGCAGCCCCGACGAGGTGATTGAGCACGCCGTACAGATCGGCGCAGCCGGCAACGGCTCCGATAATCAGGAGCGGGGCAAGACGCAGAAGGCGACTTTCAGTGTGCATGGCTGCTCTCTTCTCAGGGCCGGCCGTCCCCTGGATATTCTAGCCGCGCAATGCCGCGATCCTCAAGACCAATCGCACGCATTGCCTGGGTTCGCGGGTTCGGTCGCCCTCGGCTGCATGGCTGGAAGTTGACGACGGAGCATCGTTTCAGCCGGCCGGCCTCTGGCCGCCGCGTTCGGCCGGTCGAGGCACGGGCTCCGCTCTCTTTCCCCGCTTGCCGCCCAGCGGGCTTGCGCGGGTCTGGGGAATGCCCACCGCCCACCGTCTGCACCGACCGGCCATGCACCCAGGCTACCGCCCCCGTTTGCGTTTGCGGCGTTTTTCCTTGCGGTCGATGCGGCGGCGGTCGGCCATGCTGGGGCCGCGAAGCTTCGGCAGCTTGCCCCCCATCATCGAGATCTGCGCGAACTTCGTGCCGGCGCGCATCCGCTCCATCATCGACATGCCGGCCATCATCTTCATCATGTCCCGGGCCTGGAAGAAGCTTTTGATCAGGCCGGAGACGTCCTCGGGCTGGGTGCCGCTTCCCCGGGCGATGCGCCGACGGCGCGAGGCCTCGATGATTTCCGGGCGGCGGCGTTCCTTCGGCGTCATGGAGAGGATGATCGCCTCCATGCGACTGATTTCGTCCTCGTCCACCTCGATGTTCTTCAACTCGCTGCCGACGCCGGGGATCATCTTGAGGATCGACTTCATCGACCCCATGGACTGCATCTTCTTCATCTGGCCGAGGAAGTCCTCGAGCGTCAGCCCCGTCTTCATCTTCTCCTGCAGCTTGGCGGCCTCCTGCGCGTCGAACTGCTGCTGGGCCTTCTCGACGAGCGTGACCACGTCGCCCATGCCGAGGATGCGGCCGGCAATGCGGTCCGCATGGAACTCCTCGAGGCCGTCCATCTTCTCGCTGACGCCGATGAACTTGATCGGTTTGCCGCTGACCTTCCGCACGGACAGCGCCGCACCGCCGCGGGTGTCCGAGTCGAACTTCGTCAGGATCACCGCATCAAGCTCCAGCCGCTCGTTGAAGGCCTTGGCCGTGTTCACGGCGTCCTGGCCGGTCATGGCGTCGAGGACGAGGTAGATCTGGTGCGGCTGCGTGGTCTGCGCGATCTGCGCGACCTCCTGCATCATCTCCTCGTCGATGGCCAGACGGCCGGCGGTATCGAGGATGACCAGATCGCGGTCCGTCTTGCGGGCGTGCAGAATGCCGTTACGACAGACCTTGACAGCGTTCTGGTGATCGCGTTCCGTGTAAACGGGCACGCCGATCTGCCCGCCGATGACCTCGAGCTGATCGATCGCCGCGGGCCGCTTGAGGTCGGCCGCGACGAGCAGCGGGCGCTTGCCGCTCTTCATGGCGTACACGGCGAGCTTTCCGCATGTGGTCGTCTTGCCGGAGCCCTGGAGGCCGGCCATCAGGATGATCGTCGGCGGCGGCGTGACGTAGGGGATCCGCGGGTCCACCGGGCCGAGCAGTTGCACCAGCTCGTCGTGGACGATCTTGACCATGACCTGGTCGGGGTGCAGGGTCTTGATGACCTCCGCGCCGATGGCCTTCCGTATCACCTCGTCGCAGAAGTCCTTGACGACCTGGACATGGACGTCGGCTTCGAGCAGCGCCGTGCGGACGTCCCGCATGACCTCGCGGACGTTCTCCTCCGAGATCCTGCCCCGCCCGCGGAGTTTGCGGAATACGTCGCTGAACCGGTCCTGTAAGGCGTCAAACATCGCAACGACCTCTGCCGAAACGCGCCCGGAGAACGATCCTACGGCGAGGCCGCCCCGTTTTCAATGCGGCCCGCGGGGCGTTGACACTACCCGGCGGCGCCGCTACCCTCTCGTGTCGGCTACCTTGTATCGAGGGCACAGACGGAGGTCACAGACATGGCAGACCTGGAAGGCATGGCCGTCGCGCTGATCCGCGGCAAGCGGGACGAAGTTGTCAGCAAGGTTCAGGAGGCGATCGCCGAGGGCGTGGCCCCGGCGACGATCCTGAACGACGGGCTGATCGCCGGGATGTCCGTTGTGGGCGAGCGGTTTCGCCGCAACATCATCTTCGTGCCGGAGGTTCTCATCGCGGCCCGGGCCATGAACGCCGGGATGGCCATTCTCGAGCCGCTGCTGGCGAAGACGGGGGTCAAGCCCCTCGCGACGGTGGTGCTCGGCACCGTGAAGGGCGACCTCCACGACATCGGAAAGAACCTCGTGGGGATGATGCTCAAGGGCGGCGGCTTCGAGGTGGTCGATCTCGGGACGGACGTGACGGCCGAGAAGTTCGTGGCGACCGCCAAGGAGCGCAATGCCAGGATCGTCGGGCTCAGCGCGCTGTTGACGACGACCATGCCGTACATGGCCAAGGTCGTCGAGGCGATCAACGCCGCGGGTCTCAAGGGCGTCAAGACGATGGTGGGCGGCGCCCCGGTGACCCAGAAGTTCACCGAGGAGATTCACGCGGACGGCTACGCCCCGGATGCCGCCAGTGCGGTGGATCTCGCTCGGGAGCTGTGCGGAGCCGGCGCGCGGTAACCTTTCCAGGCCGGTATGACAGGAAATGCCCCGCCACGGCGGGGCTTTTTTTCGGCCCGAGGCGACTGCGGACCGGCGCGGGCCTCGCCCGACGAACTGACACGTCGATCCAGGGTCGGTATACTGGAGCGACATGGCCGACGAAGCGGAAGACTATGTTCTCAGCGACGACCTCGCGGAGATTCCGCCTCCGATTGACAGCGACGAGGCCGAGCGCGTCCGACTGAAGATCCGGCGGCGGCTGATCGGCCGGCGGCTGGACAAGTACCTGCACGGGCGGTTCCCGCGAATGTCACGGACGCTGATCCAGCGTCTCATCAAGCACGGCGCCATTACCGTCAACGGGCAGCCGACCAAGCCCAGCTATGAGCCGGACGGCGGCGACATCGTCGAGGTGCTCGTACCGCCGCCGGAGCCGACGGACATCATCCCCGAGCCGATGCCGCTCGATATCCTGTACGAGGACAGCCACATCCTCGCGATCAACAAGCCGACGGGCATTATCTGTCACCCGGCGCGGTCGACGCAGACGGGCACGCTGGCCAACGGCCTGGCCCACTACGCCGAGTCGCTCAGCCACGGAGACGATCCGTTCCGGCCGGGGATCGTGCACCGACTGGACAAGAACACGACCGGTGTGATGCTGGTCGCGAAGACCGACGAGGCGCACTGGCGTCTGTCGCTTCAGTTCGAGCGGAGGCTGATCCACAAGACGTATCTCGGCGTGGTGGAGGGCGAGCCGGAGCTGGATGCGGACGTGATCAACGCCCCGCTGGCCGCTCATGATCGGATCAAGGACAAGTACATCGTGCCCGGTCTGCGGCGGCGGCCCGAGCTGTTCAAGGAGGCCGTCACCGAGTACGAAGTCGCCGAGCGGTTCCGCGGCTTCGCGCTGATGCATCTGCATCCGAAGACCGGCCGGACCCATCAGCTCCGCGTGCACATGTCCTACATCGGACATCCCATGCTCGGCGACACGTTCTACGGCGGGCATCTGTTCAGCGAGCGGGACCTGACGGGGTCGGGCAGCGACGAACCGATCATCGCCTACCAGGCGCTGCACGCCTACCGCATCCGGTTCCGGCACCCGATCTCGGAAGAGATGATGGAAATCGAGGCCCCGCCGAACCCGAGGCTTCAGCACATCATCGACGTGCTGCGCAACCATCGGCGCAAGTGAGGCCGCGATGCGCCGCGCGGCGGGACGCGCATCTGCCCATGGCTACCGAACGGCGAACATCGGACGCGATCGTGATCGGCGGCGGGATCATCGGGCTGGCGGTCGCCTGGCGGCTGGCTCGCGCGGGCCTGTCCGTGAGGGTCCTCGAAAAGAACCGCCTCGGGCGGGAGGCGTCCTGGGCGGCTGCCGGGGTGCTGGCCGCGGGAAACTGGCAGCGGCGCGACCCGCTGGTCGAGTTTCAGCGCAAGAGCCTGCGGATGTATCCGCTCTTCTGCGCGGAACTGGCCGAGGCGTCGGGAATCGATCCGGAATACGTCAACTGCGGCAGCGTGGAACTGCTCTGCGACGAACAGAGGTTCCGCATGGCACAGGCGGAGGTCGATGCGGCGCAGGCCTTCCTCGATGCGAAAGGCGAACCGGTTCTGTGCCTGCTTTCGCCTCGCGAGGTTGCGGAGATCGAGCCCAGGCTCACCGGCGGGATCCTGGGCGCGAAGCTCTGCACGTTCAACAGCCAGGTCCGCAACCCGCGGTTGCTCCGGGCGCTGGCGGCGGCCGCGGAAAAGGCCGGGGCGCGCCTCATGGAGGGATGCGCCGCCGTGGCGATGCGGCGCGCGGGTGATCGCGTGATCGGCGTCGGCGGCACGGACGGGGACTGGATCGCACCGTACACCATACTGTGCGCCGGGGCCTGGTCATCCTTGCTCGACGAATCGCTGGGAAAACGCATACGCGTCTATCCCGTACGCGGGCAAATTGCACTCCTTCAGGCGGTCCCCGGACTGCTGGGGCACATCGTGAAGCACAGGAAATCGTATCTCGTTCCGCGGCGCGACGGACTTGTGGTGGCGGGCTCGACGGAGGAGCACGATTCGGGTTTCGATCCCGCGGTTACCGCCGAAGGCCTCGGACGCGTGCTTGCCATGACGCAGCAGATGGCGCCCCCGCTGGCCGGCGCGCGTTTCGTGCAGGGCTGGGCAGGTCTGCGCCCGGCCACACCGGACCGCCGTCCGTTCATCGGGGCTGTGCCCGGCTTTGACGGGCTCCTCGTCGCGACCGGCCACTTTCGCACGGGGCTGGGCCTGGCTCCGCTCACCGCGGAGATCATCGCCGATCTGGTCCTGCGGGGCCGGACCGATCACGAAGTCGCGGCTTTCCGCGCAGATCGCATGTCGGCGGATGCGGAAACGCAAGGAATGTAGGCAGAGACAGGTGCGCACCAATGCGCCCGCGCGCAATGCCGTCCGGATGCCGCCATCGGTCGCGCCCACAAGGATGGAACGGTTGTCAATCCTACGTCTGCGAAAAAGCTTGCAAGCACGCGCATTTACTACTATGATACCGCCTGCTGAGCAACGCCGTTGTGGTAATTGTGTTTCGCCCGGCCGGCGACTGCGGGGGCGAAAGTGAATGTCGCAGAGACAGGCCGGGCTTCCGGGCACAAATGAGGAAAAAACCCCATCGCCGGCAGAGCCGCGCCGATGACCCGTCTTGCACAAGAGACTGTCCTAGCGGAGGCGGTGGCAGTGAGACGGAGTTTGCTGACAGACCTGAGGAGTACAGTTTGATGCCAAGAAATGGAAAACAGTCGATTTCCAGTTTATCTCTCGATGAACTGCGGAGACTCGTTGCGCAACGTGAACGGGTTTTGCAAGGATTGCAGGCACGCGAACAGTCGCTTGCGAAAGAACTGGCGGCCGTGCGCCATCAGATTGCCGTGATCAGCGGGCGGAAGACGGGCATGCCGGCCGGTCTTCGCCCGGCGGGGGAGGGGCCGAAGCGGCGGGGGCGACGGGGCCGCGGCCTCGGCGGACAGACGGTGGCCGACGCCCTGGTCGAAATCGTGCGGCGCAACGGCCAGCCGATGCGCGTCGGCGAGATGGCAGAGGCGTTTCGGAAGCTCAACCATCCGACGCGCAGCAAGAACCTGAAGAAGCTGATCGCGGTTACCATCAGAGGCTGCAAACGGTTCAAGCGCGTCGCCCGCGGGCTGTACATCGCCAAGTGATCTGGTGACATTTGGGCGTCCTGCCCGCGTTGCGGCGGGCAGGACGCCCGCCGCCCATTTCACCCCGCCGTACACGGTACATGCTCGGAATGCGGCGTTGCCCGGGCGGAGAGCGAGAGCGCCGGCGTGCTTGTGCGCTGCGCGGCTTCTCCGTGGGCGGGATGACAAGTCGCAAGCCGCGCGGTAAAAGCGCCCCGAACAATCGACACCCTTTTCCATCACGGGAGGCAAGTCATGCGGACGCTTTCCCTGGCGGCCTTGGCCTGCGCGGGCATCCTCGCGGCGGTGGGCTGCGCCGGGCCGGGCGAGGAGCTGAATGCGATGGAATTCGCCGCGCCGTCGAGCCGATACCGGCCGGCGCCGTTCTGGTCGTGGAACGACAGACTTGCGGATGAGGAGCTGCGTCGGCAGGTCCGACAGTTCAAGGCCGCCGGCTACGGCGGGTTCTTCATGCATTCGCGGGTCGGCCTTGAGACGGAGTACCTTTCCGACGAATGGTTCCGCAAGATCGACGTCTGCGTCGCCGAGGCCCGCGGCGCGGGTCTGTACGCGTGGCTGTATGATGAAGACAGATGGCCCAGCGGGTTTGCCGGCGGCTGGGTGAACCGCCGGTACCCTGAGACGCGCGGCGTGTCGCTGGTGGCGGAGGAGATCCGGCCCGATGCCGTCGAGCAGGCCCTCGCGGAGGCCGGCACCCTCGCGGTGTTTGCCTGCCGAAAGGGCGACCGCGGCGCGGTCGTTCATGTGCGCCGTCTCGCGCCGGGCGCGGGCCTGGAGGAGGGTGAGACTTCCTTTTGCTTCCGCACGGCGGCCTGCCGCAACGACAACCGGTACAACGGCGAGACATACATCGACGTGTTGAATCCCGATGCGGTGGGCAAGTTCCTGCTCGTTACGATGGAGGGCTACGACCGGCGATTCCGCGGCGACTACGGCCGGGCCATCCCCGGCATCTTCACGGATGAGCCGAACTTCCGCTCGAACGTTCCGGGCCGCACGTTTCCCTGGACGCCGCGGATGCCGGAGCTGTTCCGGAACCGCTACGGGTACGATCTGGTGGACAGGCTGCCCGCCCTGGTATCGAGGACGCCGGGCTTCGAGAAGGTGCGGCACGACTTCTGGCGGCTGGCGACGGAGCAGTTCGTCGAGGCCTTCAGCCGGCAGTACGGCGAGTTGTGCGCGAGACTCGGCCTGCGGCTGACCGGACACTGGCTGTGCGAGGATACCCTCCGTTCGCAGGTAGCACACATCGGCGCGGCGATGCCGCACTACGAATACGAGCAGATGCCCGGCATCGATCATCTCTGCCGCAACATCGACAATCCGCTGACGCTCAAGCAATGCGCCAGCGTGGCGCACCAGTTCGGTCGCGACGCGGTTCTCTGCGAGATTTTCGGCGTGTCCGGGCAGGACTTTCGGTTCGAGGACGCCAAGGGGATCGGCGACTTCCATACGGCGCTCGGCGTGAACTACTTCTGCCCGCACCTTTCGCTGTACAGCTTCACGGGCGACCGCAAACGCGACTACCCGCCGACATTCAGCGACCACCAGCCTTACTGGGGCCGCATGAGCGTCGTGAACGACTACTTCGCGCGGACGGGCTATCTGACGCGCCTCGGGCGGTTCCAGACCCGTATCCTCGTCCTGCACCCGATCGCCAGCGCATGGTCCTATTTCTCTCCCGCAGATCCGTGTCCCGAGGTGGATCGCTTTCACGAAGAACTCATCCGCGTGCAGAGCGCCCTGCTGGCGCAGCATCGCGACTTCGATTACGGCGACGAGATCATTCTTGCCCGACACGGGCGCATCGCGGAGCGGCAGTTCTGCGTTGCGTCGGACGGGCGCTACGGCGTCGTCGTGGTGCCGCCCTCGTTCACGTGGGCGGACAAGACCGCTTCGCTGCTCGAGACGTTCGCGAAGGCCGGCGGGCGGGTCATCGTGGTCGGCGCGCCGCCGCGTGCGATCGACGGCCGCATCGAGCCGCAGCGGTGGGAGAAGCTCCTTCAACTCCCGGGCGTCGCACGATGCGAGAACGACCGGGCGGATCTGACCCGCGCCCTCGACGACGCCGTCGGACGCGATGTGAGCGTCGCGGACGCCGCGGGCCACGAGATCGAGTCGGTACTGTACCATCACCGCAAGGCCGGGACGCAGGACATCTACTTCTTCTGCAATACCGACCCGCGGGCCGGCTGCGACGCGCGGATCGTGCTCCCGGCGACCGGCGTGCCCCTTCAGTGCGACCCGGCCACGGGCAGAATCTCGCCGATGGCCGCCACGACGACGGCCGACAGGATCGTGCTCCGGCACCGTTTCGAACCGGTCGGGAGCCTGGCGATCGTGGTGGACCCTCGCAAGAACGCCGTCGCCGCACCGGCGACGTGGACCGAGCAGTCACGCGAGCCCTTGCGGGGCGATTGGCTCTTCGCGCGGACCCACCCGAACACCCTTGTGCTCGACGTGTGCAACTATGCTCTGGACGGGGCGTCGCTCAGCCCGCCGACGCCCGTGTGGAAGGTCCGCCGGGCCGTGTCCGATGCCGCCGGCCTCGCCCCATACGCCGGCATCCAGCCGTGGGTCCTGGCGCAGCGGGGCATCCGGCCCGTCCGGCCCATCGAGCTGCGGATGCGGTTCGAGTTCGAATCGGACATGGGCAGGCCCAACGCGTTTCTTGTCGTCGAAAAGGCGTCCCGCTTCGCGATCCGCCTCAACGGTCAACCGGTGGCGACGGACACGAAGGAATGGCATTGGGACAGGCAGTTCACGAAGATGAACGTGGGCCGGCTCATCCGGAAGGGTGTGAATGAGCTTATTCTGACGGCGTCCTGGGCGCCGGGTACGGAGATCGAGGACGTCTTCATCGTCGGCGACTTCGCCCTCCGGGAGATCGCCCCGTCGCGCTATGCGATTACGCCGGAGCCGCAGACCCTCGCTACGGGCGACTGGGTGCCGCAGGGCTACCCCTTCTACGCCGGCAACATGGTGTATCGAAAGCGTTTCCCGGTTGCCCGCCTCGGTGCCGATCCCGCGAAGCGGCGAGTCGTACTGCGCCTGATCGAGCCGCTCGGCACGCTGTTCGAGGTGCGCATGAACGGGCGCACCGCCGGTACCATTGCATGGCCGCCGTATGAAATCCCCGTGACGGATCTTGTACACGAGGGCGTGAATGAGGTGGAAATCCTCGTGTACGGCAGCCTGCGAAACAGCTTCGGCCCGCTGCACAACACGCTTTACGACACGCGCGGGAACAACTGGTGGATCGGCCCCGGTGCGTTTACCGACGAACGCCACTGGACGGACGACTACCAGCTCGCGCCGTATGGGCTGATCTACGGTGCGGAGCTCGTGGTGCTCGAACGCTCGTGACACCACCTCGCCGGCATGCTCCGGCGGCGCCGGGCGACGACCGGGGATCGCGGCACAAACCCGGCCGGCGGGCGGGGCGTCGTCGGTGTCTTTGGGCCGTTTTCGGTCGGGCCGTTGGATGTCCGGGCGTGCAATCGGGCTGCGTTTTCGTCGCCCTTGCCGGGCCTGGGGGGGGGCGGTACTTTCTCACCGAAAACGGCAGCAGCGTCCGGAGATGTGGGTAGATTTGCGCCTGTGCGAGATACCCACTCTGGGCAGCGTTGCCCAGTTCGTTACATCGCAGGGGAGACGATGCTGCGGGGCCGTGCGTAACCACATCCGGGAATTGAGGTTACGGTTTTTTGTCCTTCCGATCGAAATAACGTCCGAACGGCATGCCCGTTGCTGGGTGAAAGGGTGTTCGGCTGATTGGCGAGTAAGTCAACTGCCAAGAGGCGCGTAACCTGGTGGGGGAGCCCAATGGGCCGTCGACTCCAGGGGAGATGAGTCGAAGGGCTGGTTGGGTTTCCCCAGCGGGCTGCTGCCGAACTTCCCGTAGTCCGGGGTCGCCACGATCGGGGAGACGTGGCGATCCTTTTTTTGTCGCCGTACATCCCCCGGGGCGGCGTTCTGTCGCAACCGAATGCGGCGGCAGCGGTTTCCCTCCTCCTGAGCTCTTCGCCCGGCCGGGCCGGGGCTCGATGTGAATCGGCAGGCAATGGCGTGCTCTACGAGCCGCCTTGCGGGCCGCCGACGGCCGATCGCGGCGGCGCGCCCGGTGCAGGAGCGATCCGCGAGGTTGGCCGGCACCTCCGTTGACACTACCATACGCGGCATGATGGACATTGCCGCTGCCAGACGGTACGAGCGACTGAAGATCACCATCCGCATCCTGTCCTCCGTGCTGCTGCTTGCGTATGCTGCGGTGTGGGCGGCGGGCGCGGCACACGCGGCGGACGCCATCGCGACGGCCACTTCCTCGCGATGGCTGGGCCTGGTCCTCTTCGGGGGGGTGTTTTTCGCAGGATTCGAGCTGATTTCGTTGCCGCTCAATTACTACTCGGAGTTCCGCGTTGAGCACGCGTTTCATCTGAGTAACCAGACCGTCGGCGGATGGATCATCCACTCGCTGAAGGAATGGCTGGTCATGTTCGTGTTCGGGGCGATTCTCATCGGCGGGCTTTACGCGGCCCTCTGGTACGGGGGGCGCCTCTGGTGGCTGTGGGTGTGGGCCGGATGGCTGGTGCTGTCGGTGGGTCTGGCGAAGCTGTTTCCCGTGCTCATCCTGCCGCTGTTCTACAAGTCCGAACCGCTGGACCGTGCCGCGCTCCAGGAGCGTTTCGCCCGCCTGGCCGAAGGCACGCCGCTGACCATCCGCGGCGTTTACCGGCTGGGCCTTTCGAAGGACACCCGCAAGGCCAACGCGATGCTCAGCGGGCTCGGCTCGACGCGCCGGGTGTATCTGTCCGACACGCTGCTGGACGCGTTCACCGAGGAGGAGATCGGCGTGGTGTTCGCTCACGAACTGGGCCACCACATCCACGGCCACATCACGAAGGGCATTGTTCTGACCGCGCTGATGAGTACGCTGGTCGTCGCGGCGGTCGCGGCCGTGCTGGCGCCCTATGCCTCGAGCGACGCGGCGGCCTGGCCGTTGGCCGTGTGCCGCCTCCCCGCGATTGTGATCGTCGTGACGGTGATCTCATACCTGTTCCTGCCGATCGGCAACGCGATCATGCGGCGCTTCGAGCGGCAGTGCGACGCGGAGGCCCTCGCCCGCACGAAGGATCCGGCCGCCTATCGTTCCGCGTTCGTCAAGCTCGGGGAGATGAACCTCGCGGACCCCGAGCCGGCCCGCTGGATCGAGATCATGTTCCACGATCACCCGGCCCTGTCGAAGCGCATTGCAATGGCGGACGCGGCGTCTGCCGGCGGCGCCGGCGAGGGAGCCGGCTCCAGGGGCCCGGTTGGCTGATTCACTCGTCGGGTGCCACGCCCGGGACGGCCTGGGGGCGCAACCAGGCACGCGGCGTCGGTCCCCCTGATCCGGAGGCGTTCGCCCGCCCGGGCCGCAGACGAATCGGCACGCAATGTCGCGCCGCATGAGCCGTGCCGGCCGGTATGGCGGGTTACCGGAATAACGGGTTGATGCCCCGACCCCGGGACCGGCGGCGCAGGACCTCGATGCCGGCCAGGTGCCGCTCGGCGTCGGTATGGATCACGACGTCGGCGAAGCGCCTCGACGCGAGGATGAACTCCGCGTTGAGCCGGTCGTTGGTTTCGTACTTCTGCTCGGCCTCGGCCCGCGAGAGGCCGCCGAGGATATGCCGCCGGATTACCGCTTCACGGCAGCGCTCGGCGTCGGTATCCAGATACAGTGCCATGTCCAACTGCTCGGCTACCGGCCGCCAGAGTTCGTCGCGCGAGAGGACGTAGTTTCCCTCGAGCAGGATCACCCGCACGCCCGGGGCGATGACCTGGGCGCCGGGCACCGGGGCGTGGATTCGTCGATCGTAGACGGGCAGCCGCGCCGGCATGTGCGCCTCGCGGAGCGTGGCAATCGCCTGGGCGATGCCGGCCACGTCGTACGATCCCGGCGAGCCCTTGCGGGTGCGCATCGGGACGCTCCGGCCCGCTGCATCCGTCGTCGTCATCGTATCCAGCGTCTCGTTCGGCCAGTGCCAGCCGTCGATGGAGACGGCCGCCGTGGGGATCGGGCGCTCACGTCGCGTGCTCAGGTATGCCAGGAGCGTCGCCAGCGTCGATTTTCCGCTGCCGGGCACCCCCGCCAGCCCGACCACCGCGCGGCGGGTCACGGGCATGGTGTCGAGGACTTCGGCGAACAGGTGGAACAGGTCCCGGATGGGGCCGTGCAACTCGGCGTCCGTCGGTGCGACGGCCACCTCGAACCCGGCGACATTCAGCCGCACGCTGTTGGGCGGGATGGAGTCGGCGGAAGTCATACGTGTGGGCATCATACCGCGCGCGGGGCGGACACGAGAGTGCCGGATCGCCGGTCGTCTCGCATGGGAAGCTTCTTCGGTCCCCGATGAGGCCTGTCAGCGGGCAGGCATCGTGGCGACGCCGACACGAGGTCGGCGACGGGACGCCCTTGCCGCCGGCGACGAAGGCGGGCGGGGCGCCCGTTCCCCCCGGTGGTCGGTCCCTCCGTCCTTTTGCGACCGCGTTTCGCCGGTAAACGCGTGGGCGTCTGGTGCGTCGGCTTGTACCCAGCGAAGCGTCGATCGGGTATCCTGTGGCCGGGAGCTTGCCCGGTTGTGTTCGAGCGGCGACTGAAAATCCTGTTGTGGGTGATGGCGGCGCTGGCGGTCGGCCTGATCGTCCGGCTCGTGCAGCTTCAGGTGCTTCGCGCGGACGTGTATCGCGAGGAGGCGCGCAAGGTGCTGCTCCGGCCGATCCGCACGTTGCCGTGCGTGCGGGGGCGGATTCTGGACCGTGCGGGCAACGTGCTGGCCGAGGATCTGCCGTGCTGGGATGTGTGCGTGCCCTACGGGATCCTCGCGGGCGCGCCGGATTACCTGGCGGTGCTGGCCGAACAGCTCAAGGCGTCGGAGCCGGGCACCCCCGGGCGCGTCGGGCCGGCCGACCTCGAACAGCTCCGCAGCCGCATCTCGGCGATGTGGCCGGCGATCGCGCAGGCCACCGGCGTCGGGCTGGATGAGCTTGCGGAGCGCCGCGAGCAGATCGTTCAGCGGGTGCGCCGGATCAAGGCGGTCGTGCGGCAGAAGCAGGGGATCGACCGCCGCATTGCCGAGGAGCGGTTCAGCTACCCGATGGTCCGCGGCCTGTCGCACGGCGCGATGGTCGAGGCGCGAATTGCCCTGTCGGCGTTTCCGTGGGTGGAGATCGCCGCCGGCATGAAGCGCCGGTACGCGCCGGAGGTCTGCCTGGCGCACGTGCTCGGGCGGCTGGAGGACGTCGATCCGGACGACGTGAGCCCGCAGGGGCTTACGGACGAACTGCGGGGCGTCTCGGGCGTGGAGCGTCTGGCGGAGGAGCGGCTGCACGGGCGCCGTGGCAGTGTCAGCGAGGACATCGAGGGGCGCGAGACCGCACCGCCCGTGGATCCCGCCGACGGCGAGGACGTGCGGCTGACGATCATCACGCCGCTGCAGAAGTGGATCTACCAGCGGCTGGGAACTGCGATTGCCGAATATCCGCAATGCACCGGCGCGTCGGCCGTCGTGATCGACGTGGCGTCCCGCGAGGTCCTTGCGGCGGTGAGCTTTCCGGGGTACGACCCCAACGCGGGCTGGGCAACGCGTCGCGCGCTGCTGGCGGACCGCCGGATGCTGCCGTTGCGATCCCGCGCATTCGGTGAGGCGTACCCGCCCGGATCGATCGTCAAGCCGCTGGTGCTCGCCGGGGCGCTGACGGACCGCACGATCGCGCCGGAGACGCCGATCGAATGCCGCGGCCGCCTCTTCGCCGAGGTGGTGAACGCGTTTCGATGCACGGCCGCTCACGGCCCGATGACGGCCCGGGCGGCGATTGCCCATAGCTGCAATGTGTACTTCTTCACGGTGGGGGAGATGGTCGGCGTGTCGCGGCTGCGATACTGGTTCGACCTTGCGGGCTTCGGGCGCCCGGCGGGCACCGGTCTGCGCGAGGAGGTGGCCGGGCGCCTGCCGGAAAGGACCAACAAGGGCGATGCCCGGAACGCGGCGATCGGCCAGGGGGAGCTTGCGGTCACGCCGCTGCAGGCGGGGAACCTGATGGCGACCATCGCCAGCGGCCGTTTCCGACCGGTCACGATTCTACGGGACGATCCGCGAGCGCGGCCGGCGTTGCCGCTGGGCGTGGCGGAGGCGGACTGGGCGGTGGTCCGCGGAGGACTGTATGCCGTGGTGAACGAGCCGGGCGGGACGGCCTACGGGCACGTAGTCCCGCCGCCGGAGCCGTGGGTGCTGCTCGGCAAGACGGGCAGTGCCGAAGGCTGGCCGCGGGAGCTGGATCGCGTGTACACGTGCGAATGGCCCGACGGCCGGCGCGAGGAGTTCATCGCGACGGACGCGGCCGAGCTCCGGCGTCGGCTGGCCGACCGCGGACCGTTCACGATCGTCGGTCGGCGCACGAACCGCCGCTGGCCGCCGGAGGGTCAGGAGCCGGAGACGCACGGCTGGTTCGCCGGGTATCTGATCGACCGCGACGATTTTGCGCATCCGGGCCGCGAACCGCGGCGTGCGGTGGCGTTTGCCGTGATCCTCGAATATGCGGGGCACGGCGGAACCGTGGCCGGTCCGGTCGCGGGCGAGATCGCACGGATGATTCTCAACTACTGGCCGGAAAAGGAATGACGCGGATCGTGACGGGGGCCGTGTCCTCCGGCAGGCGGCGCGAGAGGGTTGCGTGCGGGGCTGTCGCGGCGAGGAAGCCGCAAGACCCGTGCGATCGGCCAGAGGGACATGAAGGATGACGCAGGCCGGGCGTTTTCTGCGACCGACACACCATGCGTTGTGGGTGCTGGTACCCGTGGCGGTGCTCTGCGCGGTCGGGCTGGCGAGCATCTGCGGCATCGAAAAGGGCGACCTGGGAACGGCGGCGGAAGGGCCGTTCCGGCATCAACTCGTGTTTCTGGCGGTCGGCATCCTGTTGATGATCCTGGCCGTCACGACGAGCTACCAGCGGATCGGCCGGCATTCCTATCTGATCTACGCGGTCTGCTTCCTGCTCCTGGTCGCGGTCGTGGCGGATCGGTGGGTCGATGTGCCGTTCGTTCCGTGCGTTCGCGGGTCGCGGCGATGGATCCGCGTGGCCGGCTTTCAGATCCAGCCCTCCGAACTGATGAAGATCGGCTACCTGTTGGCGCTTGCGTGGTATCTGCGCTTCCGTCGGAACTACCGTACGGTCGGGGGGCTGGCGGGGCCGTTTCTTCTGACACTCGCGCCGATGGTGCTGATCAAGATGCAGCCCGATCTCGGCATGATGCTCATCATGTTGCCGGTGCTCTTCGTCATGCTCTTTGTGGCCGGGGCGCGTGGGCGGCACCTGGCGTTGATTGCCCTGGCGGCGCTGGCGGCGCTGCCGCTGTTCTGGATGAAGATGGAGATGTACCAGCGGCTCCGCGTGACGGCGGTGTTTCTCCAGAGCCCCGTGATCCGCGAATGGATCGCTGCGCATCCGAACACGTGGCTGCGCCTCGGGCCGCCCGAGGTCCGCCGCAACCCGGAAGAGGCCAGGCGGTGGCAGCTCGAGGCCGCCGAGTGGGACGTCCGCCGCGGATATCAGCTTGTGCGGTCGAAGGTCGCGCTCGGAAGCGGCGGCGTTCTCGGCAACGGGTGGGGCAGGGGCACCTTCATCGAATACGACTTCCTGCCCGACAAACATAACGATTTCATCTTCGCCATCATCGGCCACCAGTTCGGGCTGGTCGGCTGCATCCTCGTGCTGCTCTGCTACGCGGCGATTGTCGTGACCGGCTTCGATATCGCCACGCTGACGAACGACCCGTTCGGGAAGCTGCTGGCCGTGGGCATCACGGTCCTGCTGGCGACGCAGGTGATCACGAACGTCGCCATGACGATCGGCCTCGGTCCGATTACCGGGCTGACGCTGCCCTTCGTCAGCTACGGCGGCAGCAGCATGATTGCGAGCTTCGTGATGGTCGGTCTGCTCATCAACATCGCGCAGCGGAGGCCGCTGCTCATCGCCCATGAGCCGTTTGTGTTCGCGGAGGAGGGCGAGTGAGCGACGGAGCGACCGGGCCGGTCGCCGTGGGCGTCTCCTACGACGTCGTGCCGTCCCAGTCGAGTACGGCGGGCGGGGCCTCGGCGAGCGTCGGGGCGAACCAGTCGGCACCGGCGAGCTGCTCTTTCGTGAAGCTGGTGGTCAGGGCGAGGCACCGCGAGCCGGCGGCCCTGGCGGCGGCGACGCCGTTGACCGCATCCTCGACAACCAGACAGTGGCGCGGGTCGAGAGCGAGCTTCTCCGCCGCCGTCAGGAAGATCTCGGGGTGCGGCTTGCGGTGTACCACGTCGAGACCGGTCACGACCGCGTCGAACGTGGAGAAGGGCAGGCGGATCTCGCGGAGGTTGCCCTCGGCCTTGACCATGTCGGCGCTGGTGGCCAGGGCCGTCTTCTTGCCTGCGCGGCGGCATGCGGCGAGGAATTCGTGAACGCCCGGCAGCGGCCGGAGCTGTCCTTTGATGATCTCGAGATAGATCTCGTAGGTGCGGCGCTTGGCGGCGGCGATGTCGATCGGGAAGCCGTACTTCTCGGCGACGCCGCCGACGTAGCGGTTTTCACCCGCCCCGACGAACGGGAGGAAGTCCTCGGGTTTTACGCGCAGGCCCTTCTCCGCGAACATCATGCAGGCCGCCTTGCAGATGAACGGCTCGGAATCGAGGAGGACGCCGTCCATGTCGAAGATGACGCCGAGCGGCAGGCCATCCGGGTCGCGGTCGCGTGAGGTCATGTTCATCGGGGTATTATACGGATGCATCGCCGGGGAAAGGAGCCCCCGATAGGGGGGGTGCATGGCCGTAGTTGCAGACGGTGGGCGGCGGGCATTCACCAGGCCCGGC
>CAZZFA010000091.1:0-21775 GCA_964653435.1 uncultured Planctomycetales bacterium | reverse complement strand
GCCCGGAATGCGGCGCCGGCCGACAAGAATCCAGGCGATAACAGTATAGGGGCAACCGAGACTAGCCCAAGGCGTAAGCCCTGGGTTGGCGGCGTCAACACGCGCAAGGCCCCGTAAGGGCGACTGAGCCTTCGCGGCGCTGCTCGCCGCATGCGAAACTGTCTTACCGAAAACGGCACTACGTGCCCTGTCCGCCCGAAACGCCACCTGCACGGCCGAAGACAGGCTTCGACCACGGCATCGGGGGCTGCTTCCATGGAACAATGTCCCTTTCTTCGCATTTTCCGTCGGCGGCGTGCGATCGGGGCCGATCCGCCCGGCCGGCGGGCCGGAGGCCGCGCTCATTCCTTCGGCTGGAGGATCCGCCGCAGGACCGCCAGCAGCGTCGTCGGCTCGAAATACTGCTCCGGCAGCCGCAGGTGAACGGTGTTGGCGTCCGGCACGCGAGGCGAACCGGGGGCCTTCTCGAAGAGTTGCCGGACCAACGGCAGTTCTTCCACGGTAAAGACCAGGTCCGGCGGTTTCTGAATGATCGACCGGATCTTGTAGGGCTGAGCCAGGACGCGGATCTCCGCCTGCTGAATCAGGGCGCTGACGGCCGGGGGGTAGGGGCCGTACGCGTCCTTGAGGTCCTTCTCCAGTTGCTCGATGTCGGCGATGCTGCGGCAGGCGGTGAGTCTGCGGTAGACCTCCATGCGTTGCCGCTCCGAAGGAACGTAGCTCCTGGGCAGGTGCGCCGTCACCTCCAGTTCCAGGTGGACGGGTCGGAAGGTCTCCACCGGCTCGTTGCGCAGCCGACGCACCGCCTGTTCGAGGAGCTGGCAGTACAGTTCGTAGCCGACGTCGGCAATGTGGCCGCTCTGTTCCGGGCCGAGGATGTTGCCGGCGCCGCGGATTTCCAGATCGCGCATGGCGATACGGAAGCCCGCTCCCAGTTCGGAGTACTCCTCGATCGCTTTGAGCCGCCGGGCGGCCGTATCGGTCAGCGGCCTGTCCGGCGGGAACAGCAGGTAGCAGTACGCCCGGTGCTTGTAACGCCCGACGCGTCCGCGGAGCTGGTGCAGATCGGCCAGGCCGAAACGGTCGGCGCGATTGATGAAGATCGTGTTGACGTTCGGGATATCCAGCCCGGATTCGATGATGTTCGTGCAGACCAGCACGTCGGCCTCGTGCCGGACGAACCGGAGCATGACGCTTTCAAGCTCCTCCGCCTTCATCCGGCCGTGGCCGATCAGAACACGGGCCTCCGGCACGATCGTGCGGATTTCGTCGGCCGTCGACTGAATGTCGAAGATGAAGTTGTGGACGAAGTACACCTGTCCGTCGCGGTTGAGCTCACGGAGGATGGCCTGGCGGATCAGATTGCGATCGTACGGCCGCACCTGCGTGACGATGCTGCGGCGGTCCATCGGCGGGGTGGCGAGCGAACTGATATCGCGGATGCCGAGCATCGCCATGTGCAGCGTCCGCGGGATGGGCGTCGCCGTAAGCGTGAGGACATCGACCGTCTCGCGGAAGCGTTTGAGGCGTTCCTTGTGCTCGACGCCGAATCGCTGCTCCTCGTCAATGACGACCAGGCCGAGGTCGCGAAACCCCACATCGCTGCTCAGGAGGCGGTGGGTGCCGATGAGGATGTCCACCTGGCCCTTGCGGGCGCGGGCGATGATGTCGTTCTGCTCCTTGCGGCGGCGAAAGCGCGAGAGCGATTCGATCGTGAACGGGTATTCGGCCATCCGCTCGCGGAACGTCTGGTAGTGCTGTTCGGCGAGGACCGTCGTCGGAACGAGCACGGCGACCTGCTTGCCGTACTCGGCGGCCTTGAACGCGGCCCGCATGGCCAGTTCGGTCTTGCCGTAGCCGACATCGCCGCAGAGCAGGCGGTCCATCGGACGTTCGCGGCTCATGTCCGCCTTGATGTCCCGGAGTGCGGCGACCTGGTCCTCGGTTTCCGTGTAGATGAACGACTGCTCGAACTCCCGCTGCCAGTCCGTATCGGCGGGATAGGCGATGCCGGGCTGCGATTCCCGCAGCGCCTGCACCTTCAGCATCTCGGCCGCCAGGTCGCCGACAGCCTCCTCCACGCGCGCCTTGGTGTTCTTCCATCGGGTGCCGCCGAGTTTGCTCAGCGGCGGGCGAACGGTCCCGGCGCCGATGTACTTCTGCACGAGGTCGATCTGGCTGACCGGCACGTGCAGCGCGGCCTTCCCGGCGAATTCGAGCGTGAGGTACTCCTCGGTCTTCGCCGAGTCGCCCTTGCGCTGGGTCTTCATTCCCCGGAAGCGCGCGATGCCGTGCACGACGTGCACGACCAGGTCGCCGGGCTCCAGATCGAGCCATGACTGGATCGGCCGGGCCGCGTGGACGCGGCGGATACGCCGACGCTGCTGATACCGGTGGAAGATCTCGTGGTCCCCCACAACGATCAGCCGCGCGGTGGTCCAGCAGAAGCCGCGATGCAGCAGCCCGATTTCGAGACGAATCCGTTCGGGGTCCGGGGGCCGGGATGCATCCCCTGCGATCAGCTCGCGAAGCCGCTGTTGCTCACCCGCGTTGTCGCAGTAGACGATGACGTCGTATTCGCGGGTCAGGGCGCACAGCTCCGCCACCGCCTCCGCCGCCTTCGCTTCGAAGCGCTGCACGCTTTGCACGTCGAAACGGAAGGTGTCGGCCGCCTCGCCGCCCGCGCCGAACCGCGCGAGGTGCAGTTGCGTGAACCCGTTGGCCCGGCGGAAGACGGCTTCGACCGGAAACATGCCCACCGGCCGCCCGAGGCGGTCGAGAAACGTGCGGCCCACTTCCTGGATCTCGACCGGCCCGTCGAATGCGATGATCGCCTCCGGCGGCAGATACGACAGGAAGCTCGTGGTTCGACCGTCTGCCGCGGGGGCGCTCGCCGGCGCCTCGCGTTCCGTGGTGGCCGTCAGCGGCTTCGGGCTGGCGATGCGGATGCTGCCCAGGTCGCGCATGGACCGCTGCGTGGAAACGTCGAATTGGCGGATGCTCTCGATCCGATTGCCGAAGAACTCGACCCGCACCGGATCGATATGGCCGAACGGGTAGATATCGAGAATCCCCCCGCGGAGCGCGAAGTCGCCCGGCGACTCGACAAGGTCGAGCCGGGTGAAGCCCTGGTCCACGAGCCATGCGGCGATCGCCTGCGGGTCGCGCTCGTCGCCCGTCGTCATCGCGAGGGAGTTCGCTTCCAGTGCCTCGAAGCTGGGCACGGGCTGCATCAGTGCCTGGATCGGGGCGACGATGATCAGCGGGTTCCGGGTTCCGGTTTCCGGGCTCCGGGTCCCGGTTTCCGGGCTCCGGGTTCCGGGCTCCGGGTTCCGGTTTCCGGGCTCCGGGTTCCGGGCTCCGGGTTCCGGGTTCCGGGTCTCGCATCCGGGGCCGCGGAACCCGCCCCCGTGGCGCGGTCAGACGCTCTTCTCCTCCCCTTCATAAGGGGGGGGTGGGGGGGTGGAATGCGCGAGGCCTTCCTTTCGCCCCCATGTCTTCCCCGGACCCCGGAGCCCGGACCCCGGAACCCGACATCCCGAATCTCGCGCAACTGCGAACAGAGCCGCAGGCGTTCCGCCGCGATTTCATCCGCCGCCGCGCCTTCGCCCGGCAGCGCCTCCCACGCGCCGAAGACCTCGACCGGGTGTTGCAGAAAAAGCTCGAGGTCATCGCGGGCATCGTCGGCCTCTTCGAGATGGGCGGTGACGTACAGGAGCGGACGGCCCGATTCCGCCGCCGCGAACCCCGCCACCAGAGGCGCAAACGATCCCCACGATCCCTCGACGCAGGCAGGCCCCTTGCCTTCCCGCAGCCGAGCGACCAGCCTTCGAAACGTTTCATCGGCGGTCAGCCGCTCGATGAGCTTCACTGCACTGGCGATCATACCCCTCGCGTCGCACCGGTCAACCACAAGGCGGGCCCGGCTGCCCGCCGCAGAACGAGGCGATTGCCATCGCTGCGAGGGCCGGACCATGCATGCGCATCCGGTTCGGCATCCGTTGGTCCAGTCCGGCGGTCGATGCGAAGAGGCGGGCAGGGCGCGGCCGATTCCCGGTCGGGATCGGCGTTCACGGATCCGTCTCGGTCGGCACAGGCGTCACGCCGTTGCCGCCGGGACAGGTCATGCCGGGGACCACACTCGGGGGGAGCATGACGTTCTCAAATCGGCTCGTGCCGGACTGACGGCAACGGAGCAACAGATCCGCCGCCCGGCGGCCGGCCTCGTACCAGGAGACTTCAATCGAGGTGATCGGCGGATGCGGTTCCACCCGCCAGAGCGAGGTATCGCACCCGACCAGACACACCTGTTCGGGCACCTGCAGGCCGGCCCAGGAGCACGCGAGCAGGGCGCCGATCGCGCCGACGGAAGAGGTTGCGAAGATCCCGTCCGGGGGCGTCCGCCGCAGCATCGGCCCGACCCGCTCGACGATTCCCTCATCGTCGATGCGGCGCGGCAGGCGCTCCACGGCGAGTGCGGCGCCAAAGGTCTGCGCCGCGGAGCGGATTCCCTCCTCCCGCAAGGCCTGGGCCTCGGTAGGCGGGTGGCCCTGCACGACGAGCCACCGGGTGCGTCCGGCGGCGGCGAGGAGTTCCCCGGCCCGGCGACCCGCGGCGAGGTTGTCCATATCGAGCATGTTCGATTCGAATCGGGTCGGGTGGTCCGGAAAGACGGCGACCACGGGCAGCTTGCGCTCGATCCGCGGCTTGAGCATCTCCATCATCGCCTCGTCGGGCGAGCGGACGATCGCCCCGAAGACCCCGCCATCGAGGACGCCGTTGACCTGATCGGCCGCCTCCGGGTCGCCCTCGTGTCCCTGCATGGCGACGACGGGGCAGACGCGGGCCTCGGCGGCAGCGGCAAGGACCCCGGCGAGGAACAGGCCCTCGAAGGCCTGGTCATGCCAGAGGCCCAGGTTGCGTTCCTGCCGGCCACGAAGCACCAGCCCGAAGAAGGACGATCGCAGGGATCGCAGCGAGGAGGCGAGCAGACTGCTGCGGTAGCCCAGCTTCTCCGCGACGCTCCGGACGCGCGAAACCGTCTCGGGCCGGAATTGCCGGACGTAGTGCGTGCGGTTGGCCAGGATCAGTGAAACCGTGGCACGAGAGACGCCGGCTTCATCGGCGATTTCCTGAAGAGTGACCCTTCGCATGGTGCACCGGCGAACCGCGACCGCCCCTTCTCATTCCCCTGGTATCCTTCTATTTACCCCATACCGCGCCGAAACGCAAAGCCGCGCGTAGCCCCATCCGCAAGCCGGACTCGATGCCGACGGCGGCCGTCCGCTGTCCCGCCTTGGCGTATACCCCGACTCGAATGCCGCCACGCGAGAGCCAGAGGCGCCGGGTTCAGCCGCCTGTCCGCCCCGCAGGGCAGCGCGAGATGAATCGGTACGTCCCCGATCCGATGCGGAAGACCGCCGCGCCCCGCTCGCTTCGCACGTGTTCGACGCCCTCCGCCTCGGCCGCAGCCCTGTCGCCTTCGCGGATCGCCGACCCGGCGTCCGACGGCACGTACACGAGGGCGGTGGTGTTCGCCGGGATCGTCACGTCCAGTACGAAGGCGTCGCCGTCGATCCTCCATTCACTGACGACCGGTCCGCGGATCGATTCGTAACGGCCTGCGGCCCGGGTCAGGCCGCCTGCGACGTGCGGCCTGATGATGATCCTGTCGAAGCCCACCGCATCCGGAGCCGGGTTGATGCCGGCCACGGCCTTGAAGAGCCACTCGCTGACCGAGCCGAACATCGGGTGGTTGTGCGAGTAGGTGTTGTCGCTGAATGCCCAGTGCTCCCAGAGCGTCGTTGCGCCGTTTTCCAGCATGTGGCCCCACCCGGGAAACGTCTTCTGGTTGACGATCGTGTACGCGACGTCCGCTCGGCCCAGATCCGTCAGGGCGTTGAGCATGTACTTCGTGCCGAAGATACCGGTGCTGAGGTGACCCCCGCGGGCGGTCATCACGTCGTGAACCAGCACGTCGAGCGCAGCCTGCCGCTCGGTTTCCGGCACGAGGCCGAAGTACAGCGCGAAGGCCTGGCACGTCTGTGTGCCGGCGTCGTAGCGCCCCGTGCCGGGAACGAGAAAGCGCCTGTTGAACGCGGCCTTGATCGTTTCGGCCAGGGCGGCGTAGCGGTCGGCATCCGCCTTGCGCTGCAGCGCCGCGGCGATCTGCGCGAGCAGCCGGACGTTGTAGTAGTAGAACGCCGTACCGGTCAGCGCCCGCGGCTTGGGGGTCAGGCTCTCGTGGTCGCTGATACCGTTGTCCAGGATGCCGTCGACGGCCTTCGACTCGAGCAACGCCACCCATCGCTTCGTCCGGTCATATTGCTCGCGAAGCAACCGCTCGTTGCCGTAGTACTGGCGCAAATGCCATTGCAGCAGGGGATGCGCCGTGCCCCAGCCGACCGGCCCGGAGCCGTCCCCGAGGCCCTCGTCCGCGATACCCACGAAGGGCGCGGTCTCGGTCATGCCCCCGTTGGGGCGGACGGCATCGTCGAGGTCGTGAACCGCCTTCGCGTAGAAGCGGGCCATGTCGAGGTTGAAGATGGCCGCCTCGCTGCTCGCGACGATGTCGCCGCCGTAGCCGAACTTCTCGCGGTGCGGGCAGTCGGACTGCACGCTGAAGAGATTGCTCAGGAGCGTCCAGCGGACGATCTCGTGGATGCGGTTGAAGAGCGGGTTCGAGCATTCGAATGAGCCGACTTCGTCGACCGCGGCGTTGAGCCGCCGCCCCTCGATGGCATCGAGCGTCGGCCGGTCGGGGCATCCGGTGACTTCGACGTAGCGGAAGCCGTGGAACGTGAAGCGGGGCGTGTAGACCTCAGGACCGGAGCCCCGGCAGATGTAGGTCTCGCTCTGGTACGCCAGCGGCGGCGCACCGGGGCCGCCCATGCCCGCCTGCTTGATCTGACCGCAGACGGAGGTCATCACGTTGAGCGTGCCGTCGGAATGGAGCAGCTCTCCGTAGCGGAGCCGGATGGCCGTCCCGGCCGGCGCGCTCACGCGAAGGGTGACCCACCCGGCGAAGTTCTGTCCCATGTCGAAGATGTACGTGCCGGGCTTCGGCTCGGTGATCTGCACGGGTTTGATGCTCCGCGTGATCGTGATCGGCTCAACACTTTGCGCGCGGAGGGTGCCGAGCGACGCGGGGGCTGTGGCGCTTGCGTGCGCTGCGCGTTCCGTTGCGACGGCGGGCCGCCACCGCGCATCGTCGAAGCCGGGGGCGTCCCAGCCCTGCTGCTCGCGGCGGGCGTCGTACACCTCGCCGAGGTACACGCTGTTCTTGAGGATGGGCGAATCGCCTACCCGCCAGCTTCCGTCGGAGCAGACGCTCTGCCGGGTGCCGTCCACGTATTCGATGTTGAGTTGCAGGATGAACCGCGGCTCACCGACCGTGAGGGCATCCCGCAGGTTGAACTTGCCCCACATCCGCAGGGGCAGCGGGTTGTACCAGCCGTTGCCCAGAATGACGCCGAGGGCGTTCGGGCCTTTGCGAAGCAGTGCCGTCACGTCGTACGTGGAGTAGAAGACGCGCTTGGCGTAACTCGTCCACGCGGGATCGAGCACGCGGTCGCCGACGCGCTCGCCGTTGATGTGCAGCTCATAATAGCCCAGCCCGCTGATGTACAGGCGGGCCTGGCGGATCGCACGCGGCGCAACGAACTCCTTGCGGAACATCGGTGCCGGATGTTCCCCATACGGATCCGCAGGAGGACTCTGCGACCCCGATCCTGCCGCCCCGGAACCCGAGCCGCGGGAGTCGGCGTCAGAGCCCCCCCCTTCAGATCGCGTGATCCACGGCCCCTGCCAGTCCCCGGGCTCGAGCAGGCCCATCTCCCACCACGCCGGCGGAGACCAGTCCGATGCGTCGCCGTCCTTGTCCCACACGCGGACCTTCCAGTGCGCCCTCATGCCGGATTGCAGCGGTTTGCCGGCATATGGCACCCCGACCGTACGGCTCGAGCTGACCTTGCCGCTATCCCAGAGGTCGCCGCGATCGGCTTGCAGCACATCCTCCGTCGTCGCAACGAGGATCTGATAAGCCGTCTGCACCTGCCCGCGCTGCCGCGATTCGACCGCCCAGCTCAATTGCGGCCGGGCCTCATCGATCCCGAGCGGGTTCACGGCGTATTCGCATCGCAGCCGCGTCGGTGTCAGATCCGCCGTCGCCGTGGTCGCAAGCACCAGGACCGCGCCCGCCGCCGCTGGAGTCCGCAAGAGCCTCATGTGTTGTCTCTCCTTGCACGTGAAGGCCGTACACACCGACGGGCAATATCGCGTTTCGGCCGGCCGAGCACAACCGCTCGCCGGCGATGCGACTGCGACGGGCGGAGCCCGACGATCCTGCTCCATTCGTACGGCGATGGAACTGAGACCAAATCCGAGGATTGTGTGTATCAATGGACGTGACGCGGGCGTCGGGCCCGTGGCGGTGCGCGCAGGCCCGCCCGGCTGCGGCGCAAAAAACATCATCAGTGCTGCAACGCGCGGCACAGAAAGGACGGAGATGGCTGATCGCAACGTGATGACACGGCGGAGCTTCCTGAAGACGACCGGGATGGCGGCGGCGGGTATGGCGGCGCTCTCCGCGAAGAGCTATGCCCAGGTCGCGGGCGCGAACGATCGCCTGCGCATGGCGTTCATCGGCTGCGGCGGGATCGCCGGGCACCACCTGAGCAAGCTGCTGCCCATGCGGAAGGAGGAGAACCTGGAGATCGTCGCCGTGTGCGACGTGTACCGGACGCGAGCAAAGAAGTTCCAGGACCAGATCCAGGCCGCCGGCGGCCAGGCGAAGCTCGTGAGCGACTATCGCGACGTCCTGGCGATGAAGGACCTCGACTACGTGTTGATCGCCACGCCGGAGCACCGGCACGCCGACCTCACGCTGGCGGCGCTCGACGCGGGCAAGCACGTCTACTGCGAAAAGCCGATGACGCATACGATCGAGGAGGCGCAGGCCGTGCTTGCGAAGGCGAAGCAGACGGGCCTGAAGCTCCAGGTCGGCGTGCAGGGCACCTCCGACGACAGCTATTCCAGTGCGCACGAGGCGATTGCCGCGGGCAAGCTCGGCCCCGTCGTCCAGGCGCAGGTGGACTACTGCCGCAATTACCCGGCGAACAGGGGCCCCTGGCGCGGCGACATCGACCCGGCGACGCCGAGGCCGGACGATCTCGACTGGGAGGCCTGGCTCGGCCCGGCGCCCAAGCGGCCGTGGGAGGCCCGCCGCTATTACGAATGGCGGAACTACCGCGACTACTCCGGCGGCGTGGCGACGGACCTGTTCGTGCACCGCATCACGCGCATCCTGAAGGCGTGCGGGCTGACGTACCCGTCGCGCGTCGTCGGCATGGGCGGGATCTACATGTGGCCCGACGGCCGCGAGCTGCCGGACAACTTCGAGATGATCGTCGAGTATCCCGCGCACAAGGGCATCACGCCGGGCATGACGCTGCATGTGCTGGGCACGATGGCCAACGACCACGGCAACGAGCACTGCATCCGTGGGCACAAGGCGACGCTCATCTTCACGAAGGAAGGATGGAACATCGTCGAGGAGCATACGGGCAAGGTGCTCGAGACGTTCAAGAAGACCGGCGCCGAGGACGTGGGCCTGCACCACAAGAACCATCATGCGGCGATCCGCACGAACGCCCCGCTGAACTGCCCTCCGGAGCTGGGCCTCTACGCCGTCGTACCGGTGGTCATGGGCAACGAGTCGTGGTTCCAGCGGAAGATGCTCGCGTGGGACGCGGAGAAGCAGGCGATAAAGTCATGAACCCGGAGCGGTGCAATCCTGTTTTCAGTCGTGGATTGCGCGCCCGGTCAGTGACGAAAACGGCGGCCGGGTGATCGCCGTCGGCGGCACGACGCCGCGTCGTCCGCAGGATGCGGGCGCATCGGCGACGCGCAAGGCAGCGATGACGAACTGCTCCGTGTCGTTGCTGATGGCCCGCGGGCGGAACGCCGCCACCGTAACCGCGGCGGGTTCGCGCGGTTGACGCCCCCGCACCCGCGTATATACTGCCCCGCCATGTCCACGGCGATCGTCCACGTGCAAGGTCGGCAAATCCTCCGTTCGCGCGGCAACCCGACCGTGGAGGTCACCGTCGTGCTCGAAGACGAGAGCGTCGGCTTGGCGGCCGCGCCCTCGGGGGCACCCACGGGCAAGCATGAGGCCGTCGAGCTTCGCGATGGCGACGCCCGGCGCAACGGCGCCAGGGCGGCGGAGGGGCGGGCGGACGCGGATCCACACGGACGCAAAAGGAGTAGTCCGATAAGGCGGATCCGTCCGATCTAATCAGTGGTCATCCGTACGTGCCTGTGGTTCGGTATTCGCCCTCGCCCTGGCCCCTGACGCAAGGATGCGGATATGGCGGAGATTCCCGCGGATCAACGGTCGATCGATGACGCCGGTTCAGCCGGCCCCGATGCCGGCCGGACGGCGGCGGCGCCATCCGACTTCGGCGCCCATGTGGTCATGTTCTGGCTCCTGGTGACCATGGCCGCGATGGTCTTTGCCCCGTGCATCCTGATACCCATCTGGATGGAAACGCAGGATCTCGTCCGGGCGGAGGCGGACGTGGCCGCGCGTACCGCACGGCTCAAAGCGCATATCGCACGCCAGGAGAGGCTGATCCAGGCCCTTACGAGCGACCCGCTGCTCGCCGAGCGCCTCGCGCGTCGGGATTTGCGGTTCCGACGCGCCGGCGAGATTGTGGAACCGGTCCAGGCACCCTCGCCCCGGGTGCCGGAGGAGGGCGAGATCGAGCTTGCCTCCGAACCTGCCACGGACGCGCCGCCTCCGCTGGAAACGCCCTTCGCCGTGACGCTGACGAAACGGTGGCTGCCCGATCTGCCGTGGGTGGAGCTTTTCGGTCGCCCGCCCAACCGAACCATCTTTCTTGTGATGGCCGGGTGCCTGCTGGTAGCCGCCTTCGTTCTGTTCGGCCACGTGGAGCCGCGAAACCTGCGCCGGCCGACCACCCCACAGAAGAACGCGCGGTAAGAGAGGGCTCCAGCCCCCGATCCTTCAGCAAAGGCAGCGGCCCCGGCTCAAAGCAGCAGCCATCGCTCCCCGCCGCAATCAGCGTGCAGAGGAAGACGAATCCTCGGCAACGCGATTCACACCGGAAGCCTTGAGCAGCGCCAGGAACTCGCGGTTTCCCGCATCGCCCTGGATCGGGCTCTCAATCCATCGCAGCGTCGTGAACCCCCGCCGGGCCAGGTCGTCAAGGACCTTCGCGAGCACGGCTTCCGCCTCGGCCGGCGGCAACACTCCGTTGCGCAGGCGGCTCTGGGGAACCTCATATTGCGGCTTGATCAACGAGATGATCCGTCCCCCCGGCTTCAGAAGCCCCGCGGCGGCCGGCACGACGTACCGCTGCCGGGTCCACCCCACGTCGATCACGACGAGATCGAGGCGTTCCGGCAGTTGAACCCGCAACGCGTTCGTCCGCTCCATGACGATCACGCGTTCGTTCCGGCGGAGCGCATAGTCGAGCGTGCCGTGACCTGTGTCGATCGCGTAAATCCGGCGAGCCCCCCGCTGGAGGAGGCAGTCCGTGAATCCGCCAACGTTGCAGCCGAGGTCGGCGCACGCCAGCCCCGTAGGGTTTGTCTGAAAGGCGTCCAGCGCGGCGGCCAGCTTGAGCCCGCCGCGGGATACGTAGGGACAGCCCTGCCCCGCGTCCGCTGCGGCACCGGATTCCGCAGGAGGCAAGTCACCCTCGTGCGCGGGGTTGCCCGGCCTGTCGTTCTTCGAGAGCTTCCTGGCCAACGACGTTCTTCGCGTGAACCACTTCGCGAGTTACCTGGTCATCAGGGCGTTGAGCCGGCGCTGGAGGCGCGACTTCTTGCGAGCAGCCGCGTTCTTGTGCAGCGTGCCCTTGGCCGCCACCTGATCGATCTTCCTCACGGCGAGACGCAGCTCGGCAGCCGCCTTCTCGGCGTTGCGCTCCGCCAATGCCTCCACCACCTTGCGAACCTGGAGTTTCACCTGCTTCGTGCGGGCGCGGTTCCGGATACGATGCTTCACGTTCTGGCGGATGCGCTTCTTGGCGGAAAGCGAGTGTGCCACGGTATCGACTCTCCTGTTCGTTGTCCTCTCGGCCGCGCGCTACACGTGCAGCCGCGCCGACCACCTCTGGGCCCCGTTAGTCTACCCTTTCCCCCGCAGACTGTCCATTCGGCTCCGCACGTCCTTGAAGTTGTAGTCCCATTGAAGCAGTTGGCCGTACACTTTCAGGGCGTCGTCCTTGCGCCCGGCCGCCTCGTACGCGCGCCCGAGCCAGTAATGCAGATCCTTGCTCACCGCGTCGCCCTGCATCTCGTGCGACTTGATAGCCTCGGTCAGCACATCCACCGCCTGATCGTAATACCCGTGTTCGTAGAAGCAGCGCCCGATGTAGAAACTGCACTGGGCCCGGCACTTGGGATCGTTGCGGGCCTCCTGAAAGACCGGAATGGCCTGATCGTAGTCGTGTGCCTTGAACAGGCGCTTGCCGTACTCGAAGCGCAGACGCAGGTCCGTCGGATACTTTTCGACGCGTTCGCGGAAGACGCCCAGCTCGAACTTCAGTTGCTCGCGGTACTGGCGTTTGGCCGCCTCTTTGTCGCCCTTCTGGACGATCAGGCGGGCCTTCCGGTTGAGCTGCCGCATGCGGATGTCATCCGCCCGCATCTTGAAGGAGTAGTTGTCGGTCTTGCGGTAGGCCACAAGCAGCGTCTCGATCGCTTCGTTCTCGAGCGATTCATCCTCGCGTTTGCACAGCAGGTCGGCCAGCCGCATGACCTTCGCCGGAACATCCGGATTGGCCGCCACTTCCGCCCGCGCCTTGGCAATCAGATCGTCGAGACGCTCCCCCGCCTGCACCAGCCTGTCGGAATCGTGCAGATCCCGCTGCGACTCGGAGTCCTGCACGGACTCGCGAAACGACGCGGCGGTTTCGTACTTTCCCTTGAGAATGGTGAGCTTCGTGGCGATCTCCGTCTGCTCGCGAGCGAGGTCCAGGTTGTCCGCATCCACCTGACGGAGCCGCGACATGGCCCGGATGGCCCGTTCGAGCGCCTCGATCGCCACGCCCACGCGCCCGGCGGCGGCCTGACGCTCCGCAACCTCCACGTACAGATCGACGAGCAGCCGGAACCGATGCGCGCTCGGCTTCCTCTCCGCCTGACAGGCATCCCAGAAGACCGACCCCGCCCACATCGCCGTCTCGTCCAGTCCCGCGCGGACCGCGTTCCGGAACAGGCCCTCGAGATAGGCCGGGTTCTTCGGATCCTTGGCCATGAGGTACTCGGCGTTGAGCATCGCCTTGCGGGGGTCCTTGCCGGTCATCGGGTACTTGAAGCTCTCCATGGTCCCCGGCTTCTTGCCCCCCGCCGCCGCACGCATCATCGCCGCGTAAAGCAGCGGCTTGTGCCCTTCCTCCACCGCCTCCGGCCAGCGCTCCAGCCCGTTGATGTAGCACTGAATGGCGTAATCGTAGTTGTGCGCCGCGACCAGCGCCTTGGCACGATCGAACCACTGCCGCGCCGTGGCACGGTCGGCCTCGCTGGGCCCGGGCTGGGCTACCGGTTTGTCATTGGTGCTGCGCATCAGACCCCGATGATAAAACCCACCGCCGGGTGTGTCCAGTTCTCGCCGCGCGGCGACCGGACTTCACCGGTCGCCTGCCCCTCTCGCCGCCCCGGCCCTTTGGGCCGCCGTATGTGCCTCTCGCCGCCCGGGATGATAGAATAGACTGTCGTTGCGAATGCGATGGAACATTCTGACCGAGGCATAAACCGTGGCGCTGCCGTTACTCCTTTATCCGGACCCAAGGCTGCGGAAGGCGTGTGCGCCTTTCGAAAAGTTCGACGATACGCTGCGAACGCTCGCCGAGGAGATGCTGCAAATCATGACGGCCAAGCGCGGCGTCGGTCTGGCCGGGCCGCAGGTCGGCATCCTGCGGCGAATCTTCGTGTGCAACCCCACGGGCCAGCCGGCGGACGCCCAGGTCTGCGTCAATCCCGAGATCCTCGACCGGGTCGGCTCCGCCGAGGCTGAGGAGGGCTGCTTGTGCATGCCCGGCGTCTACGTGCCGGTCCGGCGGGCCACGCGGTGCGTGATCCGCGCGTACGACGTGGAGGGCCGCCCGTTTGAACGCAGCGCCGAAGGACTGCTGGCGCGGATCTGGCAACACGAGACCGACCACCTCGACGGCGTGCTGATCCTCGACCGCACGTCCACGGTCGGCAAGATGGCCGTCCGAAGCCTGCTCCGCGAGCTCGAGAAGAAGCACAAGCCGACGAAGGCTTCGTCAACCTCTGCGCGCGCGATGTAGCCCCCGGGCCTTGCAGGGAAACAACGAGGCACGGCATCTTCGACCGGCTTGGCCCCGCGCGATTCCGACGGAACGCCCCGACAAACGTGCCTCCGTGAAATGCTACTCCGCACGGGTCACGGGCTTGAGCACGATGGCGAGCGGCGATGCCGACGCGGCCTCGAGCCACACGACGAGATCCGTTCCGTCAATGCGATGACGATGTCCCCGGCGAAGACGTCTGCCGCGCGGCACAGGCTCGCCGTCCACCGTGGCCTCGACGTCGCGATCACCCCAGTCGCGAACCACGAACGCCGGGTTGACGATCGGGGACGCGGGGCTTGCGTCGATCCGGAGCGACAACGGCAACGGACTGGCGGCATCGCGACAGCTCAGTACGTACGCCCGCTCCGTCGGATCGTACCCTTCGCTCGCGAACGCGGCGGACTCGACCGCGAGCTTCGCGGGTCGCAGCCAGGATCGGGCCAGCGGCAGCAGCGCGTCGATGGGCTTGTCCGTCATGCCGCACAGCATGATCTTGGTCATGGAATTCGAGGTCGTCGCGTACGCAGCGCTGGCCTGGGTGGACGTCCACGTGTGCGCGGGCCGATCGGCGGCCTGGGCGGGGCGCGCCGCCAGCGGGACCTGCGTCACCGGCCAGTGGTCGTACCAGGGCAAGCCCACGTGGTCCGACCAGCGATCCCCGCCGACGCGGAGTATCGCGGGGCCGTTGCCTCCCTTGTCGTTCTTCCCGTCGCGGCCGTCGAGGATGAGGAACGGGTTGAATTGCGAGTTGAGGTAGGTGAGCTGGATGTTCGCGCCGGGAATCGTCGGGAGGCTGTAGGAGGGCTTGCCCGGCTCCCAGCCGAACGTCTTCGTCTCGCCCTTCATGTTCGCCACGGAGAGGACACGCCGGGGATCGAGGACGTCCTCGGGGCACTGGCCCGGGTGCAGCGGCTCGATCGACTGGCACCACTCGTGCCACTCCTGGAAGTTGCTGCTCCACATGACGACCTTGCGGACGGCCACGCCGTCGGGGTAGATCGTGTGGTACTCCTCCGACCAGTCGCCCCAGCCCGTCACGTCATCGACGTACGCGAACTCGTAGTGCACGCCGACCGGCGCGTTCCGCCAGTAGACGACCGCCCGCGCATCGGTGTTCTCGAGAATCTTCACATGCGAGTAGTAAGCCCGCTTGTCGGACATGGACTCCGAGCAGCCGCGGCCCTTGCGGTCCGGCCCGCGCTCCATGAACTCGTTGGTAAACCAGTTGCCCTTCTCCGTCACCCAGCACGGCGCATACGAAATTCCCCGCCAGAACACGAGGCGGACCGGCGCGAAATCGAACGCCACCACCACGTCCGGACCGCTGCCCCGCCAGAGAGCGTCCCACTCCTCGCAATAGGCCAGATGGTGATAGAACGCCCCGAAGCGCAGGACGTCCTTCGGGCCCGAGGGCAGCCGGCGCGGCTGGAGGTCCGGCACGCGGTCCGGCCGCGCGGCCGCGAACGCCGCCCGAATCTCGTCCGGCGTCAGGCATCGCGCGTGAATCTTCACCTCGTCGAGGATGCCGTCGAAGGCGAAGTGGACCGGTTGCTCCGCGGCCCCCCATGCCGCCGAGAACATCGCCGGCTCCCTGTCGCGGTTCCGCCCGATGAGCAGATCCGCCGCCACCGCGTACGTCGGCGTTCCCGACGCGGCCGTCCGTCCGGCCGGCTCGCCATTGACGTAGACCGCCAAGGCCGAGGCGGCATCGAACGTGGCCGCGACATGGCTCCACCGCATGAGCGACAACGGCTTGTCAGCGTTGCACTCGCGCCACTGCCCGTCGAGCGCGAGCTGCAGCCCGACGCGGCCCCGCGCATCGACGCCGAAGAAGTAGCCGGCCTTCCGCCCGTCGCGTTGCGACACGATCGGACACCAGCCCCACGGATACGCCTGTACGGCCACCCAGGCCTGGATCGTGAACGCGCTGCCCAGCCGCGGCGCATCTTGTGCCTTGCGTGTGACGCAGGTCGTAAACCCGTCGCACTTCAGCGCGCGGCCGGCAACCCCCTCGATCAGCCGATAGTTGCCGGTGACGGCGTCGCGCACGCCGCCGGCACGATCCGGCACGCAACCCTGTTCGGTGGTATCGAAATCCCAGTGAGCCGCGGGCGCAGCGTCCGCCGGAGGCGCCGCCCGTGCGTTCTCTGCGACCAGAACAAGCAAGACGACGCCGATCGTCATGCGGGCGGATTGCATCGTTATGAACCTCTCACGTTTCGCCACGGCGGGGCTGATTCCCGTTGCACAGCACCACCATCCCACCGCTGCGGACCCCGCGTCAAGACCTCCGTGTTGGCACCGCACGTCCACGCGCGGTACAGTCGCCCGCCGCAGCTTGTGCGCGCGTTGCGCGCACATATTGCGCTGCGGCGGTAGCGCCACCCGTCATTCCGAGGAGCGCAGCGACGAAGAATCCGGCTGATTGGCGCAGAGAAGCCGGATGCTTCGCTTCGCTCCGCATGACGGCCGCCGGCGCGCCCGTGTTCGGTTGCGGCCGAAGGCCGCCCTGGGACGATCGCCCCGCGGTAATTCCCGGGGGAGTTCTACTCTTGCCTTCGAGGTGTCCATGCGTTGCCGGAACATTGTGATATTGACCGTTGCAGTGCTGGCAGCCTGCTCGATTGCCCACGCCGATCCTGACCTGTTCCAGCAGGCCGACGAAAACGCCAAGCGCGCCAACGAGGCCTTCCGCCGCTGCCACCGCTTCGTCGAGGGCTGGCTCAACCATGCGGACCCGAAGACCGGCCTGATCCCCCGGAACCTCGGGCCGGATAAGGACATCTGGAACGCCCAGGACGCCGCCGCGGACAACTACCCGTTCATGGTCCTCACGGCGGCGATCACCGACCGGCCGCTCTTCGACGGCCGCATGCTCGACATGCTCCGCACCGAGACGAAGCTCACCTCACGGCTCGACCGCATCCCTGATGCGTACTCGTTCTCGAAACAGGGCTTCGTGGACGAGACGCCGAACATCGACCGGCTCATCTTCGGCGGGACCGAGTACGTCAAGGACGGCCTGATGCCGCTGACCGAATGGCTCGGCCCCTCGCCGTGGTCGCAGCGGATGATCGGCATCGTGGACGACATCTGGAAACACGCGCCGATCAAGACGGAGTTCGGCGACATCCCCTCGACCAGCCAGGAGGTCAACGGCGAATGCATGCAGGTGCTCGCGCGGCTGTTCTTCATGACCGGCCAGCGGAAGTATCTCGACTGGGGCCTGCGGCTCGCAGACTACTACCTGCTCGACGGGCATCATCCGACGCGGGATGAGGAGGTCGTCCGCTTCCGCGATCACGGCTGCGAGACGCTCTCCGGGCTCTCCGAGATCTACCTCGCCACGAGCTTCGTCGCCCCGGAGAAGAAGAAGGCGTACGAGCCGCTGATCCACCAGATGTACGACCGCGCCCTGGAGATCGGCCGCAACGAACACGGGCTGTTCTACAACGCGGTCAACACGAGGACGGGCAAACCGGCGCGGGAGGGCCTCTGCGACACCTGGGGCTACACGTACAACGGTATCTACACGGTCTACCTCATCGACAAGACCGCCGCGTATCGCGACGCCGTGCGCAAGGTGCTCTCGAACCTCAACGAACACTACCGGGATCATGCCTGGGGACCGCCTTCGGTCCTGTCCGACGAACTGGCCGACTCCATCGAGAGCGGCATCAACCTGTTCAATCGCGAACCTGTACCCTCGGCCGCCGAATGGATCGATTATTCGATCCGCCGGATGTTCGCCATCCAGAAACCCGACGGCGTCATCGAAGGCTGGCACGGCGACGGGAACTTCGCCAGAACGGCGATCATGTATGCGCTCTGGAAGACGCAGGGGCTGACGATCCGCCCGTGGCGAAAGGACGTGCGGTTCGGCGCGGTCCTCAAGGACGATGTGCTCTACGTAAGCCTCACGGCCGACGCCCCGTGGCAAGGCAAGCTGCTCTTCGACGTGCCGCGCCACAAGGTGAACCTCAAGCTCCCGCTCGACTACCCGCGGATCAACCACTTCCCCGAGTGGTTCACGGTGGCCGCCGACGCGGAGTACAAGGTCACGATCGACGGGAAGACGGCGACACACAAGGGCCGAGAGTTGGCCGGCGGGTTGCCGATCGAACTTGCGGCCGAGAACCTGCAACTGCGTTTGGTCGTAGGACGGTGAGTCCTGCGATCGCCTCGCAATCGCTCCGTTTCCTTCGATCGCGCCGCTACTCTCGAAGAGACTCCACCTCGACCTCGCCGCTCTCGACGAACTCGAGCTCCCGGCGTTTCCCGGGAATTGCGACGTGGATTATGACCGCCTCGTCGGGAAATCGGGGGGCAGCGAATAGTGTCCCCTCGCCTCATCACGCCGCCGACGAAGGCCGAGGAGGCCAACGAAAGCACTCATGTCTCGCCTCCGTCGGCCAATAGCTGTTTTGCCTCCTGGAACAGGCCCCGCACTCTCCTTTGCGCGATGCCCCACACGATCTCATCACCCAGCGCGCCCTGTCCAGAGCGTCCCCGATGATCTCGAACCGTCGCTGCACGGCCGAGCGAAGAAGATCGTCGCGCGTACAATCGCGGGGGGTCTTGCCGGCCTCGAATCGCAGGATGCGCGGACACGCCTCGGCGACGTCAAACAGGTACTTCTTCGTCTCGATGTTCATACACCAGCGTCCGTGTGCCCTGGATGCCCCGCAAAAAATACGGGTTCCTGATCGCCTCCGGCTGGACGAGGTCAATCGGACGCCCGAACAGGTCCTCGAGCCCCGCCAGGAGCCCGAAGTAACAGTCGGCGTATTCGCCGAAGGCGAGCGGCTGATACTCCACGAGGAAGTCCAGGTCGCTGCGCTGCGGGTCGAAGCGGTCCGTAGCGGCCGAGCCGAACACCTCCAGCCGTCGTACCTTGAACCGACGGCACAGCTCAACCAGTTCCTGGCGTCACTGCTCGATGACCGGGTTCATCTCTACGTCTCGCCGCTCGGCCCGCCGCCCATACCAGAGTAAGCCCCTGTGCGGTTCCGGCTCAACCGGGATCAGGCGCCTGCCGGCCGCGCGCTCAACGAGGGCCAGCCCTGCTCGTCGGGCTCGAGCTGCTCGTAGTGCCGGAAGAGCTGGCCCCACTCGGACTGGTACGCCGCATCCACCGCCGCCTTGCCCACGAACGGGTACCAGTACCAGTCGTGATAAACGATACTGGCCGCATAGGCCCACGGCGCGAGCACCGTCTGCAGCAGAAACCGCTGCACCGGGCGGAGCGGACCCCAGTACAGCGCGTGCTGCCCGCGCGCGGCAAACGTGAGCCGCTTGTACGGGCCTTCAAAGTGCCAGTTCTGCTCGGCCAGCGCGGGCTCGCCGACGACCTCGATCTGCGCCGGGTCGCCGCAGCCCAGGCCGCGCTCGTGCGCCAGGCGGATGAACTTGATGCTCATCGGATCGAAGCCCATGAGCTTCGCGCTCATCGCGTCGATCGCCACCTGGTCGGCCGAGGCGAGGATCACGTTCTTGACGTATGCCGTCATGCAGCGCGGGCCGGGGCCGTCGCCGGCGAACGTGCCGTCCATCACCGCGAAGATGCCGCGGTGGATCTTCTTCTGGATCATCAGCAGATCGACGAGCGTTTCGTGAATGAACTCGTGCGTGTAATGCCGCCGCTCGTTGAGCAGCCCGCCGAAGGCGTTCTTCATCGCGCCGGTCATCGTCGTGAAGACGTGCGTCTTCACCGTCGGCAGGTGAATGATGTTCTCGCCGATGAACCGCTTCGGGATCGAAAAGCCCCGCGGATAGACGCGGTTCAGGCAGAGAAACTCCTTCGTCAGATCGCCGACGGCGTCGCGGACGTTGATCCACTCCTCGCCCTCGTAGAGGTGCACGTTGGCCAGGCCGTACTTCTCGACGACCGGCAGGTGCTTGTTCGCCCGCTCGCCCTTGCGGGCGCTGACGACGACCGTCCGGTTGTGGCACGCGTGAATGCGATCCCGCCGATACCCGTCGGCCAGCATCGCCCGAATCACGCCCTCGAGCTGCCACGGCGTGGTCGAACACGCGGGGAAGAACTTGTGCCACGAGATGTTGATCTTCAGGGCCGTCTCGGCGGCCGGGTCGATCACGTCCCGGTAGCCCGCCGCCGTCATCGCACGATGGTAGTCCCTCAGAACCGTCCGTGGCGAAGTCGAAACGATCGCTACCTTGCTGCCCACGATACTCCAGCCCTCTACACCGTTATCCCCCGGGATCCTCGCGCCTCACCAACGTGCCGAAAGCGGGCGGGTCGCCCCCCCGATTCCTCCCGTTCCAGCCCGCTCCGGCTTACCCGATCATAGCCGCGGACGGGCTACCCCGCCTGGGCCGACGCCAGCCACGCGGCGATCTCCCGACCCCGCAGAGCGATCACCCCCGCCAGCAGGCACCAGAGCAGCACCGTCACCAGAAACGGCCGGTCATTGATGATCACGTCGGTCGGACCCGTAAGCCCGCCGGTCTCGATCAGCATGGCGTAGCGCCAGATGCCATAAACCACCAGCGGGATCGTGTACAGCAGGTAATGCCGCGGGAACGGCGAAGCCGTCGTCGTGTCCATCGTGTAAAGCAGAAACGTGATGATGGCCATGCCGCCCGACGTGCTCAGCAGATGATTCAGCAGATCAGTCGTATAGCCCTTCAGCGTGCTCCGATGATCGCCCGCCGCCTCCGCGTTGCCGATCGCCACCAGCTCACATCGCCGCTTGCCGAAACCGAGGAACAGGCAGAGCATGAACGTGCACACAATGAGCCACGGCGAGACGCCCACCTGTACGGCCAGCGCCCCGGCCAGCGCCCGGATGACGAACAGCACGCTGATCGTGATCACGTCGAGGATCAGCAGTTGCTTCAACACGAACGAGTACACGGCCGTGAGCAGCCAGTACCCCGCGATCGTGACCCAGAACAGCCGCGGCAGCAGAAACACGCTGATAACGATCGCGCCGACCGCCGACGCCGCCGACACGCCCAGCGCCGCCGGCACGGAGACGGCCCCGCTGGCCACCGGCCGGTTCCGTTTGGTCGGATGATGCCGGTCGCGGTCCCGGTCGAGCACGTCGTTGAAGGCGTATCCCGCGGACGAGGCGAGGCAGAACGCGACAAACGCCCAGACGGCCTGGGCGATGACGTGTGGATCGCCCCGCTTCGCCCCGTATCCGAACACAAGCCCCGCAAACACGAAGACATTCTTCACCCATTGCGGCGGGCGAAGGAGACGGACATAGTCGCGCAACGTCGCCAAACGGAACCTCGCAGAACGTACGGCACACCGCCGCCGGCCTTTCAGTGTAAACCGCCCGCCCGGCGCGGGCAAACCGATCTTCACCGCGGGGTGCATGGCCGTAGTTGCAGACGGTGGGCAGCGGGCATTCACCAGGCCCGGCTCAAGCCCGCTGGACGGCAAGCGTGGAAGGGGA
>CAZZFA010000090.1:0-21879 GCA_964653435.1 uncultured Planctomycetales bacterium | reverse complement strand
CCAGGCTTCCCACGCCTTCGCCATACACGCACCGCAAGTACGGCCATGCACCCGGATGCCCTCCCCCGGTACGGCACTTCATACTGGACCGTGGGCGAGGGCCGCGCGGCAGCCCGGAGAAACCGCAGACCGGTCAGGTGCGGTGCGTCAGGCGGGCGACGGCCTGCGGGATCAGTCTCCGCAGGGAGGCAGCTATCTCATCGAGGCGGGCCCGGCCCGCCTCCGGCCGCGGGCGCACAACGACATCGCAGCCCGCCGGCCAGCCTTCCTGATTCAGGCGAAAGGCCTCGCGCACGAGCCGTTTCAAACGGTTTCGCTCCACGGCCGTGCCGAACCGGCGGTTGACCACGATGCCCAGCCGCATGGCCTCGCCGTTGTTGCGGCACGCGTGAACGACGAGCCGATCATCCGAGACGGCGCAGCGCGCGGCAAAGACACGGCTGAAGGCTCGCCGGGTCTTGAGCCGCCGGTCGCGGCCGAATCGAAAACCGCGGGTCGTCTTGTGCATGGCCGCATTCTACCATGCCTCGGCCGGCGGGCGCGGTCGCCCGGAGGCCGCGACGGGAAACGGATCACCGCCGGGAGGCCGGCGCACGCAGGATCCATACCGCGTAGGCCGGCAGGGCGAACGGCGACGCCGTAAGCTCGATCGGCTGGTCGGCAATGAGTTCGCGGGCCTGGCCGGTCAGCGTCGCGCCGTGACATCGCAGGGAAAGGGACAACGGCGTCTGCGTGCGGTTGGCCAGGTACACCAGACACTCGCGCGGTCCGGTCCAGGCCGTCTCGCTCCGCAGGCCGCGGATCGGGCCGCCGCCCGGCGAGACCGGCACCGCCTGTCCGGCGAGAATCGTCCCGCGATCGCGCAGACCCAGGACATAGTCGGTTACGCGCCCCAGTGAATCCTCGCCGACCTCCATGTCGAACCGGATCGCGCCGGGGCCGGATCGCGGCACTTCGCTGAGGCATCGGCCCACAGCCAGGAGTACGCCGCCGGCATCCCGATACCGGCGGATTCCTTCGCGGGTTTTCGCTCCGACGGGATCGAGGCCGACCAGGATGAGTACCCTGTATCGTCCTTCGTTGTCGCTGTTGCCGAGAGCATCGGGCGCGAGGATATCCACGGGGACCTGAGCGTTCGCGAGGGCCTCGCAGGTTTCACGGATGAGCGGGTCGCCGGCCGGCGGAGCCGTTTTCGGAAGATCGAGGCCGTCGGTCCATCGGCCCGCCGTGCCTGACGGTGCGACCACCGCGACGTCCGTCGGTGCCGGGAAGCATCGGATTTCGCGGCGAAGGCGAAGGAAATCCAGGTTGCAGTGCGCTGCCGCCTCGATGAGCCAGGGTTGCGCCCATGCGCGATCGATTGGGAAGAGCATTTGCCGGCGGCCGCTGAGCACTCGCTGCCACAGGGTGGCACGCCATGCGGCGGCCGCCTCGGGGCTGTCGGCGTCGTCCGGCACCGAGAGCGGGGCTTCGCCCGCCGTACCGGGGAGCCCGGGACTCGCGGTCGCCGGATCGATCCGGCGGTAGGTCATGCCGAGAAACGCCGCCCGGTCGCTCAGGATGGCGGCGATGTCCGCCGTGATGCCCGGGCGGGCGTCCACAAACCGTTTCGCCCCCAGACATGCGACAAGATCAACCGCGCCGGCGGCGATTCCACGTTCTGCGGGCGCCGGAGCTGACACCAACCACGCCATCCCGGCTTCGTCGGGCGGGGTCGCGGACGCCGGTGCTGCGGCAATCGCCGCGCGATCCAGCGGTAAACCCGAACGGACGCGAGCGAGGGCGGCCTGGGACCAGCGGATCAACGCGGAGGCCTCCGGTGCATCCGTCATTGCCCGCTCGGCGGCGATCAGGCATGCGATTGTGGCCCGGGTGTACGGGGCGTCGGCGTAGCGGAAGAACAGATGCGTTCGCAGATCGTCGCCGGCGCGGTACGGTGCGAGCGCTGCATGCAGTCGGGCAGCGGCGGTGCCCGGATCAGCGGCATCCTCGTTCCGGGGGACCGACGGCGAGGCGGCGGCGGAAGGCCCCTGCGTCCCCGGCGGCTGCGCGCGGGCAATGCCGCACAGGGCCAGCCCGGCCGCGAGAACCGTTCGAGCAGCGGAGCCGATCATCGAAGCCACCATTTCGTGTTCGGCGGCCGGTCGGTGCTCACCGGCGCGGACGATTCGCCGGCCTGGACGGGCAGTTTCGCCGCCAGGTCGATCAATCGCTGTCGGGCGAACAGGTGCGGGTGGTCACGGAATCGCCGGAGCGTCTCTGCGCTGAAGAACGCGGCGACCGGCGGGACGTCGCTGTCCGCGGGATAGAAGCGCAGCGCCTCCGCAAGGCATTGTCCCGCTTCGAGCCGCACGGCCCGCGCGAGCGTCTTGTCGGAAAGCTTCTCGGCGGCCTCCAGGGCGATCCGATACAGCGTCAGCCACTGGCCCGGATCAAGCAGCTCGGACGGGCGCTGCGTCGCGTTGATTACGACAGGAATGCGGGAGACGGTCTCCGGTCGAAGATCGACCTCCGTCGGCGCGGCGAAATCCAGCTCGGTTTCCTCGCCGCATCCTTCGCAGAGGGTTCGGACGCGCAGGCGCCGGGAGGGGCCGTCTTCCGCCTCGTCGGATCGGATGATGAGCAGCCCGAGCGTCGAGCAGGCCCGGCATGGGAGCATGGCGGCGTACAGGTGGGCCTCGGCCAGGCTGTGGACCGTTTGCTCAGGATCTGTCATGGAAGCGCCATACCATGCCCCAAACCCGCCGCACCTTTCTTACTGCCGGCCGAGCGATTCCTCGAGCGTCGGCGCCTCGGTGTTCGGGTTGCGTCCGGATCGGGTCTCGCCCGGCCTTCGCCCGGGCCTCCCGGGGGCCGGGGCGTTGTCCCCCGACGGTACCGGCTCGGCCGGGTTGGCGGGCCGGGCCGGTTCAGCCGGATTGACGGGCGCTGGCGGCTCGGGCGTTTCGTTCGTCCTGTTGTTCGCAGGCTCGGCCGCCGGCGGGGCGGTCCTGGCGGCTTCCATGTTGCGCTTCAGGGCGGCCGCCAGTTCCTTCATCACGTCGGCCGGCTGAATCTCGTTCTTCTCGACCTTGTCGGCGACCTCGCCGAAGGCCCTGGCGGCGGCATCGACCATGGTTGCGGTCGTCGCTACCTGCTCCGGCGATGTGGGTATGTTCGGCTCCCGGATCCGCCACTTCCCGTCGATGCGCTGCAGCTCGATCGTCTGCTCCGGTCCCTTCGCCCCCGCGCGGACGACGGCCGTCGCCTTGTCCTCGCCATCGGGTGTGACGGCACCCGCCTCCAATCCCGTCGCCGGCACCTGGAGCGGCGCCTCCGTGCCGTCCTCCGTCCTCAGGACGATGGTGCCCTTCTCGTCGGGCTGGAGCTCCTTCATTACGTCCGGGGCGGTTTCCTTGATCGCATTTCGCAGCCGCGTCAGGTTCTTCGCGAGGGTCGCCATCGGCGCTGCGAGCCTCCGCATCGCCGCCTGCTGATCCGGCACAAACATCGCGGCGGTCGCCTCGAAGTTGCCGGCGTTGCTCAACTCCACGAACTGCTTCATGAGGGCTTCGGCATCGGAGTCGTTCAGTACGATGGCCCGTGCGGCTTCGGCCGGTTGCCCCCCGGCCCGTTCCGCGCCGGCCTCCGCCGGATTGCCCGCCGGCCCGCCGATCTTCTTGAGATAGCGCGAGGGCGGCACCGGCGGAAGACTGTCGTCATCGGGCCGGGCCAGCGAAACAGGCGGCAGCTCCTGCGAACCGTTGGAGAGGACGTCGTTGAACCGCGGCGGCGGCTCGCTGTCTTTGGAGCAGGCCCCGATGGCCGTCAACGTCAGCAGCGGAACGAACCACACGGTCAGGGAACGCATCATCGAAATCTCCTCGGGCGAGCAGAGGCCGCAGGGATCACTCAGCCCTGCCGGCACCGGCAGGCCGCGCAATCCAAGGCCCCGTTCGTGTCACTCATCCGCCGACGGCGGAGCCACGATTCTACCCGGTCGGGCCGCCGAGGTGAATCAGGGCATGACGAACTCGTGTTCCGGACTGCGGATGGTGAGAACCGGGCAGGAGGCCTTCCGGACGACCTTCTCGGCGGTGCCGCCGAGGAGCACATGCCTCAGGGCGCCCCGGCCGTGCGTCGCCAGGACGATGAGGTCCATGCCGGCCTCGCGGGCGTACCGGACGATCTCGACAAACGGCCGGCCGAGGACGACCTTTCGGACGACCGGCACGGTGCAGTCCGCCAGGTGCCGCTCGGCGAACTCCTTCATCTGTGCTTCGGCCATCTGGACCATCTCGTCCGGCGCGGGGCCGACGGGCAGGCCCTCGCCGCTCATGCCGAGCCAGTACTGATAGGCCTCGTCCACGACGTGGAGGCAGTGCAACTCCGCCTTGTACTCCTCCGCGAACGATTTGGCGTAGGGAAGGGCGTGGAGCGAATGTTCGGAGAAGTCCGTGGCGTACAGGATACGGTTGAGGCGAATCATATGCTTGATCTCCCGCGAAGCTTCCCGCGCGACGGTTTGATGTCGTTTTCGGTACGACAGTTTCGCATGCGGCGAGCAGCGCCGCGAAGGCTCAGTCGCCCTTACGGGGCTTTGCGCGTGTTGACGCCGGGAACCCAGGGCTTACGCCCTGGGCTACTCTCGGTCGCCCCTGCGGAGCTGGAAACGAACGAAACGCTCGAACCGAAAGCGGCACTAGAATACGCCCCGGGCGGGCCGTTTCAACCCTGTCTCGATGCGCGTGGAGGCGCGAGCGGGTTTGACCCCGCGCGGCAGCCATCTATGATTGCCCGGCTCGCGTGTGCGGCCCATGTGAAAAAGCAAACAGGAGCGCGTGCCGTGGAACCGATCTCTCTACCCGTACATCCCGGTCCGACACGCCGGCTGCCCGGCTGGCTCCGCAAGCGGCTGGCGAGCGGGGCCGCGTTGACGGCTACCGCGGCCGTGGTCGAGCGGAGCGGCGTGGCCACCGTCTGCCAGGACGCACGCTGCCCGAACCTCGGCGAGTGCTGGTCGCGGCGGACGGCGACGTTCATGATCCTGGGCGAGAAGTGCACGCGGCGATGTCAGTACTGCGCCGTGACGACGGCGCGGCCGGACCCGCCGGCGGCCGACGAGCCCGCGCGGCTCGCGGAGGCGTGCGCGTCGCTGGCCCTGCGACACGTCGTGATCACGGCGGTGGCGCGCGATGACCTGGCCGACGAGGGGGCGGGGCATTTTGCGGCGTGCGTGCGTGCGGTTCGGTCGCGGTGCCCCGGGGCGACGATCGAGGTGCTGCCCGCCGACTTCCACGCCCGGCGGGAGTGTATCGCCACGCTGTGCGAGGCGGGGCCGGACGTCTACAACCACAACATCGAAACCGTGGAGCGGTTGACGCCCATCATCCGGCCGCAGGCGAAGTACCGCCGTTCGCTCGATGTGCTGCGGATCGTGAAAGACCTCTCGCCGGCGAGGGTGACCAAGAGCGGCCTGATGATCGGGCTCGGCGAGACGCGCGACGAGATCCTCGCGACGTTCGCCGACCTTCGCGCCGCGGGCTGTGAGATGCTTACGGTCGGCCAGTACCTTCAGCCCTCGCCGGGCCACGTCCCGGTGGCCCGTTATTATCCGCCGGAGGAGTTCGACGCCCTTGCGGAACAGGCGCGGCGAATGGGGTTCCTCCGGGTGGCGGCCGGACCGTTCGTGCGGAGCAGCTACCACGCCGCCGAAGACTTTGACGCCGTCGCCGCGTCCGGGTAACCAATACCATGTGGTGCGGTCTCTCCGGGACCGCATGCGGCCTCGGAGAGGTTGCACTCCAGGACAGACGGTCCGCGCAGCGGACCCCACGGAAGGATCCGCCGACCGGTGACGCTCATCGACAAGATACGCGGGAAGTTCGTGGTCTTCGACGGCCCTGACGGCAGCGGCAAGGGAACGCAGCTCGACCTGCTCCAGCGATACCTGGAGGAACGCGGCGTGGCCGTGGTCCGCGGCAAAGACCCCGGCGGCACGGTCATCGGCGACCGCATCCGGGGCGTCCTGCTGGGGTACGACCTGTCTGAGATGGACGTCCGGTGCGAGACGTTCCTTTTCATGGCCAGCCGCGCCCAGCTTGTCGGCGAGGTGATCGAGCCGGCGCTTCGCGGGGGCAAGACGGTCCTGTGCGACCGGTTCATCTCGGCGACGTGCGCCTACCAGGGCGCCGCCGGGTACGATCCGCGGCGGGTGATCGAGGTAGGCCGGTACGCCGTCGGCGAGACGTGGCCGCACCTGACGGTCATTCTCGATGTCCCCGTGGAGGAGGGCTTCAAGCGGACCGGGCGAAAGCCGCACCACGCGGGCAAGAACCGCAGACGCCACGCGGCGGGCCAGCAGAGCCTCTTCGACGACAGCCACCCTGACGCGATGGAGGCCCGCCCGCTCGACTATCACCGGAAGGTCCGCGAGAACTTCCTCGCGCTCGCGAACGTGTATCCGAAACCCGTCGTCATCGTGGACGGCACGGGGGACGTGGAGGCCGTGCACCACCGGGTCCTGGAGATGATCGAACGTGCCGATTTTTGACGTGCGATACCAGGAGCGGGCGCAGCGAATCCTGCTCCGCGCATTGGAGGGGGGGCGGCTCCCGCACGCCTACGTCTTCCACGGGCCGCCGGGCGTCGGGAAACGCATGCTCGCGGACCGGCTGGCGATGCGCCTGCTGTGTCCGCACCCGCGGCCGGTCGAACCGCCGGAATGGGCGGGCGACGCGTTCGAGGGGATCGACTGCGTGGATGCGTGCGGCGAGTGCCCGGACTGCTGCACCGCGCTCGCGGGAACGCACGCGGACCTTCACGTCATCCACCGTGGCCTGCAAGAGTTCGTGAACGATCCCGCCGCGCGGCGCCGAAAGGGTCTGGAGCTGGGCGTCGACGTTATCCGTGACTTCATGATCAACGCCGTGGGCAAACGCCCGATGCGGGGTCGGGCCAAGGTCTTCATCATCGAGGAGGCGGAGCGGCTCAACGCTCCGGCCCAGAACGCCATGCTAAAGACCTTGGAAGAGCCCCCGGCGACGACCTTCATCATCCTGCTGACGCGGGCGATGGATCGGCTCCTGCCCACGGTTCGCTCGCGGGCGCACCCGGTGCCGTTTCGCGCCCTGCCCACGGAGTTCGTGGAGGCGAAGCTCCGCGAGCTCCGGCCGAACCTGCCGCCGGACGAGGTGACGTACCTGGCGCGGTTGGCCGGGGGGCGCCTCGGCGCGGCCGTGCAGTACGCCGACGACGGAATCCGGACGATGAAGCGCGCGGTCGGCGAGCAGCTCGCCCGGCTTGCGCCGCAGACGGTCGAGGACTTCGCGAAGGTCCTCGGCGAGCAGGCTGCCGCGTACGCCGCCCGGATTGCCGAGCGCGACGAGGGCGACGATACGGAGACGGAGACCCACCGCGTCGGCCTGCGGGCGATGCTCGCGGCGCTCGCGACGTTCTACACGGACGCCTTGCTCCAGCGCACGGGAGCGGCCGCGTTGCCGGTGAACGTGGATCAACCCCGCGTGATCGAGGCGATCGCCCGGCGGAGTTCGCCGCGCGGTCTGACGAACGCGATCCGCGAGATCGTCGCGGCCGAATCCGGCATCGACCGCAACGTGAACGTTCCGCTCGTGCTGGCGTCGTTGGCCATCCGGCTGGCCGAGTGCGGGTGAGGCGGTGGTCCGGCCGGCGGAGCGTGCGGGGCGGGGCGGTTCACCTGGCCTGATGGCGGACGATCCGGCCGGTGCGCAGGAAGATGACATCCTCCGCGATGTTCGTTGCGTGATCGGCGACCCGCTCCAGGTTCTTGGCGATGGAGAGGATGTCGAGGTGCGTGGCCATGCGTTCGGGCGACCGGGCCGCATCGGCCGCCAGCTTCCGTATGAACTGCCCGTAAAATGCGTCGATCGCGTCGTCCTCGCCGAGGACCTGGCGGGCGGCCTGCGCATCCTCGGCGGAGTACGCCTGGACGGCGTTGCGCAGCGCCCGCCGCACGATCGCGGCGATGTGGTGCACGTCCGGGTTCTGATTCACGCCGCTCTGGGCATCCAGGTGGCGCGCCCGCTCCGCGATGTTGACCGCGCAGTCGGCGATCCGCTCCAGGTCGCTGTTGACCTTCAACACGGCGCAGAGCAGCCGCATGTCGGACGCCATCGGCTGGAACAGCGTGATGAGGCGGATGACTTCCGATTCCACCTCGACCTCTTCCGCGTCGATTTCCGCATCCCGCGCGATGACCCGCTGCGCGAGGGCCTGGTCCGTCCGCTGCACCGCCTCACACGCCTCGCCGAGCATGTCCTCGACCGCGCTGGCCATCCGCAGCGACCTCCGTCGCAGCTCATCGAGCAGACTCACAAAATGCGCACTCATGAACGGTCCTTTCGCAGAGCCTCCCGCCGTCAGCCGTAGCGGCCGGAAACGTACTCCTCGGTTCGTCTGTCCCGCGGGTTCTCGAATATCTGCGCGGTCGGGCCGAACTCCACCAGTTCGCCGAGCAGCATGAAGGCCGCCTCGCTGGAGACGCGGGCGGCCTGCTGCATGTTGTGCGTCACGATGACGATCGTGTACCGGGCGGCGAGGTTCCGCATCAGATCCTCGATGTGGGCCGTGGCGATCGGATCCAGCGCGGAGCAGGGCTCGTCCATGAGCAGGACCTCGGGCTCGACAGCCACGAGCCGCGAGAGGCACAGCCGCTGCTGCTGCTCCGGCGAGAGGCTCAGCGCGGGGGCCTGGAGCCGGTCTTTCACTTCGTCCCACAGCCACGTGGCCCGCAGGCTGCTTTCGACCGCGTCGGCCAGCCGCGCGCGATCGGCCGTGCCGTGCACGCGCAGCCCGTAGGCCACGTTGTCGAACACGGACAGCGGAAAGGGGTTGGGCCGCTGAAAGACCAGGCCCACCCGCCGTCGCAGACGGGTCAGATCGGTCGCCGGGTCGTAGATGTTCGAGCCGTCGAGCCGGACCTGTCCGGTTACCCGCACGCCGTGGATCCGCTCGTTCATGCGGTTGAAACATCGCAGCAGGGTGGATTTCCCGCATCCCGACGGCCCGAGGATCGAGGTGATCGCGCGCGGCCGGATCGCGAGGCTCACGTCCTTGAGGGCGTGGAAGTCTCCGTAATACAGGTTCAGCCCGAGCGCCTCGATCTTGCCGTCCATATGCCCCGACCGTCCCTACCCGAATTGCCCCACCAGGTAAGCGTTCGTGCGCGGGTCGGCCGGACGGGTGAAGAGCCGGGGCGTCAGTCCGATCTCGATCAGTTCGCCCATCAGCAGAAACGCCGTCCGGTCCGAGGCGCGCGCCGCCTGCTTCGTGTTGTTCGTCACCAGCACGATGGAGTGTTTCGCCTTCAGTTCGACGAGGGCATCCTCGATCTTGCCCGTAGAGATCGGGTCCAGCCCCGAGCAGGGCTCGTCGAGGAGGAGCACCTCGGGCTCCAGCGCGAGGACGCGGGCCAGGCACAGCCGCTGCTGTTGCCCGCCGGAGAGGTTGTGGGCGGGTTCGCGGAGCCGGTCCTTCACCTCATCCCACAGGGCCATGCTTCTCAGGGCGGTCTCAACCCGCTCTTCCTGCGTTGCGCGGTCGCGGATGCCGGCGAGCTTCAGCCCGTATACCAGGTTCTCGTAGATCGACCACGGCAGCGGCACGGGCACGGCATAGACCATGCCGACGCGGCGGCGCAGGACGGCAACATCCACGTCGGGATCGTAGATGTCCCGTCCGTCGAGGAGGATCCGGCCGCTGTGGCGGAACGCGTCATGCAGGTCGTTGAGACGGTTCAGGCAGCGCAGGAAGGTGGTCTTGCCGCTGGATGCCGGGCCGATGACGGCCAGCCGCTCGCGGGGACGGATGTCCAGGTTCAGCCCTTTGAGCACCGGTGAGGCGCCGAAGGCGGCCGAGAAGTCCCGTATGACGATCTTCGGCTCGACGCTTTCTTCGGCGCTGCGCGCGGGTTCGGCGGCAGAAGAGAGCGTCCGTCGCGGCGGCGCACGCCGGGTTTCCGGCGCCGGCGGAACGGGCATGTGCGCGGCGTACGGGGCCGGGCGACGGGCGATTCTGCGCTTCTCGTGGACCCATTCAGACATGGCGTCCTGCCTTACCGATGAACCGGTGCATGAGCCAGTAGGCCAGGAAGTTGATCACCAGGATCACGATCACGAGCACGGCCGCCGTGGCGTATGCCTTTTCCATCGAGATGCCTTCGCGAGAGAGAATGTAGAAGTGCAGCGATAACGGCCGGCAGGAATCGAACGGGGAACAGGCGAGGCGCATGGCGGAGCCGGCCGTGAGCATCACGACGGCCGTTTCCTCGATGCATCGCGCCAGGGACAGGACGATGCCGGTGACGATGCCCGGCAGGGCCGAGCGGAGCACCACGCGGGTGACCATCTGCCAGCGGGTGCTGCCCAGGCCGTAGCTGACTTCCCGGTAGGCCGGGGGGACGGCGCGGATCGCCTCCTCGCTTGTGCGGATGATCGTCGGCAGCACCATCAGGGCCAGCGCCAGGGCGCCCGAGAGCACGCAGAGCCCCAGTCCGAGCGTGATCGCGAAGAAGACGAAACCGAACAGCCCGTAGATGATCGACGGGATGCCGGCCAGGCAGTCGGCCCCGAAGCGGATCGCGGCGGTCAGACGGCCTTCGCGGGTGTACTCTGTGAGGTAGATCGCGGTCGCCACGCCGATCGGCGCGGCGAGCGTCACGGCGATGCCGGCGACGAGGGCCGTGGCGACGATCATGGGGAAGATTCCGCCCTCGCGGCCCATCTTCCCGGGCGACTCGGTCAGGAATCCCCAGGAGACGTGGGGCAGGCCGTGCGCGAGGATGAAGGTGATGATGAAGAGCAGTACGCCGACCGTGATCGCCGCCATGATCCACAGGACGGCGACGACGATGCGCTCCGCCGCAACCGGTGCGAGCCTCATGTCGCGCGCCCCCCCTGCCCCTGGCGCCGCGAGACGGTGAGGGCGATCGTGTTGAGAATCATGATGAACGCGAAGAGCGTGACGCCCGTCGCGAAGAGGGCCTGGCGGTGGTCTCCGGAGGCGTAGCCCATTTCGAGAGCGATGTTGGCCGTCAGCGTGCGGACCGGCTCCAGGAGCCCCCGGGGCGCGGCCAGCGTGTTGCCGCTCACCATGATCACGGCCATCGTCTCGCCGACGGCCCGGCCCATGCCCAGGATGACGGCGGCCACGATACCCGATCGCGCCGCCTTGAGCAGGACCATGTGGACTGTCTGCCATCGCGTGGCGCCGAGGGCGATGGAACCCTCCCGGTACGCGCGCGGCACGGCGTGGAGCGCATCGACGGAGATGCTGGTCACCGTCGGCAGGACCATGATGCCCAGCACGATCGAGGCGGCGAGCACGGACAGCCCCGGCCCGCCCAGGTGGTTCTGAATCAGGGGCACGAGCGTGACCACGCCCACGAACCCGTACACCACGGAGGGGATGCCCGCCAGCAGCTCGATGACCGGCTTGAGGATGCGCGTCAGCAGCGGCGGCGAGAACTCCGTCAGCACCACCGCCAGGCCGAGGCTGAACGTGACGCCGATGACCATTGCCCCGCCGGTAACCATCAGTGAGCCGAGGATCATCGAGCGGATGCCGAAGTGGCCCGCCTTCGGGTCCCAGTCGGCGGAAAGAAAGAACTCGCGCCCGCCGAGCCGAAGGATGATCGGCACGCCCTCCTTGAAGATGAAGACGGTAATGAGCACCAGGCCCAGGATGGCCGTGCAGGCGACCGTCATCAGGATCACGCGGATGATCTTGTCCTGTTTCATCGGGCGCGGATCAACCCCTCCGCTTCCAGCATCTTCTGGCTCTCCGGCAGGAGCACGAAGTCGATGAACTTCTTCGCCGCCGGGCCCGGCTCGCCCTTCGTGACGAACAGGAGCGGTCGGGCCAGCTTGTACCTGCCCGCGAGCACGTTCGCGGCCGTCGGCGCTTCGCCGTCCACGATCAGCGCCTTGAGTTCCCGGCCGACCAGCCCCAGCGAGATGTAGCCGATCGCCGCGGAGTTGCCCCGGATGAGTTCCTTCACGGCGCCGCTGGACTCCTGCACGAGCGCCTCGCGGGAGATCTTCTCTTTGCCCATGACCAGGTGGACGAAGCAGTCTCGCGTGCCGGAGCTTTCCTCCCGGGTGATGATGCGCACGGGCTCATCCTTGCCCCCTACCTCCTTCCAGTTCCGGATCCGGCCGCTGAACAACCCGCGAATCTGGTCGGTCTTCAATTCGCTGACCGGGTTGTCGGGGTTCACCACGATCGCCAGGCCGTCGCGGGCGATGACAATCGGCGTGAACTTCGCCGCTTCGTCGGGCGTCAGCTCGCGGGAGCACATGCCGATCTGAGCCAGACCGTCGGTGACGGCCTGGAGGCCGGCCGTCGAGCCGCCCCCCTGCACATCCACCTTCCAGCCGGGGTTCTTCCGCTCGTACTCTTGGGCCAGGAGTTCGGCGAAGGGCTGAAGCGAGGTTGACCCGACCGCATTGACGGTCCCGCCGCCTTCTTCGCGCCGGCAGCCGCCGCCGACCAGTGGTCCTGCGAGCAGGGTTCCCAGAACCAGAATCCGAACCGACAGGCTGTTCATGCACTTGTCTCCTTGATTCCGCGGGTGTTTCCGGGAATCCGGCCGCGAGTCGCCGCCTTCGGTTTCATTGCACGACGGTGACACTGCACGGCGCGTAGCTCAGCACGCGTTTGGAAACGGACCCCAGCAGCCAACGCTCGATCCGACTGCCGCCGCGGCGTCCCATCACGACGAGATCCGCCTTCTGTTCCGTTGCCTCGCGGACGATTTCCGCGGCCGCGTGGCCGGCGACGATCCGGGTGCTCATGGGAACCCCGGCGGCCTGGGCCTCGTGCCGCAGACCGGCGAAGGCGTGCTTGAAGTGTTCCGTCGCGGACTCGAGCAGCCCGGCCATTTCGAGCGCGGTCGGCGGCTCGGGCGGGGAGGCGACCGCCACGACATGGATCGTCGCCTGGAAGGCCCTGGCGAGTTCCAGCGCAAAGCGGAAGGCCCGCTCCGCCGGTTCTGAGCCGTCGTAGGCCACAAGAATGGTCTTGAGCATGTCTTGCCGCTCCTTCTTCCGCCTGTAGCCTCACGAGCTTCAGGCTACATACCGGCGGTGTTCTTTGGATTTCGGCATGGTTAAGTTTGCGCTAAGAACACCGGACAGGGGATCGGCTGGAACCCATCCGGGCGCACGGGGCCGGCGCCCCGAAGGGCAGGTTCACCGGCCCCCCGCGCGCCGCCCGGCCTTTCTGAGACACGCTGCCGCTGGCACTCGGTATCCGGCCGCCCCGCACCGGCGGCGCTGCGGGGCGGTCCTGCCGGCGGCCCCCCTTGCCGCCGCCGCGGGTTACGGATTGTCGCGAATGACGGGTTTATCGATACACGAGTAGACCTTCTTGCCCCACATGTACACGCCCGGGTCGAGCGTCTCGGCCAGCGTGAACTTCGCGGCGTGGCCGTCGACGAACGTGTAATTGCTGCCGGTGTTTCCGTGGGCGTTCGGATTGATGTAGGAGATGTGGTGGCTGCCGGACGCGGCGGACTTGTCGGCGAGCACGGCGTCGATCGCGCCCTGTGCCTCGGCGTAGGTCAGCTTGAAAACCTGCGTACCGGTCACATAGCCTTCGCCGTCGAAGACACCGTTCCCCTGGGTCTTGACGCCGTTCGTGGGGCGGTGGCTCTTGTAGGCCGCGCCGCCCCCGACCGAGCTGCCCCAGATGCAGTTTGCGCTTCCGCTGAACTCGCCGGCCAGGATCGTGTTGTTCGCCGACTCCACCTCATCGGAATTGACGAGGCAGAGATTGCTGGTTCCGGGCGGGCTGGCCGCGTCGTGCGCCGCACTGTACTTCTTGCGCGGCATGATGATCTCGTTGGCGACGTAACTCAGACGCGCGGCCTGCCGATCATCCTTCGTGCCCGTGGTGTCCTGGGAGGCCTGGCCGGGCGGCGGGTCGGGAATGCGCCAACTCGTGAAGTTCGTCGGCGCCCAGCCGCCGGGCGTGTGCGAGGGGCAGATGTACTGATTCGCCACCTTCGGATACTTGCGCGCCGTGATGTCCGCGGTGTATTCCTTGAAGTCCAGGGCGGCCGTCCAATGGTAGTAGCCCCCGGCGCTGCCGTTCCCGTCGATGTAGCTGTAGGAGGAGGGGTAGTAGCCGCGATTGTCGCCGTGATACATCGCCAGCGAAACCCCGATGTTGTGCAGATTGCTCAGGCAGCTTGCCCCCTTGGCCTGCTCCCTCGCCTTGGCCAGCGAGGGCATCAGGATCGAGGCCAGCAGCGCGATGATGGCGACGACCACCAGCAGTTCGATCAGGGTGAACCCGATCCGATCGTTCCGTCCGTTCATGGGCGTTCTCCTTTCGTAAACAGGTGCCTGGGGCGATACGTCGCGCGGCGGGGATCGTTGTCCCGGTGCGCCTGCGGCTTCTTTCCCCTCCGGAAGGCACCTCGTCTTCCCGTCGTTCCGTGACGGAAGGAATACCGCCCTCGGGTTACCGTTTTGTCAGCGGAGTATTAAATCCGGACGAAAATGCGGCCGCCCGCGCCGCCGTCATTGCGGAAGGAGGATCGTGACGCGCGTGCCGTGGCCCAGCCGACTCTCCAGGCGTACGGTCCCCCGCATTGCCGCGACGGCGTGCCGGACGATCGAGAGGCCCAGGCCGGTGCCCCGCAGGCCCCCCGTGCGGGCGCGCCCGACCTGATAGAACCGTTCGAAGACCCGCCCCTGCTCGGCCTCCGGTATGCCGCACCCGGTGTCGGCGACTTCGATGGCGACCTGCGGCGTCTCGCCCGGCCCGGCCTCGATCGGCCGGCACGTGATGCGGACCTGCCCGCCGGGGTCGGTGAACTTGATTGCGTTGTCAACGAGGTTGTCCAGGGCCAGGCGGAGCAGATAGGGATTGGCGCGGATACCGACGAGCGGTTCCGCTACATCCTCCTGCCAGCGGAGTTGCCGTTGTGCGATCGGATCTTCGAAGCGCCCCCGGATATCCTTGAAGAGATCGCGGATGGCGATCGTCTCCGGCTCGAACTGCCGCGGGGTCGATTCGATCCGCGAGAGGTCGAGCAGGTCGGCCACCATCGCCTGCATCCGTTCGCTGTGCCGATCGATCACGCTCAGAAAGTCCTTTGCGGAACCCGCGTCCCGCGTCAGGTCCATCTGCATGAGCGTCTCGACGGCCGCGCGGATGGCCGCCAGCGGCGTCCGCAATTCGTGCGAGGCGTTTGCCGCAAAATCCGTCTTGACCTGAATCACGCGGCTCAGTTCGGTGACGTCGGTCAGTACAAGCAGTCTTCCCGTCGCCGGACGCCCGGCCTCGGGGCGTTCTCCGCCGGCGCCGGAGAAGGCGGGCAGCGCGACGTCGGATGCCCGGGCCAGCAGGGAAACGGGGCCGTCGGGCCCCTGCACGTGCAGCGGCACATCGCGCGATCCGGCCTCGGCGGCCGCGTCGCCGGCGCCGGACGGGAGCCGGATGTCGGGTGGATTCGGGAGAAGCATCTTCTGCAGATCGTGCTGCGGAATGCACTGTTCGACGGCCCGGCCTTCGAAGGCCCCCAGGCTGTTCTGCAACGGGGCCAGGCCGAGCAGCCGCACGGCCGCGGGGTTGATGAGGACGATTCTGCCGTCGGGCCCGGCGACCACCACCCCCTCGCCAAGTTGAGCGACCAGCGATTCCAGCGTGCGGCGGTGCCGGTCGATCATCTCCAGGTGGCTCGCGAGGCAGTCGCGCATCTGATTGAAGGAACGTGCGAGCGTTGCCAGCTCGTCATTGCCGGTTACCGGCACCCGCGCCGACAGGTCGCCCCGCGAGAGGCTGCGCGCGGTCAGCGTGATCCGGCGAATGGGCCGGCTCCACAGCCGCGCCAGGCCGAGCGCCAGGAGCACGACGGTCAGAAGGCCCGCGAAGCCGATCGCCCGGATCAGCCGGTGGGCGGCGCGGGTGCGCTCGATGATCGTCCGCACCGGCATCGCCACGCGGACGACGCCCGCCGGCGCCGTGCCCGGCCCGACGCGGACGGCCACGTAGCGGGTATCGCGGGAGAGGGTGTGGGAGAAGCGCGTGTCCTGGCCCCAGCCGTCCGCCAGAGCCTCTCGGACCTCTGCCCGGGATGCGTGCGATTCCATGGCGGCCGGGTCCGCCTCCGAGTCGGCCAGAACGGTTCCGTCGGGCAGGATGAGGGTGTAACGCAGGCGGTTTGCCAGTTGGGCCCCGAGCGTCTTCACGAAGCGGTCCAGCTCGGCGCCGCGTTCCACGTCGAACCGGTCCGCCACGCACTGCCGGAGGACCGCCGCCTGGGTCTGGAGATGCTCCGTCAGCTCCTGCGACTGCGATCGGTCAAGCAGGACGATGATGGTCCACAGGAGCACCGTCATCGCCGCCGCCATCAGGAGGGCGTTACCGAGAAAGAGCTTCCAGAACAGCTTGCCCGGCCCCATGGTCAACCCGCGACGGGCTCGCGAAACGCGTAGCCCACGCCCCGCACGGTCTGGATCCACGACCCGGCGTTGCCGAGTTTCCTGCGCAGGGCGGTGATGTGAACGTCGATCGTCCGATCGGTGACGGCAGCGCCGGCGCCGAGCAGGGCCTCGATCAGTTGCGCGCGGCTCAGCACCCGCCCGCGGGCCGCCATCAACGATCGGAGAATGCCGAACTCCATGGCGGTCACGGCGACGGGCCGTCCGTCCACCTTCACCTCGTGCCGGCTGACGTCCAGTTCGACCCCGCCGCCCGTGAGAACCGGCTCGGTCGATTCCGCCGCCTCCATCCGACGGAGGATCGCACCGATTCGTGCCACCAGCACCTTCATCGAGAAGGGTTTGGTCACATAGTCATCCGCGCCGAGCGCGAATCCGACCAGCGCGTCCGATTCCTCCGCCTTGGCCGTCAGCATGACGATCGGAATGCCGGCCGTGCGCGGCTCGCGCTTGAGCTGCGCGATCACCTCGTCGCCGGAGAGCTCCGGCAGCATGCGGTCCAGCAGAATCAGATCGGGCGGGCTGCGCCACGCCTCGCTCACGGCCGAGCGGCCGTCCGCCACGCAGCGGCAGGCGTAGCCCTCGCGCTCCAGGTTGTAGCGTAGAAGCTCGGCCAGATCCCTTTCGTCTTCCACCACGAGAATCGATTTGCCCGTCGCCATAAGCTCCCGTATTGTCGGTGTCGCATGGTTTATTGTAAATCTGCCGGTTAAGGGATCGTGTGGCCGGCGCGAAGAAACGCCCGTCGCGGGCGGCCGCCCCGACCAGTCTTAGCGCAAACTTAACCGGGAGCAAACACCGGGGAAACGGATCAGCCCTACGCTGACTGCCGGCGGAAGGTGCGGCCAGATGCGTGCACGGCTTGCGGCGGGACATCGGCCGGGGCCGGGAACGAAGAAGACGCGATCCGGAGGGAGTCGAGCCGAGGGCCAATGACGGTATACGTCTTCGTCATCATTGCGATCGCCCTGCTCTTCGATTTCAGCAACGGGCTCAACGACGCCGCCAACTCGATTGCCACGGTCGTGGCCACCCGCGTGCTCTCGCCCCGCAAGGCCGTGCTCTGGGCCGCCTTCTTCAACTTCGTCGCCGCCTTCGGCTTCGGGACGCACGTGGCGACGACGATCGGCAAGGGCCTCGTCGCGCCGGGCATCGTTGATCCCCACATGATCCTGGCCGCCCTGATTGCCGCCGTCGCGTGGACCATCTTCTGCACCCGCAAGGGCCTTCCGATCAGCGTGTCGCATGCCCTGATCGGCGCGCTCGCGGGCGCGGCGATCGTCAAAGGCGGCGCACACGCCCTCGTGTGGAGTCGGATCGCTCAAGTGGCCGCCTTCATCGTGCTCTCGCCGCTGATCGGCCTGGTTCTCGGCGCCGCAACGATGGCGGTCGTCACCCTGATCTGCCGGAACCGGACGCCCCGTTCGGTCGACGGCACGTTCCGCTGGGCGCAATTGCTCTCGGCCGCCGTGTACAGCCTCAGCCACGGGCTGAACGACGCGCAGAAGACGATGGGCATCATCTTCGCGCTGCTGATCAGCGTGCCCGCCCTCGCCGGCTGGGCGACGCGAGACGGGAATCCTGCCTCCAACGAGATCGCCTGGTGGATCATCCTGAGTTGCCACGCGGCGATCGCGCTGGGCACGTATATCGGCGGCTGGAGCGTCATCAAGACGCTCGGCCACAAGGTGACGAGACTCAAGCCGGTCAGCGGATTCTGTGCCGAGGCGGGGGGCGGCGTCACGATTCTGGCCCTGTCGGCCCTCGGCATTCCGGTGAGCACGACGCACACGATCACCGGGGCGATTTTCGGCGTGGGCATGGTGTACCGCCTCGGAGCGGTGCGATGGAAAGTCGGCCAGGAGATCGCCGTGGCCTGGGTTCTGACGCTCCCGGCGGCGGCGGCGCTCGCCGGGGTGTTCTATTGCATCCTGCGCATGGTTGTCGTCGCGCTGGGATGACGCGGCGAAGGGAAATCGAGCGCCCCGGGCGAGCGCGGGGCGGCCGCCCGTTTCTTCCTGTCGTTCCGGCCGGGCGGGTGGCGTGCCGGCGCTGCGGCAAACCGGGGCCCCGGGCACATTATTCACGCCGCCGATGCCGTAGCGGGCCCTTCTTCGAACTCTTCTGTCTGTTGGCAACCATCCGCGATGTGGCCCGCGGCGACGCGTCTACGCAGCAGCACCGCCGGAAACGGAGCGCATCGCCGGGACCGATCGCGGGGATGGTCCGCCTCGCCCGGCGCTCCCCTGGGCGCCGCACGCCGATTGGCGGATAATCCAGCCCGTTCCGGGAATCCTCGCGACGGGGTTGCAGAAGAATGCTCGGTATGCGCGACGCGTGCGGCCGGACAATCCGTTATCTGCGGCTATCGCTGACGTCGGCGTGCCGTATGCGGTGCGTCTATTGCCGGCCGGCCGCGGTGCAGTGCGGCCCGAAGGCCGCCGTCCTTCAGGCGGCCGAGATCGAAGCATTGGTGCGGCACCTCGTGGAACGACATGGTTTGGCGAAGGTGCGCCTGACCGGCGGCGAGCCGACGCAGCGGCGCGACCTGCCGGAGATCATCCGCAGGCTCGCGGGCATTGCGGGACTTGCCGAGTTGACGATGACGACCAACGGCGAGGCGCTCGCGGCCGGGGCGCGGGCCCTGGCCGACGCGGGGCTGTCTCGTGTGAACGTGAGCCTCGACTCGTTGCGGCCGGAGGGCTTTCGGGGGATCACGGGGGCGGACACGCTCGATCGGGTCTTGCAGGGCCTCGAGATGGCGATCGCCGCCGGGCTGACGCCCGTGAAGCTCAACACGGTTGTGCTGCGCGGCTCCAACGAGGAGGAACTGCCCGAGCTGCTCCGGTTCGCCGCCGCAAAGGGCGTCGAGATTCGTTTCATTGAACTGATGCCGATGGGGCCGCAGGCCGCGTCATGGCCGGACCGTTTCGTGCCCGAGCGCGAGATGCGGTATCGGTTGCGCGGCGTGATTGCCTCCTGGCGGGCGATGCCGTCCGGCCCGGAGGCCTCGCGGCGCTACCGGGCTGTGCTGCGCGACGGGCGCGAAGTCGTCGTCGGGTTCATCTCGCCGATGAGCCGCCCGTTCTGCCGGCGCTGCGACCGCATTCGCATCGCGGCCGACGGGGCGCTCTATCCGTGCCTGATGGGCCAGCCCGCGGACAGCCTGTTGCCGGCCGTCCGCCCGGTGTTCGACCCGGAACGGTTCGATTCATTGCTGCGCGACGGGCTGGGGGCAAAGGGGCCCGAACACCCGACCGGCGGCGTAGCCGTCATGACGCACGTCGGGGGATGAGCGATTTCGTCCGCCCGGCGGAGCGAACAACACTCTGCGGACAGCGTACCATCCGGCCGGGGAGATAGCCTTTCATGGGACTACGATCTCCATATCGGCGACTTCCAGATGGGCACGTCCCGCTTGAGGCGGTCGATGAACTCGGCCATGGCCGCAAGGCCCTCCTCCCGATGGCGTGAGGCGATCTGCAGCCGGAAGGAACACGCGCCGACGGCGACGCGGCCGCGACTGTGTTCGATGCGGACCGCGAGCAGACCATGCCGCGCGACGATCTCCTGCGCGATGCGGCGCAGCAGCCTGCCGGCCATTGGCTCGTAGACCTGATATTCGAGCGCGTCGATGGGCCGGTCGGCTTCCGTCGGCCGAACAACGCCCTCGAAACAGAGGATGGCACCGGCTCCTTCCGGCAGGGTGCCCCCCTCCTCCGGGACGCCGGACCGAGCGATCGGCCCGTCAACGAGTTGAACGTCAACGTCCATTCGTGCACCATAACCCGTATGCCCAGTCTACGTGACGCCGGCGGTTCCTCCAACGACGCGGAAGAGCCAGGCGGGGTCCGCCCCGCGGGCGCACCCGACGGGAGGCAGGCGTCTCGCCCGCCCGGTGCGCAGGCCTGCCCTGAAAGGGATGCACGTCCCCCAGCGCCCGTCCGCACAGCGGACCCTACGCGATCCTCCAGGGAAGGCTTCCGGTTCAGGTTGCCCGCGGAGGCGCTGGAGGCACACCTGTCGAAGCTCGGGCCGGTGGGCATCGAGATGCTCGGGTGGCGCGAAGCGTGCGGGCGCGTGCTGGCGGAACCGCTTGTCGCGGACCGGCCCAGCCCGCCGTCCGATGTGAGCGCGATGGACGGATACGCCGTGCGGCTGGCGGACCTGGCGCGCGGACGCCTCGACGTGGCGGGCGACGTGTTCGTGGGCCGGCCGGCGCCGCCGATGCCACAGGGCAAGACGCTGCGGATCGTCACCGGCGCGCTGATCCCGGCCGGGGCCGAGGCCGTCGTCAGACGCGAGGATGTCGTCGAGCACGGCGACCACATCACCATCGGTCCGGAGACCCTGCACACGCAGCGCGGACAGTACATCCGACGCGCGGGAGAGAACGCCCGCGCGGGCGAGGCGATCGTACCGGCGGGCACGGTGATCGCGCCGCCGGTCATGGCCGCGATGGCGACCTTCGGCGCGGCGCGCGTGAGCGTCTATCGCCGGGTCCGCGTCGGCGTGCTGATCACAGGCGATGAACTGCTCCCGCCGGATGGGCGTCCGGAGCCGTGGCAGCTCCGCGACGCGAACGGGCCGGCGCTGCGGGCGATGATCGCGTGCCGGCCGTGGTGCGAGTTGCGTGATTGCCGCCACGTCGCCGATGAGCCGGAGCCGATGTCGGCGACGCTACGCGAGCTTCTTCGCGACTGCGATGCCGTTTTCATCACAGGCGGCGTGTCGATGGGCGGCCGCGATCATGTGCCGTCGGTCGTGCAGGCGGCGGGCGCCGAGATCATCTTTCACAGGCTGCCGCAGCGCCCGGGTAAGCCGATCCTCGCCGCGGTCGGGCCGGCGGGCCAGGCGATTCTTGGATTGCCGGGTAACCCGGTATCGGTGATGGTGACGGCTCGGCGCTTCGGCGTGCCCGTGTTGGCCAAGCGCGCGGGCCTGACCGATCCGGCCCCATCGCCGCCCGCGGTCACTCTCGCCCCCGACGACGGCCGGAGGCTCGATCTGTGGTGGTATCGCCCGGTCCGCCTTGCGGCCGCCGGCCTGGCGGAGTTTCTGGATCTCCGCAGCTCCGGCGACGTGGCGGCGACGGCGCGGAGCGACGGCTTCATCGAGCTGCCGCCGGGCGAAGGCGGATCGGGGCCGTGGCCGTTCTATGCATGGCAGTGACGTAGCAGGCCCCCGCCGACATGCGACGGCATCATCGCATCCGGCCCCGAACGTCGAACGTCGGGTGCATGGCCGTAGTTGCAGACGGTGGGCGGCGGGCATTCACCAGGCCCGGCTCAAGCCCGCTGGACGGCAAGCGTGGAAGAGGAGGGAGCCGGTGCCTCCACCGGCCGAAGGCGGCGGCCAAAGGCCGGCCGGCTGAAGCGATGCTCCGTCGTCAACTTCCAGGCATGGAGCC
>CAZZFA010000089.1:0-23405 GCA_964653435.1 uncultured Planctomycetales bacterium | reverse complement strand
CGCTACGTGCGTCCGGCGCCGCCATGTTGGGCTGCGGGCCACGCCCGCGCTGGGCGGCCGCGGGCCGTGTCTCCGCCGGCTCAGACGAAGCGATGTGGATCAACTCGAGCCTTCCGGGAGTGGGGGAGGCAGGAAACACGGTGCGCGGCAGGCCGCGCCGCTCAAGAGCAGTGGAACACGGCCGTGCCTGTTCACGGGATGCCGGATTCTCCCAATCCGCGCTGCTCAAGAGCACTGGAACGCCGTCGTTTCCGTCGGATGCGTGTCCCGCCGTGCGCATGGCTCAGGAGCCGTAGCGCATGGACCCGCGGCCCTGCTTATGGGCGGGGTACGCGCCGTCAGCCGGGCAGGTTCAGCGCCTGTCGAACGCCGTTGAGGAAGTAATCCCGCGTGACGATCTCCCACGACATCTGCCGCGCATACCGGTAGCCCAGCGCGAGGTAGCGCTTCAGATCCTTCTCGGATCGAGGCAGCAACCGGTAGACCTCCTCGGCAATCTCCCCGGCGATCTGCTTCTCGATCTCCGCCGCCTGCGCCGCCGTCATCTTGAGGAGCCGGGCCGGGTTGGCCGCCTTCGGCTCGACGGCGTAGTCCTTGATGATCACGGTAGGCAGCTCATGGTTCTTGTCCACCCGCTCGATGAACCCGCAGCAGCCGCACGCCCGGGAAATCGCGCAGATCGCCCCGAAGGGAAGCGGCTCGATCTGCGCGATGCCGAACGGTTCGTACACGGACATGCCGAACTCCAGGTCCGTGCCCCGCCGGATGTCGCTGAAGACCATCGCCTTGGGCATCTTCGTGCCGCAGAGGCCGTGTTCCCAGCCGAACTGGTTTACATAAATCGCCCGCCCGGCCTTGGCCCGGCGATTGAAGCTGTGGACCGCCTTCGCGATCGCGACTTCCGGCCCGACGAGGTCCGGCAGCCCCTTCTTGTGCTCCAGCGGCCAGCCGTATGCCTTTTCCATCTTCGCCACGTCCGCGGCGGAGCGGGGGTACGTCGCCGAGGCAAGGATGAACAGCACGGCCTTCTGGCCGGCGGCCGCAAGTTTCGGATCCAGCGCAGCCAGTACCTGAAGGTCTCGCCAGAACGCCTTGCTCACGACGGGGCGGGCCACGTGCGTGAAGATGAAGTCCGGCCGCCAGCCCACCAGCCGCCGCGCATACTCCTGAAGGCGCTGATGCGATTCGATCTTCGCCTCCGGCGCGATCTTCGGCGCCGCGATGCCGTTGTAGACAAGATCGATCCTGGCGTTCTGAAACTCCGGCCCCAGAAAGCGAAGCTCGTCAACGATCGGATCCCCCACGGCAAAGATGCGGTCGAGCCGGTGCGCCCGCATCACCATGGCCGGCCGGAAAGCGAACTCCTGCGTCCCGAAGATGTCCGGCAGGTACTTGCCCTGCGCCGGGGCGGTCCGCAACACGTTGTAGAACATGATGTCGTGCGCGGGGTGCTTCTCGACGATGGGCCGGACCACCTGGACTTCGTGCGCGTGGAAGATCGTTCGGAAACGCGGATCGCGCCGCCCGACGATCCAGAAGGCCAGCGGCAGCCCGAACCACTCGTGCGCGATCATCACGCAGGGGCCGTCCTTCGACCGGCGGAGCGTCAACAGGGCCTCATAGGCCGGTACGGCCAGGCGGACGTACCGGTCGTCTTCGGCGGAGAGCTTGAACTTGTCGAATCGCAGGCCGGTTTCGCGTTGCAGACCCTGCTTGACGGCATCCACATGTTCCTTGGGCATCCGCGTGACGTCGATCAGCAGGATCTCGACCTCGTTGTCGACGCCCGCCGGACCCCCGACGTACCGGCGCTTGCCGTGAAAGATCTCGACCCCGAATCGCCGCTCGATCTGGGCCAGGCCGACGGCGGCGGTCCGGTCCTCGATCTGGCGCGCCGGCAGGAGCGTCAGGTCCGGCCGCCCGGCCGCAACGAGTTGCCGGTCCTCCTCGGTGAAGGGCCCGCACAAGACGGTGCGCTTCACCGTGCTCTTGTAATGCCGCGAGGTGATAAGACCGTTCAGCACGGCGCCGATGCCCCCGATCTTCTGAACGGCTTCGTGTGTCAGGTGCGCGAGGAACATAGTTGCGGGGATAATACCAATTCCAACCCGCATGCTCCAGAGACGGGCACCTGTTTTTGGCAACAAAAATGCCTCGCTGTTAATCTGGGAAATCAAGCAAGACTTCATCGACTTGTTCGCTGCGCTCGACACGTCCCGCCGCACGCGCGCCGAGGTGCGGGCAGCCCGCCCGGATCCTGTTGCGGGCATACCGAACGCGCGAATAGGCCGTACATCCCTCGATCAGGCATCGTTCAACACTGGAAATTATTGCCCGCTGGCTGTACTGAATCTTGACGCCGGGGCTTCGCCAACGGGCCGCCCGGCCTCCGGGCAGGCTTGGCGAGCGTCGGGGGGACAACACTCAGCCGGTTTGTCCACCCGGAGCCGCAGCAAGGGTCGCCGGCAGAGCCACGCCCGGCCGCCCGCGCTGAACGGGCGATCGTCACCGCGGAGCCACATTTTCGTCGGAGTTCGGCAAGCCCCCTTCGCGCCGCTTCGCAAGCGGGTAGAATAGCATCGGCAGGCGCTGGACAGGGGACCAGTGCGGGTGAATCCGTGCACGTCCGCCGGAGCATGGCAAGATGATCGGTCCGCTGAGGAAGCTGGTGTTGACGGAAGACGGGCGCACGAAGCCGGCCGGCGCGATCGCCGTCGTGCTGGTGCTGGTCGTCTCCTGCAGCGCGCTGGGCTATTACATCTGGAAAGGCGGCCTGGATCTCGGCGGCGGCGAGCCGCAACTGGACTCGGCGGCAAAATGCTGGACGTGCGGGTACGAGTGCGTGCGCCGGCCGACGCCGGGCGAGCCCACGGTGGCCGTCTGTCCCAAATGCGGCAAACAGACGCTCGCGCCCGCGTTCCGGTGCAAGAAGTGCAAAACGCTCGTAGTCCTGAACGAGTATCGTGGCGGCACACCGCCTACGAAGTGTCCCAAGTGCGGTACGGAGGTGCGGCATGGCGATTAGCGGTTGGCCGAAGGCGTCACGGGCCTTTACGCTCATCGAACTCCTCGTTGTTGTGGCGATCATCGCCTTGCTCGTGAGCATTCTCCTGCCGTCACTGGCCACGGCGCGTGAGCAGGCAAAGACCGCCGTTTGCCTGAGCCGTCTCAAGAACCTCGGTAATGCGGAGAAGGCCTACGAAGCGGAGAACCGCGGTTTTCTGGCGGGCTCTCCGCTGACGACCGGCTACCATCTGGCACACTACCAGCCGAATCTGGGCCTGTCGTCCGGCAATTGGAAGCCCGGCCTGCCGGTGAACATGTTCGACTATTCGATCCCGCTACTGCGTCAGATGAACATCGCCCTGCCCAAGGTCGGCGCGACCGTCGCCCCGTATGCCCCACCACAATATCACTTGCTGACAACCTCCGGGCCGATGGAATGTCCATCCAACCTTCAGATGGCCATCGCATACAACAGCGGCGGGAGCATTCCGCCGAACGCGCCGCAGGTGAAGGCGACAAGCTACCTCACGATGAGCGGCATCGTGCGCGGCGGGCCCGCCGTGTACTCGCAGTATACCAAAGGTTCGCCGCCTCTCATGGGCAGCGCGAACCCTTCGGACATGGGACAGAGTTCCAGTTGGCAGGTCGTCGTTCCCAGCAGCTACCTTCCCCAGGTAGAGAAGGTCGGCCAGGCATCGATCAAGGTCTTTCTCGCGGACGGGCTCCGCTACCTGAACGAGAATTCGTCTCAGATCACGTACAACCTGGATTTGCGCGCCACCTACGGCTACCAGTGCGCCCAACCGCCATGCGACATCAAGGGAACCAGCACGCTGGCCAGGGAGTACAATCTTGCCAGGAAGTACTCGTACCGGCATGCAAACAAGAAGGGGATTAACGCCCTCATGTTGGACGGACATGCCGAAACACTCCGGGCGGAGTTCAAGAGCGATCAGCGCGCCACCGGTCCGGCGGTTCATCCCAAGTACTATTTCCCGACGGGGAGCAGGGTCAACGATAAGACGAACATGCTTCTCCAGGACCAGCTTCCAAAGACGCCGTTCGTGTTGCCGTAGTGCAGCCTTCAGCCCCAGGCCAACAAGGGTAGCGGGCGTCTCGCCGGTTTTGCGGACGTTTGCGGGGCGAGAAGATTTCGGGGGATAACAGCCTGAGATTCTTCCGGGACGGAGCCCGGAAAAAGTGGCTGCTTCGCGGGCGCATCGGTGGCGTATCGATAATGTTTCGTCGGTGCGCGACGGGCAATGGCATAGGACCCGTTGCAAGTTCCGACGAGTCGCGCGTACCTCCGAGTCGGCAGGCGCATAACGGGGGTAGTGCAACGATCTCCATGTTCAACGGCAGTCAGAAAACAGAGGACGCATGGCATGTCCCAGGACGACCTGAACGAGAAGACGCCCGAGCCGCAGCCGATCGAAGGACAACAGCCTGACGCGCAGCTTAGCCCGCAGACGGACACGTCGACACCGCGCAGCACGCCAGGAATGAAACGACTCGCGGTGATCGGTCTCGCGGTTTCGCTTGTGGCGCTGGCGGCCGCCGCGCATTACTATGTCCGAACCGCCGGCGACGAACCGCAGCTCTCGTCGCCGTACATGTGCTATGAGTGCGGCTACATCGAGACCGTGAAGCTTAAGCCGGGCACATCCATAGAGACCTGCCCCAAGTGTCAGCGGCCGACGTTTCGTCCGGCGTACAAGTGTGAGAAATGCGGCACGCTGGCCGTCCTCAATGAATACAGAGGCCTCGAGCCCCCGACGAAATGCCCGAAGTGCGGCGCCGAAATCAAGCACGGCGAGTAGGCGCTTTTGTTCCCAAAACGCGGAACGGACGGGGCACCGTTCACCTTCGCCCCGGACGCGTCATTTCGGCAGCAGGCCCACGGATTGTCGGTACTCGCGAAACCGCGCGACGGCGTCGAGGTCGATCGCGGCCGTCAGCACGCCTGGCGCGCCGCGGGCGATCGTCTGCTGAATCCTCGCCATCTGCGGCCGTCCCGACGGGTCGCAAATGCTCCCGCCGCCGCACGTGAAGTGCACGTCGCGGACCATCGTGCCCTCGACGAGGCGCTTCGATTCGTGCCGCCCCTCCGCCCAGTCGCTCACGACGACGGGCAGGCCGTTCTCCATTGCCCGCGTCAGCGCGAGGTTCCACCACAGCGACCGCGCGTAGTCGACATGCCGATCGCTCGGCACCGTGGTCTTGGCGGGGACGCAGAGCAGATCCGCCCGGCCCATGAGTTCGCGGGCGAGCACCGGGTCCCACAGGTCCGCGCAGATCAGGACGCCCACGCGTATCCGCACCTGTCCGGCGTCCAGCTCGAAGACGCCCGCGCCGGGGCCCGCCTGCCGCGCATCCATCTCTCGCGCAAAAAGCACGCGCTTGTCATAGCGTCCCGCCTCGCGCCCGTCGCGGTCCACGACGAAGCAGGTGTTTCGCCGGGATCCGTCGTCATGCGGGTAGTCGATGCTGCCGCCGATCACGTTCACGTGGCATGCCTTCGCGAGCGTCGCGAGGAACCGGCGCGCCTGCCGCGCCGAGGCCCCCTCGTCGTAGTCGCACGGCAGGCCGGAGAACGTCTCCGGGAGCACGAGCAGGTCCGTCCCGTGCGCGCGGACCGTCGCCTCGGCCGCCTGGCGCAGCGCGTGCATGTTGGGCATCGGCCGGAGCCACTCGAGCGCCGGTTGCAGCGCGGCGACGCGAACGATTCGTGACTCGGCCATCATTCCACGTATTGCGAGAGATGCCGCTTCGCGATCAGCAGCCCCGTGTCTTCGAGGTTCGGGCCGCCGGGGCCGCTCGGATCGCGGAAGACGGCGTCGTGTCGGCCCTCGATGTTCAGATCGCCGTGGTAGCCGCCGCGCCGCAGCTCCTTGATGATCGCGCCCCAGTCCGAGTCGCCAAGCCCGGGGAAACAGTGCTCGATCGCCCCTTCCGCGTAGATACCGTATCGATCCACGATGTCGCGATACACCTTCGCGTCCTTGGCGTGCACATGGAAGACCTTGCGGCCCCACGTGCGGAGGTTCAGCACGGGATCGACAAACTGGCAGACCAGGTGTGAGGCGTCCCATTCGAGGCCGAGCGCCGCCGACGGCACCTCGTGGAAGCACCGCTCCCACATCGCGACCGTGCAGATGCAGTTGATGCCGCCGAACGGACTGTGAAAGCGGCCCATCGGGCACGTCTCGAACGCGATTCGCACGCCGTGGTCCGCGGCGTACTTCGCGTGAGCGCTCCAGATCTCCCGGAAGCATGGCAGCGAGGCCTCGAGCGGCTCGTTCACGATCCGCCCCGCGAAGCCGGCCACGACGGGCACCTTCATCGCCTCGGCCAGCAGGATGACGTTCCGCACCAGGTCGCGGCAGCGTGCCGCCTTCGCCGGGTCGGCGTCCATGTGGTTCAGATAGAAGCCGCCGAGGCAACTGATCGCGATCCCGGCCTGATCGTATGCCGCCCGCACGCCGGCGGCCCGATCCCGCCAGCCGTCGTGCGGCGGACAGAAGTCCGTATCGGCGTCGATCAGAAGCTCGACCGCGCCGAACCCGTGCCGCCGGGCGAACGCGATTCGTTCCGCATCGAACGTGCTCAGGAAACCGATTCGCACCACGAACTCCATACCGGCACGGCGGCGGACACGGCCGGCCCGGCCGCAATGGACCGGACATTGTAGGCGGGGCGGGGGCGGCTCGGCCAGAGGCGGCCCCGGCGGGTTGCGACGAGGACGCACCCCGGCATGGGCGAAGCGTTCCGGCGGACGGACAGGGACCGCGTGCTCGGTTCAACACGACCGGACGGCTGGCGGCTCACTCGACTTCCTGCAAGGCGAAGAACAGCGTTCGCCCGTACACGGGAACCCGCCAATGCCTGCCCTTGCCAAAGGGCTTGCCCGGCTTGATGTGACACGCCTTGAGCAACCGGACGATCTTCTGACACTCCTCCAGGCTGTGAGCCATGAAGCGGACCTCGTAGCCGCGATGAGAGCCGGGGGCGTCCGGCTCGCGGGAACCGGCGGGCGGCGGCGTACGAAGATAGCCGCAGTGCCTGAACAACTGGACGACCTTCGCAGGCACCGACGCGGTCTTGCGGGCCTCGGGCGTCCGGTCAGGCGCGGTGGAGCCTGCTGCCTTCCTGGTGGCGCTCACGGTGTTTCCTCCGAGACGAACGAACAATCCTCGCGTCCGGCCCGCCCAGCGAAGCGACCGGCGCAGCCCGGCGGGGGCCGCGGCGACCGAACGTGCGCCCCGCCAAGTATAGCGACCCCGCACGGAGAAGAAAGCGTTTTATCGGGGACCGAGATCGCCTCGCAACCGGCGGTTCTTTCATTTCTTCGCGCTCCGGCGTGGCCGTACGCAGCACGGAGCCTTACCGGCCGGCGGGGGGCATCTTCTCACCGAGAGCCTGAAGGAAGCTGGCGGGGAGATCCTCCCCGCACCGCCGGGCCTGCCGGACGGCGTCCCAGGCCTCAGGGTAGCGCCCCTTGCGGTAGAGCACTACGGCAAGGTTGCAGTAAGCCAGGCCCGTCTCCGGGGCCAGGCGGATCGCCTCCTGATATGCCTGGATGGCCTCGTCCAGCCGCCCGCAGTCCTGGAGCAGGGCGCCCAGATTGACGTACGCGGCGACGAAGGTCGGGTCGCAGCGGATCGCCGTCTGGTACGCCCGGACGGCCTCCTCGATCCGGCGCTGACCCTCGAGGGCCTCGCCCAGGGCCACATGAATCCTCGCGCTGTCGGGCTTCATGCGGAGGGCGGTCTGAAACGCGCTGACCGCCTTTGCGAACTCGCCTTTGCGGGTGAGCGCGGTGCCCAGTGCCGCGTAGGCATCGGGATAGTAATCCGACCTGCGGGCGGCGAGATCGAACTCGCGAATGGCATCGTCGATCCGGCCGCGTTTCAGGAAAGAATCGCCCCGGTCGTAGTGCCACTTCGCGAAGTCCACCTGATGGCCGGAGAAGTCCGTCGAGGCCAGTGCCAGCACAATAGCCAGGACCGGCACCCAAACGAGCAACTGCCGCACCGCCGCCCGCCTCGCAAGAGCCAGGCAGGAGGGGTCTCCAGACCCCGACCGCGCGTGGGCGGGCTCTCCAGACCGCGAGCCCCCCCGGGCGAACACCGCCGCCCGCGCCAGCCGGGCGAACTGCACAACCGCATACGCCGCCATCAGCAGAAGAAAAGGAATAACCGGGACCCGGTACTGCGCGACAACGAAGAACGGCAGAAACGAAACGAAGTAGCTCGCCACGAACAGCAGAACGAGGACCACGACCTCTGCCCGTTGCCGTGGGCCGGCCCCGTCGGTGCCCGATGCCGGGCCTGCCGCGTGGCGGGCGGCGGTAAACATGGCGGTGCCGACGAGGAACAGCGAGAACACGATCGGGAACGTGAGGAGCGTTCCCCGCAGCACGGCGGAGTTCGCGCGTTCGCCCGCCTCCACCGTGTTGTGATGCATCTCCACGGGGCCCCAGAACAACAGCGTCCTGTATCCCAGCAGCTTGAGCTCCGGGATCGGGTGCGCCTTGATCCAGTCCCACGCCTGGCGGGCGAAGAATGCCGAGACCTCCGAGTACCGCATCGGACGCCCGACCTTTCGCTCCACGCTGCGAACGATGGCCGGGTAGCGGAAACACGTGTCGAAATCCTCGAGGCCCGGCGCGGCGACGAACGCCCCGTTGGCGCGATCGTTGTTGCCGATCCAGAGGTTCACGCCGCTGTTGGCCGAGATGAGGACGGCATCACGGCCCACGATAGCGTTGCGGATCGTCACCGGAGCCACGATCGCCGCCGTCCCGATGACAAGGCCGCCCGCGGCACGACCCAGACCTCGCCGTCCCTCGGGTCCCCGACGCCGGGCGAGCCAGACCGCCCAGAGCAGCGCCGGCCCGAGGAACAGCAGGACATTCGGGCGGCTCACCGCAAACAGTCCCATCAGCACACCGGCTGGCAGCCCCTTCGCGAGCGTCATGCCCGCCGTCCACGTGCTCAATACCCAGATCAGCAACAGGCCCGACAACACCAGCAGGACGGGTTCGAGAAGCTCGCCCTCGTAATAGATGAATATCCAGTAGACGCCGAGCAGGGCCGCGAATACCAAGGCGGTCGCATCGTCGAACCAGCGCCTGGCGAAAAGGAACCCGACGAGCGCACTGAAGACGCCCATCGCCATCTGGACTACGGCCGCGCCGACATAGCTCGGCCCGATCACCCGGTAAATGATCGCCAGGAAATACGGATAGCCGGGCGGCCGAAGGAACGGCCTCGTCCGGATCAGCGGGTCCGGGCAGCCCTCCGGCGGCGTCCAGTTCCCCGTCGCCAGACCGCGCGCCCAGTAATCATGATATTGTGCATCGACGGCCGGGTCGCCGAACAGCGGATTGCGCACAAGCTCGGCAAGGTAAAGCCCGCGCAACCCGGCCGCCAGGAGCAGGATCGCGACCAGCGCCGCAAGCACCCAGCGGCGCGGGGATTGCGGGGTGGGGATTGGGGCTTGGGTAGTGGGAGTTGGGGGACGGGGGTTGGGCGTTGGGCCTTGGGGATTGGGGGATGGGTTCCGGCTTGCAAACCTGAGCGACGCCCAGGCGGCGGACCGAAGTGTACCGCAAGTATCCAAGAGGCAACCTCGTGTAACAGCGCGCCGGCCGGTCTTGCCCGTCGGCCAGCCCCCCCAAAAACCCCAACCCCTGTTCCCCATCCCCCATCACTCGTACCGAAGGGCCTCCACCGGGTCGAGGCGGGCCGCCTTGTACGCCGGATAGATGCCGCTGAGCACGCCGGTCGCCACCGCCATGCCCAGCGCCCAGGCGACGACGCTCGGCGGCGTGTACGTCTCCAGCACGCGGGTGATCTTTTCGAGCAGATCGGACATGGCGTAGCCGATCAGCACACCGAACGCCCCGCCGAGCAGGCTGATCGTCCCGGCCTCGATGAGGAACTGACGCAGGATGTCCCACCGCTGTGCCCCGACCGCCATCCGCACGCCGATCTCCCGCGTCCGCTCGGTGACCGAGACGAGCATGATGTTCATGATGCCGATCCCGCCGACCACCAGACTGATCCCCGCGATGCTGTACAGGACGACGGCGAATATCCGCGTGATCTCGCGAAACTGCTTGCGCTGCTCCTCCTGGTTGAACACGTTGAAGTCGTCCGGGTCGCCGGGGCGTATCGTGTGGCGCGAGCGGAGCACCCGCTTCACCTGCTGCGTGGCCTCGGCCACCCTCGACGGATCACGGGCCTTCACAGTGATGGCCGTCACGATCTTGATTCCGAAGACGCGGTCCATCGCCGTCGTGATGGGAATGACCACCTGGGAATCGACGTTGCGGAACCCGATCATCCCCTTCTTCTCCATCACGCCGACGACGCGGAAGCCGATGCCGCGGATTTTGATGGCGGAGTTGACCGCCGGCCGACCGCCGAAGAGGTCTTTCGCGGCCTTGTAGCCGAGGACGGCGACCTTCGTCTTGGCCAGCACATCCTCCTTCGTGATGAAGCGCCCCTCGGCCACCGCGTAGTTGTTCATCGCGGCGTAATTCTGGTTGCTCCCGAGCACGGTCAGGTTGGCATTGCGGTTGAAGTACTTCACCTGCGCGGCGGCGAGCACCTCGGGCGAGGCGAACTCGACATCCGGGCACGCGAGCGGCTGCACGATCGCGTCGGCGTCCTCGGGCTTGAGCGTCTGCACAACGCCCATCTCGCGGCCCTCGCGGTGGGCCGAGGCGGGATAGACGGTGATCTGGTCCGAGCCGAGCGATTTGATGCGGTCGGTAATGTCGCGCTGGGCGCCCTCCAGGATCGACATCGCGGCGATGACCGCCGCCACGCCGATGATCACGCCGAGCGTGGCCAGCAGCGAGCGCAGGAGGTTCGCCCGCAACCCCCGCCACGCCATGATACAGATCCGCAGAAAGAACATCGTTCCCGTTCTCCGCCGGCCCGCGCCGTCGCACGGACCGGACGCTGCCGGCGCCCGTTATCCCCCGGCTCCGCCCGCCATCGATGCCCGGCGCTCCAGCAGTTCCGCGCGAAAGGCATCGTCCACCCGGCGATCGTCCACGATTCTCCCGTCCTTCATCCGGATCACCCGCTGGGCCTGTGCGGCGACGGCCATCTCGTGGGTCACCAGCACGATCGTCACGCCGGAGCGGTGCAGTTCGTGGAACGTCTGCAGGATCTGCTCGCCCGTGCGGGAATCCAGGTTACCGGTCGGCTCGTCGGCCAGCAGCAGCGGCGGGTTGTTCACGATCGCCCGGGCGATGGCCACCCGCTGCCGCTCGCCGCCGGAGAGTTCACTCGGCTTGTGATGGGCGCGGTGATCGATGCCGACGCGGGCGAGTGCCGCCATCGCCGGCCCGCGGGTGTTGCCCTTCCTCGCGTAGATCAGCGGCACGGCCACGTTGTCCACGGCGGACGTGCGGTTGACCAGGTTGAAGGTCTGGAAGACGAACCCGATGCGTTCGTTGCGGATTCGCGCGAGCTGGCGGTCGTTGAGCGTGGCGACGGGCTGGCCGGCCAGCTCATACGTCCCGCTCGTCGGCCGGTCGAGGCAGCCGATCAGGTGCATCAGCGTGCTCTTGCCGCTGCCGGAGGCACCGGTGATGCTCACGAACTCGCCCGCGGCCACGTCGAGATCGACCCCGTCGAGGGCGTGGACGACCGAATCGCCCATCCGGTACCACTTGGTCATGTTGCGGATTCGGATCATCAATCGGTTTCTTCACCCTGGGCCTTCTTCTCGCTGCGGGTTTTCACCGGCAGCTTCGTATAGACCCGCTGCTTCTCTTCCACGCCGCTGAGCACCACGACGTCCACGCCGTTGTCCGAACCCAGCTTGCACGGGCGGAACTCGGGCTGCTCCTCCTCGGAACCGGGCTTGCGGACCGGGACGTACACGCCCAGCTCGCCGCTGGGCCCGCGCTGCACCGCCTCGTACGGCACGAGCAACGCATTCTTGACGGGCACGGAGGTGAACTTCGCCTCCGCCTGGATCCCCGCCAGGCCGCGGATCTTGTCGCGGTTGTCGCTGGTGATGCGGATCCGCACCTGGAACGTGCCGACGGCCTGCTGAACCTCGGACTCCGGCGAGATTCGCTCGATCACGCCACGGAACAGCTCGTCCGGAAAGGCCTCGACGGTGATCTCGACGGGGGTGTCTTCGCGGATCGTGTCCTGCGTCGCCGGCGTACCCGACGGTTGCGTGGCGGCATGCGGGTCGGCGCCCGGGCGGGCCTCGGGCGGGGCCATTTCGCGAACCTTGCCGATGTCCGCCTCATCGACGCTCGCCACCATGTAGACCTCGCTGACGTCGGCGATCTCCATGAGGACCGTCCCGCCGGTCAGCGACTGCGTCCCGCTCTGGATCATCTCGCCCACGTCGCGGAACCGCTGGAGAACCATTCCGTTGATCGGCGATCGGACCGTCGTCTCGCGCAGGCGCTCCTGGGCGTCCTCGAGCTTCTTCTGCGCGCTGACCAACGCGCTGCGGGCGCGTTCGACCTCCTTTCGGGCCATCGGAATCGCGATTTCCTTCGCCTTGCGGAGCTCCACCTCGGCGCTGCGCAACTTCGCCTGGGCGTCCTTGTACTTCGCCTGGATCGTATCCCACTCCACCGGCATCATGTACGCCGGCGTCTCCTTCCGAATCTTCTCCTTGGCGAGGTACTCCGCCCGGGTCATGGCCAGGGCCGCCTCTGCGCTGTCCCGCGCCGCCTCGGCCGCAGGCACCCCGACCAACTCGCGCTCCCGCAGCGTGATCTCCGCCGTGTCCAGTGCGATCTGCGCCTGGTCCCGCGCCGCCTCGGCGGCATCGAGATTCCGCTGTTCGTCGTCCCGCTTGAGATCAACCAGCACGTCCCCCTCGCGAACCATCTGCCCGGCCTCGAAGTGAACCGCGATGATCTCCCCGCTGGCCTTGCTCTTGATTTCCCGCTTGCTCTTGGGCTGGATCTTGCCGCTGGCCTTGATGGGAATCATCAGGTCGGCACGGCGCACCTCGCCGAATGCCGCATCCAGACCCGTCAGCGCGAGCCTCTGATTGCGCAGCCAGACGTACCCGCCGCCCAGCAGGGCGACGACGACGATTGTGATAATCAGCTTCTTCATGTTATTTTCTATGCACCGTGCAAGCGATCACTATAGTACCGCGCAGCATACCCGGCAACGGGCGCGTCGCGATCGGCGGTCTGTGCCTCGCCCTCCTGGCCGTGCTGGGATGCCCCGGCTGCGCCGCCCGGTGCCCTGCCGGACCGATCGCGTGGGACCTCGCCCGACCGCTGGCCCCCGGTGCCATGCCCAGATGGTACTCGCGGCTCGCCGAAGGATACACCCTGCCTGTTGGCCTTACTGAACGCCTCTGCGACGAGTTCGAATTCGCTCACGTGCGGACGCAGACCCAGTGGCATCAGCTCTGCCGTGTCGCATTCGGGGATGGACGGCCTCCAGCCGACCGGTTGGACTTCCAGCGGGGCAGCGTGGTCGCCCTGATCGCCCGGGTGGGCGAACCGGCCGACGGCAAGTGGCCGCTGACGATCGAAGAAGCGCGCGTCGTCGATGGCCATGGCTGGTTGCGCTTCCAGCTTGCCACCGGCTTATACTACCCGGTTTCCAGTGGAGCTTATTTAATAGCGTGCTACGTCCCAGGGCTGAAAGCGGTCCGCATTGTTCAGATCAATAAGCGGGTCTTCGGGACTGCCAACCCGATGTAATACATGTCAGGCAAACCACCGTCACCTGCGGCGCGTTTCAGCAACGCAAAATGTTGAAAAAAATCAACAGACCCCATTGACTCGCGCCGATAGAGCATTGTATGTTGTTCGAGAGCAACGAGTTCTGATTCACGTTGACCTGGAACCACGCATCTGACGGGACCGTTCGGGAAAGAACCTGTCAGGGCGGCTTGTCGCGAGCAGAGAATGCTGGAGCCATCCGCCTTTAGCAGCCCCGGCGAGTCGGCACCCACGTTGGGAAACTCCGCCTCGCCCGCCTCGGGGGTAGGCCTCGGGGACATCGCGGAGGACGTATTTCACGCACTGCCCCTTGGGCTGGTCGTATTCGACGGGCGGATGCGGGTCACCCACGCCAACACGGCGGCCGAGTTCCTCGCCCGACCGGGCGAATGCCTGACCGACGCCCTGAAGCGGGGCGCGGTTGAGAGCCAATATGAGGACTGGGGGGCGGAGCTGCGCCGCACACTGGAAAGCCGCCTTCCCAAGCGCTTCGAGCACATCACATACCGTACCGCCGACGGCCGGGAGCTCATTGTCAACCTGACGTGCAGCCCGCTGGCCGGCAGCCGGGCGGCCGAGGCGATCGGCGGACTGCTGGTGGTGGAGGATGTCACGGCGAGCATCGGAATGGAAAAACGCCTGGCCGTGTCGGAGCGCATGGCGGCCCTCGGCAAGCTGGCGGCACGCGTTGCGCACGAGCTGAACAATCCGCTGGACGGCATCCTGCGGTATCTGGGCCTGGCACAGCGGGTGATCGAGCGCAATGAGGCCGACAAGGCCCGGCATTACCTGGAGGAATCGCGGGCGGGCATGCTGCGGATGGCGCAGATCGTCACGGACCTGCTGGAGTTCTCGCGGAGCGCGCACGCCTCATACGAAGACACCGGGCTCAACACGATCGTCGAGGAGGCGGTCAAGGTGCTCAGCGACCAGGCGGCGCGGACAGGGGTCTCGATCGTCTGCGCGTTCGACGGCAAGCTGCCGGTGGTGCGGGGCGGCGGGAACCTCTTCCAGGTCTTCTGCAACATCATCAAGAACGCCATCGACGCCATGCCGTCCGGCGGCACCCTGACGATCGGGTCCGCGATGACGGGCCGGGAGGCCGTCATTCGCTTCGAGGACACGGGCACCGGCCTGCCGGAGCCGACGGAGCGCGTCTTCGAGCCGTTTTTCACGACAAAGGCGCCGGGCAAGGGAACGGGGCTGGGCCTGGCGATCTGCCGCGATATCGTCGAGAAGTATCACGGCCGGCTGACGGCCGAGAACCGCGAACAGGGCGGGGCACGGTTCACCGTCCGGATTCCGCTGGAAAGCTGCGTGCCGCCGCGCCGGGCGCCGGGGGCTTCCGCGCGGACCGGCCCGAGGCAGGCCGAGGGGGAGTCTGGCAATGCCTGAAACGAAAGATCGCATTCTCATCGTGGACGACGACAAGATCATCCTGGAATCGCTCAGCGAGTTTCTGCGACTCGAGGGCTATGAGACGGCGGGGGCGGCGACGTTCGCCGCCGCGCTGGCCGCGCTGGAGCGCCAGCGGTTCAACCTCGTGCTCACGGACGTGAACATGCCGGAGAACGACGGCTTCGAGCTTCTCCGCGTGATCCGCCAGCGCTATCCCGATGTGGTCGTGATCATGATCACCGGCTACGGCACGATCGAGAGCGCCGTCGAGGCGATCAAGATGGGGGCGTACGACTACCTCACCAAGCCGATCATCGACGATGAGATCCGGCTCGTGGTGGAGCGGGCGCTCAAGCAGCAATCGCTGATCCGTGAGAATCGCAACCTTCGCGAGCAGCTCGGGCTGCGCTACGCGCTCGATAACATCGTCGGCCACGATTACAAGATGCTCAAGATCTTCGACCTCATCGAGACCGTCGCCGACTCGCGGGCGACCGTGCTCATGCAGGGCGAATCGGGCACCGGCAAGTCGCTCATCGCGCGGGCCATTCACCATCGCAGCCAGCGGCGCGACAAGCCGTTTGTCGAGGTGAGCTGCGGCGCGATCCCCGAGACCCTGCTGGAGAGCGAGCTGTTCGGGCACGTCCGCGGGGCGTTCACCGGGGCCGTCGCCGACAAGGAGGGCAAATTCAAGGCGGCCGACGGCGGGACGATCTTCCTCGACGAAATCTCCAGCGCCTCGCCCGCGCTGCAGGTCAAACTCCTCCGCGTGCTGCAGGAGCGGCAGTTCGAGCCCGTCGGCAGCAACAAGACCCAGACCGTCGATGTCCGCGTGATCCTCGCCAGCAACCGCGACCTGGGGCAGGAGGTCCGCGAGGGCCGCTTCCGCCAGGACCTGTTCTACCGCATCAATGTCGTGACGATCAATCTGCCGCGGCTCGCCGAGCGGATCGGCGATATCCCGCGACTGGCCGAGCACTTCCTTCGCCATTACTGCGCCCAGTCGCGAAAGGAGATCCTCGGCTTCACCGACGGCGCGATCCAGCAGATGCAGCGTTACCACTGGCCGGGCAACGTCCGCGAGCTGGAAAACGTCGTCGAGCGGGCGGTGATCCTCACGAAGAACCGGTACATTACCGAGGAAGACCTGCCGCCCACCGTGCTCGAAGGGGCCGCCGCGCCCGCCGTCCCCAACGACGGGCAGTACCGCCCCATGTCGCTCAAACAGGCCCTCGAAGAACCCGAGCGCCGCATCATCGAGCAGGCCCTCCGGGCCAACGGCTGGAACCGCCAGATCACCGCCGACGTGCTCGAGATCAACCGCACCACGCTTTACAAGAAGATGAAACGCTACGGCATGGAAGTGGACCCGATGCGCCGCGAGTCGCGCTCGCGCCGGTAGCCGGCCTCGCCGGCGGTCGGGCCGCCGGGGCGCAACGACGGCGCAGAGGCCGTTGCCGGCGCCGCCGAGTCGCGGTACGGCCGTCCGGTCTGGTACAGACGGAGCCGGCTGTTCATGTCCGCCACGAGGTCCTGACGCCCGGCGGATACGGCCTGGTCGATGCCCTTGCGAACCGTCTCAACCGCCTCGGCAAACCGCCCCTGGGCCGCATACGCCGCCGCCAGCGTGTCGAGCGAGGTCGCGTCGCGCCAGCCGGTTGCCTCGCAGGCGCGCCGGGCGAGCTGCACGGCCTCCGCGGCGTCGGAAGGCTGCCCGCGCGTCGCCAGAACCCACGCGAGGTTGTTGCACACACCGGGCGAATCGGGTCGCACCGCCAGGACCGCGCGGTAATGCCTGATCGCCTGCTCGGTCCGGCGCAGGCCGAGCAGCGCATCGGCCAGGTGGGCCTGCCAGTCCGGATGCGTCGAATCGAGCGAGACGGCCCGCTCCCAGTGCGCGACGGCTTCCTCCGCCCGACCGAGCTTCATCAGTACGAGCGCCAGATTGGCATGCGCGAGTGCCGAATGGGGCCTTCGCCGCACGGCCTCGCCGAGGTGCGCGGCGGCCCCGCTGAGGTGGCCTTTTCGCGCCAGTGTGATTCCCAGGTTGATTCGCGCCTCCGCCAGCGAAGGGGCCAATCGCAGCGCCTCGGTATGGCGGGCGATGGCCGCGTCCAGGTCGTCGCGCGCCGCCAGGATATTGCCGAGCGCCGTGAGCGCCTCCGGGTACTCGGGCCGCAGGCGCAAGGCCTCCCGCAGATGCCCGTCCGCTTCGCCCGTCCGGCCCGTGCGGGCCAGAGCGATTCCGAGGTTGGCATGCACCGAGGCCGCCCCGGGAGCAAGCGTCAACATGTGGCGATACAGACTCTCCGTATCCCGCCAGTGCGCCAGGTAGGCGCGGGTAAGAAACGCCTCCGCGCCCGCCGCCGCCAGCACGATCGCGACACCCCCGGCCGTCAGCAGCACGCCCGAGGATCGGCGCGAGGCGGTCTCCCGCAACACCCCGAGCAGCCACGCCAGGATCAGCACCAGGCCCGTCGCCGGCAGGTAAACATACTTGTCCGATGCAACGACCCAACTGTATCCCACCACACCCAGCGTCGGCGAGATCACCACCAGGAAAAACAACCCCCCCGTCAGGAACGCGCGCGTCCGGCGAAGCGCGAACACCGCCAGGGCCGCCAGCACGCAGGCGCCCAGAAACCCGCCGCAGACCAGCGGCTCCCGCAACGACCACGACTCCGGCATCACGTAAACCGACGAGAGGTGCACCGGCCAGAGCACTTTGTACAGATAGAACATGAGCAGGTAACCGACCCGAAGCGGAAGCTGCCGGAACGAGTACGCACCCGGCATCACGACCGACGCGGTCCGCTGCGTGGAGAGCACGGTGATGACGGCCGATATGGCGGCGATCGCGAAGAACGGCGCCTTCTCCCGGAACGCCCGGCGGTTCAGCCTCGCAAGAGGCCAGTAATCGAGCAGCAGCATGGCCGCAGCCAGCGGTGTCGCCGTGGGCTTGGCCATCACGGCCAGCACATACGCGATCAGCGAGGCGGCGTAGAATATCCGACGCCGTCCACGCGCGTAAGCCGTGTATAGGATCAGAGCCCCAAGCCCGAAAAACGCGGCCAGGAGGGTCTTGCGTTCCCACACCCAGGCAACCGGCTCTACCGTCAGCGGATGCAGCCCGAACAACAACCCGGCCCCTGCGGCGATCCAGACCCAGCGACGCCCCGACGAGTCCCCGTCCGCCCCGCCACGACGCGACACCTTTGCCGCCCGGCCGGCAGCCCGACCGCCCGCTGCGAAGAGCAGATAGACCAGCACGATCACCAGCGCCGTGTTGAGCACATGCAGCGCCAGACTGGTCCGATGAAACGGGCGCAGGTTGTCGATCCGGCCGCCGAGCGCGACGTCCGCCATCAGCGAGATCAGGGTCAGCGGCTCGTAATAGCCGGCAACCGTGGAGGAACTGACGACCTCCGTAATGACCTGGCGTGCCGACGCCCACCCGGGCTTCTGAATCACCGGATTCTGAAACAGGAACTCGGTATCGTCGAGGGAAACCGCCCCGGCCGACAGCACCGGCCAGTGCGTCGCCGCCACGACGACCATGACAACTGCCGTCAGGACGGCCAACAGGCGCATCTCGCCCGTACGGCTGAGCGGCGTGCTCGCGCCCGTTTGACGCATCGAAGATCGTGGCATCGGCCGAACCGGCGACACGGGCAGAGTATAGCTGCCGGCCGCGTGCCGCGCAAGATATCGGCCCGCCGCGGGTTATTCTTCCGGCAGCGGCTGGCCCCTGGTCTCCGGCGCCCAGACCAGCGCCGCCAGACCGAGTACGTAGATCGCGCTGACGACGACGGCGCCGACGCGGAACGGATGCTCGAAGTGCAGGGCCGTCAGCGCGTCGCGGATCTGGTTGCCCAGCAGCATGACGACGGCGGCGGAGAGCCGGGCGACGTTGTAGCCGAACGCCGTGCCGGTCGAACGCAGCCGTGTCGGGAAGATCTCCGGGAAGTAGACCACGAAGCCGCCCATGATGCTCAGGTTGAAGAAGCCCATGACCGGCAGCAGCACGTACGCCTTGGTGGCGGAGTCGAGCGTCAGGAACACCCAGGCGATCATGGCAAAGGAGATCGTGAACGCCCCGGCGAACGTCCTGCGCCGGCCGATGCGGTTGGCGATCGGGGCGAAGCAGGCGATGCCGAGAAAGCCGCCGATGTCCTGCAACAGATTCCCGCGGAACTTCACGTCGGTGATGTACGCATCCACCGCCCTCCTGGCGGTCTCGGAGAGACGGCCGTAGTCCGGCGGCGTAAGGGCGTACGTGATCAGCTCGGGCGTCCAGAAGGCCACGCCCCAGACGCCGACGATGCCCGCCGTGGCCATACAGACCGCGACGATCGTGTTCGTCCGCCAGCGGGAATGCCCGAACATGCTGCGCAGATCGCCGAGTTGCCGCTCCAGGTTCTCGCCGGCGGTCTTGCGAGCCTGCTGCCACCGCTGCGACTCCCGGAGCGTTCGCAGCACGAGCACGATGAGCATGGCGGGCATCGCCCCGACGAAAAACGCGACCCGCCAGCCCGGCACGCCGTGGCCCAGAATGCCCGCGAAGTACAACTGGGCCGGCTTGAAGACCTCCGAGCCGATGGCCAGGCCCATCATGTTGCCCAGTACCGAAAGAGCGGAGAACAGACCCAGGGCCGTCGAGCGGGCATGATCCGGCATCGTCTCCGCGATGAGCGTGGCCGCCGCGGCGAATGCCCCGCCGATCCCGCTGCCCATCAGGAAGCGATAGAGGCAGAAATCCCACCCGCTGGTGGCCAGGCCGCACAGCCCGGTGAACAGGGAGTAGACGAAGATCGATGCGGAGAGGGTCTTCACGCGGCCCCAACGGTCGCCCACGACGCCGAAGAACAGGCCGCCGGCCGCCCAGCCGACCATCGTCGCCGCCGTCGCATACGTGCCGTAGTCCGTGACGACGGGGTCCTTTTCCGGCAGGTGCAGAAGCTGCGACAGAGCCGGCGAGCGGACCATCGTGAAGAGCCGCTGGTCCATGCAGTCAAAGAGCCACGCCATCGCGCCGACGGCATAGACCCACCACTGATACGCCGTGACACCCTGATACCAACGCAGGGGCCGCCGCAACGGGGGCTGCGCGTCATTCATACGAACGGTTCCGGTGATGAATCCTCAACCATGTCTCGACACAACGCTTCGCACCACATGGACGTGAACCCGGGCGCGGCGTACTCCATCCTTGCACGCTCCCGTGTCAGTCTTCCGGCAGCGGCCGGTCCTTGGTCTCCGGGGCCCAGATCAGGGCGATCAGCCCCAGGAAGTAAAAGCTGCACAGGATCACCGCCCCCCACCGGAATACCTGCACGACGCCCAGGTACCGCAGGGCGGCCTGGAGCGGCCCGATCAGCAGCACGATCGCCGCCGTCAGCACCCGGGCCACGTTGTAGCAGAACGCCGTGCCGGTCGACCGCAGCCGCGTCGGATAGATCTCCGGGAAGTAGATCGAGTAGCCCCCGAACACGCTGAGCGTCACAAAGCCGACGAACGGCAACATGACATACGCCTGCCACTCGGTGCGCAGCAGAAGAAACGCGCCGGAGACCACGACGAAGCCGGCCACAAACGACAGCGCGAAGCTGATGCGCCGGCCCAGGCTCGTGGCCAGCACGGTGAACGCAAACATGCCCAGCAGCGCGCCCACATCCTGCAGCGCCGTGGCCCCGCCGATCACCTTGTCCACACGCTCGGGCTCAAGGCCGACGAGCGAATGACGGATCAGCTCGGGCGACCAGAAGCCCACACCCCAGAGCCCCACCACGCCCGCTACCGCCAGGGCCACGCCGACGAGCGTGCTCCGGCGCCAGCGCGGATCCCTGAACATGCCCCTGATGTCGCCCATCTGCTTCTGCAGCTTGTCGGCAGCGGCGGCCTTGCGCGCCTCCTGCCAACTCGGCGGTTCCTTGATGGTGGCCATAATGAAGACCACCAGCACGGCCGGCACCGTCCCCAGGAAGAACAGCAGACGCCAGCCCGCCAGCCCGTCGGCGCCGAAAGTGCCTGCGAAGTAATGAACGCTCGGATGAACGAGCTTCCACGCGACGGCGGAGGCGATGATGTTGCCGACGGCCGAAAGGGCCTGAAACGCGCCCAGGGCGAAGGCACGCGAATGCGGGGGCACGGTCTCGGCGATCAGCGTGGCACCGGTGGCAAAGGCCCCTCCGATCCCGCAGCCCATCAGGAACCGCCAGAGACAGAAGTCCCACCACGCGGTCGAGAACCCGGAGAGGCCCGTGAAAATGGAATAGACCAGCACGCTCGTCGAGAGCGTCTTGGCCCGGCCCCACTTGTCCCCGACGATCCCGAAGTAGAACCCCCCCACCGCCCAGCCCAGCATCATCGCGGCGGTGGCGTAGCCGCCGTACTGGTTGATCATCACCCGGTCGGGGGCCGCTCCGCCCTGAGCCAGAAGCTCCTTGAACGCCGGCGCCCGCGCCAGCACAAAGATCCGCTGCGACATGGTGTCCATAAGCCACGCCAGCGTGCCCACGCAGAGGACCCACCATTGATAGCCGGTCATCCCCTGATACCATCGCAAACGCGCTTCTGTGGCGAGTGCCGGTGTGGTGCTCATCTGCTTCATCCTCGCAAGGTTGAGGTTCAGGAAGCGACCCCCAACGGGCGTCCGGCCCGTATAGTACGACACGACGCTGTGGAAATCGACCCCATAGCGCCGTCGCGGATTCCCGACGGCGGATTCGAGATCGTGGACGGCCTCTCGGCGGCCTCGTCACGCGCCGTCCGTGGCATCGCGGCGCGCGTCGTCGCAGTCGTCGGAGGATTTCGTCAATCCGCCTTCTGCGGCGTCAGCGGGATGGCGGCCGCCGCCTGCGGCACGGCGGCGCGGTAATCCTCGCCGACCGCCGCGGCCACCGTCGCCGCCACCTGCGCGAGCGTCAGCGGCTCCACGTTCGCCCGTTCGCCGAGCGGGGGCACGCCCGGCCCGATCGCGGCCACCCAGACGTTCTCCGCGCCGGCGATCTTCTCGCCGTGGCTCTTCCACTCGGCGCCGCTGCCGCGCCCGTGGTCCGTGGCGACGATCAGCGTCGTCGTGTCCCGATACTCGGGCATGGACTGCACCGTCTGCCAGAGCACACCGATCAACCGATCCGTCCGCCGGGCGGCCTCGAGATAGTCGCCGTATCGGCCTGCGTGTCCGCAGGCATCGATCTCGTCGAAGGCGATGTAGAACACCCGCGGCTTGTTCGTCTTGAAATACTCGAGCGCCGAGTAGAACAGCAGGGCGTCGTAATCGCCCTTGCGGCAGTTCGGCGGCAGCTCCGCCTTCAACTGGTTCAAAAGCTCCTGCCGCGGCGTGATCGGGCCCTGCGTAACGGGCTCGTAGCCGCCGTTGACGTAGAAGCCGCACCGCTCGCGGTTCAGGATCGCGGCGACGACATCCCACATGCCGAACGCCGCCACGCGCCCGCGGAACGCCGGCCGCCGGTTCAGCCATTCCAGCACGGACACGTTCGGGTTGGGCACGGCGTCGTTGCTGTTGATGCGCGGGTCGGCATAGCCGACGAGCATCTCGCTATGGCCGGGATACGAGATCCGAAACGCGTTGCTCACGCGGACGACGCTGCCCTTGTCCGGGTTGCCGAAGACCTGGCCCTGCCGCACGAGCGTCTTCCAGAAGAACGGCATGAGCGCCTCGCGGCGGGCCTCCGGCGTGTCGCGCCAGTATTCCCTCTTCGCCGCCTCGAGGTCGGATACGCCGTTTTCCTTGTTCATCAGCGTCTGGTCGGCCCCGGCGAAAACCTCCTGCCGACGAAGCCCGTCCACGAGAAACAGGATGACGTTCTCCGCGTTCTTCGCGGCGGCCGGACGCGGCTCCTGTGCCCGCGCGTCCGGAAAGCCGATGCCGACGACGACCACGAGAACAAGGACCGACAACCACCGACGATGATGCATCGTTCATTCCTCCACTTCCATGCCCGGCGACATATCGGAACCCGCGGCATCGTAGCGCAGAACCGTCCGGCCGCACAAGCGCGCCCGAAGCGACGGGTGCGCAGCCGTAGTTGCAGACGGTGGGCGGCGGGCATTCACCTGGCCCGGCGGAAGCCCGCTGGGCGGCAAGCATGGGAGGGGACGGAGCCGGTGCCTCCACCGGCTGAAGGCGGCGTCCAAAGGCCGGCCGGCTGAAGCGATGCGCCGTCGTCAACTTCCAGGCATGGAGCCGAAGGCGGCGGCCAAAGGCCGGTCGGCTGAACCAGCCGATGGTCACGTGGCC
>CAZZFA010000088.1:0-24055 GCA_964653435.1 uncultured Planctomycetales bacterium | reverse complement strand
CCTTCTTGTGCATCTTGATGTACTGGTTCATCAGCTCCGGCTCGGTGTACTTGAACGTGGTGACGGCGGAGGCAACCAGCAGCGGAGGGCGGATGCGGGCGGCGAGGTGGACGCCCTGCACCGAATCGACGAAGCCGTTGGGCGGCTCGATCACCTCGCCCGGCGTCTCCGGACGGGGCATGTCGCCGGTGACGACGAGGACGTTCTCCAGAGCCGTGTCCGCACAGCGCTGGAGGCGTTCGGCGAGGGTCTCGGGCGTGCGGTCCTTGCCGGAAACATGGACGAGGGGCACCTTGCCGGACCGGCGCATGACGTCCTCGGCCACATCGAGGGGCTCGTAGTCGTTCTCGCTGGTCACGCGGTCCGTCAGGGCGACGGCATGGACGGCCGGCTCGGAGGCCGCGTACTCGGCCAGGGCATGGAGCGTCTTGAGCGACTCGCCGCGCGGCGGGAGGCAGTATTCGAGGGTGACCAGGAAGTCCCCTCGATCCAGTCCGTCACGAAGGGCATTGACGATCGGCTCGGGCATCGGTACGGTACAAACCTCCTGCGGGCCAATCATAGTCAAGAGCTGAGGGATCTGGCAATGAACGCCTCGAACGCACACCGCTTCATCATCATCGGCGAGAACATCCACTGCTCCCGTCGGGTCAAGCGCGACGGCCCCCGGGTCAGGACGGCCGCGGATGGCTCGGAATGCCTCATTTTCGAGGACGAATTCGGCAACGAGGCCCTGCTGCCCGTCCCGGAGAGCATTCGGAACACCGAGGTGTATCGCAACGGGAACGTTCCGCATGTGGCGGCCGCCGTAGAGGCGGGGCGGCACGGAAACGATGCCGAGCGCAAGCTGGGCGAGGCGTATCTTCGCTGGCTCGCGCGGCGCCAGGTCAAGCGAGGCTCGCAATACCTCGATATCAATGTGGACGAGGTCAGCCCGGAGATCGCGGAGCGCGATGCGGCCATGCGGTGGGCGGTGGGCGTCTTGTCCCGGACATTCGATATCCCGCTCTCCATCGATTCGAGCGAGCTGTCAACCCTGCGGGCGGGCATTGAGGCGGTGCAGCAGGCCGGCGGCCCGCGTCCCATGCTGAACTCCGCCTCCCTGGAGCGGCTTGAGGCAGTGGACTTGGCGGCTCGCTATCACTGCCCGGTGATCGTGATGTCGTCCGGCGAGGCCGGCCTGCCCGAGGGCGTCGAGGACCGGCTCGAAAACCTCGAACGCATCATCGAAAAGTGCCGCGCCGCTGGCATTCCCTTTGGCGACATGTTTGCCGATCCGCTCATCTACACCGTCTCCGCCTCGCCGCGGGTCGGCCTGATCGTCCTGGAGACGATCCGGCAGGTGCGCGCGCGGTACCCCGAGATCCATATCGCCGGCGGGCACTCGAACATCAGTTTCGGCCTGCCGAACCGCCGCCTGCTCAACGCCGTGTGGCTGTCGATGGCGATCGAGGCCGGCACCGACAGCGGTTTGATCGATCCGCTCACCTGCCATCCGGACGACGTAGCGAAGCTCGACCCGTCCAGCGAGGCTGTGCAACTCGCCCGCGACGGGTTCCTCTGCAAGGACGAGCATTTCATGGAATACATCATGGCCCATCGGGAGGGCCGGCTGAAGTCGCCATTCTGAGCGGAAGCGACGGAGCGACGAAGGGTGCCCGTTCAGGTCGGTGGGTTTCTCCAGGGGCCCTCGCCCTTCAGCCCATCCGAAGGCATACTCGAATGATGGGCCCCGAAGAGATCAGAGATCTGCCCCGGCGTGACCCGTTTGAGCCGTTTCGAATCAGGCTTACCCGCGGCGACGCCTACGAGGTTCGGGACCCCAACGCGGTGGCGGTGATGAAGAATCAGCTCTTCATCGTGTTCCCCGCTGGGGAACGATGGACGTTCCGTCCGCATCTGCACATCGCGGCGGTGGAATCGCTCCGGGTGGCGTGATCCGATCAGAAGACCGGTGGGCGAAATCGCTTCGACGCGTGGAAAGACAGCCGCGCTGGATGTCTGCGGAGGCTCCCGTTTGCGCTTCGGGTCCCGTCGGAGTCGTCGCGGCGTGCGGCGACGGGGCTACTGGCTCGCACCGGACGACCCGGCGCCGGATGAGCCGCCCCCGGGCAGGCCCAGGTTGGACCGAACGCCTTCGATCGCATTGCCGACGGCCGTAAAGGTGCTGTCCGTCGGCGTAATGGCCGAGCCGGATGTGGGCGTGGTGTCGCATTGTGTCGCATCCGTGATCGCGCTGGTCAGCGCCGATGTGAGTGACGGCAACATGGCCGTCAGCGAGGACGCAGCCAGGTCGGAGCAACTCGTGGCCGTCTGAAACACCATGCCGCCGGCCGCCGCCGTCAGCACCAGCCTGTACAATCGACGAAGTTTCATCGCCTGCTCCTGTGTGGATCCCGGGAAGGCCGCGCCGCGCGGCTTGCCCGTCGATGCGTTCCGCACTCGGATCACGATCACGACCGCCGGATTATACCGGTCCGCACCGCCCCCGGTTGCGTTGTCTCCATTGCGGCAGGACGGGTTTCTGCGACGCACCGGCGATCCTCCTGAGGAAGACTTCGGTACGTCGAAATCAGCTTCACGCGCGGCCGAACAAGACGCCGACAGTCTTCTTCACGTGTTTACGCGTCGCCGAACGATACGCCCACGCTCCGCGCGACGTGCAACAGCGGATGGTCTGGTGGGACGAGCCGTTGCTTACCCGCCACCTGCTCGAGGGGGACGGAGGTGATCTCGCCCTTCTGCCTCACGACCATGCGGTTCCACTGGCCGCTGACGACCAGATCGACCGCCGCCGTGCCGAACTGCGTGGCGAGCACGCGGTCGAAGGCGACAGGCGTCCCGCCGCGCTGCACGTGGCCCAGGACCGTGGCGCGGCACTCGGTGCCCGAGCGTTCCTGGAGCTGGCGCGCGAGGATCTGGCTGATGCCGCCGAGACGCATGGGCTCGACCGGGTCGTCGGTGAGCGTGCCGACCTGCTGGCCGTCTTTCGGTCGGGCGCCCTCGCTGACGGCGATGATGGTGAATCGCTTACCCTGCTCCTTCCGGCGGCTGCAGGCACGGCAGATCGCGTCGAGGTCGTAGGGGATCTCGGGCAGAAGAATGACGTCGGCTCCGCCGGCCATGCCGGCCGAGAGCGCAAGCCAGCCTGCGTTTCGGCCCATGACTTCCACAAGCATGATGCGGTGATGGCTTTCGGCGGTGGTATGGATGCGGTCGAGGGCGTCGGTGGCGGTCTGCACGGCCGTGTTGAAGCCGAATGTGACATCCGTGCACATCAGGTCGTTGTCGATGGTCTTGGGGACGCCGACGACGTTGATGCCGCGCTGGATCATGCCGTAGGAGGCGGCCATCGTGCCGTCGCCGCCGATACAGACGAGCAGCTCGATGCCGTGTTTGCGGCATGTGGCGACGGCCTTCTCGGAGGCGTCGCCGATGATGGGCTTTCCGGACGGATCCGTGCCGAGGCGGCATTTCATCGGGTTGACCTTGTTCGTGGTGCCGAGGATCGTGCCGCCCTGTGTGAGGATGCCGGATACGTCGGAAGCCCGCAGCGGCCGCACGCGGTCCTCCAGCAGTCCGAGATACGCATCCTCGATGCCGAAGACCTCCAGGTTGTGTTCGTTGATCGCGCTCTTCGTGACGGCGCGGATGACCGCGTTGAGGCCGGGGCAGTCGCCGCCGCCGGTAAGTATGCCGATTCGTCGAATCGCGGATTGAGCCATTGTGCGCCTCGCTTTGCGAACGGATCGCCCGAACGCGCCGGCCGGATGTCACACGGGCCTTCGGCCGCCCTGCCTGCCACGGTGCAGACGCGGACGGGCTTCGTATGGCCGGCATTCTACTCATGGGGCCGTTGTGGTTCGAGCCGGGTGTTCAGCTCGCGTAAGGCCGCCTGAAGCGCCGGGCGAAAGGCCGCGTTGGCCGGGTCGTCGGCCGCCTGCCGCAGCGGTTCGACCTGCTCGCGGCCGCCCACGACGGCCAGGGCCTGCGCCGCCGCCAGTCGGACACGCGGATGTTCGTCCGTCAGCCGTTCGGCCAGTTCCACAGCCAGGACGGAGGCCTCCGGCGATTCCGGCCGAACGGAGGCGCCGGCCGCCTCGCAGGCCCGCGCACGCACGGAGGCGACGCCGTCCTCCAGACCCCGGAGGAAGACATCCGCGCGGACCAGCGGCGAGCGGCGGACGACCAGGGCATAGTAGGCGCTCTCGCGGACGACGGGGCTGTCGTCCTGAGTCAAGCCGGAGATCACCGCCACGTCGGCCGGCGCTGCCGCAAAGGCAAGCCCCAGGACACCCAGGGCGCGTTCGGCGGCATCGGCCGACCGGGCGAGTTCGCCGATCGCATCGCGGTTCACGCGTGCGGTCCGCTCCAGCTCTTCACGTGCCTTCCCGGCCGCAGCCGAATCTCCCTGCCGCTCGGCCGACCGCCATTGCGAGAGCAGCGCGGCAAGCGTATCGCGAAGCGCCGGGGCGGCCCCGCCGGCGGGTGCGGAAGTCGCCGTCTGCACGCTGCTCTGCTCGGCGGCAATCTGCGCCGCCAGAAAATCGGCCACGGGCCGCCACCGGCTCGCGGGCCAGCGCTCGCAGAACCGTCGGGTCCGCTCCCGCGCCTCCGCGAAACGGTCCGCGTTGTATTCACGAAGAATCGCGGTGAGTTCGACGACCTGCGTATGCGCCGCGTTGTGTTCGGGAATCGAAACCAGCGTGCGCGAGCGCGGTTCCACGACAAGGTCCAGCTCGATCCGCTCGCTGTCCCCGGCCGCCGCGCGGGAAAAGACCGCGCGGGCGCGCAGATCCACGAGGCGCCCGGACCGCATCGCCCAGCGGATCGTGCCGTCCAGTTGCGTAACCCGGTGCGAGGTCCCCGGCCCGGCGCGCCCCCCGGGCTCCAGGGCAAAGCGAATGCGGGCGACGGATTCGCCGTGCGCGCCCGCCTCGAATGCTTCGAGCTGAAAGCGGCGCTCGCCTGCGAAGGATGCCTCCGAGACTTCGCGCGACCATTCCATTCCCGCCACGGCAGGGGCGGCCGGCCAGTCTCCCCATTCGAGCATGGCGCGCATCAGGTCCTTCTCGAACGCCGAGCCGCCGGGCACGATCAGGGGGGCGTCGGCCTGTGTTGCCGCACGGACGCTGAACTGGGTATGCGGCAGAGGGAGCAGGGCGAGGATGCGCCCCGACGGGGCCGTGGCCGGCGCGGAGGTTTCGGCCGGACGAACGGCCCGGCCGCGGCCGAGTTCAAGCATCTGGGCGAGGTTCCACTGATCGGGCCGGCTGCCGGCAAGCACCATGCGCGTGAGCCGGCCCTCCTGACGCGTCCGGTACGTCTGAAGACTGGAGCGGCGGTCGAGGAGGACGTTGTACGTTTCGAGCAGGCCGGGCTGCAGGTTCCAGCGGAGCGGCGCGGGTTTCTGCGCGGCGGGCGCCGGCGATGCAACCGCGAGGACGACCGGCACGATCAGATGACCCAGGCGGACAAGGATCGGCGGAATGGACCAAACCCCTCGCGCCGGCCTGCCGTCACGGATCCACGGTTTCGCGTTCACGCTTTTGTTCAGGTCGCCTCCGGCGGCACGTAGGCCACCGCGCGCGGGCTTCGCAGCGGCTGCCTGTAAAGCCACCAGAAGTACACGGCGGCGAAGATCAGCCCGCCGACGCTGACCGCCTGGGAAATCGTCAGACCCGCGGTGTCGAGCGGGTTGTCCGCACGGATGGCCTCTTCCACGAACCGGGCCACCGGATAGAGCAGCCAGAGCATGCCGAAGACCAGCCCGTGACGCTTGCGGCGGTAGAAGATCGCGTTGAGCAGGAACGCCAGCAGGAACGCGTTCACCGACGCATAGAGTTGCGTGGGATGGATGGGCGCCGACCGGGAGTCGGGCCGCAGGGCGAGTCGCTCGATGTCGCTGGCGTGAAGGCCGAAAATGGCCATGTTGCGGAGCAGGGGCGCCTCGGCCTGACGCACCTGGTCGCGGGCCGCCCGCGCCTGGTTCAGTTCGGCCTCCGCCCGGGCGATCTTGTCCGCGCCGGCGTTGGTGCGGCGAAGCTCCTGCAGGCGGCCCTCCAACTGCTCGCATCGGCGCTCCGCCAGCAGGCGCTTCGCCGGGGGCATCGTGAGGAGTTCGCGCGGGATCGGATAGGCGTACCCGGTCCGCGGATCAATATGGATCAACGGGGCCGGTAACGTCGCCTCGCATCGGCTCCACTGGTCGTACTGGGCGGGGCTTGCGCAGGGAAAGCGAACGGCCCAGGGCAGATGAATCGCCTCGCACGGAGCGCCCCAGCAACAGCCGTTCAGGAAGCAGCCGATCCGACCGAACCCCAGCCCCCACATGAGCGAGGGAGTCACGATATCCAGGTACAGACGCAGCGACGCCGGCTGTCCGTACCCGGCCCGGCCGGACCACTGCCACAGCGAGCGGATAATGAGCACTCCGACCACCAGCAATGCGATCGGAAGCACATAGGCGAACGGCGGGCGGGGGCTCATGGCCGAGCGGATCGCCAGCAGGATTATCACCGTCAGGAGGCACCAGACCACCGCCAGCGCGCGGGCCAGCAAGGGCCGACCGTGGCACGCCACATACCAGATGATGAAGACCATCGCCCCGACGAATCCGCCGTAGAACTCCAGCCCCCCGGCCGTTATATTGATGACCTCCGACAGCGGGCGTCCGGCAAAGCTCCGCTGCCAGTAATGAATGACGTAGAAGGCCCGCGCCCCGACCACGCCGAAAACCAGCGCAACGAACCCCATGTTCAGGATCAGATCGGGATTCGCCTTGACCTTCATGGCCCGCCGGCTCGCCCACCAGATGGCGGTGAGGAATCCGACCATCAGCATGAAGCCGTATCCCTTCACGCCGTAGTAGATCAGTGGAATCTGAAACAGCTCGGGTTTCATGGTCGCGGACGGCTCCTGCGGACCGGACGGCGAGTCTGCGTCGCGATCGAGGTCCTGTCGTTGCTGTCAATGGGAAAAGAAAACGGCCACACGCCGGATGATTCTACCGCCGGCGTATGCGGGCGTCCACCTCGCCGGACCGAATCGCCCCGTCGGAAAGGACGCTGCGGGGCGAAAACCGTCGGCCTCTCCGCCCCACGATCCGGCGAGGCACATTAGCGGCGATCAAGGACGAGGTTATCGATCAGCCGCGTGGACCCGATGCGGACGGCGAGCGCGAACATGCACGGGCGGTCGATCGTTTCGACCGGCTCCAGCGTCTCCGGATCGACCGCCGCGATGTAGTCGATCTCGCACGGTCCGGCGGCTGCGATGTGCGCCCGCATCGCCTCGATAATGAGGCGGGCCCGGCGCTCGCCGTCGCGGACCATCCGTTCCGCGAGCCGCAGCGACTCGCTGAGGCAGCGGGCCTGCCTGCGTTGTGCCGGCGAAAGATAGGCATTGCGGCTCGACATCGCAACGCCGTCCGGCTCGCGGACGGTCGGGCAGACGACGATCTCGATCGGCATATCGAGATCGGCGACCATACGGCGGATGACGACGGCCTGCTGCGCGTCCTTCTGGCCGAAATACGCCCGATCGGGCTGGACGATGTTGAACAGCTTCGTCACGACCGTCGCCACGCCGTCGAAGTGCCCGGGGCGGTGCGGGCCGCAGAGCGTCTCGGTGAGGCCGGGAACGTGAACCACGGTGCGGCTGCCGGGCGGATACATCTCCTCGGGGGCCGGCAGGAAAACGAGGTCCACGCCTTCACGACGGCAGCCGGCGAGATCCTGCTCTACAGGCCGCGGGTACTTCGTGAAGTCCTCGTTGGGTCCGAACTGCGTGGGGTTGACGAAAATGCTGACCACGACAAAGCCGTCCGGCCTGCGGGCCGCGCGGATGAGCGAGAAGTGGCCTTCGTGCAACGCGCCCATCGTGGGGACGAAATGAATGGATCGTCCCTGCTCCCGCGCTGCGCGGACCGCCTGGCGCACCTGACCGATGGTATATGCGACGTTCATGCCCACATCGTAGCACGGCCTTCGGCCGCGGCGGTCTCAGAGAGACCGCACTCCGCAATTGCCCGACCTCAAATCTGCGCACGTCGCCGGCACGTCGCGCGATAACAGTGTAGGGCAAGGGCCGGCCGCCGCCAACATCGGGGCGCGCGCGCTTGCGTCTTGCATCGCGGCGGACCGCGATCAGCCCGTGCCGCCGACCGCACGCCTTCCCGCGAAAGGGCGCCCTCGACACATTGCGGGCGATGGCGGTAAGGTCGGGTCCGGTGCGACGGAGGACATCGGATGGTGACGCAATCCCGCAGAGGCTCGATGAAACAACGGGGGCTGATCGTGGCAGCGCTGTGCGTCCTCGCGCAGGAGGCCTCGGCGTTTGATCCGCCCGTGGATACGGCCGGGCCGCTGACCGTGCGGATCGACGCTCCCCCGGACGTGATGCGCGTTGAAGAACCTGTGCCCGTCCGCGTCGTGATCGAAAACGCCGGCGATGCGGCCGTCAAGGGCAGCGTCCGCCTACGAGTCATCGACCGCTGGCGGGTCAAGCCGGCCCGGGCCGTGCCCTTCGCGGTGCCCGGCAAAGGCACGTCGCAGACCGAGTTCGCCGTGGTCGCCGGCAAGGGAACGTATAACGCCCATTATCCCATTCACGCGTTCGCCGAGTTCGATCTCGACGGGCAGCGGCGGCAGGCGCATCCGATCCTGATCGTCGAAACGAAGCTGCCGGACCCGCCCCGGCCGCGTGTGACGATCGACTGGAAGCCCGTCGCGGTGCCTGCTGAGGGAGGCGTGGCGCTCGCGAACCTGCCCGTGCGGCGGGCCGTGATTCTCGTGTTCGGCCAGAAGGCCCTGGTCATGCCCGTGGGCTGGTCCGGCGCGGAGGACCGATCGCGAGGATCGGTTGCGTGGGATCAGCGGATCGATCGAGGGGGCGTTCGGCAGGCGCTGGGGATTCATCCGCCCTACTACGAAGGCCACGCAGGCACGGCCGTCATCGAGTTCCCGCTGAGCCTGCCGGCCGGGCAGCCGGTCCGGCTTCGCTTCGCCAACGCGATCCGCGATCATCATCCCGAACAGGGCGAGACGCCCAGCGACGGCGTAACGTTTCGCGTGCGCGTCGCGCCGTTTGATGCCCCGCCGGGGGAGCTGGGCGAGGTACTCTTCGAGCGGCACACCGATGCGAAGGTGTGGCAAGATGGCGAGGCCGATCTCGGCCGCTTCGCCGGGCAGCGAATCCGGCTGCAGCTCGAATCGCACCCGGGACCGAACAACAACACGAACTGCGATCAGTCGTACTGGGCCGAGCCGACCGTGATCGCCGGTGCCCCGCCGAAGCCGTCGCCGTTTCCGCCCGAGAACGGCGCGGCATCGCGGCTCATCGGAACGCTTGAGCACCACGGCCGGCGATACGACGTGCATCTCTGGCCCGGCCGGCGCGGGCTGTTGGACGCCGTCGTGGGATTCTCCGACGGCGAAAAGCGGCTCCTGTTCCGCGGCTTTCGGCTGCGCGTGCTTGGCGATGCGCTCGAGAACCCGTTCGCCTCCACCGCGTTGGTGGAAACAAGAGAGGAGCCGGCGGACCACGGATACCGCATCCGGCATCACTTCCGCAGTTGGGCGGGCGAGTTCGACGTGATCGGCGAGATTCGGGCGGAGGCCGGCGCCCTGCGGGTGCGATTCGCGATGGAAAACGCGCCGGCGCCGCGACCGTGGCGCGTCGCCTGCCTGGAGGACGTCGCCGCGGGGCCGTGGACCGAGCAGGCGACGCGGGTCTACGCCGGCCAGGGCAATGTGATCTGCAAGCCCGAGGCATTCGAGCTGCCGTTCGACGGACACCGCCTGTCGACGTCGTTCGTCGGCTTCGACTTTGCCAACGGCCTGGCGATGGTTCAGGGCGTGGACGTTCCCCCCGACCGCCTGGCCGTCGACCCGAACGCCCGCGAATACACGCTTCATTCGCCGCATGCCCAGACGCTGACGTTCATCCCGGCGGCGAACGTATGGCAGGGTGTGCAGATCTGGCGCGACATCAACGGATTGAAGCCCGCGGGCGGCGTGCGCAAGCTGGCCGGGCGATTCGTCTTCGATCTGTGGGGCGGTCGCTATGCCGACAGCACGGCGGCCCTGCGGCGGGCGTTCCGCTACGGGCTGACGGAATCGGTTGTCGTGTGGCACAACTGGCAGCGATGGGGCTACGACAACCGGCTCCCCGACATCTACCCGCCCAATCCGAAGCTCGGCACGCCGGCGGAGTTTCGCGACCTTGCCAGGGTGTGCAGGGATAACGGCGTCCTGTTTGCGCCGCACGACAATTACATTGACTACTACCCGGACGCGGACGGCTATTCGTATGAGCACATTTCCTTCCAACCGGACGGCCGGCCGGTGCGGGCGTGGTTCAACCCGGGGCCCAAGGCGCAGGCCTATCGCTGGCGGACGGACCACATCCGCCCCGTGCTGGAACGCAACCTCAAGCTCATCAAGGACGGCATCGCGCCGAACGCCTACTTCATCGACGTCTGGTCGTCGATCGGACCGTATGATTCCTGGACGCAGGACGGCCGCTTCCAGGACCGCCTCTACACTCGCGACACGTGGGGCGGGTTCTTCGCCTGGATTCGCGACTACCTCGGCGACCAGGCGCCGCAGATCTCGGAGAGCGGCCACGACCAGTTGATCGGCTGGCTCGACGGTTCGCAGGCGAACCACCTGCGGGTGGATGTGCCCGACCCCCGGCACGGATGGATGGTCTGGCCGCTTCGTTGTGCCGACGCGGAGCGCATCCCCTGGTTCGACGCGGCGCATCATGACCGCTTCGTGCAGCACGGCGCCGGCTACGAAGGCCGCTACGTCGGCGGCCTCGACGCGAAGACGCACGGCATCTACAGCGACGACTACGTCTGCACCGAGGTATTGACCGGCCACCCGGCCATGGTGCCGGCGCCGTTCGGGCGCGACGTCGTCCGGAAGTACTGGCTCACGCACGAGCTGATGCGGGCGCTGTCGCTGCGCCGCATCGAAGGCGTCGAGTTCATCGATGGCGACATTCACCGCCAGCACGTTCGATGGGACAACGGCGGCGCGGTCTGGGTCAATCGTGGCCCGAACGAGTGGACGGTCGCCGGTCATGCGCTGCCGCAATATGGCTTCTACGCGCGAGTTCCCGTCGCCGGCGGCGTGGTCGAATCGGCGATCGAGCGCAGGCGCGACGCGACGGTGGAATGGTCCCGCGCCGGCTCGACGCTGTATGTCCACGCGCGCGCCGCCGGGTTGACTGCCTTCGGTGACGTGACGACAGACGGTGCGTGTCGCATTGTGCAGGAAGGCGATGCCATGACGGTGATCCCTCTGCCGGACAGCGGCCCGTTTACTGTGCGCCTGTCACGGCACCGCGCCGGACGCATCGAGGTTCTCGATGAAACGGGCCGGGCGCTCCGGACCGAGTCCGTTCGCAGCGACGGCAATACCCTCACGCTCACACCGACGAAGGATGTTTTCGCCTACCGGCTGAGGCCATAGTGCCGCTTTCGGGGCGAATGTGTCGTTCGTTTCCGGCCGGGTAGCGCGGCCTTCGGCCGCAGCCCGACACGGGAGGCGGCGCGCGTCTCGCCCGCTTTCGAAGTCGAATCGGCACGCAATGGCGTGGCCGGCCAGTTGCCCATCGTGTCAACGTCGTCGTGGGTCGGACACTGCGCGGCATGAACGATCTCGGATTCCAAGGCGGTCACAGCGGAAACGGCAGAGGCGCCCCTACCGCGGCGCATTCCGCGAGGCGGGGCGCAAGTGCTGCATCGCGGCCTCCATGCGCGCGAGCGTGTCCGCCGTCCGCGGCGTTACGCGGCGGTGACGCATCGCCGCGAGGAATCCGTCTACGGCCGAGAGTTGCCCGCCGTCCGGCTTGCCGCGTGCGTTCACCCGCAGGACGATCCGCGTGAGCTGCCAGTAGCGCTCGCCGGCCTCGGCGGGACAATCCGCGTCGAACAGCCGCCGATGCAGCCGCCTGACGAAGTCCGCCTCGCTCATCTCCGGATTCCAGCATCGCTCGCGGAAGAAGTACTCGTGGCCGAAGTAGGGAATATCATACGGGTCGAAGTTCCGCGGCTTGTCCGTGCCGAGCCGTCCCCATCCGTTCCACGGGTTGCCGAAGCCCATCCCCGGATCGTAGCTCGTGACGACGCCCGCCAGCCTGCGTTCTGCGGGCGACGGAGGGTCGATCGAGCCGTGGAAGTTGGACATCTGCGTGACGGTGTGCCATCGCAGGACGCTCGGGTACATCTCCAATGCCTTGTCGCGGAACGGGTCGCCCCAGCACCACCACCAGTACACCCGCTTCGGATCGAGCTGCGACATGAGCCTGAGATACTCGGCGTTGTTGAACTTGCCGATGGCGACGGCACACTCGAACCCGGGCCGCTCCGCGACCAGCAACGTGATGAACTCGCGCAGCGAATCGCACTCCGGCCGCCAGTCGCGCACCTCCCCCCCTTCGCCCGTCGGCTCGAAGTAGAACCCGCCCACGCCCCGGAACGTCCGCAGGTAGGCCCGATAGAACTCCTTCGCCTTGACGGGATCCTTGCCCACGACACGCTCGTGGTGCCAGCTCATCCACCCGCCGCCGATGTAGAAGACCATATCCTCCCGGTTCACCAGGTCGATCAGCTCCTGCACATTCCTGTCGCTCGCCAGGGCCGAGGAATCGAGGGTGCCCTTCTGGTCCGCCATGTTCGTCACGGCCGGGTGGCCCGCCACGGGAAAACCGTCGAGCCAGAACCAGATGCGGTTGAGCGTCAGTTCCGAGTTGAACCGCAGGACCCGCTGCCAGGACTCCAGCGAATCGTACACCGACCAGCACGGCAGCATGTAGATGCCGCGGTACGCGAACGCGGGCTTCATGGCTACGTCGTTCAGCGGCCAATCGACGAAGCCGCCGGCGGCCGTCGCGGAAATCCGGTAGAAGACCAGCTCCTGGCAGGCATGCTTGATGGCGCGCGGCGTGTTGCCGAGGACGATGATGAGCTTTGAATCGCCGTCGGCGCGAGTGAGGATTTGAAATCCCTCGGTGCCCAGGTCCTGCGTCATCGCGACGGCGCCGGCCGCCTTCTCGAGTGCGGCTCTGCTCTCGCACGTGCCGAAGGTGATATACGTGCCCGGCCCGGCGATCTGACGGATCGTCGGCAACTCGACGTTGTAGAAACGTCGAAGGAGGCTATTGATCGTAGCCTGCCCGAGCCGCCTGGCCGGCTCATCGGGAGACGGCACGACGAGATGGCACTGGGGCTTGCCGTCCTGCCACAACGCCACACGATCGCCCGCCCGCGCCGTTCCGACGGCGCCCGGCAGCAGGCACAGGGCCAGCCAGATGCCGCCCGCCCGGTACATCGGCGCGTATCTTCCCTTCGTCGCTCCGTCGCTCCGTTGCTCCGTCGCCTGCCTCCGCGCCATCACGAACTCCCGATCAGGATGCCCGAGAGGAACACCAGCACGCCTCCGACCACCACCTGGAACGCCGCCGCAAGAAACGGCGTGTCCATGTACCGATGCCGCACCCACGAGATCAGCCCCAGCTCGGCCGCCACGACGATCACGGCAACCGTTGTCGCCACGGAGAAGCGCTGAATCAGGAATGGCAGTGTGTGACCGATCCCGCCGAGCGTGGTCATCAATCCGCAGACGAACCCGCGAGCCCAGGGATGGCCGCGGCCCGTCAGGCTCCCGTCGTCGCTGAGCGCCTCGGCGAAGCCCATGCTGATTCCCGCCCCGACCGACGCCGCCAGCCCCACCACGAACGCATCCCAACTGTCGCGCGTCGCGAAGGCCGCGGCAAACAGCGGCGCCAGCGTCGAAACCGACCCGTCCATCAGCCCGGCCAGCCCCGGCTGGATCACCTGCAGCACGAACAGCCGCCGGCGAGCCTCCTCCTCCTGCGCCCGCACATCCGCCGTGAGCTTGATCTTCTGCAACTGCCGGGCCATCGTTTCATGCGAACGCTCCTCCTCGGCCAGATCGCCGAGCAGTTGCCGGATGCCCGCGTCGCTCACCCGCCTGGCGGCGGTGCTGTAAAAGTTCCGGATCTCCGCCTCCATCGTGATGGCCTGCTGCCGCACCGTCTCCAGCCGCAGCGGCCTCGCCAGCCACACCGGCCGCCGCCGGATAAACCCCTTCACGTCCTCCCGCCGGATGAGCGGAATGTGCTCGCCGAAGCGCTGGCGATACAGCTCGAACAGGCGGCGCCGGTGCCCCGATTCTTCGTTCCTCATCTCCTCGAACACGCTTGCCGACGCCGGATAGTCCTCGCGCAAGCCGTCCGCGAAGTCGGCGTAAATCCGCGCATCCTCCTCCTCCAGCCCGATCGCCAGCGCCAGGATTTCCCGCTCGCTCAGACTGTCAAAACTCCTCATGACCGTCCCACCGTGAAACCGGAGCCCGGGGACTCAAGGCGTGCGCCCTGCGGCAGCGGGGGTCTCCGGACCTCGCTTTCCTCGCCCGCCCCGGACGCCTCCCTCGCCACGCGCCGCCGCTCCGCACTGACGGAAACCGACGCGCCGGACCACCGCCATCCTATCGGCCTGCCTCGCCGGTACAAGACCGCGCCGCCGCCCGGCCGATGTCCCGGCGCGCCTGTGCCCCCGCGGGCCCCCGACGTTCAGAATGCCGCCGCAGCGGTCGCGGCCGCATCCATCGCCTTGCGCGTATCTGCCTCGACCTGTTCGGCATCGCCCCGCTGGGTACCCTGGATGTGTATCGCGCGCACGTCGGTAAACCCGATGAAACCGAATACGCAGCGAAGATAGCTCTCCTGAAAGTCGTACGTCCGGCGCGGATCGCCCTCCTCATACGCGCCTCCGCGCGAGAGAATGAGCATCAGCGGTCGCCCCGTGACCAGCCCCGTGAAGCCCTTGCCCGGCGCGTAGGAGACCGTCAGTCCCGGCTGCACGATCACGTCGATGTACTGCTTGAGCCGGTACGGAATGCTGAAGTTCCACATCGGGCAGGACAACAGGTACTTGTCGAAACCCTTGAAGTGGTTGACCACCCGGATGACCCCCTGCCAGGCAACCTCCGCCTCGCTCGCCGGCGGCCGGCCGGCCAGGACGGCGTATTTCGCCTTTGCCTGCGGCGCCACGAACGGCGGGATCTCCGCCTGGAACACGTCCAGCGTCTCCACGCCGTCCTGCGGATGCAACCGGCGATACTGCGACAGAAATGCGCCGGCCACTCGCGCCGAGCAGGAGCCTTCTCGCGGGCTGGCCGCAATATGCAGGAGTCTTGCCATGAGCGTTTCCTCGCGGAAAGAAGCCGCCCGAACGCGGCCCGTCCCGGTGCTGTCACCTCCCGGAACCCCCGGCGGCTCACCGGCGCGCCGCCCCGGACCGCGTTGCAGGCTGCGGGGGAAGCTCCGATCGCCCGCCCGTCACCAGCCGTCGTCAGGGGGGTAGATGTTCGTGAACCGGATGCCCCGGCGCGGTTCGGCCATCATCGGGGCCACCGTGTCCCGCCATTTGGCATAGTGCGGAGTCTCCTTGTGGGCGGCGGGCGCATCCTCGTCGCGGTACACCTCGACAAGCATGAACCGGGCCGGGTCGGCCTCCTGCTGAAGGACGTCGAAGCGGGCGACGCCCGGCTCCTTCACGCTCTCCTTGGCGTTTTCGATCGTCGCCTCGCGGAATGCCGAAATCGACTCCGGCTTGACATGCACATCGACGAAAACAATGACCATGTCCGGTCTCCTGTCGCGGGGAGACAGGCCGCCGATACGCGGCAGGCGGGCCCCGTCCCCGCGTGCCAGACAGCATATCCCAACCCCGCGCCGCGGGTAAGGTGCGTCCGCCCTCGGCCCCGGCGCCGGCGCACCCGTCAGCCCGGCGACGACACGGATGCGTCCCGCTGCCGCATCCGTACGTACGGCGCCGCACAACTTACTCGCAGTGGAACACCTCTTCCATCTCCGCCCACCACTCGCCGGGGGCACGGCTGGCCAGGGGCTCCTGGCACGGCTTGCACACGTCCCACCACCTCTGCGTGGTCGGGTCCGCAGCCATCTTCGCCATGTCGGCGGCGAAGTCCGTCCCGACATACTCGAAGTAGCTGAACAGGTAGCCGTCCTTGTGGTAGATGGAGTAATTGCGGATGTTGCACTCGCGGATCATCCTGAGCACATCCGGCCAGACGGCCGCGTGCAGCCGCTTGTACTCCTCGAACTTCTCCGGCCGAACTTTGATGACCATGCCGTAGCGCTTCATAGTTGCCTCCGGCCTTCCGGCGTCAGCCCAACGGATCACACTTGTGCATCGCGAGAGGATACCGCCCGTGCTCGCGCACGAGCCGGATCACGTAATCGTAGCTCGCCGGCGCCACGCTGTCGGGGATCGAGTGGTCGGACTGCGGGATGTATCCGCCGCCGCGGGCGGCGCTGAGCTTGGTGAGGACCTCGCGGCGGATCTGCTCCGGGTCGTTCGTCGCGAGCACCCGCACGTCGAGGTTGCCGTTGAAGGCCCAGCGGTTGCCGAATTGCCGCTTCAGCTCGACGACGTCGAGCCCCGCCTTCGCCTCGAGCGGATTGTACGCGTCCACGCCGGCCTCGATCATGTCCTCGTACACGGCCGAGGCATTGCCGCAGCCGTGGTAGATCGCCTTGAGGCCGGCCGCGTGGATCACGTCGCAGATCCGCTTGAGCTGCGGTTTGTACACGTCGCGCCAGTAGTCCGGCGAGAAGAACATCCCGCGGACGTACGCGATGTCGCCCCAGATGTAGAGCCCCGTCAGCCGGCCCTTCGCGGCGGCGATCTGGGCCTTCGCGATGCCGACGAGAAAGTCGCCGAGGCGCTCGATGAAGCGGGCGACCTTGCCCGGCTCCTCAGCCATCTTGATCAGGACGTTCTCGGTCCCCATGATCCGCCAGATCATCTCGTGCGGCTCGCAGACGCTGCCGAAGACGCAGAAGTCGTCCGCATACGCATTCACACGTTCGACCCACGACGGATAGCCGAGGTTCAGATCGTCGCCGACCGCGTTGATCTGATCGTCGAGCCGCGCGAAGTACCGCCGCTCGTCCGCCGGGTCGTCGAACCGGAACGCCTCCATCTGTTCGTACGTCTGCGTCTCGAACTCGCGGTAGATCGGCATCGGGTACGTCGCCCGGCGCTCGATCGTCGCGCCGAAACCGGTCCGCACGACCTTGCGCTCGGCGGAGTCCTCCAGGACCTCGATCCCGCGGATGTGCGGGTCCATGTTCGGGTTGATCACGATCATATCGAGGTCCCAGTGGCGATACGGGTCGAACTCGTCGCCGACGCCCATCTCCCGCCTGCATCGCCGGATGAAGTTCGTCCAGAAGAACTCGCCCACCGGAACGCGGTCGGCCTCGCGATGCTCCAGGGCCGCGAGGACGCGACGGGTCTTGGTCTCTGCCTTGCTGCTCATGGCCGCACCTCCGAATCACGCCGGCCGTTCTACCGGACGACCGGAAACTCCGTGATCCGCAGCCGTGTGCATCCGTACGGGATCAGTTCCAGGTCCGTGGCCGGCTCGTTCGAGACGACCGGGCTCTTCGGCGTCTCGCCGGCCGAGTTGTCCACGAGCGTCCATTCCGGCACCGCCTTGCCCCTGACCTTGAGGACCACCGGCGCAGCGGCCTGCGCGAACGGCACCGTGCCCGGCTTGCGCGTGCTCACGGTAATCGACTTCTCCGGCGCGTCGCGGTCGACGATCAGGGCGTAGTTCCACGGCGTCGTGGGCTCGATGGCGTAGTCGCCCATCGGTGTCTTGTCGAGGAACGACACCAGCTTCTCCAGGCCGGGCGTCTGCCGGAGCGATTCGATCGTCCGCACGTCCTTGTCCAGCTTCAGCGTGTCCAGCTTGCGATAGCGCTCGCCGATCTTGAGCGAGAAGTAGAGCGGCCCCCGCAGAATCGACAGCGCGTCGTTGTAGCGCGTCTCCGTCCGCAGTTTCATCGGGAGCCGCAGCGTGACCGCGTCGCCGGATCGCCATTCGCGGTCGACGACCGTGAACGAGCCGCTCTTGAGGGGGGGCGTCTCGCCGCCCGCGTCGACGCCGGGGACATCGACGGTCGCGCCCGCCGCCCACGCCGGGATGCGCAGGTGCAACGGAAACTTCGTCGGCTTCTCGAGGCGGATCTCGAAGCGGATCACGCCGTCGAACGGGTAGTCGGTCGTCTCGGTGATCGTGGCCTCGGCGCCGTCCGCCACCTTGGCCGTCACCCTGCACGGCCCGTAGGCAACCGCCGCAAGCCCGTTGTCCTGCGTGGCCATCCACAGGTGCGAGACGAACTTCGGCCATCCCTGGTGCATGTTCGCCGTGCAGCAGCCGTAGTTCGGCTCCAGGCCGTAGAGATTCGACGTGTCGCCGTTCGTGCTCCAGTGGCGTTTCGCGATCGAAACAAGCACCTGATTGGCCTGCTGATCGTACTGGTGGGCCCAGTAGTCCGGCGTGCACGTGCCCGGGTTCGCATTGTACGCGAGCATTTCGAGGCGGTCGGCGAACGCGGCGTCGCCGAAAATCTCGACGAGGTTCTCCAGCGAAAACATGTACTCCACCACGGCGCAAAGCTCCGTGCCCTGCGTCGGGTTCCTGCCGCAGAGGTGCTCGTCGCCGCTGAATCGCCCGGCCACCTGCCCGTGATACTCGTCCAGCACGCGAATCGCCTCGTAGGCGCCCTTTCTGTACCGCTCGTCGCCGGTGAGCTCCCACCAGACGCCCGGGTGCTTGATCGCCATGCCGTTGTTCACGACGTGCGAGAGGTGGTTCGGCTTGATGCCGCGCTGCAGCGCCTCGAACGTGTACGGAAAGTTCAGGTAATGCGCCGTCCAGTCGAAGCTGTGCGTGCGGATCGAGTCGGCCGCCGCGAGGATGTCCGCGTCGCCCGTCCGGTTGTAGAGCCACCAGGCGGCGACGGCGTTCTCCATCGCGCGGACGCCGCGCCAGTCCTTGTCGGGCCAGTCGGGCGGCGTGTCCTTGATGTACTTGAAGTACTTCGTCATGAGCGGCAGCACCCGTTCGTCGCCGGTCGCCTCGTGGTACTGCATCAGGACCTTCAGCGCGACGGCGAGCGGCCAGCGGTCCTTGTTCTTCGTCGGACCGAACCAGCCGTCGGGTTGCTGGCTCGCGAGAATCCAATCGAGGAAGGGCCTGGCCTTGGCCTGGAGCTTCGGGTCGTCCAGCAGGTACGCCAGCGGCACGAGCCCGTCGAGGTAATACGGCCCGCGTTCCCATCCCTCGCCCGCGCCGCCCTTCCAGGCCGAGTCGAGCAGCGACGGCCAGAACTCGTCCAGGTGGCCCGTCAGGCCGTTGGCCTGGATCGTGAGCTGATCCTTCAGCCAGCCGGCCGGTTTCACCGCGCCGAGCGGCAAGGCGACGAAACTCGTCTGCTTCAACGGCGGGCGGTTGGCCGGGTAGTGGCGGTTCGCGGCGTCGGCCGTCATGCCGTGCAACAGGATCAGTACGGCGACGAAGGCCGATTTACGGAAGATGTTGCTCATGACACAGACTCCAGGTTCCCTGTGGTTTTCGAGAATCGCACCCTTGCGGACACCGGATCGTCCGCCGTGGCGTCCGCGCCGTCAAGGGCGCGAATCGCCGCGGGCCCCGTCGGCAGAACGAGCGCGAGAATCGGTCCGGCGAACAATCCCATCCGGCATCTCGACCCATGCGCCGACCGCTCGGCCCGACGGCGGTCGCTCATTCGCCTTCGGGCCATGCGCGAGCGATTTCGGCGATTTCCGCCATCATGGCCCGCGGGCCGAGTTCCTCGCCGGTGGCGTGGCGGACCAGCTCGTCCCAGCGGAGGCTTGCGCCGGGACCGAAGACCTTGGCCTTCAGGTAATCGCCGATCTCCTTGTGGCCGTTATAGAGGGGCGTGGGCGTGTCCGCCTTCAGCACGTCGCGGGCGATGACGTGGTGAAGCTGCGCGGCGAACATCTCGCCCATCATGTAGCTGTGGTAGTACACCGGCGAGCTGATGAGGTGGATCTTGCTCGCATAGTCGGGGGCATTGCGGCCGTCGGGTCGGTGGACGAGCTGGTACTTCTCCACGAGGTCCCACCAGAGCCGGTTGAGGTCCTGGTCCGGGTCGGCGTACATGGCGGACTCGAAGCGCACCATCACCTGCGTCCACGCGGCGAAGATCAGCGTGTGGTCGCGGTGCATGCGCGCGCCGGCCTCGGCGACGGCCTTCGGATCGGGCACCGTCAGGCCCATCGCCTCCATCCATCCGGGCTGACCCGCGAGCCGCTCGAACATCATGGCGATGGCCTCCGTGGTGAACGTCGCGGCGGGCGTGCGCAGGACGTACGGAAGCGACCGGGGAATATACTTGTCATAGACGGCGTGGCCGAGTTCGTGGAGCATGGTGGAGACCCACTGGTAGTTGGGCACGATGTTGGCCATCACGCGGATATCGCCCTCGCGGTCCATATCGTTGCACATCGCGTGGGGGTACTTGCCGGAGCGCTCGTAGAGGTCGCTGCGGGCGATCACGTCGTCGATCGGAAGGCCGATTCCGGCGTAGAACGTCGCCGTCAGCTTGACGACGTCGGCGTGCGCGTAGATGGCGTCGAGCTGGTTCGTGTAGATCGCCGGCGGCTCCTGGAAAAAGGGGTCGCTGTAGTGCCACGGACGCAGCGACGCGACGCCGATGCCGAACCCCGCCGCGAGCTTCGCGTCAATGCGGGCCTTCGCATCCCGGAACGGCTCTCGCATGAGGTCGTAAAGCTCGTCGAAGAGCTTGAGGATCTGTTCCTTGGTCATCTCGCTGAGCTGAAGCTGCATCTCGTAGAAGTCGCGGTAGCCGAGCCTGCGGGCGGCCTCGTTCCGGAGTTTGACAAGCTCCCTGAGATCCTTCTCGACCACCCGACCGACGTCCTTGGCGGCCTCCCAGACCGCCCGGCGATAAACGCTGTCGCGCGACTCGCGAAGCACCTTGCGGACCTCGCTCTCCGGCAGTTCGCGACCGTCGACCCTGGCCCGGTACACGTTGAACGCCCGGGTGATGGCCGTCGCCTTGGCCGTGATCTGCCGGAGAAGCTCCGGGTCAAGCTGCTTGCCCGAATACTGCAGGTAGAGCAGTTCGATCTGCCTCGCGAGCCGGCGATCGGGCCTGGGCTCGAGCCTGCCGAGGTCCTGCCGGATCTGCTTCAGGCGGGCGAAGGCGGCCGGATCCGACAGGGCGGCGTCGAAGCGGTTCTGGGCCTCTTCGGAGGCCTTGTAGTCTTCGCTCTTGCCGGAGGCCTGGGCCTGCCAGTCGGCCTTGGCGGCGGCGATCTCGAGCGGCCGGACGGACGTCTCATACTCGGCGATGAACTGCCGCGCCGCCGAGATGCACGACGGTTCCGCGGCGACGACCCGGGCCGGAGCAATCGCCAGGCCGATCACAATCACCGATGCGAACATGCAGAAGGTCGGATTCATGCGTATCCCCCAGGGTTGAGCGGATATCCGTTTCCATCGCGGCCGACGAGGCAACCGAACGCCGTCGCCGGGCACGGCCGGAGCGACCCCGCCGCCAGGCTCTCAACATTATGCAGGGCACGCCGGGGAAAGGAAAGGTTTGCAGACAGCGTCGTGCGTCCGGCACCTGCCGACGGAATCGGCACGCACTGGCGCGCTCTGCGCGGCGGCCGGCCCCGCGGCTTCACTGTGCCGTTGCGACCCGGGAGGTGCCATCGCTCTGGAAACCGCATCGGGGACACGTCGCCTCCGCGCGCCCGCGAAGGTCGCATCCGCAACCCGGGCACACCGCGATTCCCCGCTCAAGCAGCGATCGGCGCAACGAATGACGAATCGCGTTTCGCGTGATGCACGGCGGGGCGAGGACGCCAACGCCGATTGCGATCATGCCGAGGATCAGGTGCGCCAGCCGGTGCCCGTCGGGCGTGAGTCGCGGGCAGGCCCGCGATATCGCGGCGGAGCCAAAGATCACTGCGGCGAACATCGGGAGACTCGCAACGACCATCCATCGCTTTGTGGACGGGTTGTTTGTCGCCCGCCAGAAGGTCGCCCGGCGATCCTCGGGCTGCTCGATCAGCAGGAGTTCCGGGAAAAGCGCCAATTGCGCCCGCCGAATCAGCCGCGTGATCATCGCAGACAGAATGCACAGGCCGACGCCATAGCCCAGAAGCGCGAGGAATCTGCCGAAGGACATGTTCAACCTCCGCCGGCCGCCGGCTGCGTGGCGGCCCCGCTTGCCCCCGCCGGCTGCGTGGCCGGACGGCTGGCCGGGAGCTCGATCTTGACCTCCCACGATCGCCGCCCCGGCGTCAGCGGCCCCGTCCGCAGGACGCCGAGAATCTCTCCCACCGTCTCGCCCGCCTCCGGCGCGTCCGGCCGGCCTTCCCGTATGACCCGTCCGGGCGACCGACGGAGATCAACAATCGCGTAGCCCGGCGGCGGGCGGAACTCAAACACATCGTCGGGAAGTACGGGGTTCAGTTCGATTCCCATTAACTCGATCGTCTCGGCATTGGGGATAGGCTGCCCCGCCCCACCGTAGCTTTCGACCCGAAAACGCTGGGGCATCCCATTCGCATCGTAAGCCTCGACCTCCTGCACCTTCAACAAGGCTCCTGTCTTCGGATCGCGAGCCTCCGAGCGGTACACCCGCCCATAGTCCTCCCGGTCGCAAACCGCCGTCAGCACCGGATGCCCGTCGGTGCCGCCGGCCTTGTAGAACTCCAAACGATCCCGTGCCTGTCCCGATCCGCCGGATGCCGCCTCGGGGATCACCCTGATCGTCCATTCCCCGCGTAACGATCCGCCCTGCGCGATGCATTCGTCGCGCTTGGCCTTGTCGAGCACGAGGTCATCGCCTTCCAACCGGCCGAACATCACCCGGGCCATCAACAGGTGCGGCGGGAGAATCCAATCCAGAACGGGCGGAGCGGCCCACACAAAGTCATCCGGATAGATTGTCGCTGTCCGGAGCTGACCGGCGAGGATCTGAAAAACCTTGTAGCCCTCGCGGGTCGGCCTATCGCCGAGCATCATGTAGGTGTCCGACAATCTCACATCGGGCCCGACGGCTTGGCCGCCCTGCAGGATGGCCTGGTCCAGCCGCGTTCGCTTGCCGTCGGTTCGAACACGTTGGACCACCCGGCGCGGGGACTGCTGTTCCTTAAGCATATTACGCACGTTCATCGCGATTTCCTCCTCCAACTCGGCGCTGTCGGCCCCACGGATCTCTCGCTCCGCCTTGAAAGCCTCATCGACCCTGCGTCGCAGTTCGTCCTCCGAGGCTTGAGGAAGCATGAATTCGCGCCAAAACAGAGCATCCACCTTCCTTGCTGACATCGACTTGCTGCTCCAGGCGGCGTCGCATAGCTTTCGCACCGCTGCCGCCAGTTCGGTATTCGTCTCGGCCTGATTTGCTCTGACGTCCGCGACGACAATGGCAGCCGCCACGACCGCAGCTACCGTCCTTGCTGCCCGTAACATGGCTTCGCTCTCCGCTTGGCCCCTGAAGTGGCCCCGACTCATTGCCGTACCGACTTTCCAACAGAACTGCTGACTATCACAAACAGTCTACCGCGCCGCCGGAAGGCTTCCCAGGGCCGGTAGGAAGTTGCCGGCCCACCGGAGCCGACCTGTGGATTCCAGCGGTGTTCCTGTCGCGTTTCTCGCGGTGTGCATGCAACGCGCCCTTATCCCATGCACGCCTCTCCGCTCAGCGCCCCGGTGTACCGGTAAAGCGGTCGGGCTGTGGCCGGATCTTCTGATGCACACGCGGAACGGCGGAACTGCGGAACGGCGGAACTGCGGAACTGCGGAACTGCGGAATCCGTCACTTCCACCGAACCGCCCGCGATCTTACAATCACCACGCCATAGCTTACCGCGCGTCTGGTCGGCTGTGAAGGGGGGCAGGCGTTTTTTTGAGGTTATTTGCTTGTCTTCGTATCCCGCCCGGGCAGCGGGGTTTGCGCGCCTCGCAGACCCGCCCCTGCCCGGGGCCACCCGAGCGCATCACCCAAGGCAGCCGCTTGGCCCAGTCGCCGGACGCCCCTCCTGCGCCCAAAGTGGAGCCGCGCGCTCAGCGCCCGCCGACTGCCGGTCGCGTGGCGGCCACGCTTGACACCGCCGGCAGCG
>CAZZFA010000087.1:0-24314 GCA_964653435.1 uncultured Planctomycetales bacterium | reverse complement strand
GGCCGCAGAGATCGTCAAGACGGCCAGGGCCCAGAGCGATCAGATCGTTCAGCAACTTCAGGCCGATGCCGCCACGGTCCGCAAGCTCAAGCCCCGCTATGAGCAGCATCCCGTGCTCCTTCCGGAACGGATGTGGCAGGCCACCCGGCGCGAGATCTTCGCCAGCGACGGGGTGACCCGGTTCTTCCTGCCCGAGGGCATTCAGCGGTTCGTCTTGTGGCTCAACCGCGATCCGAAACAGCAGAAGGAACAGCTCCAGAAGGAAATCGAGGCGGCCAAGAAAAAACCGTGAGCCCGCGCGGAGGCAGCCGTCCCGTTCGGGCCGGGGAACCGGTGAGACTATGAAACAGGACGCTCCGCCCGTCGTGCAGACGGTCGGCCTGACCAAGATCTTCAAGGACTTCTGGTACCGCAACCGGGTCAAGGCGGTCGACAATCTCGATCTGGAGGTCCGCTCGGGCGAGGTGTTCGGGTTGCTGGGCCCCAACGGCTCCGGCAAGAGCACCACCATCAAGATCCTCCTGGGGCTGCTGTATCCGACACGGGGCCGCGTCGCCGTGTTCGGGCGCTCGCCGACCGACGTCAGCGTGAAGAACCGCATCGGATACCTCCCGGAGGAGTCGTACCTCTACCGGTTTCTCGACGCACGGGAGACGCTGGATTACTACGGTCGGCTCTTTCAGCTTGCGCGCCCCGAACGCCGGCGGCGGGTGGAGGAGCTCCTGCACATGGTCGGCCTGGATCGCGAGGCCCGGCGCCGGGTCGGCGAGTATTCCAAGGGAATGGCCCGTCGGATCGGACTGGCGCAGGCGCTGATCAACGATCCGGACCTGCTGATCCTCGACGAGCCTACGACCGGACTCGATCCGATCGGCACGGCCCAGATCAAGGAGCTCATCGAGCGGCTCAACCGCGAACACGGCAAGACCATCCTCCTGAGCAGCCATCTGCTGGCGGACGTGGAGGACGTCTGCCACCGCGTGTGCATTCTGTACGGCGGGCGGCAGCAGGCGCTCGGCGACATTCGCGATCTTCTCCGGCGCACCGAGCTGACGCAGATCACCACGGAGAAGCTTTCGCCGCGGACCATCGACCGGATCCGGGAGCTTATCCAGGAGGCCGAGCACAAGCAGGTGCTGAGCATCGGCGCGCCGACGGACAAGCTGGAGACGTTCTTCGTCCGCATCGTCCGGGAAGCCGAGCAGCGGCAGCAGGTGACGTCGGGCGCGCTGGGCCGGGGCGGGCTGGCCGGGTTCCTCACGGAGCGGGCAGCGCCCGGCGAAACGGGCGGCGAGCTGATAGAATCTCTTGTGGCGGCAGCGAAGACGCCGGCGGCGGCCGAAGCGGCGGCCGAGCAGCCGCCTCCGGCGGAGGAGCCGCGGCGGGATGTCATTGAACAGCTCGTGGGCACCGAGGCGCCGGCGGAGCCGCCGCCGGGCGCCGAAGCCGGGACGCCGCCGCCGGAGGCGCCGCGCGTCGACGAGCAGGTGATTGAATCTTTGCTCGAGAAGAAGCCCGATCGCCCGTAGGCCCGGCTCGGAGCCGCCTGCTCGCGGGGAAGCGGGGCCGAAGGGCGGCACGGCGGCGGCGGGGGCGGAGGCAACGGATTCGCGCCGCACGACGGCGGCCGGGAGCCGCCTGGGGTATCGAGTATGCGTCGGACGTGGGCAGTCGCCACACAGATGATCCGGGAGGGCATCCGGATGAAGATCGCCCTGATCTTCATCGTGGTGCTGGTGGTGATCCTGCCCATACTGCCCTTCTCGGTCCGCGGCGACGGTGTGACGCTCAAGAGCCGCATCCAGATGTTCCTCTCGTTCTCGCTTTCCTGCGTCAGCTTCATCCTGAGCATGCTGACGATCTTTCTGGCGTGCGGATCGCTGAGCAACGAGATCCGGGAGAAGACCATCCAGGTGGTTGCGGTCAAGCCGATCGCACGCTGGCAGTTCGTCCTGGGGAAGTGGCTGGGGATCGTCGCGCTGGATGTCGCCATGCTGATCGGCTGCGGCCTGGTGGTGTACGGCTTCGCGCGGTATCTCAAGACCCTTCCCCCGGTCAACGCGGCGGACGAATACGCCGTAAATCAGGAAGTGTACACTGCGCGGGGCGGCGTACCGCTGCGACCGCCGGACGTGACGGCGGCGGTGGAGGATCGCATCCGCCAGCTCCGCGCCGAGGGCCGGCTTACCATAGCGCCCGGGCAGGATGAGAACTCGCTGCGGCAGGAACTGCGGCGGGAGATGGAGTTCGACGCCCTTTCCGTGCCGCCGCAGGGGGCGCGGAGTTTCGTCTTCCGGAATCTCCTGGTGGACCGCTCGCCGGACAAGCTCCTGTATATCCACTACAAGGCCGGATACGGACAGGTGCCGCGGGGAGAGATCTGGCAGACCGGCTGGATCGCCGGCGACGCGGCCGCGGGGACCGATCGCGTGCAGTTCACGCGCAAGGACCCGGCGGGCCAGGCACACAACGTGCCCATTCCGACGACCTGCGTGAGCGAGGACGGCACGCTGAAGCTGGAGGTGTACAACTTCGATCCGAGCGCCGTGCTCTCCTTCACCGGCGAGGAAGGGACGATGGAGGTCCTGTTCCATATCGGCGGGTTCGGCTGGAATCTCGTGCGGGGATTCGCTCTGATCGGCTTCCGGCTCGTGTTTCTTGCGGCGCTGGGGGTGATGTTCTCCTCGTTTCTCTCGTTCCCCGTCGCGTGCATGGCCACGCTCATGGTCTTCTTCACGGGGATCGGGGCGGGATTCCTGGCGGAGGCGATTGCCTGGACCTCGCCCGGCGGCGCGCGGTCCGACCCGTTGTGGTATCTCGGGCCGCCGCTGCGGCTGCTGGCCCGCGGGTTCGTGTGGCTCGTGCCGGATTTCTCGCGGTACGATCCGGTTCCCACCATCGTCGACGGCCGCGTCGTGACGCTGTTGTGGCTTGTGTTCGGGGCGGTTCAGCTTGTGCTCACGCGGGCGCTGGCGATGGGGTTCCTCGCCTGTGTGATCTTCACGAAGCGGGAGCTGGCGCAGGTGACCACATGACGTCGGTGCCGGATGCGAACGTGGAGGTGCCGAAGTATCTCCTGGAGCGGGAGCGCGCCCAGCGGAGCGACCGGCTGATTCAGATCGTCGCCGTGCTTCTCGCGGGGCTGTTTCTGGCCGGCGCCGCGGCGCTGCAGCGGCCGATCAACGATCGCCGCGACAAGCTCCAGCTCGTGATGAACCGCGACATCCGCAACGTCCCGCCGAAGTACGCCTGGATCACCGCGATGGCCGGCTCGTTCCGCGGCCTGGCCATCGACCTGCTCTGGATGCGCTCCGAGAAGCTCAAGGAGGAAGGCAAGTACTACGAGCTGGCGCAGATCGCCCGGTGGATCTGCACGCTCCAGCCTCGCTTCGCGGCGGTCTGGAGCTACCAGGCGTGGAACATGTCGTACAACATCTCCGTGGCCACCCACACGCCGGAGGAGCGGTGGCAATGGGTGTACAACGGCATCCGCCTTCTGCGCGACCAGGGCATTCCGAACAATCCGCAGGTCATCGGGCTCTACAAGGAGCTGTCGTGGATCATCTTCCACAAGGTCGGGGAGGTGCTCGATGACATGCACTGGTATTACAAGCGGGAGTGGGCGGCGATGTTCGAGAACCTTCTCGGCGCCCCGCCGCTCGCCGGAACCGCCGAGGCCGTGGTGGACCGGTTCCGTCCGATCGCCGACGCGCCGGAGAGCTGGGAGGCGTTCGTCGCCCGGTATCCGGCGATCCTGTCGCATCTCGGCGCGCTGCGGGATGCCGGCGTCGACCCGGACGTCCGGACCACGCCGGAGAACCTCCGGCACCCGCTGGAGGAGAGCTTCTTCGACCGCTACAGCCGCTTCATTGCGGGAACCGAGCTGGAACTGGACCGCTACCGGACCCGGGAGGCGGCGCCGAATCCCGAGGACCGCAAGTTCATCGCCGCCTTCCGCGCCATCCCGTCGGATCTCGCCGACGCCTTCGTCGCCTTCCTTCGGGCGAAGGTGCTCCGGGAGCAGTACAAGATGGATCCGAAGTACATGCTCTCGCTCATGACGGATCTCATCCCGGGCAAGCCGGGGATGCTCGTGCCGCTCGACTGGCGGATGCCGGAGGCCCACGCGATCTACTGGTCCCGGCGCGGCGTGGAAGAGGGCCGCCGCCTGAAGAACGTCTCCGAGATCGACGTCCTGAACACGGACCGGTTCACGCTCTTTTCGCTCATGACGCTGTGCAAGCGGGGCCGGCTGATCTTCGAGATCAACCGGGACAAGCCGAATCAGTCCGCCCTGAACCTGGCGCCGGACTTGCGGATGGTGGCGCCGATGCACGAGATGTTTCTCGCTCTCGGCAAGGTCCATGCCGAGCCCGGCGAGCAGATCGGCGACACGGCCGGCGACATGCTCCGCAGCGGACACGTGAACACGCTCGAGGAAGCCATCGTGCTCTTCTACGCGCGGGGGGATCTCGCCCAGGCGCAGAAGTACCTGACGTACCTCCGCGACAACTACAAGGAGCCGGACGGTTCCACGAAGCGCCAATACAACACGGACCTCGAATCCTTCGTGCTCCAGCGGGTCAAGGAACAGGCCGACACCTTCAAGGAGGCGCTCGCGCTGATCCACGAGTTCCTGAGCGGCGCGCTGCTGTCGCTGGCGGAGGGAAACGCGAACACGTACGCGCGGCAGATCGACCGGGCCGCCTTTGTCTGGAAGACGTACATGCAGGACAAGGCCACCGAGCGGGAGGGACGCCTGAGCCTGCCGCCCTTCGACGAGATGAAGGCCGACGCGCTGCGGGAGTTCCTGGCCATGATCCCGTCGCTGCTCGTTCGCGTCACCGTGTGGCAGGCGATGGACCTGCCCACCCGCCAGGCCGTCTACAACGATCCGCGGCTCGTCGAGTTTCTCCGGGCGCAATGCGAGGCACGCGGGTACGACTTCGCCAAGGCCTTTCCCGAGCCGCCGGACATGGAGGCCTACCGCAAGGCGCATCCGCAGCGGGCGCTGCCGGAAGAGCAGGCCCGCCAGGCCCTCGAGAAAACGCTCACCCGGTAGACGCCCGCCCCCCGTGTCCCGCTGCGCCCGAACGCCGCGCTACGGGGCCGGACACGAACGAGACTCTCGAACCGGAAGCGGAACCGGCCGTCAGTCCTGGAACTGGAATGCGAACAGGTCGCTGTTCGTCAGCACGAAGCGCAGACGCACCGGCTTACCGGCCAGCGGACTCACGTCGCTCCTGCCGTTCCACGTCACGATATAGTTGATCTCGTTGGCCGTGTGGATCCAGTCGCAATCGGAAAGCGCATACCCGGGAACGGGCGTGCCCTTCTCGTCGAGGATTTCGACCTGTCCGATGCCGGTGGCCGACGTATTGATGTTCAGCGCGAGTCTGCCTCCCGCAAAGAGCAGCGGCGGGGTGGTGAACTCGCCGCCGGTGTACGGGGTGCGCGCGGAGACGAAGCCGTCGCGGCGCGACACGAGGCGGCTGAGCACGGCGATATCCTGATCGGCGCCAAGCCCTGCGCCCGTGAGCAGCCTCTTGTTCCGCTCGTCGCGATCCCAGCCGTGCAGCCAGTCGCTCGCGCGGTAATACATGTACATCTCGCGTCCGGCGACATCCGGGACGATGCCCCACACCATCCGCGCGGAGGCCCAGTCGAACTCGCCCTTGATCCCGAGGCCGATGAACGGGCGGCGGTCGTAGCGTTCCCAGTGGAAGCCGTCGCGGCTCGCCGCAAATTGCGTGTCGAGCGGGCCGGCGTTGGTGGGACAATCCCTGGCGAACTTCCGCAGGAGATTCGTGTAATGGTAGTACACCTGCGGGAACATGAAGTAGGCGTCGTCGGCCCAGGGGTACTTGATCGCCTCGCTCGTGTAGTAGTCGACCATGGCCCGTCTGCCTTGTCGCATGTCGAGGCTATCGGGCTTGAGGATCGACGGCATGTCCTGGACCATGGGGAAGTCGCCGAGCGTCTCCGATTCGGCGCGGGCGACGGAACGGCCCTGCGAATCCGGATCGTTGAGGTTCTTGCGAACATACGCCACGTATTTGCGGATGCGATCGTCCCAGAAGATGACGTTCTGCGAGTCAAGGTGGTGGCCTTTGGCCATCGGGCGGTAGTTGAGGATCGACTTGTGCGTCACCTGCCAGTGAATCCCGTCGCCGGAGGAGAGGATGTGGATGCCCGCTCCGAGGGCGTTGAAGTGGCTGACCATGCGGAATCTCTGCTCCGGCGGCGCGGTCGGGTCGAGGAAGACCATCACGCCATCCTGCCCGATCTTCAGACCTGCGGCCCCGTGACCGACCACGATGTTGTTGTCCCGGCTGCCGGCGTACTCGATCAGGCCGAGAGCGGGCTTCTCCCAATGGATGCCGTCCTTCGAGCGGGCGTAACAGATCGCGCCGGCCTCCCGGGCGCTGTCCCACTGCTTGTTGTCCATCGCGTGATACCAGAAGTGATACGTATCGCCCTCCTTGAGGACACTGCTGTACGGACCGATGCCGCCCGACTCCCAGGGACGGTCGGGCTTGATGGTCCACTCGCCGGTCTTGCGGGGCGGGTGGACGCACAGATCCACGTTTTCGCGTTTCGCGAAGAAGCGGTCGTCGATGAAGAGCTGGCGCCGGTTGCCCACATCCCACGGGCCGTCGGGCCCGGCCGGACGGGTGGCCTGCGCCCGGACCGCCAACGGGAGACAGGAAACCAGAATCGGGGCGAAAACCGGCAGGGTTCGTCCTGCACACGTACGAACTTGTGTTCTCATGGCGACTCCTTGTGTTCTTGCATCGACCGAAGGCCGACTGCCGTGCGTAGTGTACCGACTGCCGGACGGGTATTCGACTCCCTCTGCCGGTCAGTGCCCGGGCATGGCCCGGCGATCGGGCGGGCGCGGCGCTCCGGCAGAGGCACCGTCACCGGTTCGGTCGGAAGGAAGGCCGGCCTGCCGGCGATCGCGTCGAGGATCGAAATACGTGGCAGGTACACACGGCCCTCGCACTGTTCCAGAGGTTCCGCCCAGGGTTCCCGCAGCCGGATTCCGGTCGCGAGGGATCATCGCCCGGATTGCTCGTCCTGACGGGCACGCGACGCAGCAGGTTTCTCCTTCTGCGTCATCGACATGTCCGTCGAACGCAACGGTGATTACAGTCCTGTTCGCGGGCGAGAACCGGGATGCGGCCCCGCCGCCGGCGCCCTGCGGAAAGCCCGTTCATTGCCCCCCCGTCGCGGCTTCCTGCAGATCCCGGACGAACGCGGCGATGTCGTCTTCGGTCGTGTCCCATGAGCACATCAGACGCGCCCCGCCGGTGCCGATGAACGTATAGAAGTGCCAGCCGCGCCGGTGCATTTCCTCGACCACCGCCGGCGGCATCTCCACGAAGACGGAGTTCGCCTCGCGCGGGAAGAGGATACGAATGCCCGGGATTCGTCGAATCTCGGCTTCGAGAAGGGCGGCGCAGCGGTTGGCGTGCGCGGCACGCCGCAGCCACGCGCCGCTCTCGAGCATTCCGATCCAGGGGGCGGCGAGAAACCGCATCTTCGAGGCGAGCTGGCCTGCCTGTTTGCACCGGTAGTCGAACTCGTGCGCGAGTTCGCGGTCGAAGAACACCACGGCCTCGCTGGCGGCCATGCCGTTCTTCGTGCCGCCCAGGCACAGGATGTCCACGCCGACCTGCCATGTGACTTCCTTGGGCGCGCAGCGCAGCGTCGCCAGCGCGTTGCCCAGCCGTGCGCCGTCCATGTGCACGCGGAGGCCGAGTCGGCGAGCCAGCTCGCCGATGGCCCGGAGTTCGCCGATCGAGTATACGGTCCCGAGTTCCGTCGCCTGCGTGATGCTCACGGCACGCGGCTTGGGGTAGTGGATATCGCTGCGGCGTTTGACGGTGTGCTCGACGGCGCCGGGATCGAGTTTGCCGTTCGCCCCGGGCACCTGCAGCACCTTCGTCCCGTTCGAGAAGAACTCGGGCGCGCCGCATTCGTCCGTCTCGATGTGCGCGGTGTCCTGGACGATCACGCTGTGATACGACTTGCAGAGGGTTGCGACGGCCAGCGAATTGGCGGCCGTGCCGTTGAACACGAAGAAGACCTCGCAGTCCGTCTCGAAGAACTCGCGCAGCAGATCGCACGCCCGCCCGGTGTATTCGTCCTCGCCGTAGGACGGGACGTGGCCGACGTTGGCCGCCGCCATCGCCTCCCAGGCCTCCGGGCAGATGCCCGCGTAGTTGTCACTGGCGAACTGGCGATTCGAGGCGAAGTTGTTTGTCCTGTTCGGTGTCATGAGTGTCGGTATCGGAGACCCATCCTGCCGTTTTTGAATCGGGGTGGCAGGCCCCTCCCGCCCATTCGCACGTCTGCCCGCCGTCCGCGCCTGCGAATGACTTCGGCGGGGGCCCGGGCCTCGGCGGCGCAGCGGCGGTAGATCACGGCCACATCGGCACCGGCCTCGGCAATCGCGGTGGCGATTGCCGGGCCCAGCCCGCGGCTCCCGCCGCCGACCGGCGCAACCCCCCCGCTGAGATCAATGGCGCCGGGCATGGAGTGCTCCTGTGGAAAGGCAACTGTGAAGGGGCATGCGGGCCGTGTCAAGGGGCCCGCCGGGTTTGCGGGACCGGGTCGCCGAGCGGGTAACACGGGCTTCCGGTGGGCGCGGCCGGACGACGCCCTCCCGGTAAGCCGGATCGCTCCTGTCTGCGCGACCGGGTCGTCCTGCCCGGACGATCTCGGGAATCGCTCCCTCGTCCCGCGGGACCGATCCGGCCTGACCGGGCAGGATCCGCCTCGATCACGCATCCCGGGGCTCTGATAAGCCCCCGCAAACCCGCCGAGCGCGACTCATATCGGAATCGGCACCTGCAACCGGATCGTTTGCGTCGGGCCGGCCTGGTAGCCGCCTCGCGTGACCCGCCGCGTGCCGTCTTGCACACGGAGCGGTCGTAGCAAGGGGCGTGCCAGCACGAAAACCCGGCTGCGGCACTGGCAGACGCATTCACAGGCCGCCGAATGGGGACTTTTACCCAGGTGGTGGGGAACCCTTCTGCCCGCTCTTGCCGCGATCAAACTCCTCGATCTGCTCGCGCAGAAAGGCGCGCACCGCTTCAATGTCGGCCCGGACCTCTTCGGGCGAACGTTGCTGAAGCATCGCCACGTCCTGTTCGTCCCACCCTTCGAGCGTGCAGAGCGAGAAGGCGCGCCGCTGTCGCCGGGGCAGCGTGGAAAGCCGCCGAAGGATCCACCGCCGCTGCTCTTCGGCCGCGAGTTCCTGCCACGGCTCAGGCGCCTTATCGCTGGGCAGGACCTCGTCGAGCGTCAGCCACGCCGGCTCATCCCAGAACGGCTCGTTCTCTACCACCCATGTGTTGTCCGCCTCGAGGCGGGAGCCGTCCTCCGGCAATCGATCCTCCAGCGACACCGCGGCGACCGGCTCGCGGGCGCGGGCATCAAGCACCTCGTGCAGCAATTCCGCCAGCCACTGATCGAGCGGACGCTCCGGCGGTCGATCGTCAAACCGCTCCCATGCGAGGGCCGCGGTTTCCTCCAGCAGGTCGGACGTCGTCAGGGTGCCCGGCTTGATCTCCTCCTGAAGCTGCGCCAGGACCAGCTCGCGATGCGCGTGATCACGCAGCGTCATCAATACGGGCCGCAACTGCTCGAGAAAGGCCGCCTTGTCCCGGGCGCGCCGGTGGGCGGCCAACGGTGCCGAGGCATCGGCAACCACCGCGGACCGCGGGCGTCGGCGACGATAGGCCCCGTCGCGCCGGATTACCTCCTTGTGGCGGCGGATCTCGGCCGCCAGCCGATCGCTCAGCACATCGAGCGCCTCAAGATAGTCCTTCGCGTCGGCCTCGGCCACGAGCGTCCCTGTCGGCAGCCGCAGAGCCACATGCGCCTCATATCGCTTGGGATGACGCCGGACGCACAAACGCGTGTGCCGTTGATCGTCCGGGAAATGCTGGAGAAGCCTCTCCAGGCGTGGAGTTTTCCGTGTCCAGTAGTCCGCGATGCCCCGTTTGACCTCTTCCTCACAGTCGTGAAAGATCAGGTGTTCTGCCATGAGGATTCTCACCTTCCGCGCCGGTCAGGGTCGAAGACCGCAAGGCAACTCGTTCGATTGTATTCACGTCCCCGCGCGGCGGCCACGGGAAACGACCGGGTTTACGGACCGCCGAAAACCGCGCGAACCGCGTCGAGGTAGGCCATTCCGTGTACCGTGTCCGGCTCGAGATAGCTGCCTTCCGTCCACTCGTTCCACGCGTTGATCGTAAGGATCTTCGGCCCGTCCCCAGACCGCTGCACGAACTCCTTCGCACGGAGCAGCGCGGCCTTGAACGCCTCCGGGGTATTGCCGGAGATGGTGGCCATGAAGGGGTAGCCCTGATTGGCGAATCGGTCGGACTGGACCGTGCGCGGGCTCGGGTCCCAGCCCATCGTGACGTTCGGGTGATAGGGTACGCCGTATTCCCTGGCAGCCGTGGCCCAATGTTCGATGGCGCGGCGCATGACAGATTCGTACGGTGTCGCCGGAAACTCCGGCAGGCCCACATGATGCACCCAGACGTAGGATGTCACGCTGTCGAAACCCAGACGCCGGATGAGCTCAGTGGGATTCTTCACCTCTTTTTCGCCGGGCAGAATCCGGATGCCGGCAGCGACGGCGTTGAGGTGCAGCCCGGCAAAGCCGGCGGCTCTTGTCTTGTCGCGAAACCGCTGCAGGGCCGCCGCGGTGGCGTCCACCCCGCCGAAACCATCGACCAGGCGGAAGAGTTCGTAAACGGAGAAGTAGGGCCGGCCGTCGATCTTCCAATACGAGGGGTGCCGAAAGTACGCGCGGATGATAAAGTCAGTCATTCGGTCGAAGGTCGCCGGCGTGACCTTGCCGGGAAACTGAAGCGGGGCGTAGTGGGCCTTGGCGGGGTGGATGTCCACCCAGTCGTGGTTGGCCCACATGATCGCGAACTTCAGCCGCGAGACGTTGGGCGCCCGCAGAAAACCGCGTTCGAGACCGCCTTCGAGAAACGGCCCGTCGTCGTAAAAGTACCAGTCGAAGATGAAGGCATCGATCCCGTGCGACGCCGCCGCGTCGATCTTCTTCGCCATGACGGCCGGGTCGTCCTCGTTTTCATACCCCCAGAGCGGCACCCGGGGCTGCCGATGCCCCGGGAACTTCGGCTCGGCCCGCTTGACGAGTTCCCACTCGGTCCAGCCGGGACCGTGCTGCTTCTCGTTGCGCGGATCGACGTGGTAGTTCGGGAAGTAGTAGCAGGCGAGGGTGATGTTCGGCATGGTGGCCGCGTGATCCCTGCCTGCGGCCGATTCGGCGCCAAGGGCGGATTGCGCGCAGAGCGGGACCAGAGTCGCGATTGCAGAAACGACACGGGAATGCCGGGTCACGGTTCAGCCTCCTCGTTCAAGGTGAGTCCGACGTCCGGCCCCAAGCATACCCGAAGCCGCGCCGGGGGCCACCATCCGTCGGGACGTGCCGGCCGACCGGTCCGGATCGCCGCGGGCCGATTCCCAAGCAGGCCCGCGTGGCGTAGAATACCGGCATGAGCGATTTTGAAATCCGACCATCCGAACGGCTGCAACGCCTGCCGCCGTACCTGTTTGCCCGCATTAACGCCCTGAAGCACAAGAAGCGTCAGCAGGGCATCGACATTATCGACCTGGGCATGGGTAACCCGAGCGATCCGACGCCCGAGCCGATCGTCAAGAAGCTCTGCGAGGCCGTCATGGACCCGCGGAACCACCGCTACAGCGTCTCGCGTGGGCTGTTCAACCTGCGTCGGGACGTGGCGCGGAAGTACAAGGCGAAGTACGGCGTCACGCTGGATCCCGAGCATGAGATCGTCGCCTGCATCGGCAGCAAGGAAGGGATCAGTCACATGTGCCTGGCGATGCTGGGGCCGGGCGACACGGCGGTCGTGGGCGATCCGGCGTTTCCGATCCACGTGTACGGCGTGGCGATGGCCGGGGCCAACGTGATCAGCGTGCCGCTGGGCAACGACGAGGCGTTTCTCGAGCGGATCGCCTACGTCTGCGGGCATCTGTACCCGCGGCCGAAGCTGATTATCCTGAATTACCCCCACAACCCGACCGCGATGACGGTCGATGCGCCGTTCTTTGAGCAGGTTGTGGCGCTGGCCAGACGGTTCGGCGTGGCGATCATCCACGACTTTGCGTACGGCGAGACCTGTTTCGACAGCTACAAGGCGCCGAGTTTCCTGTCGGCGCACGGCGCGAAGGAGGTCGGCTGCGAATTCACGACGATGAGCAAGCCGTACAACATGGCCGGCTGGCGGATCGGGTTCTGCGCGGGCAACGCGACGATGGTCAACGCCCTGGCCACGATCAAGGGTTACTACGACTACGGCATCTTTCAGCCCGTGCAGATCGCCTCGATCATCGCGATGCGGGAGTGCGACGCCGACGTGAAGCGGCAGGCCCGCGTGTACCAGGCCCGCCGCGACGTGGTGCTCGAGGGCTGCAAGCGGCTCGGCTGGCAGGCGGAGAAATGCCGCGCCAGCATGTTCGTCTGGGCCCGTGTGGCGGAGGAGCACCTGGCGGGCAAGGGGACCATCGACCTCTGCATGCGGCTGATGGATGAAGCGGAGGTCGCGCTGGCGCCGGGTCGCGCGTTCGGCGAGAACGGCGAAGGCTATGTCCGGATCGCGCTCGTTGAGAACGAGCAACGCCTCCGTCAGGCGTTCCGGCAGATGGCTCGCGTGCTGCAACCGAGCCGCGCCGCCGCGGAACCGAAACGGGAGAAACACAAGCCCGCCGCCGACGCAAAGGCGCGGAATCGCGTGAACGGGAAGGCCGCCGGCCGCGGTGCGGAGGAATCCCCGGAGCAGCGGAGTCTGCGCCGCAGCGACGAAGGCGAGGTGGTGGATGAGGTGCGCGACCGCGGTCCGGTCGAGGAGGACGCCGACGCCGCGGCGAGCGGGTCGCCGACGGCCGGCCGGACCGCAGACCCCGACGGCGGCGAGATGATGGACTAGTGCCGTTTTCGGTAAGACAGGCACGCATGCGGCGAGCAGCGCCGCGAAGGCTCAGTCGCCCCTACGGGGCTTTGCGGGCGTTGACGCCGGGAACCCAGGGCTTACGCCCTGGGCTACTCTCGGTCGCCCCTACGGGGCTGGAAACGAACGAAACTCTCGAACCGAAAGCGGCACTAGCGCCGTTTTCGGTAAGACAGTCACGCACGCGGCGAGCAGCGCCGCGAAGGCTCAGTCGCCCCTACGGGGCTTTTCGGGCGTTGACGCCGGGAACCCAGGGCTTACGCCCGGGGCTACTCTCGGTCGCCCCTACGGGGCTGGAAACGAACGAAACGTTCGAACCGAAAGCGGCACTCGCCGTTTTCGGTGAGAGCCTCAGGCGTCCTTGGGGGGCTGGCACCCGGCCCGCCGCGTGCCGGGCGCGACGCCTGCTTCTGCCGTTTCCGGCGTCGGCACATGAGTCGCCGACGCGAGAGCGGCGTTAGGAGAGATGCGGATTGCGGAACCCTGAACGAGGGTCGGCCGGTGACACGGCCACGGCTTTGCGGGGCGATGTGTGCCGCGCGAAGATGCCCGCGAAGAGCCACGGGCGCGGCGCCCGGCCGGAATAACAGAGCCACGGAATAGCGGAGCGGTAGCATCCCGTGCCCACAATCAACGAAGAGATCCTGGCCAGGACGCTTGCGCGCTGCCGCGAGCGAAACATCGTCATTCCCACCTTCGCGCAGCAGAAGAATCCGTCGCTTGTGCCCGAGCCCATCCGCAGACGCCTCGCCTCGTGCGGGATGCAGGATGTCGTGCCGTGGAACCTCTTCCGCATCACCTGGAAAAACGAGCCGAAGGATCGCGGCGGATTGTTCAACGACGGCAACTGGATCGAGTTTCCGCCGGAGCTCACGCAGGTCGACGCCCGCATCATCGGGCTGATCGGTCGGCACTTTCCCACCGGGGCGCACAAGGTGGGCGCGGCGTTCGGCTGTCTTGTCCCGCCGCTCGTCTCGGGGCGGTTCGATCCGACCTCGCAGAAGGCCGTCTGGCCGTCCACGGGGAACTACTGCCGGGGCGGTGCATTCGATTGTGCCCTGCTTGCCTGTCAGGCCGTGGCGATCCTGCCGGCGGGAATGAGCCGCGAACGGTTCGACTGGCTCACGGCGATGGGCGCCGAGGTGATCGCCACGCCGGGCTGCGAATCGAACGTCAAGGAGATCTACGACAAATGCTGGGAGATCCGCAAGACCCGGAAGGATTGCGTGATCTTCAATCAGTTCGAGGAGTTCGGCAACGCCGCCTGGCATTATGAGGTGACCGGCGGGATCATCGAGGAGATCTTTCATCGCCTCGCCGGCCCGGGCGGGCGGCTCGCCGCGTTCGTCTCCGCCACGGGTTCCGCGGGAACCATCGGCGCCGGCGACTACCTGCGAACGAAGTTTCCGGCGATCAGAGTCGTGGCGGCCGAGGCCCTGCAATGCCCGACGCTGTTGCGGTGCGGCTTCGGCGAGCATCGGATCGAGGGCATCGGCGACAAGCACGTGCCGTGGATCCACAACGTCCGCAACACGGACGTGGTCGTCGCGGTGGATGATGAACAATGCCTGAGCCTGATGCGCCTTTTCAATGAGGATGCGGGCCGCAGCTTCCTCGCCGCGCGGGGCGTGTCGGCCGCCGTCGCCGATCGCCTGCCGGACCTCGGCCTCTCGAGCATCTGCAACCTCGTCGCCGCCATCAAGACGGCACGCTACTTCGAGCTGAGCCGGCGCGACCTGATCTTCCTTCCGCTCACGGACTCGATGGGGCTTTACGGCAGCCGGCTGCGCGAGCAACGGGAAGCCGCCGGCGCGTACACGGCGGTGGATGCGGCGCGGCATTTCTCCCGATACATCGAAGGGATCGGCACCGACTCGATGCGTGAGCTTTCCTACCCGGATCGCAAGGCCCTGCACAATCTGAAGTACTTCACCTGGGTCGAGCAGCAGGGCAAAACGGCCGACGAGCTCCGCCGACTCTGGGATCCCGATTTCTGGGTCGGCCAGTTCGCGCAGGTTCGCGAGTGGGATCGGCTCATCGAGTCCTTCAACCGCCAGACCGGTGTGGTCGCCCGCCTGAGCTGAGGACCCGGCAGCGACCGCCGGCGCGCCATCGCCGTTTTCGGCCGGAGAGCTTCGTCCGGTCCCGGCCCCACCGGGGCGACGGACAGCAGGTGGCGGTTCGGAACGCGGTCATGACGGTCGTCATTTCTTACCACAAAGGCCGGCGCGCACCGAGCCCGGGCGGCCCCGACGCGCGGCGGGCTCGTCAGCCGGGCGGCGCGCGGATATGATCGGGTCGGTGCGACCATGTCACGGTTTGAATACGTATTCGTGGACATCGACACGCAGCACGACTTCATGGACCCCGGCGGGAGGCTGTACGTGCCCGGGGCCGAGGAGATCGTGCCGAATCTCCGGCGCCTGGTCTCGACGGCCTCGGCGTGCCGCATCCCGCTGCTCAGCTCCGCCGACAACCACGCACCGGACGATCCGGAGTTCCGTCAGTTCCCGCCGCATTGTGTCCGCGGCACGGCCGGCCAGCGAAAGCTCAAGGAGACGCTGCTCGACCACCGTCTGGTTGTCGAACCGCACGACGTGATCCCCAACCCGGCGGCGCTGCTCTCCCTGCACGATCAGGTCGTGTTTCACAAGACGACCTTCGACGTCTTCAGCAATCCGAACTTCGCGCGGCTCATCGACGCGATCGAAGTGGACTGGTTCATCGTCTTCGGCGTGGCGTCGGACTACTGCGTCCGATCCGCAGCGCTCGGGCTCCTGCACCGCGACGGCCGCGTCGCGATCGTCAGCGATGCGGTGCGCGCGGTCTCGCGCGAAACGGAAGCGCAGGCCCGCGAGGTCCTCCGGGCGGCCGGCGCCGACTGGTGGACCACGGAGCAGGTGATCGAACGGGCGGGACGGCCGGCGTGACAGCCGGGCCGAGGGCCCGGCGGATTGCGTTTTCCACCGGCGGATGCGATCATTCCGGACGGTGACGGCGTGACGCGATGGGATCCGCACCGCACGGATCGACGCGCCCGCCCGCGTCCATCGGCCGAAGCGGAGTCGTTCGCCGCCCGGCCCGCGTCAGGGGCCGGACGGGAACGCCGGACACGCCCGTCGGGGCATGGATATGTTCTTCCAGCCGCGAAATCTCGACGATGCGCTGGCCCTGCGGGCCGAGCACGGGCCGGATGTGCTCACGCTCGGCGGCGGCACGGACCTGCTCGTGCTCGTCAATCGCGGCGTTCTGCGGCCGGCGGGCTGGCTGGATCTGTCCCGCGTCGCCGGCTTTGCGGGCATCGCGGAGGACGACGGCGAGATCGTCCTGTCGGGTGGGGTGACGTTTTCGCAGATCGGAACGCTTCCGGTCCGCGCCCTGGCGGCGGCCGCCATGAGCGTCGGCGGTCCGCAGGTCCGTAACCGCGCCACGATCGCGGGCAACCTGGCGACGGCCTCGCCCGCCGGCGACGGCAGCACGGCCCTGCTGGCACTGGGGGCGACGATCGAACTGTCGCACGCGCAGCGCGGCCGGCGGACCGTGCCGATCGACCGGTTCTTCCTCGACTACAAACGGACGGCAATGGCGCCGGACGAGTTGATTACGGCCGTGCGATTCCGCGGCGACGTGCGGACGGCCTGGTACAAGATCGGCAAGCGCGGGGCGTGCAACATCTCGGTGGTCAGTTGCGCGATCGGGTGGGCGGCGGACGGCTCGTGCCGCATTGCGCTGGGCAGCGTCGGGCCGTACCCGATGCGGGCGAGCAGGGCCGAGGCCGTCGTGAACCAGGGCGGTCTGACGGAGGAGGCGATTGCCGAGGCCGCGGCCGAAGCGACGAAGGAGGCGCAGCCGATTGACGACCACCGCGCCTCGGCCCGATATCGCCGGGCGATGTGCGGCACGCTTGTCCGCCGGCTGCTGATGCAACTGCGCGACGAGGCGGCCGCGCACGTGGCGTGAGCATGCGCCCGTGGGGCGCTGCGGAGTACTGTGGAGTGCGGTCTCTCTGAGACTGCACGGGGCCTCTGGAGAGGCCGTATCCCGCATGCCGCACACCGGAGGAGACGATGGAGACGCTTTGCTTCACATTGAACGGCATCGAGACGCGCGTTGAGGTCCACGCAGACGAAACGCTGCTGACGGTCCTGCGCGACCGGCTCCACCTCACCGGCACGAAGGGCGCCTGCCTCGAGGGCGAGTGCGGCTCGTGCACGGTGCTTCTCGACGGCCGGCCGGTCAACAGTTGCCTGACGCTCGCCTTGTCCGTCGCCGGCCGCAGCGTGCTGACGATCGAGGGCCTGAGCGACGGCCGGTCGCTCTCCGCTCTGCAGCGGGCGTTTCTCCAGACCGGCGCGGCCCAGTGCGGCTATTGTACGCCGGGGCTGATCCTGGCGGCGTACGCCTTGTTGCAGCAGACGCCCCGCCCGAGCGAGGACGAGCTGCTCCGCGCGATGGAGGGCAATCTCTGCCGCTGCACCGGCTACAAGTCGATCATCGAGGCGATCCGTATCGCGGCCCGCGAGGTGGCGTCATGAAGTCGGATGCTTCTCTCTCCGCGTCTGTGCGCCTCCGCGTGGGCCTCGACGAGGTGTTGCCATGAGCAAAGCCGCCCCGCCCATGGTCGCGCCGCCGGTGGAGCCGCTGGAGGTCCCCCCGAGCGCAACGCCCTACAAAGAGTCGCCGCACGGCCCGCTCGGCCGCCAGTGCGAGCGGGTCGACGGGCCGGAGAAGGTCCTCGGCACCGCCCTCTACGGCGCGGACCTGATGGCGAACAACGCCGATCTCTTCGCCCGCGTCGTCCGGTCCGAGTTCGCCCACGCGGAGATCCGCTCCATCGACGCGACCGCCGCGATGAAGGTCCCGGGCGTGCTCGGCGTGTACACGCATCGGGACGTGCCCGGCACGAATCGCCAGGGCCTCATCCGGCGCGATCACCCCGTCTTGGCGGATCGCAAGGTGCTCTACCGCGGCGACGCCGTTGCGCTCGTCGTGGCCGAGACGCAACGCGTGCTGGCCGACGCCTGCGCGGCGGTGAAGGTGGATTACAAGCCGCTGCCCGTCGTCGCCACCATCGACGAGGCCCTCGCCCCCGAGGCACCGCGACTGCACCCGGACGGCAACATCATGGGCGGCAAGCGCATCCGCAAGGGCGACGCCGATGCCGCCCTCGCCGCCAGCGAGGTCGTCGTCGAGGATACGTTTGAGACGCAAACGGTCGATCACGCCTTCCTCGATCTGGAGGCCGGCGTGGCACGCTGGGACGGGGCGACCCTCACGATCCATGCGCCCGGCCAGTGGGTGCACGAGGAACGGCGCCTGGTGGCGCTGGCGCTCGGCCTGCCGCTTGAGACCGTGCGGATCGTGCAGCCCGTAACCGGCGGGGCGTTCGGCGGGCGCGAAGACATCAGTGTCCAGATCCATCTCGGCCTGGCTGCGCTCAAGCATCCGAACAAGACCGTCGCGATGCAATACTCGCGAGAGGAGTCCATGCGGGCCCGCCACAAGCGCCATGCCCTGCGCATCCGCTACACGCTCGGTGCCAGGCGCGACGGCACACTGACGGCCGCGAAGGTCGTCGTCTACAGCGACGAGGGCGCGTACGCATCGACCGGTCCGGCCGTGATCCGCAAGGCCGCCAGCCATGCCACCGGCCCCTATCGCGTGCCGAACGTCCACGTGGACGTCTACGGCGTGCACACGAACAACAATCCGACCGGCGCGATGCGCGGCTTTGGCGCGGCCCAGATGGCAATCGCTTACGAAGGGATGATGGATCGTCTCGCCGCCCGGCTCGGTATGGACCGCGCCGAGCTGCGCCGCCGCAACCTGATCGGCCCCGGCGACGAGGTGACGACCGGCCAGCGAATCGCCGACCCCACGGCGCGGCAGTGCATGCAGGCCGTGCTCGATCGCTACCAGACGCGTCCCGCCGCGGTCGGCGAGGGTCCCCCCCCCGGAACCCGGAACCCGGAACCCGGAACCCGAAGCTTGACGCATATGAAACGCGGCTGGGGCCTGAGCGTGGTCTGCTTCGGCCTGGGCTACGGCGACGGCTTCCCCGACGCCTCGCGGGCCAGGGTGCGCCTGGCCGACGACGGCTTCGTGGAGATCTACACCGGCGGCGTCGAGTACGGGCAGGGCCTGCTCACGGTCATGTCGCAGATCGCGGCCGAGGAACTGGGCGTGCCGCTCGCGCAAACGCGCATCATCTGGGCCGACACCGAGAAGACGCACGAATCCGGCTCGTCGTCGGCCTCGCGGCAGACCTACTTCACCGGCAATGCAGTCAAGCTCGCCGCGGGCGAACTGCGCGAGCAGATCCTCGACGTGGCCGGCGCGTTCCTCCGCATCCACCCGCACGAGATCGAGATCCGCGACGGCATCGCCCGCAACCGCTACGATCCGAACCGGCGGATCGCGCTGCACGAGCTGGCCGCCGCCGGCCGCCAGCGGGGCTACTCGCTCGAGGCGACGGCCCTGTTCAAGCCGCGGACGGTCTGCGAGGAGTATGAGACCGGCCAGAGCCCGCGGGCGTTCATCACGTACCTTTTCGGCGCGCATCTGGCGGAGGTGCTCGTCGATACGGAGACGGGCGAGGTCCGCGTCGAGCGCCACATCGCCTGCCACGACGTGGGCAAGGCGGTCAACCCGCAGCTCGTCGATGGCCAGATCGCCGGCGGCCTCGCCCAGGGCATCGGCATGGCCCTCATGGAGGAGGTCGTCATGCGCGAGGGCCGCATGCTCAACCCCGGTTTCACCGACTACATCCTCCCGACGATCCGCGACGTCCCGCCGGTCGAGACGATCATCCTCGAACACGACGACCCCGGCGGCCCCTTCGGCGCCCACGGCGTAGGCGAACCGCCGCTGATCGGCGCGGTCCCGGCGATCCTCAGCGCGATCGCCGACGCGATCGGCAGGTTCCCGTGCAGGACGCCCTGCACCCCCGAACGCGTGTGGGAACTGATCCACAGACAGTGAGCGCGTAGACGGGAACACGCAGGGTCCGCTGTGCGGACGCAATGCGGAGAACGGTCCGGCGGGCGGCACGGACGTATCCGTGATCGACCGCGGCGGCCCTGTCGTCATGCCTTGAAGTACCGCGCCGCGGGGTGGTGGCAGATCATCGCGCTCGTGGATTGCTCGGGGACGAGTTGAAACTCCTCGGTCAGCGTCACACCGATCCGCTCCGGCTCCAGCAGCGGCCAGAGGAGCTGCTGGTCCTCCAGCCGCGGACACGCCGCGTAGCCGAAGCTATAGCGGCTGCCCTGGTAGCCCTGCTTGAACAGGCTCTGGATGTCGCCCGCGTCCTTGCCGGCGATGCCGAGTTCGACCCGCACCCGCTTGTGGATGTACTCGGCAAGGGCCTCGGCCGTCTCGACGCTCAGGCCGTGCAGGTAGAGGTAGTCGGTGTAGCGGTCCTGCTTGAACCACTCGCGGGCGGTGTCGCTGGCCTGCTGGCCGACCGTGACGATCGAGAACGCGACCACGTCCTTCTCGCCCGATTCGATGGGCCGGAAGAAGTCCGACAGGCACCAGTAGGGCGGCTTGCCCTGCCGCGGAAACGTGAAGCGCACAATCTCGCGGTCCTGCTCCGCTGCATCGTAAACGATCAGCGAGTCGCCTTCGCTGTTGCACGGCCAGTAGCCGTAGATCGCCCGCGGCTGCAAGAGCCCCTCGCGCTCGCATTGCGCGAGCAGGTTGCGGTAGATCGGCCGAACGTGCTGGTCGAGATACTTCGCGAACTCCTCCGCCGGCCGGCCCTTCTTCTTGAACCCCCAGTGCACCTGAAAGAGCATGACCTCGTTGAGGTACGCCAGGGCGTCGGCGAGGGGAATCCGGTCGAATACCCGTGAGCCCCAGAACGGCGGGCGCGGGATGGGAACGTCGGTGGCGATGGCCGAGCGGCGGGCCTCGGGGTCCGGGGTCCGGGGTCCGGGTTCCGGGGTCCGGGTTCCGGGTTCCGGGGTCCGGGTTCCGGGTTCCGGAATCCGGGGGCCGGAGCTCGGGGTTCGCGTCTCGCTCTTCGGGGTTCGGTATTCAGGTACGGCGGGTGCGAGATCGGTCGCTTCGTCTGCGCCGGGGCTTTCGGCGACGCTCGGCGGAACGTGCTCGGTCCCGGAACCCGGAACCCGGACCCCGGAACCCGAGATGATCCGCTCCATCAGATGCAGCCCCTCGAACGCGTCGCGCGCATACGCCAGCGGACCTTTGTAAATCGCCCGTAGATCCTGCTCCACGTACTTCCGCGTGAGCGCCGCGCCGCCCAGGATCACCGGCGGCGTCAGCCCCCGCTCGGTAAGCACCTCGAGGTTCTCACGCATCACCAGCGTGCTCTTGACCAGCAGACCCGACATGCCGATCGCATCCGCCCCGTACTGCTGCCACGCGTCGATGATGCTGTTGATCGGCTGCTTGATGCCGAGGTTGTAGACCGTGTAGCCGTTGTTCGTCAGCAGGATGTCGACGAGGTTTTTGCCGATGTCGTGCACGTCGCCCTTGACGGTGGCGAGCACGATCTTGCCCTTCGAGCCGCCCTCGCGCTTCTCCATATGCGGCTCAAGGTGCCGCACGGCCGCCTTCATGGTCTCGGCGGACTGGAGCACGAACGGCAACTGCATCTGGCCCGCTCCGAACAGCTCGCCGACCACCTTCATCCCGTCGAGCAGGAACCGGTTGATGATCTCCAGCGGCGGGTACGTCTTCATCGCCTCGTCGAGGTCGGCCTCCAGGCCGGTGCGATCGCCGTCGATGATCCGCTGCTTGAGCCGCTCCTCCACGGGGCGATCGGCTGCCGTGACGCGCTTTGCTCGGGGCTTCTGGCCCACGAACAACGCCAGGAACGCCTGAAGCGGGTCGCTCCCGTCGCGCTCGTCGAAGATCAGCCGCCGCGCCGCCTCCCGTTGCCGCTCGTCGATCTGAAACAGCGGCGTGATGCCGGAGGCGTGCACGATCGCCGCATCGAGCCCGCGCTCGCACGCATAGTGCAGGAACACGCTGTTGAGCACGTGCCGCGCCGCCGGGTCGATGCCGAAGCTGACGTTCGAGACGCCCAGGCTCGTGTAGCAGCCGGGCAGCTCCTTCTTGATCCGCTCGACGGCATCGAGCGTTTCGACCGCCAGGCGGCGATCCTCCTCGTTGCCGGTGCAGATCGTGAACGTCAGCGGATCGAAGAGGATATCGCCCGGTCGCAGTCCGTACTTGTTCGTCGCCAGGTCGAAGATGCGGCGGGCGATGGCCACCTTGCGGTCCGCCGTCTTGGCCATGCCCTCCTCGTCGATCGTCAGCGCCACGACGGCGGCGCCGTACTTGCGGCACATCGGCAGCACGGCGGCGCAGCGTTTCTCGCCGTCTTCGAGGTTGACGCTGTTGACGATACACCGGCCGCCGCACAGTTTGAGCGACGCCTCGATGACCGGCGGCTCCGTCGAGTCGATCATCAGCGGCACGGTCACCTCGGTGGCCAGGCGCGAGATCAGCCGCGTCATGTCGTGCAGCTCGTCACGCCCGACGTACGCCGCGCAGACGTCGATCACATGGCTGCCGTCGCGAACCTGCTCCTTCGCCATCTCCACCATGCCGTCGAAGTCCTCGGCTTCGAGCAGCCTGCGGAACTTCCGAGACCCGTTGGCGTTGGTCCGCTCGCCGACGATGAGGAAGCTGTTGTCCTGCCGGATCGGCACGGCCTGATACAGGCTCGACACGCTCGGCTCATATCTGACGGTCCGCGCGCTCCGGATTTCGGGTTCCCGGTTTCGGGGGGCGGCGATAGCCTGCGAAGCTGAAGCCCGGACCCCGGAACCCGGAACCCGAACTCCGCCGATCGCCTCCACGACCGCCCGCAGATGCTCGGGCGTCGTCCCGCAGCAGCCGCCGACGATGTTCACGCCGTCAACCTCGACGAACTCCTTCAGCCATCGTGCCAGCTCCGCCGGGGTGAGCGGGTAGTGCGGTCTGCCGTCCACCAGTTGCGGCAGCCCCGCATTGGGCAGCACGCTGATCTTGCGCGGCCAGTTGGCGCTCAAATAGCGGACGTGTTCGCTCATCTGCTCGGGCCCCGTGGCACAGTTGAGCCCGAACACCTCCACCTGTGGATACGCCTCGATCGCGGCGACGGCGGCGGCCATGTCCGTGCCGACGAGCATGGTCCCCGTCGTCTCCATCGTGACCTGCACCATGATCGGCACGCGACGGCCCTTCTCGGCCATCGCTTGCTCGATGCCCGCGATCGCCGCCTTCGCCTGCAGGATGTCCTGACACGTCTCGATCAGCAGCACGTCCACGCCGCCGTCGAGCAGCCCGCGGGCCTGCTCCGCATAGCTGTCCTCCAGAACGTCCCACGTCGTATGCCGCAACGACGGCAGCTTCGTGCCCGGCCCCATCGCGCCGATGACGAATCGCGGCCGCTCCGAAGTGCCGAACTCCGCGGCGGCTTCGCGCGCGATCTCCGCCGCACGCCGATTGATCTCGTACACGCGATCGACGAGGCCGAACTCGGCGAAGACGACCTTGTTCGCCCCGAACGTGTTCGTCTCGATTGCATCGCAGCCGACCTCGAGAAACGACGCATGAATCTCGCGGATCACGTCCGGCCGCGTCAGATTCAGGATCTCGGTGCAGTTCTCGAGCCCGTTGTACTCGGACAAGGGAAGCTCATAGCGATGAACGTTCGTCCCCATCGCCCCGTCGAAGACCAGGACGCGTTCTTTCAGTGCTCGCAGGAATTCGGATTCCATCGCGCCTCACATGGCCGACTTCTCGATCGGCATGCCGGTCAGTATCACGCCCCGAAAGTCGGCTTCGCAATCCGGTGCCACGCGCAGCTTGCCTGCCCGCACTCCGTCTACCCCCGATCGTAGGTCGCTCCCCTGTGAAAGCCCAGCAGGCACTTCCGCACGGACTCTGTTGCCGCAAGCTGATGAACGCAAGGGGGTGCATGGCCGTACTTGCGGTGCGTGTATGGCGAAGGCGTGGGAAGCCTGGCTCAAGCCGGCCCGGCAGATCGCGAAGGCAAGAGCGGGATGAGCGCCCGGTCCCGGCGATTGAATGCGTAGAGTCTTGCGTCGCGCCTTTTGTGCGCCTTGCGAGCGGCGCGCCTTGTGTACGGTGCATCTTGCGCGCGGTGGATCTTGCGCGAGGCGTGCCTTGCGCGCATGGATCGCGCTGCGGCGGTGGCGTCACCCGTCATTCTGAGGAGCGCAGCGACGAAGAATCCGGCTGATTGGCGCAGAGAAGCTGGATGCTTCGGTGTGCCGTGAAAAGGCGTGAGTCTTCAGTGGGTGCGAAACCCAC
>CAZZFA010000086.1:0-24798 GCA_964653435.1 uncultured Planctomycetales bacterium | reverse complement strand
GGCCGTGGGCGACGTGCTCAGCCGCCTGTACGTTCCCGTCGGTGTGCAGGGCCAATCGCGGTGCCTGCTCATTTACGGCGCCCAGGCGGAGTGGCGTGCCGCCGCGGAGTTCGTGCGTGTCTTCGATGTGGCCCCGGCGGACAGCCTGCCCGACCGGCTGCCGGCGCAGCCTGTCGAGGCGTTTCAGCGGGCGGCCGCCGTGCTGATGGCCCGCAGCGGCATGGGCGCCGTCGATCGGGCGGAGCTGGCGAAGGTGGCGGGCGCATTCGAAGAACTCGCGGGCAACGCTCAGGCCGCGCCGATCCTGCGCTGGGCGGCCGCCATGCTCGGAGGCGACCTGTACGCCCGCACGCTCTACGATTTCAACCGTGCCGAGCAGCTTTATGTGGCGGCGGCGGGGATCGCGCCGACCGGGTCCATCGAACAGATGAACGCACTGTACGCGCGGGCGCGAACCGATCTGGCCAACGGTCGGAAAGACCGCGCGGAGTCGCTGTTTGGCACGGTGGTCTCCCAGTTCACGGCCTACCGGCAGTCCGAGGTTTACTACCGCTGCCGGCGCGGACTGGAGAAGGTGAAACCCTGACGCTCCGTGCCGCCGCTGCGAGGGCGAGTAGGAGGGTTGCCGGCCGGCGGGCTTGCGTCTCCCAGGCCGCTCTTCCGCGACAGGCCCACGGAGCAACCGACTGACGGAGTGACGGGTATCCCTTGGCCGACGAGGACATCGTGATTTCGGTACGGGGCCTCGTGAAGTCCTTCGTGAACGAGGACGGCGTGCGGGTTCGCGTCCTCGACGACGTGAACCTGGACATCCGCCGGGGCGAGACCCTGGTCGTGATGGGCGGCTCCGGCTGCGGCAAGAGCACGCTGCTGAATTGCCTCATCGGCGAGTACACGCCGGACGAAGGGGGCATTTTCTACAGGACCAGCGACGCTCCCGAGCCGGTGAACATCGTGGGGATGCCCGACGAGGATCTGAACCGCATCCGCAAGAAGTTCGGGATCCTGTTTCAGAGCGGCGCCCTGTTCAACTCGATGACCGTCGCGGAAAACGTCGCTCTGCCGCTCCGCGAGCACTCCTACGTGGATCCGTCCATCATCGACATCGTCGTCACGCTGAAGCTCCAGCAGGTCCACCTGCTCGAACACCGGGACAAGATGCCCGCGCAGCTCTCCGGCGGGCAGAAGAAACGCGCCGGCCTGGCCCGCGCGACGGCGCTGGACCCCGAGATTCTTTTTTACGATGAGCCGTCGGCCGGGCTGGATCCGGTCACGTCGGCGGCCATCGACAACCTGATCATCGACCTCTCCCGGAAGCTGCACGTGACCAGCGTCGTGGTGACGCACGAGATGGACTCGGCCTTCCGGATCGCCGACCGGATGGTCATGCTCGACCGGGGGCGCGTGCTGCGGATCGGGACGCGCGACGAATTCGACGCGTTGCGGAACCGAAGGCCCGCCGACCTGGCCGACGACGAAGAGCGGCTGATCTACCAGTTTCTCCACGGCAATGCCGACGGCCCGCTCACGGATGCCTACGGGCTGAGCGAGTTCGAGAAACTCATCACAGAAGGCTGAGGCGCCGGATATGCCCGAGCAACCCAATACGTTCAAACTGGGTCTTACAGTGATCGCGTTCGTCGTGCTCTTCTTCGGCGTGCTTGTCTTCATTGCCGGCAACGTCCGCGGGGGCGGCCAGACGTTCGTCGTGCGTTTCCCGGCGGACCAGATCACGGCCCGGCTCAAGAAAGGCGGCGAGGTCGTCTGCGGCGGTCAGAGCGTGGGAACGATCCGGTCGATCCGGCTCCAGGAGGAGCCCGTCCCGGGCGGAGCGGCGGGCCTGTTCGTGTACGTCACCGCCGAGGTGGACCCGATTGTGGGCCTGCGGGAGGACTGTCGGATCGTCCCCGGCGAGCCCCTTCTCGGCGAGGTGAGCAGACTGGAAATCCGCGACCGCGGCGTGGGTCGGCCGGTCAGCCCGGACCACCCGGTCGACGGCCGCGCGATCCCCGGCCTGAACGCCTCGATCGCCCTGCTGGCCGACCAACTCGACCCGAAGAAGACCGACAGCCTCATCTCGATGATCCGCGGCCAGCTCGACGCCGGCAACGCCGCCTCGCTCATCGCGAAGATCCACAAATCGCTCGACGATCTGAACGACGTCACGCGCAGCCTGAGCGTGCAGCTCAACCCCGATCAGCGCAACGCCCTGCTCGGCAAGCTGCTGGCCGTGCTCGACAACATCAACACGGCTACCGGTTCTCTCCGGGAGCAGGTGGACCCGAAACGCCCGGAGGCCGCGCTCGGCAAGGTGCACGCGGCGCTGGATTCGCTGAACCAGGCGCTGACCACCACGACGGCCATGCTTGCCGAAAACCGTCAGCCGATCGCGCAGGCCGTCGGGCACGTCCGGAATACGGCCCAGACGCTCGACGAACGGATTGCCGCGCGCGTCGCCGAGCAGCTCGACGTGCGAAACGCGGCCAGCCTGATTGCGAACGTGCATCGCGCCGTGGAGCGACTCAACCGCTCGCTGGACGACGTCAACCGGATCACCGGCACCGGCCGCAATGTGATGGCTTCCAACCGCGACCTGATCGACAAGACGATCCTGAACCTGAAGGAAACGAGCGACATCCTCAAGGCCGGGATTCAGGATGTGGCGCGGAACCCCTGGCGGTTGCTGTACAAGCCCACGGAGCAGGAGACCCGGGAGATGAAAGTCTTCGACGCCGCCCGCTCGTTCTCCGATGCCGCGCGTCAGCTCGACGACGCCGTCGTGCGACTCCAGGGCCTGCTGGAGTCACGGAACGGGACGCTTCGCGCCGACGACCGCGAGCTGACGGCGATTCGCGACGCCCTTCAGCACTCCGTGGAACAGTTCGGCCAGGCCGAACAGGCACTGTGGAAACAGCTTGATCTGAGGTAGCCTCCTTCGCACGTGAGGCGCCGCACCGACCTTCACGCCATGGCACAACGCAAGAGACCAGCACGAACCTCTCCGGGGCGTGAACCCGCAGGACGGCAAGCCGGCGGGGCACCGCCCGATCGCGCGGAAACCGGCGCCGGCCCGGCGAGAGTCCGATCGCCCGTCGGCAGCGACGTCCTTGTCATCGGTGCCGGCGCGGCCGGCAGCACCGTGGCCGGACTGCTCGCCGCGGAGCACCGCCGCGTGGTGCTGCTCGACCGGGACTCCACCGAGGGCCGCAAGCCCATGCCGCGGTGGGTCAGCGGACTGGCCGAGCGGATCCTCAAGAAGTTGAAGATCTCGCCGAAGAAGGCCGGCGTGCAGCCCGTCCGGGCCGTGGCGTTTCATTCCGCCGACCTGACGAAGCATCAGGAGGTGCCGTGCGAGGAACACGGGGCGTATTTCGTCGACCTCAACGGCTGGAATGCCGCACTGATCGCCGCCGCGGTGGCGTCGGGCGCGACGTTCACGCCCCACGCCGCCGTGACCCTGCTCCGCATGAAGGAGGACCAGGTTACGGCCGAATGCAGCGACGGCGCATCACGGACCGCCCATCTGCTCGTGCTGGCGGACGGCGTATACTCGCGGGCCGCGGAGAGCATCGGTTTGCAGTTGCGCCCCGCCGCGCCGCGACGCTTCGCGGCTCAACTGGAGTGGCCGGCCGGCAAGACGTCGCGTCTGGCTCCGGGAACGCTGAACTTCGTACTGGGCATCGAGGGCGGCAAGGCGCTGGCGACATACTGGTCGGCCGCGGACCGCGAGGTGGCAACGGTCTTCGCCGCCGACGAAGCCGCCGCACGGGCACACCTCGACGGGCTGCTGCGAAAGCTGACCGATGTTCAGGGAGTGGTACTGCCGAGGGAGGCGAGCGCCGCGATCGCCTCGACGCACACCCTGCCGGTCGGACACTGCCTCGAAATCGAGTGCCACGTCGGGAAGCGCTCGCTGGCCATCGGCGACGCCGGCGGATTCGTTGCGTCGGCCACATGCGAGGGCATCTATCCCGCGATGTGGTCGGCGGAGATCGCCGCCGAGATCATTCACCGCGCGCTGGATCGCCCTCATCCCCAGGATGAGCTGCGAGAGTTCGACGTGAAGTGGCGAACCACGATGGCCGACTACCTCCGCCCGCCCAACGCCGACCTGCAATTCCTCCTCCCGCTGGTCTTCGCGAACAGGCAGATGGCGGAGCGCCTGGCCCGGGCGTTTCTGCGGGGAGAGAACTTGTGAAAGAAGCGGTCGCGGGAAGGTGAAGGTGTCAGGGGCGAAAGGTGAGGGGGAAAGGTGTCAGGAACCTTTCGCGAGAGAAGACACCTTGCAGAATGGACGCGGTTTCCCTGGGAGAAGTCACTTTCGACGGTGAAGGGTTCGTGACACCTTTCGACACGCCCGCGTGCCAATTCGTTGCTCCTCGGCTATACTGACGGCCGCCATGAACCTGACCGATCTCCACGCAAAGGCGATCATCGGGCTGGAGATCCACGTCCAGCTTGCGACACGGACGAAGCTCTTCTGCGGCTGTCCACTCGAGTTCGCCGCCGAGCCGAACAGCCGCGTCTGCCCCGTGTGCCTGGGGCTGCCCGGGGCCCTGCCGGTCATGAACCGGCAGGCGTTCGACTTCGCCGTGCGCGCGGCGCTCGCGCTGAACTGCACGATCGCCACGTTCACCAAGTGGGACCGCAAGAGCTATTACTACCCCGACCTGCCGAAGAACTACCAGATCAGCCAGTACGATCTGCCGTTCGCGTCGAACGGGTACTTCGACCTGCCGACGGAGCGCGGCACAAAACGCATCCGCATCCGCCGCGTGCACCTGGAAGAAGACGCCGGCAAGAACCTGCACGAGAAACCGTCGATCACGCAGGTGGACCTCAACCGCGCCGGCACGCCGCTGATGGAGATCGTCACGGAGCCGGATATCGCCTCGGCCGACGAGGCCTACGACTTCTGCACGGAGCTTCAGAAGCTCGTCGTCTACCTCGGCGTGAGCGAAGCGAACATGCAGAAGGGCCACATGCGTTTCGAACCGAACATCAACCTGCACATCCGCCGCGACGGCCGCGAGTACCGCACGCCGATCTGCGAGGTGAAGAACCTCAACAGCTTCCGCGCGGTCCGTGGCGCGGTGGCCTACGAGCTGCGCCGGCAGATCGAGGACTGGCTCGCCAATCCGGACTACACGCTCGAGAAGGCGGGCAAGGAAAACCGCGGCTGGAACGACGCCCGCGAGATCACCGAGTATCAGCGCGGCAAGGAAGAGGCGCACGACTACCGCTACTTTCCCGATCCCGATCTCGTGCCGGTCACGCTGAGCGAGCAGGACATCGAGCGATACCGCGCCGAGATCCCCGAGTTGCCGATCCAGCGGCGGCTTCGCCTTCAGGAGCAGATCGGCCTCTCCCCGGCCGACGCCGAGACGATCGTCAACGACCGGGCGACGGCTGACCTGTTTGAAGAGGCGATCCGGGCCGGCGGCGACGCGAAGACGCTCGGCAGGCAGTTCATCAGCTTCTGGTCGAAGTATGCCAACGAGCGCGGGACGACGATCGCCGGCCTCGGCGTGGATGCCAGGCGGATCGGGGAACTCGCCCGTCTCACGGCCGACGGCACGATCAACGCGACCGCGGCCGTGACCATCGCGGAGAAGATGCTCGCCTCGCCCGATCCGGCGAAGGCGATCGCGGAGCGCGAGGGGTTGATCCAGGTGAAGGATGTGGGCCGGATGCAGGCATGGGTGGATGAGGTCTTCGCCGCCAACGAGAAGGCGGTTCGGGACGCCGTGGCCAACCCCAAGAAGCAGAAACAGGCCCGCGGCTTCCTGATGGGCCAGGTGATGAAGCTTTCGGCCGGCAAGGCCGACCCGAAGGTCTGCGGGGAGCTGATCGACAGGAAACTGGCGGAACTTGGAGGATAGCATCGAGGGCCGGGGGGTGTGAGGCATCGGATCAGAGACTCAGGGGTTCACGACGCGGTATGGATTACAGGGTATCAGAAGTGCGCTCCGCAGACCCCAAAGCGTATACCTCGAACCCTGGATCCGATTACGGGAGCCAGATGTAATGAAGGCCGTTTTCGCGTGGATGATCGTCGCCTCCGGGTTCCAGTTTCCCGAGGGGCCGGTCTGGGGACCGGACGGCAAGCTCTATCTGAGCTCGTGCAACACGCCGGCCGTCTGCCGTATCGACGCGAAGGACAAATGGGTGAAGTACCGCGAGGTCGGCTGCAACGGCCTCGCCTTCGACGCCGAGGGGGCGCTGATCGTCTGCGATCCGAAGCTCAAGCGCCTCGCACGAATCGACAGGGGCGGCGCGGTGCGAACGCTTGTCGACCAGTTCGACGGCAAGCCGCTCAACGGACCGAACGATCTGACGATCGCGGCGGATGGCACCATCTACTTCACCGACCCCGAGGGCGACCCCAAGGCGTACGACAGAGGCGCCGTCTACCGGCTCAGCCCGAACGGCAGGCTGAGCCGGATCGTCGGGTCGATGCGCTATCCGAACGGGATCGAACTGGACCCTCTCGGCAGGTCTCTCCTGGTCGCCTCGACCGTGGATAAGGCAATCTACCGGGTTCCCCTTGGCGTGCGCGGCAATCCGGGCGAGCCGCTGAAATGGTGCGACCTCGCCCCGCTCGGCGAGATGGTCGGCCCGGACGGCATGACGTTCGACGAGGAGGGGAACCTCTACGTGGCCCTGTTCGGCGCGGGCATGGTGGTCAAGATCGACCCGCGCGGTAAGATCGTCGAGCAGTTCAAGACCCCGGGCAAGAACCCGACGAACTGCTGCTTCGGCGGCAAGGACTACAAGACGCTCTACGTCACGGAGACGCAGCGAAACGAGCTCCTGGCCGCGGAGATGCCCGTGGCCGGATTACGGCCGGCGTGGGAACGGACCCCGGCATCACGAGCCGCCCGCAGGCACGGCGGGGTCGCACCCGGCGAGCGGACCGCCCCGGAAGGCTCTCGGCTTCAAGCCCCGGACAAGGAGTAAGGATGGTTTTCGATCTGTTCGACAACGCACAACGGTATGAATCGCTGCACCCTCGCTTTCAGGCGGCGTTCGCGTTCCTGAGGCGGGCGGACCTCGCCGCCCTGCCCGACGGCCGTCACGCAATCGACGACGACCGCGTGTTCGCGATACTCGGGGGCGGCTCGCAGGCAGGCCGCAACAATGCGAAGCTCGAGGCGCACCGCAAGTACATCGACATCCGATTCATGGTCGACGGCGACGAGATCGTCGGCTGGCAGTCGCTGGACCGCTGCACGGACATCGCCACCCCGTACGACCCGAAGACGGACGTGGTCTTGTTTCGCAACCGGCCCGACATCTGGCTCCCGCTGCCGCCCCGGCGGTTTGCCATCTTCTTTCCGACGGACGCCCATGCTCCTCTGGCCGGCGAGGGCGAGATCCGCCGGGTCGTGGTGATAAAAGTCGCCGTCTGACACCCTGCGGCCGCACCGCGAAACGCGCCGCCTCCGTCGGGCGGCCTGTGGAGAATCGCTCCGCTCCGGCAGCGCACGAGGAAGTCGGACGGGCCGCAGCGCAACCGGCGCTTGACCTGCGCGACGGGCCGCGTATGATGCCGGCCGCATAGCGCGGTTTCTTCCGGCCGGTGGCGCGCGGTCCGGGCGAACCACTCACGACACCATTCCCGGTGGAGACAGACCATGGCACGACGCCTCTTGGCAATGTGCGCAAGCGTGACCGGCGTTCTGGGACTACTGGCCGCCAGCCGGGCGCAGACGGCCGCGACGGCACCGGCAGGACCGATGGACGGCCGCATCATTCGCGAGATCCGCATCCAGGGGCTTGAACGCATCGACGAGGGGTATGTCCGCAACCAGCTTCGCACCGCCGCGGGGCAGCCGTATTCCGCGAAACAGATGTCCGAAGACGTCGGGCGGCTCCTGCGGACGGGGCGCTTTCTGGATGTACGCGCGACGCCGGAGCCGGCCGACGGCGAGGTGATCGTCACCCTGGCCCTGCGCGAGAAACCCGTCGTGGCCGCCATCGAAATCCGGGGCAACGTCAAGTTCGCCACGAAAGACCTCCTCAAGGACCTCGACTTCGGCATCGGCGACCCCGTAGACCGCTTCCAGATCAACCAGGGCCGCGACACGATCGAGCGCAAGTACCGCGACGCGGGCTACGCCTACGCCGAGGTCACGGTCGAGGAGGAAGCCCTCAAGACCGAGCAGCGCGTCGTGTACGACATCGTCGAGGGTCCCCGCGTGCGCGTCCGCCGGATCGCCTTCGAGGGCAACGCCGCCTACAAGCCCTCGGAGCTCCTGCGGCTCGTCAGCACGAAGACGTATATCTGGATCTTCCGCACGGGCGAGTTCGACGCGGACAAGGCGCAGCGCGATGCGGAGAACATCCAGACCTTCTACCGCGAGCACGGGTTCCTGGAGGCGGAGGTCTCGTACCGGCCGGAGTTCCTCGACGAGGCCCGCGAGAACATGCGGCTGGTGTTCGTGATCAACGAGGGAACCCGCTACACGATCAAGGAGATCCGCATCACCGGCAACACGGTCTTTTCGACGGCGGACCTTCTGGCGAAGCTCAAACTCCACGCCGGCGACTACTTCGACGCGTTCAAGCTCAAGGACGACGTCCAGACGATCGAGACGGAGTACGGCCGGCAGGGCTACATCTACGCGAGCGTGGTGCCCTCGCGGGTCTTCGCCGAGGAGCCCGGGCAGGTCGTCATCACGTTGCCGATCACCGAGGACGGCCAGTTCGCCATGGGCCGCATCGAGATCCACGGCAACGCCCAGACGCAGGACAAGGTCGTCCGCCGCGAGCTGCGCTTCTATCCGGGCGAGTTGTACGACACGACGAAAGTCCGCGATGCGGAGAAGCGTCTCAAGGACACGCAGCTCTTCACGGAAGCGACGATCACTCCCGTCGGCAACGCCCCGGACGTCCGCGACGCCCTCGTGCAGGTGACGGAAAGCCCCAGGACCGTGAACTTCATCGTGGGCGCGGGCGTCAGCAGCGACTCGGGCCTCGCGGGCAACATCGTGCTGGAGAACACGAACTTCGATCTGTTCGACTTCCCGCGAAACGCGACCGAGTTCTTCAAGGGCAAGGCCTTCCGCGGCGCCGGACAGACCGCCCGCATCCAGCTCGAACCGGGCACGGAGGTGCAGCGGTTCCGCATCGACTTCCGCGAACCGTACCTGATGGACCAGCCGATCGGCCTGAGCACGAGCGCCTACTACTTCGAGCGCGACCGCGGCCCCTACGACGAGCAGCGGCTCGGCCTGACATGGGGCTTCGATCACCGCTTCGAGTCGGGCCTCCTCAAGGGCTGGACCGGCATGCTGGGCTTCCGGACCGAGTGGGTCGGTATCGACCACGTGAAGTTCCTCTCCGCCAAGGACATCCGGGACGTGGAGGGCGGCAACTATCTCAGCAGCATCGAGCCCGCCCTGATCCACGACACGACCGACAGCGTCTTTACCCCCACGAAGGGCCACCGCTTCAAGCTCGGGTGGGAACAGGCCGGGCTGATGGGCGGCGATTTCACCTACTCGAAAGTGACCGCCTCGTACGTGCAGCACTGGACCGTCACCGCCGACGAGTACGACCGCAAGAGCGTCCTGAGCGCGAGGATGAACGCCGGCTACATGTTCGGCAACACGCCGGTGTTCGAACGCTTCTACGCCGGCGGCATCGGCTCGTTCCGGGGGTTCCGGTTCCGTGGAATCAGCCCGCGGCAGGGCATCCGCAACGACAAGGTCGGCGGAGACTTCATGCTGCTGTCCGGGGGCGAGTATGTCGTTCCGCTGTACGAGAAGGTGATCCAGGGCGTGGCCTTTCTGGACATGGGCACGGTCGAGCGGGAGATCTCGATTCGAACGTGGCGAATGTCGGTGGGCGTCGGCGTCCGGCTCACGCTGCCGTTCTTCGGCACCGTCCCGATGGAGTTCGATCTCGGCTTCCCGGTCCTGAAGAACTCGGACGACCAGGAACAGATCTTCAGCTTCTACGTCGGGCTTCCGTTCTTCTGAGAGGCCGGCCGGTTCGGCCGGGCGGGCATCTCTTCCCGACGGGCCATCCGGGCGGCCGCCGGGCACGCGCGCATGGCGGAGCGGCAGCCGGCCCGCCTGCGGATCACAGCCGCCCCGCCAGCCCCCATACGAGCGCCCACGCAAGAGTGCCGCCCAGCATGAGCGAAACAGGGAGGATGATCAGGATAAGAATCGGGCCGAACAGTCTGGACTTGCCGTCCAGGCCGTCGCGGACCGCAGCGTCGGCGTGGCAGCACCAGACTGTCAGCAGCATCAACTCCGCCAGACCGATCACGATGAACACGAAGTCCGGCGGGACCCAGAGCAGCGGCAGCAGCTCGCGTAGCGGCACCCTCGCCAGGATGCCCAGGGCAACGATCGCCAGGCCGGCCAGATACCAGCAGGAGAGATAGGCGACGATCTGCTTGACGACCGCCCTGTTCCGCGCGACCGGGGAGGCCGTGCCGAGCAGCGCCAGCCCCCCGCGCAACAGGAGTACCAGAAACAGGTACGTCATCAGCACGTACACCAGGCCGCTGGCCGCCAGGCCGACGATCGCAATCCGGTCCGCCGGGCCGAGGGCGTAGGCCCGGGGGCCTCCGAAGGACGTCCCGGTTCGCCCGGTGGTCATGCCAAAGAAGTCGTAGAGAATGACGTAGGACCCCCGCCGCCCGCTCGCAAACCAGGCCCACTCGACCAGCGCCACACCCGTCCAGCATACGCAGACGAGCAGCAGCGTCGCGGCCGCAAAACGGATCGCGCGACTTGCGCTCCTCGGGCGTGCCAGGAAGAGGAAGAACGGCGGACGAAGCATCCGCCGCCACGTGGCGACGCAGCGGCGGGCGAATCCGCCTTGATACGCGGGGTCCTCCCACGGCGTCGGCCTGCGGCGCAGATGCATCGCCCGCAGTTGCGCGAGGCTGAATCGCCGCCCGCACTCCGGGCAACGCTCCACGGTCAGACCGATGAGGATGTAGTCGCAGTGCGGGCAGCGCGGAACGAAGCCCTCTTCCGCGATGATGCCGGCGGCGGATTGCGTGACCGTCGCGGACGCAACGGGGTCTTTCGCATCGCTCATGACAGGCGTTTCGCCTCGCCCGGCGCGTCGGCCTGCGCCTGCGATTCTCTGCTCGGCGCACACGAATCCGCCTCCGACCGCGCCACACAGAACACATACGTCGTGGGGACCAGATGCACAAGCAGAACAAGAGGAATCATCAGCCCGCCCACCAGGCGGGACGCCCACACCACGCGCCGCCGGCGGTCGGGGTCGCCGACCGGCTGATGGTGGACCCGCGGATCGTACGGCGGAAGGTCAATCTGACTCAGCAGCGGCTCATAGCGCTGCCACTGGGCTTCGTCGCGAAACGGCGAGAAACGCCACAAGGCCGCGACTTCGGCCGGAATCGCCCTCACCGGGCGCCACGTGGTCCAGACCGCGGCCGTGCCCGCCCAGGCGGCGACAAGCGGAAGCCATGAGCCTGCCCGGCGCGACGCCAACAGCCCGGCCGCGAGCACCAGCAGCCCCACGAGGGCATATAGTTGGCGCCGCGACCACACGCGTCGTCTCACAGTCTCCAGTTCGAGGTCGGTTTTCAGAAACGCGGCCAGACGACGGAACCTGTTCCACCGGTCGGCGCACGCGTGGATGGTGTGGTCAACGAAGTCATCGTAGCCGGTCCACAGCATCCAGTACACGCGGCCGGCGCTGCGATCTTCGCTCCGCGACGGCCAGATGCGGCGGTCGAACTCGCCGCTGGTGATCTCGCGTCGCATGAACGCGACGAGCGCGGCGAGCTGCGCATCCCGCACCGTACGGTCAATCGGCACGATCGTTCGCTCCGCCGGCGGAGGATTCCTGCGATCCCGTCGCCCGCCGACCGTGGTAATCCGTCTCGTAGATCGCCTTCCGCCGGAATACCTGCACGAGCGTCAGCAGAATGATCTTCATGTCCAGCGCGAAACTGCGGTTCGCGACATACCACAGGTCCAGTTCGATCTTCTCGTCGTGACTGAGGTTGCCACGGCCGCGAATCTGTGCCCAGCCGGTCAGGCCGGGCTTGACATCGCAGCGATGCCGCTGGCGCTCGGTCCACCGCTCGTACTGCCAGCCCAGAAGCGGCCGCGGGCCGACGAGCGTCATGTCGCCCTTGAGAACGTTGAGCAACTGCGGCAGCTCGTCGAGGCTCGTCTCACGGAGCCACCGGCCGATGGGTGTCAGGCGCGGGTCGCGGCGGTCCTGCGGCGAGAAACCATACGGATCGGCATCGACCCGCATGGTGCGGAACTTGTAGAGCGTGAACCGCCGGCCGTGCAGACCCACGCGCTCCTGCCGGAAGATCACCGGACCCGCCGAAGTCGCCCGAATCAGGACCGCAATGACAAGCATGAACGGCGCCGCCAGGATCAGGGCCGGGACTACGACAAGCAACTCGATCACTCGGGCGAGATACGGATTCATACCTTCCTCGATCGTGCGTACGCCGCCCTCGTACACGCCGGACGCTCCCGCCCCCGACGCCCCTGCGCACGATGCCGCGCGGCTCGCGGCCCCTTTCTCCCGGCAGCCCCGGCTTTCGTCCGCGCGGCCGTTGCTTCATGCTCCAGCATCCGCCGTTTCATGTCCACACCGCCCGGCGCCGAGAACCCGCAGAGCCCGCCTCCGACCGCGATCACGCGGTGACAGGGCACGACCAGCGGCACCGGGTTCCGCGCGAGGGCGGCACCGATCGCGCGGGCGGCACGCGGCCGTCCGACCCTCCGCGCCAGGCTTCCGTAGGTGGTCACCTCGCCGTATCGAATCCGACGGCATGCTCGGAGTACCCGCCGCTGGAACGGCGTCATGCCGCGGAGATCGACGGGGCAATCGAACGCAACCGGCCTGCCGGCGAAGTACTCGCGAATCCGGCGCTGAAGCGACGGCGCGATCGAAGGGTCGTGCACGGCTTCCGGCCAATCGCGCCGGATCCGCCTGCGCACGGCATCCTCGCTCGGCTCGGGCAAGAGCACCCCGCACAAACCCCGATCGGAGTAAACGATAACGGCAAACCCCCAATCGGTCCGGATCGTCGCGTAGCTCAACACTCGCTCCATTATGAACGGGCGCGCTGAAACAACAAGGCGACGATCCCGGCCCCCGATACCCGCGGGTATCGAGCCTGGAGGCGGTGCTTTTTCGGTGGTTTTGAATCCACAGTGTCGCATGGTATACTACGACTTCGCCGCACCTGTCGGGCAAGCGGCCGTGGGCGGCCGCACGAACCCGCTCTGAACGCGGCGGGAGCGGTTCCCGCCGAAGCGAAACCCCGAGGACGACAGCCCGATTCCCTGCGGTGTCGGAGGAACTGCTGATGTGGAGGAGAATCGGCCGCAATCTGCTTGCCGGTCTGCTGTCCCTGGCGTCGGGGGGGCTGCTGCTCCAGGACGGCTGCGGAGGGGGCTACTACAGCGATGATTGCATCGGTGCCGACGGCTACAACTGGTGCCTGCCGGGCAGTTGGTCCGGCACGGAGATCCATGAGCCGACGGTGACGCCGATGGATTTCTCGCCCTACGGTTACGACTGAAAACGGACGGCCGGAGGAATCGGTTCGCGGGGGCGCGCCGCGAGGTTGCGGGCGCCCCGGGCGCGGATTCTCCGACGGAATCGTATTGAGTCGAGCAGGCGTTACGCCCGCCCGGCCGGGCGCGGAGCGGCAATTCCGTCCGCGCGGCGAAGGCGCGGCCGATTCGGAGCGCCGTGAAGCTGTTCCTGCACGACGGCGGCGATGCCGGCGGCGTCGATGCGGCACTCGGCGAGCTGGCCGGCACGCGATCCGTGGGGTACGAAGCGGTCGGCCGGCAGCCCCAGTCGCACCAGATGCCCGGTGGGCAGCCGCAGTTCCTGCGCCGCTTCGAGCACGGCCGAGCCGAACCCGCCCGTCACGCAGTGGTCCTCCACCGTAATCACCGGGACGCCGGCGGTGAGCGACTCGACGAGCATCTGTTCGTCGATCGGCTTGGCGAACCGCGCATTGATCACGCGGACGCCGACGTCGTCGGCCGCAAGGAGTTCGGCGGCATCGAGGGCGTGGCTGACCGTCGAGCCGTAGGCCAGGATGATCGCGTCGCTGCCGTCACGGACCGTCCGCGAGCGGCCCGGCACGAACGGCGGCGGCGGCCCGAGCGGCTCGGGCACGTCATCGCGCGGATACCGGATCGCGCTGGGGCCGTCGAGCTGCATTGCCAGCTTGAGCGCCGCGAGCAGTTCGGCCTCGTCCGCCGGGGCCATCAGGACCATGCCCGGAAAGCCGCGGAGAAAAGCGATATCGAGGAAGCCGTGATGCACGGCCCCGTCGCCGCCGACGAGACCCGCGCGGTCGATGCAGAAGACGATGGGCAGCCCCTGGAGCACGACTTCCTGAAAGATCTGGTCGAAGGCCCGCTGGAGGAACGTCGAGTAGATGGCAACGACGGGCCGCAGGCCGGCCTTGCACATGCCGGCGGCGACATCCACGGCGCAGCTCTCGGCGATGCCGACGTCCCAGCAGCGGCCGGGGAAGACCTTGGCGAACTTGTCGAGCCCGGTGCCGTCGGGCATGGCGGCGGTAAGGGCGTGCACGCGATCATCGGAGCGGGCGACCTCGATGAGGGCGTCGGCGAAGGCGGCCGTCCAGCTCTTGCCGCGGCCTTTGAGGATCGTGACCTTGCCGTCCTCGACGGTGAAGGGCGTCGGCGAGTGGAAGCGCCCCGGCTCGGCGGAGGCAAAGTCGCACCCCTTGCCCTTGTCGGTGTGAATGTGCAGGAGGATGGGATGCTGTACGTCCTTGAGGTAGCTGAGCAGGCCGATCAGGCAGGGCAGGTCGTGGCCATCGATCGGGCCGGCGTAGATAAAGCCCATCTGCTCGAAGATCTGGTGCGGCGACACCGTCGCCTTGATCGCCTGCCGCAGGTGATCGAAGGCGCCGACCATCGGCTTGCCGACGACGGGCAGGCGGCCGAGATAGCGCGTGAGCTTCTCCTTGACTTCCTCGTAGACCCGGCTCGCGCGGAAGCGGGCGAGGTGCGCGGCGAAGCTTCCCTGCGTCGGCGCGATGCCCCACTGATTGTCGTTCAGGATGACGAGGAACTGCCTCTTGAGCAGACCCGCCTGATTCAGCCCCTCGAAGGAGAGGCCGTTCACGATGCTCGCGTCGCCGACCAGAGCAACGATCCGCGCGTCGCGATGGAGCGCCTGATCGCCTTGCGCCAGGCCGACCGCCGTTGCGATGGCCGTGCCCGCGTGGCCGACCCGGAACAGGTCGTACTCGCTTTCGCTCGTTTCGGGAAAGCCGCTGATGCCGCCCGCCCGCCGAAGCGTGTCAAACCGACGGTTGCGTCCCGTGAGAAGCTTGTGCGGATAGCACTGATGGCCGACATCCCACAGAAGGCGGTCCCGGCGGAAGTCGAAGCAGTAGTGCAGAGCGATCGTGATTTCGGTGACGCCGAGATTGCTCGCCAGATGCCCGCCGTTCCGGCCGACCACTTCGACGATCCGCTGTCGGATCTCCGCCGCGAGCTGGATCAGCTCGTCCATGGAGAGCTTGCGAAGGTCCGCCGGGCTGTCGATGCCATCCAGGATTGCCATAGCTTGATTTGAACCCACCCGCGAAGGGCCGCCCTCGCCTCACGTCCGACGATGCAGCACGAAACGGGCCAGCTCACGCAGGTTATCGGCCCGCTCGCCGAACGGCTCCAAAGCCGCCTCCGCCAGCCGGATCTCCTCCTGCGCGGCCTGGCGGCTCGCTGAGACTCCTACGACCCGGCAATACGATTGTTTGCCCGCCTCCGCATCCTTGGTCGTCGCCTTGCCGAGTTCCTCCGCCGTGGCCGTGACATCCAGAACGTCATCGACGATCTGAAAGGCCCGGCCGAGGTGGCGCCCGTACGTACCCAGCGCATCCACCAGCGCCGGCCCTGCGCCCGCGGCGATCGCCCCCATGCGGCACGAGGCCGCAATCAGGGCGGCGGTCTTGTGGTCGTGAATCAACCGCACGCGGTCCAGCGACGGCGCGAGCGACTCGCCGAGGATATCGGCCGCCTGCCCGCCGATCATGCCGGCCCACCCGGCCGCCCGGGCAAGCTCGTACACCAGCGCGGCCCGATCGGCCGACGCCTCCGTCCGGGTAACAAGGATCTCGAATGCAAGCGTCAGCAGGGCGTCGCCGGCCAGGATGGCCAGGGCCTCCCCGAAGACCTTGTGACACGTCGGCCGTCCGCGGCGCAGGTCGTCATCATCCATCGCCGGAAGATCGTCATGCACGAGGGAGAAGGCGTGAACGCATTCCATCGCCGCCGCCACCGGGAGGCCCTGCTCGATCGTCCCGCCGCACAATTCGCAGCCGGCGCCGACCAGAAACGGACGAATCCGCTTGCCCGGGGCCAGGGCCGCGTACCGCACGGCTTCGACAAGTTCGGGGCAGCACGCACCCTCGCCGGCCAGCACCGCCTCGAAGTACGGGCCGAAGCGGCACCGCCACGCCTCCATCGCCACGGAAATGTCGCCGTCACGCATGGCGATCATGATCGCTCGTCCGGACACCCGTCTGATCAACCCATTGCAGAATCCATCAGTATAACCGCCCGTACGATCAGAGGCAACCGCGATGAAGCGACGGCGAAAGCCGAGAGAAGCGGCCCGAAACAGGTTCGGCGCCCCGGCGGAGGCCGGCGCACCGGCATCGGGCGGGCGAACTGCGGAGTTATCGGGAATCCGTCGTTTCGTCGGCCGCGTCCGCCCCGGGGGCAAACGGCTCGGCGGTCAGCTCTCCGCCCGCGGCGAGTTGAAGCTTCTGGATCTTCTGTTCGGCCTCGGTGAGGATCGAGCGGCACTTCCGGATGAGCTTCATCCCCTCCTCATATTGCTGAATCGACTCCTGCAGGCCGATCTTGCCCTGCTCGATCGACTGCACGATGGCCTCCAGCTTTGCAAGGGCCTGCTCGAACGTAAGCTCCGTCTGCGGATCGGATCTGGCCATGTGTCGCTCGTTCCTCGCTTGGCCGTGTCCCGAAGGGACATTCGACAGTGCCCCGGCAATTCATCGCCGGGTGGCCGACTGTTATTCCCCGAAATCCTCGCGGCCCGCAAACACTCCGAAAGCGGGCCAGACGCCCCCCCATGTTCGGCTGCGCTCGAACGCCGGGCTGCGCGACTGAAGACGAACCGAACTCCCGGACCGAAAGCGGCAGCGGTCCGGCCTTCACGTCGGTATCGTCTCCGCCTGGGCGTCCTCCGGGTCGGCGGTCACGGCGAGGAAGATCTCCTCGAGCGTGCCGCTCCGCGTCGCCTCGGCCCGGATCTCCCCGAGTGTACCGTGGGCCACCAGGCGCCCATGATGAATGATACCGATGCGGTCCGCAACGGCCTCGGCCACCTCCAGCGTATGCGTGCTCATGAAGACCGCCGCTCCGGCGGCCTTCAGCTCCAGAAACAGATCCTTGACCGTGCGAACGGTTCTCGGATCGAGTCCGACCATCGGCTCGTCGATCACGAGCACCTTCGGTTCATGGAGAAGGGCCGATGCCAGGACCGTCTTCTGCTTCATCCCGTGCGAGTACGTCTCCGTGAGCTGGTCGAGGAAGCCTCCCATGCCGAGCCGGCGGGCCAGTCGCTCCCGCCGGGCCGCAATCTCGGCCGGAGCCAAGCCGTACATCGCCCCCACGAACTCGATGAACTCGCGGCCCGTGAGCTTGTCGTAAAGAAACGGCAGGTCGGGCACATACGCAAGCTGCGCCTTGGCCAGTTGCCCGTCGCGGCCCATGGGATAGCCGCACACCTCGATCCGGCCGGCGTCCGGGGTCAGGAGCCCGGCGATCATCTTGATGGTGGTCGTCTTGCCCGCGCCGTTGGGGCCCAGGAAGGCGAACAATTCGCCCGGCTCAACGCTCAGCGTGAGATCGTTCACCGCCAGGGTCTCGCCGAAGCGCTTCGTCACATGATCGATCCGGATGGCCTCCACGGCGTGCGCTACCCTCCGATACGGGGTATCTCCTCACTCGACGACGCGGCTTCGCGCCTCATGCCACTGGTCCTCGTCATACGGCTCGTCGCGGATGGTGAGCCGCCCGATCCCGGGCACGTCGGCCTCCTGCACGAGGGCGCGGCCGTCGGGGGCCACCCAGGCGCGGGCGCGGCCCGCGACGACCAGGAAGCACTCCACGGGGCGGCCGTCGTGCGTGATCGTCTCCTTCCGTTCGACCCGCGCCACGACGGAGTTGACCGTCGCGCGCTGATTGAATACGGCGGAGATGGGGTCCAGCACCTGCATCCGCCAGGACTGGCCGACCTTCAGGTCGCGGAGCACGTCGAAGGGGCGGATCGCGTCGCCCATGATCCGGCTCGCGGCGGACTCGAGCTTGAACGTGCGGCGAAACACCCCCACCTGCAGGGTGCAGGGGATGTACCGCCCGTAGCTCTCCCCGCGCATCTCGATCTTGACCGGCTTGCCGTCGGGGCCCTGCACGCCGATCAGGTCCAGATCGAAGTCATCCACCGTCCCGTTGCCGGTCAGCGTGAACGCCGTTTCGATCCGTATGGGCGGCAGCGAAGCCAACTCAGTCAGCACGATCGTGGTTTCGAGGTGAAACTGATCGCCCGTCGGCTGAAGGCGCGACCACGCCCGACCCACCAGGCGCTGGTGCGGATCGTAGATCGCGCTCTGCGTCCGGCGGGATCGCTCGTTGCGGGCGCGATCGACGACCTTCGGCGGATCCTGCGCGGTCCAGCGCGGCCAGACCTCGTGAATCACCAGCTCGCTCATCGCCACGAGCCATAGAGACGTCGCCAGGATGCCGAAAAGCCGGTGCATACGGGGGAGCCTCGCGTGATGCCGCAACCCATATGATTCTAGAAGCCCGGCACTGGCGGCGTCAAAGCGCCGGCATTCCGTACCGGGTGCCGCGAGCACCGAAAGCGCCGGCGATACGCCACCGCGGGAAGACTCCCCCGAGTCCGATTGCCAGGCCCCGATCTCCGGAACCCGACCGCCGGGGCCGGCCACCGATCGGCCCGTCGGTGCAGCCCTGTCGGAGCCCGGGCGGCTCGCTACGGGGTATGGTTTCGTGTAGATTGAAGCGCCGGCGGCCGGAGAACGGCTGCGGGAGGCCCGCCGGTACCGGGATGTTGCCGTGACGAATGGCACTGCGATACGCGTGGAACAGGTGTGCAAGTCCTTTGGCTCCGTGCGGGCCGTGCAGGATCTGGACCTCCGCATTCCCACGGGGTGCATCTACGGCGTGCTGGGGCCCAACGGTGCCGGCAAGACGACGGCCATCCGCATGCTGATGGACATCATCGCGCCCGACCGGGGGCGGATCGAGGTGCTCGGGGAAACGGTGCTCCGGCGGATCAAGGATCGCGTGGGATACCTGCCCGAGGAGCGCGGCCTGTACCGCAAGATGCGGGTGGACGACACGCTGGCGTTTTTCGGCAAGATCAAGGGCGTGCCACGGCGGCGGCTGCGTCGGGTTATCGGCGAACGGCTGCGTGAGGTGGGCCTCGGCGAGTGCGAGGCCCGCCGCGTGGATGAGCTGTCCAAGGGCATGCAGCAGAAGCTTCAGTTCCTCACCGCCACGATCGCCGACCCGGATCTGCTGATCCTCGACGAGCCGTTCAGCGGGCTGGACCCCATCAACCTCGAGGTGCTTTCGAAGCGGATTCTGGCCATGCGGGACGAGGGCCGGACGATCCTCCTGTCCACGCACATGATGGAGCAGGCGCAGCGCCTGTGCGAATCGGTCCTGCTCATTCACCGGGGCCGCAAGGTCCTCGACGGGCCGCTGCGCGAGGTGCTTCGCGGCGCCGACTCGCGCACCATCATCCTGGAGACGCAGGAGGCCCTGCCGGACCTGAGCGGCCTGCCGCCCGTGCAATCGGTGGAGAAGAAGGACCGGCACCACGAGATCCGGCTTGTGCCGGGAGCGGACCCCCAGGACCTGCTCGCCGCCCTCGTGGGCCGCTGCCGCATCCTGCGGTTCGAGGTGAAGCGCCCCACACTGCACGAGGTGTTCCTGGCCAAGGCGGGCGAGGAGGCCGACGAGACCCCGACGGCGGCCGAATCCGGGGGGCGGACATGAGCATTCGTAAACTCGCGGCGGTCGCGCGGCGCGAATACATCGAGACGATCAAGACCAAGGCGTTTCTTTTCGGCGTACTGCTCATGCCGGCGATCATCGTCGGCATGGTCTTTCTCTCCGCTCGCATGACGGTGCGGGCAGCCCGCCGCGCGGGTCCGATCCGCGTGGCGGTCGTGGATCACACCGGCCGCGTGGCCGTCGAGATGCTCCGGCTCGCCGCCGAACTCAGGGACGGCCGGCGGCAGATCGAGCTGGAGGCGGTGCGCCCATCCGCCGACGCGGACCGCCGGCGGCAGGAGCTCGAACAGCGCGTGCTGGACGGCTCACTCTTCGGCGTGCTGGAGGTACCCGCGGAGGTAATCGCCGGCAAGGGCACCTGCACGCTTCGTGTCCGCGACGCCGGCATGAACGACGACCCGCGCAGCCTCCTCCAACTGCTCAACGAGGCCGTCAAACGGATCCGGTTCGCGGATGCCGGCATCGACGCGGAGCGCATCGCGGCCTTGAGCCGGCCGGTGCCGGTCGATCAACACGGTATTCGCGGACGGCAGCAGCAGGCCGCCGAGACCATGGCGAACATGATGGCCCCGTTCGTCTTTGTGTTCCTGCTGTTCATGAGCGTCTTCGGAGTGAGCCAGGGCCTGCTGACCAGCGTAATCGAGGAGAAGAGCTCCCGCGTGGTGGAGGTGCTGCTGTCGGCACTGAGCCCCTTCGAGCTGATGGCGGGCAAGATCCTCGGGATGGCGGGCGTGGGCCTCACGCTGGTGGTGCTGTGGTCGACCGTCGGCTATGCGGCGGCGACGGTCCGGCACGTACAGTACCTCGTCCGGATCGGCCACCTGGGCGAGTTCCTCCTGTACTACGTCCTGGGCTACCTGCTGATCTCCTCGATCCTCGCGGCGGTGGGCTCCGCGTGCAACACGCTCAAGGAAGCGCAACCCCTGATGGCGCCGCTGACCTTCCTGCTCATCATCCCGCTGATGTTCTGGATGCAGGTCGTCCATCAGCCGAACGCGACGCTGGCCGTCATCTTGTCGCTCGTGCCGCCTATGACCCCCTTCATCATGGTGCTGCGGCTTACATCCGGCGAGGCGGCAATACCCCTGTGGCAACAGGTGCTGGTGCCCCTGTGGCTGGCGGCGTGGGTGCTGATCGCCATGTGGGCCGCCGGGCGGGTGTTTCGGGTCGGCCTGCTGATGTACGGCAAGCCGCCCAAGCTGACCGAACTCGCCCGATGGGTGCGCCACCGATAGCGCAGCTCCCGGAGCGATCACGCGCTGCCGCCGGCGGCGTCTCGGATTCAGTGCTTCGGGCGCGCCAGCGGCGTGCACAGGCGGGCAGCGGCGTGTTACCCGTTCCCGCGGTCGGCATCGCGTTGGATGCTGCGAAAACGCAGGTAGCGGCAGACGTTCCGCCAGGCGATCGAACCGGCAATCGCGGTCATTACCACAAACGGGCCGGCGCAGATCGCAAGGGCCGCGCTGAACGGTCGTCGCATCGCGAGCATTCCAAGAAGAACGGCAGCGATCGTCCCGCTGAAGACGGCCGTACAGACGTCCCCACGCGGGAAGACGTTGTACTGCGGCTGGAAGATCCCGTGCAGTCGGCGGCCGGCGGCGTTGTAGCGGTTGCCGCACTCCGGGCAACGGCCCACCATCGGCAAGGTGTAAAGGCTGTAGCCGCAGTTGCCGCATCGCAGCGGCTTCTCGATCCGAAGGCTGGTAACCTCACGTGGATCCGTAGACATGCCCGACCTCGAACTCCGCCTGCGGGCCTCCCCGCCACAGGGATTGTACCGGGGCCGCCGCCTGCCCGGCCAACTCGGCGTTCGGGTCCGGCCTCCGCCGGGCCGTGTCGGGAATTGTCCGGCCGGGTGTGCCGCAGGGTCATGGCGGCGAATATTCAGCGGGCGGGGGGCAAGTCCAACACAGGGGCTGCCTTGGCCGGCGGCCCGCGATTCGTGATCCGTAGTCCGAGTCGATAGAATGAATGCAAGCCTTCCGTTGCGTTTCGACTTCACGAGGGTGCCTCGGAGGTTCTGACGATGCCGGGTCCATCGGTCTCAGCCAGACTCAAGGCAGCCGAGCAGGCCGTGGAAGCGGGCCGCCTCGACGAAGCCTGTGCGCTGCTGGCGGCGACGGATCTGCGCGAGGATCCTCGAGCGGCGAACCTGCGCGAGCGGCTGGCCCAGGGCCTTCTGGACCGTGTACGGGCGCACGAGGAAGCCGGGCGTTACGCCGAGGCGATGCTCGATCTGGACCGCGCTGCGGCGGCCGGTGCCAGGCCGGAACAGGTGGCGGCCCTGCGTAACTGGATCCGGGGCGTGGCGGACCACCGACAGAAGGACGAGCGGGAGCATCGGCGGCAGGTCGAGGCGGCTCGCGAACGGATCGAGGCGGGCTCGCTTACGGCGGGCCGCGACATGCTGGCGGACCTGGACGCCGCCGACACCCAGGTACAGCGGCTCCAACGCGAAGTCGAAGAGCGCGAGCGTACGGCCGAGCGGCTGCTGGCGGAGACGCAGCGGCTGCTTCAGGCAGGCCGGTTCGGACCGGCGTGTCGCGCCCTGGAGCGGGCACGTGCGGCCGACCCGAAGGCCCCGGCACTGCTGGACCTGGAAGCGCAGATCACACGAGGGGTACTGGAACAGATTCGAGAGGCGGCGACGGTCGGACGGCTCGACACCGCCGCCGACCTGTTCGGCCAGCTCGGCGATGTGGGCCGGAGCCTGCCGGAGCGGTCCGAGTGGGAGCGGGCGCTCGCGGAGGTGGCCGCGGCGGCGGAGGCCGTTTCCCGCGCGGACTGGGCGGCGGCGCGACGCGCGGTCCTGCGGCTCAGGACGCGGCTGGCCGATGCCGCGTGGCTCGCCCAGGCGGCGGAGCAACTGACGCAGATCGAGGAGCTTACGACCGCCATTCTTGCGGGACCGCTGGGGATGGTGCCGCAGCCGCATGCGGGCGGACGCCCCGGGGCCAACACGGTCCTTCTGCCGCGGGCCGATGCGGCACGCGGACGGCCGCCTTCGGAAAGCGGCGCGATCCCGGAGTCCGGAGACTTTGTGGCGAAGACAAGCCCGGCGTCGAAGTGGCAGTTGCTTGTCGATGGCGCAGGCAGCTTCCTCATTGTCGGCCAGGAGCGGGTGACGATCGGCCGTGCGGGCGGCGACGACGCGGAGGCCGACATCGCACTCATGGCCGACATCTCGGCGATCCACGCGGAGATCGGGCGGATCGAGGACGATTACTTCCTCTTCGCCCGCAAGACCGTGCGGGTGAACGGGCGGCCGGTGAGCCAGCGGCTGCTGGAGGACGGCGACCGGATCGAGCTTTCGCGCCACGCGCACCTGACGTTTCGGCTGCCGAGCCGGAGGAGCGCGTCGGCGGTGCTGGAACTGGGCGGATCGCAGCGACTGCCGGGCGACGTGCGGCGAGTCGTGCTGTTCGACCGGCACGCAACGATGGGCCCGGGGCCCGGCCACCACATCATGGTGCCGGGGGCGTACGGCGGCGTCGCGTTGTTCGAGCGGGCTGGACGTCTCTATGTCCGCCCGACGAGCGGGCGCGGGGCGGAACAAACGACCGACGAGTCCGTCTTACTGAGAAATGCATCGCCCGTCGAGGTGGCGGGGATGCGGATGGTGATCAAGGAGTTGTGAGCCGCAGCGCACGCCATGGCGTGCCCTTGTTCCACGGCGAACCGATCGGCGGCACGCAACGGCGTGCCCCCCACGGAATGACGGAACAACAGAATAACGGATCAACGGCCGCGTAGCGATGACCTTCACGTTCAAACATGGCGATCGACCTCTCGACGGGTACACCGTTCAGCGCGGCGTCGGACGCGGCGGGTTCGGCGAGGTGTACTACGCCGTCAGCGATTCGGGCAAGGAAGTCGCGATCAAGTACCTCCGCGACAACCCCCAGATCGAACTGCGCGGCGTCTCGCACTGCATGAACCTCAAGAGTCCGCACCTGGTCACCGTGTACGACATCCGGCAGAACGCCTCGGGCGAGTACTTCATCATCATGGAGTACATCAGCGGGCCGTCGCTCCGCGACCTGCTCGTCGCGGAAGGCGACAAGGGCCTCGGTACGCAGAAGGCCGCTTACTTCCTGCGGGAGATCGCCAAGGGCCTCGGCTACCTGCACGACCGCGGCATCGTCCACCGCGACCTGAAGCCCGGCAACATCTTCTACGAAGACGGCTACGTGAAGATCGGCGACTACGGGCTGAGCAAGTTCATCAGCGTCTCGCGGCACAGCGCCCAGACGGCCAGCGTCGGCACGGTCCACTATATGGCCCCCGAGGTCGGCTCGGGCAACTACGGCCGGGGCGTGGACATCTACGCGCTCGGCGTGATCCTTTACGAGATGCTGCTCGGCCGCGTGCCGTACGACGGCTCGTCGATGGGCGAGGTGCTCATGAAGCACCTGATGGCCCAGCCCGAAGTCAATGAGCTGCCCGCGCCGTTCGGCGAGGTGATCACCAAGGCCCTGGCAAAGGACCCGAAGGACCGCTACCAGACGGTGGACGAGATGACGGAAGCGGTCTTCGGCGTTGACGACATCCGCGACAGCGTGGCACGGTTCGAGCCGACGAGCGTTTCGATGGCTGCCGCGCGCGCCGTCCCGGCGCAGGTGGCCGCCGGCGTCGGCGGCAGCTCGGGCGAGGTCAACCTTCCGCCTCGCGGCGCGGATGCGGCCGGCGGCAGCAGCGGCAC
>CAZZFA010000085.1:0-26134 GCA_964653435.1 uncultured Planctomycetales bacterium | reverse complement strand
GGCTGCCAAGCCTGAAGGCGGTGGCAAACCCGCGCCGGCTGGAGCCGACGGTATGCCGCGCACACAACGCCGTTTCCAACCGGCCTGCCTTTGGCCGCCGCCTTCGGCCGGTGGAGGCACCGGCTCCCTCCTCTTCCACGCTTGCCGCCCAGCGGGCTTGAGCCGGGCCTGGTGAATGCCCGCCGCCCACCGTCTGCAACTACGGCCACGCGCCCAAGAAGCGTTGCGTATTTGACCTTGACCGCCCGAAACGGTTAGAATCACGCCGTCGATCTGAACAACTGGTACCCCGCCGGTGCCCTGCGGCGTTGGCGCGAGGAAGGTCGGGTTCGGCGTGGAATCGACTACTGCGCCGGGGCGACCGGCAGGGATGATGGGGCAGCTCGATGCGAAACATACGGCTCGCTATCGTCGGCGTGGGCAACTGCGCGTCCTCGCTTATCCAGGGAATCCACTATTACCGCAAACTCTTCGACGGAAACGGCCGGCCCGTGGAGACGACGGGCCTGATGCATCCGGAGATCGAGGGATACCGGCCGTGTGACATCGAGGTTGTGGCGGCGTTTGACATCGATCAGCGAAAGGTGGGACGACCTCTGGGCGAGGCGATGTTCGCGCAACCCAACTGCACGAAGATCTTCGAGCCGGATGTGCCGAAGGACGGTCCGATCGTTCAGATGGGCGAGTTGCTCGACGGGTTCAGCGAACATATGGCCGATTACCCGGAATCCCAGCGATTCGTGGTGGCCGAGCAACCGGCGGTCGACGTGGAGCGCGTCCTGAAGGAGCAGGGCGTCGACGTGCTGGTGAACTATCTGCCGGTCGGCTCGCAGCTCGCCACGGAGTATTACGCCCAGTGCTGCCTGAACGCCGGGGTGGGCCTGGTGAACTGCATGCCCGTGTTCATCGCCAGCAACGCGGCCTGGGGCGCCCGCTTCGCGCGCAAGAACATCCCCTGTGTCGGCGACGACATCAAGGCGCAGGTCGGCGCGACGATCGTCCACCGCGTCCTCGCGCATCTGTTCAACGAACGGGGCGTGAAGATCGACGCAACGTATCAGCTCAACACCGGCGGCAACACCGATTTTCTCAACATGCTCGACCGCCGCCGACTCGGGAGCAAGAGGATCTCCAAGACGGAAGCGGTGCAGTCGCAGTTGGATGTGCCGCTCCCGGCGGATCGCATCCACATCGGCCCCTCCGACTATGTGCCCTGGCAGAAAGACAACAAGGTCTGCTTCCTGCGGATCGAGGGCCGCGGCTTCGGCGGCGTGCCGATGAACCTCGAACTCCGGCTGAGCGTGGAGGACTCGCCCAACTCCGCCGGCGTGGCCATCGACGCAATCCGCTGCTGCCAGATCGCACGGGAGCGCGGCCAGGGCGGTCCGCTGGAGTCGGTCTCCGCGTACCTGATGAAGCACCCGCCCCGCCAGATGCCCGACGATGAGGCCCGCGCCTGCGTCGAGCAGTTCATCGCGGGCGTGGCCGCGCGTTGACCGGCGCCGGAGTTCGCGATCCGGGTTGCGGGGAAGCCCGTCCGCGGAAGCCGGTTCCGCCTTTCGGCGCGAAGTCCGCTCGCCGGTTGCGGCGGCCGAGGGCATCTCGTAGTCTGTACCGCCCATGAGCGAGAAGGAAGACTTCGCCGCCCTGCATGCCCGGGGCGACCGTCCCGGTACTACGTACGCGATCGGCGCGACCGTCGCGCGGTGGCGCGACCAGGTGGCTCGTGCGTGCATCCGGTGCGGCGCCACGCCGAACCGGCTGACGGTGGCCGGCTTCCTTTCGACAGCAGGTTGCGGCGTCTGTCTCCTCTTCGGAGCCGGATATCGGGCGCCGTGGGAAGCGTACCCGGGGGCACCCACGGCATCGAGCTGGTGGCCGGTCGGGGCGTTCGCCTTCCTCTTCATAGCGTGCGCGTTCGACATGCTGGACGGAGCCGTGGCGCGGATCGGCCGAATGGCCTCGCCGTTCGGCGGCGTGCTCGACTCCACGCTCGACCGGTTCAGCGACTGCGCGATCTACCTGGGTTGCGCGACGCATTTCGCGATGGCCGGCAATGTGACGTACGTCGCCCTGTCGGTCGTGGCGATGTGCAACACGTACATGATCAGCTATGTGAAGGCCCGCGCGGAAGACCTGATCGACGATTGCTCCGTCGGCTGGTGGCTTCGCGGCGAACGGTGCGTGGGCCTGCTCATCGGCATGCTCTTCTGCCACATCCCGGGGCTGCTCTGGCAGCAGGCCACGCTGCCGGCCCTGACCGTCTGGCGCCGAATGGCCTATACGCGGGCCGAACTGGAGGCGCGGGCAAAGGGCGGTCCGCCGGCCAACCGCGGCCCGCTGCCCGGCCGGTGGCGATATCTGGCTCCGTGGCGGTTCCCGCGCGGCTCCGTTCCGTATGATCTGGTCGCGTGGTTCAACATCGGCTACATCATCGTGATTCCCTGGATCCACCCGTTCTTCTACGGCGGAAGCGATCCCCTGCGGAAGGTTCTCGAACGCGTGTTGGCCTGACCTCGAACCGACGGTATCGTCCCAGCCATCCGGAAACAAAGCCAGGCGGACGGACGGGCCGACCGACGCGGACGAACGAAAGTAACAGTAATCGTCTATCAGCCGCCTTGACATCCGTAACGCCCCAGCGGTTAGAATACGCCCCTCATGGCTGTGCAGGTGTGCGTCGGTCGAGCGGGAACAGGCAAAACGGCGTTGTGCCTCAACGCCATCCGCGATCGTCTGCGCGCCGGCGCGGTCGACGGGGACCACCTGATCTTCCTCGTTCCGGAGCAGGCGGCCTTTCAAATGGAGCGGGCGCTCATCGAGACGCCCGATCTGCCCGGCTATTCCCGGTGCGATGTCCTGAGCTTCCGGCGGCTTGCCCGGCGCGTCTTCAACGAGACCGGCACGGGCGAACCCGCGGCCCGACGACCGATGGGGCCGATGGGCCGGCTCATGGCCGTCACGTTCCTGCTCAAGCGGCTCGAACCGCAGTTGAAGGTGCTCGGCGGTGCGGGCAATCGCAGGGCCGGATTCCTCTCGCAGATCACGCGCACCCTGGACGAGTTTCTGCAGGAAGACCTGGAGCCCGACGATCTGCGGAGGCTGGCGGACCCGGATGCCGCCGTCGCCCCCGGCACATCCGGGCAAGCGGGCGCATCCTCTCCTGCCCCGGTACAAGGCAGAGGCGTTGCCGGCGGCGAAATCCTCGATCCACTCTCGGCAGCCCGGCTGGGTGACCTGCACCGGCTCTACACGGCCTACCGCGAGTTTCTCGCGGACGGCCGCCTGGATCCGGCACAGGAATTGGCCGTGGCCGAATCGCTCATCGAAAAAGTGACGTGGTTGCACAATGCCGAGGTCTGGGTGGACGGGTTCGCGGGATTCACCGCGCTGGAAAGGCGGATGCTCATCCGGCTCGCCTCCCTGGCCCGCTCGATGACGATCACGCTGCTGATCGACCCGGCCTCGCCCGTGCTCACGTCGGCCGACGTGCGGCCGGACCGCTTCTCGCTTTTCTCGCGAACCGAGCGAACGTTCTGCGTATTGCGCGAGGCAATGCAGTCGGCGGGAATCGAATGGCTGCCCGTCCGACGGCTGACGCCGGAAGCCCCCCCCCGATTCGCAGCGGGCGAACTGGCGGACCTGGAGCGAAACGTCTTTTCGCCCGCACACGGCAGGGCAGCGGCGGCGAAAGCGGAACGATCCCGCGCCCCGGCCCCTGTCGCCGCCGGCGGAGGCGCTTCCGCGACGGCCGCCTCCGCGGGGAAGACAGGAGCCGTGCGTCTGGTCATGGCGGCCAACCGGCGGGTCGAGGTCGAGGCCGCCGTCGCCGAGATCCAGCGGCTCGTCCGTGAATCGAACGGGGCTCTGCGGTATCGCGACATTGCCGTGATCGTCCGTGATCTTGAACCGTATCACGATCTGCTCTCGGCCGCGTTGACGGCGCACGGCATTCCGTTCTTCATCGACCGCCGCCGCCGTACGGCGCACCACCCGCTTGTCGAACTCCTGCGCCTGTTGCCGGCGCTGGCGCATCGCGGATTCCAGAGCGAAGACGTCCGGCTGCTGCTCAAGACGGGGCTCGTGCCGCTGGACGATGCGGAAGCCGATCTGCTGGAGAACTACGTCGTCGCGCACGGGATCGCGGGGGCCGAGGCGTGGCTGGGCTCCGGCGAGTGGACCTACCGGCGGATCTTCACCAACCGCGACGCCGAGGAGGAACTGACCGAGCCGGAACGAGTAGCGCTCGATCAGATCAACCGGTATCGGCGGCGGCTCGTGGAGCCGTTGCGGGAGTGGGCGGCGTTCGCCGCGGGCGGGGCGGCGCCGAGCGGGCGCGACTGGGCGGCCCGACTGTCGGAGACGATGGAGAGGCTCGGGGTCGCCGAAACCATCGAACGCTGGATCGAAGCGGCGACGGACGCGGGCCGCGCCGACGAGGCGGACGTCCATCGTCAGGTCGCGCGCGATGCCAAGGGCCTTCTTGAGGACTTCCTGGAATCGCTCGGCGACGTACCGCTGACGGCGGGGGAGTTTTCCGACTTGCTGGATGCAGCGCTGGCCGAGTTCACGCTGGGTCTGGCCCCGCCGACGCTCGACCAGGTGCTGGTCGGCTCGATCGAGCGGAGCCGCCACCCGGACCTGGCAGCCGTCCTGCTGCTGGGATTCAACGAAGGGCTGTTTCCGCTCACGCCGGCCGAAGATGTCATCCTGACCGACGCGGAGCGCGAGCGCATCGAGCAACGGCGCCCGCCGGTCGGCACGACCCGGCGTCAACGCATTCTCGACGAGAAGATGCTCGCGTACATCGCCTTTACGCGGCCGAGCCGGACGCTCTGGGTCAGCTATCCGCAGGCGGACGAGGCGGGCAAACCCTTGCGCCCCTCGCCGTTCGTGCACGACATACGGCGGGCCCTGCCCGACCTGACGCTCACGCGGATCGAAGATCCCGTGCCGAAGCGCGAGCTCTGGTCGGTCGGGCGTTTGCGCGAGCTGGGCGCGCGGCTGGCGCTGGAGTTCCGCCTGCGGCCGGGTTCGCCGGACGAGGACGCGGAACCGACCGCGCGAAGCCGATGGAACGGGCTTTACGAATACGCCCGGCGGCACGACGCGTACGCGCACGACCTGCCGCCGATCCTGGCCTCACTGGGCTACCGCAACGAGGTACAACTGGCGCCCGGCGACGCGGAGGCGATCTATCCGCCGCCGCGGTGCTTCAGCGCCTCGCGGATCGAGTGTTTTGCCGCCTGCCCGTTCCGGCATTTCGCGCAGTACGCCCTGGGGCTCGAGCCCCGCGCGGAGTTTGTGATCGAGGCGATCGACTTCGGCCTGCTGCACCACAAGCTGCTCGAGGAGTTCTACGGCGAGCTGATCCGCGAGGGCCGGAGCCTGGCGGAGATCGAGCCGGATGAGATCGATTCGCGGCTTTCGCGTCTGGCGAAGCAGTGGACCGCCCGCCTGACCGACGAGGCTTTGCTGGGAGACGCGCGGAACGCCTTTCTGCTTGATCGCAGCAGCCGCCATCTGCGGGAAGCCCTGGCCCGGCAACGGCTGATGGCCCGTCGGGGGACGTTCCGGCCGAAGGCGGTCGAATGGGCCTTCGGAATGCCGCGGCGAAGAGGGGGCGGGGCGACGGACGCCGGCCCGCTGGAGCTGACCACCCCGCGCGGCCGGACGATCCTGATCCGCGGCAAGGTGGACCGGATCGACGTGCTGGAGCTGGCGGACGAATGCCTCGGCGTCGTGCTGGACTACAAGCGCGGCAAGGACCGGCGGCTTCCGTTGTGGAAGGTTTATCACGGGCTGGACGTGCAGCTCCTGACGTACATGCTGGCGATCATCCAGCGCGGCGAGACGCTGGCGGGCCGACCGATCCGGCCGGTCGGCGCGTTCTATGTGCCGCTGACGCCGTTGCGCCGTTCGGTGGTGCATCCGGATGAGGCGGCAGACGCCGACGAATCCGTGCCGTCGTCCGTGAAGCCGCGCGGGATACTGGACTTCGGGGCATTCGAGCATCTGGACCGCGAGCTTGAGTCCGGCTGGTCCGACACCTACGCGGTGTTCCGCAAGAGGAACGGCGAGCCCGGATGCGCCGAGAAGAACGACGCCTGCGCCCGCCAGGAGCTGGATCGCATCGCCGCCTACGCCCGGCGCAAGATCGGCGAACTGGCGGACCGCATCCTGGACGGCGAAGCGGCCGTGCGGCCCTATCGGGTGAACACGCAAATGCCCTGCGGGTTCTGCGAGTTTCGGTCCGTGTGTCGATTCGACCACAACGTGAACGAACCGAACGAGATCGAGACGATCCCGCGGGATGAGGCCCTTGCTCGCATGGGCCCGGCGCAGGAGGCAGCGGATCGATGAGTCCCTCGCCGTTTACGCCCGCGCAGGATGCCGCCATCCGCGAGACCGGGCGGAGCCTGCTTGTCTCGGCAGCCGCCGGGTCGGGCAAGACGACCGTACTTGCGGAACGATGCGCCAGGCTCCTCTGCGAGCCGGTGGACGGCAAGCCGTGCGAGGCGGCCGATCTGCTCGTCGTCACCTTCGGCGACGCCGCAGCGGCGGAGATGCGTGAGCGGATCCACAACGCGCTGCGGGCGCGGCTCGATGACGCCCCGTCTGCTCTCCGTCGGCACATCGAGGAACAGCTTGCCCTTCTGCCCGCCGCGCCGATCAGCACGATGCACAGCTTCTGCAATGATCTGATCCGGCGGTGGTTCACCGTCGCGAAGATCGACCCGGGGGCGGATATTCTCGACGCGGAGGAGGCGCGGCTGCTGCAGTACGAGACGATCGAGGCCCTTTTCGAGGAGCTGTACGACTCGCAGACCGCCGAGGCGCACGCCTTTCAGCGGCTGGTGGAGGAGGATTTCAACGGGTCGGACTCCACCCTCGTCAAGCGGATTCTGGGAATCCACGATTTCCTGCGTTCCCTGCCCGAGGCACCCGTCTGGATCGAGCAGGTTGGAAACCGCCTGGCGGAGACGGATGCCGATCGCCTGTCGAAGGAGGTCCATGCGCTGCGCTGTTGTCGGCTGGCCGACGAGCTGGCCATGCAGCGCGAGTGGGTCGGCACGGTCCTGGCCGGATGGGCGCCGCGCGAAGTGGACTGCTGCGCCCAATTGCAGCAGTTGGCGGCCTATCGGGACGCACTGGACGAATGGAAGGCGAGCCTTGCCGAAGCCGCGACGCCCGAGGCGGTAGACCGCCTGTGCGCGGCGATCGTGGCCTTCGGCGTGTCCGCGCGGCAGGGCGGCCGCCGTTCCGGTCCGAGGCTCGACGAAACATTGCTCGCGCGCGCAAAGGCGGTGTACGAGAAGGTTCAGACAAGCCTCTTGCCGAAACGGCTCCAGGACCGTTGCGCCCGGTTCACGTTCGCCCAATACCTCGACGGGCAGCAGCGCATCGCGACAAAGCAGCGAACGCTCACGCAGATCGTCGCCCGCTTTGCGGCGCAGTATGCCGACGCCAAACGGACCGACAACGTACTCGACTTCTCCGACCTCGAGCACCTGGCCTATCGCATCCTGTCCGACGGGGGCAACCCGCCCGGCCCGAGCGACGTGGCCCGCCGGTGTCACGATCGCTATCGGTACGTGCTGGTGGACGAATTCCAGGATATCAACCCGATCCAGGAGGCCATCCTGCGACTCGTCAGCCGGGAAACGGATGACCGGCGGGAAGACAACCTCTTCGCCGTCGGCGACGTGAAGCAGTGTATCTACGCGTTCCGGCTCGCGGAGCCGAAGCTCTTCCTGAGCCGCGCGGACCGCTTCCGCAACGACGGTGCGGGCCTGCTGATCCCCCTGCGCGAGAACTTCCGCAGCCGCCCCGGCATTCTGAACGCCGTCAACGCACTGTTTGAACGGTGCATGACGAAGGCGTTCGCCCACGTGGACTACGACGCGGAGGCGGCGCTGAAGGCGGGCCGAAGATACCCGTCGCCGCCCGGCGGGCTCGCCTTCGCCGACTCGCCCGTCGAGCTGCATCTGCTCGAAACGCCGCCACGCTCGCGGAACGACGACGCCGAAGAAGACGATGCCGACGCAGACGCCGGGTCCTCGGACACCGCCCTCGACTGGCACCGCACCGAACGCGAGGCGTACGTGATCGCCGAACGGATCCGCGAATTCATGGGGCGCTCCGGCAAGCGGCGGCGGATCGTCTGCGAGCCGTCGAAGGAGGCGCCGGGGGGCTTTGTCGCCCGCCCGATCTGCTACCGGGACATCGTCATCCTGCTGCGCGCGCCGGCCAGAAAGGCCGACCGGATTGCCGAGGTGCTGCAGCAGATGGATATCCCCGTGCATGCGGATGTTCGCGGAGGATACTTCGAGACCGTCGAAGTCCGTGACATGCTCGCCCTGCTCCAGTTGCTCGACAACGGCCGGCAGGACATACCGCTGGCCGCGGTGTTGCGGTCCCCGTTGGCGGCGCCGGGGCCGTTCCGCGCGAGCGATCTGGTGAAGATACGCACCGCCGCCCGCGACATGCCCTTCCACGCCGCGGCGATGCAGTACGCCCGCGACGGCTCCGACGCGGACCTGCGCGACCGGCTCGCGGCATTCTATGCGCGGATCGAGCGGTTCCGTCTCGCCGCCCGGCAACGCAACCTGGCCGATGTGATCTGGGAAATCTACGAAGAAACCGGCTACCTCGCGTACGTCGGCGGGCTGCCGCACGGACGGCAGCGGCGGGCGAACCTGATCGGCCTGCACGACCGGGCGCGCCAGTTCGGCACGTTCCGTCGGCAGGGGCTGCGGCGATTCCTCCGCTTCATCGAACAGCTTCAGGAGCAGGAAACCGACCTGGCCACGCCGTCGCCGGTTTCCGAGGCGGACGACGTGGTGCGGATTCTCAGCGTCCACCAGAGCAAGGGCCTGGAGTTTCCGGTGGTCTTCGTGGCGGATCTCGGAGCGCCGTTCAATCTCACCGACGCGAACCGCCCGATCATCATGCACCGGGAAGCCGGGATCGCCATGAAAGTGGTCGACCCCGACCGCAACATCACGTATCCGTCCCTGGCATACCAGGCGGCCGCCGACGCCGTCCGGCGCGACACGCTCGCGGAGGAACTGCGGATCCTCTACGTGGCGATGACCCGCGCGAAGGAACATCTGATCCTGCTCGGCACGACCGGCGCCGCCAGGGTCGCCGAGGCGGTGGAATCGCCGCAGCGGGGCGCCCCGGGCACGATCGACCGCCTCACGTTGACGACCGCAACCTCCGCGCTCGACTGGGTGATCGCCGCCGTGTCTCGCCTGCCGCAGGAAGCCGTGCTCGCGTGGGAGCCGGGCAGCGGCCCGCCCCGCGGCACGAACGCGATCTTCGCCGTCCGGCGATACGGTCCCGACGCGATGCGCGGCTGGCGGTTGCCGGAGGATGTGTACGCGGCCAGGCGCGAGGAGTTGTCCCGCATCGCCGCGCTGGCACCGCTGCCGCCCGGCGAGCCGGTGAACATCGAGGATCCCGAGGTCCGGCAGGCGATCGAACGGCTTGCGTATCACTACGGTCCGCTGGCCATGACGACGATGCCGGCGCGGCAGACCGTCACCGAGCTGAAACGGCAATTCGACCCGTTTACGGAGGCGCAGGAACGTCCGGACGCCTTTGCGACGCCCGAGCCGGAATCGTCACACCGTGCCCCGGCGCCGTTGCCGAAAACGAGCGCGGACGAAGCGGGTTCGTCGGCGGCCGTACGCGGCATGATGACGCACCGGTTTCTGCAACGGCTGGATCTGACCACGGCGACCGACGAGCAGGCGATCGGCGATCAGTTCACGCAGCTTCTGAAGTGCGGCCGGCTGCCGGCGGACGCAAAGGACCTGGTGGACCTGTCCGGGGTGGTGTGGTTCCTTGGCTCCGAGCTTGGACGGCGTCTCCGCGCGGCGGCGCCGCAGGTGCACCGCGAAGCGACGTTCGTCAGCCGGATCAGCCCCTCGCTGCTGGACGCAACGCTCGATCCGCACGACGGAAAGGATGTGATTCTCGTCCGCGGAATGATCGATGCGCTGCTTCCGACGCCCGACGGCCTCGAACTGATCGACTACAAGACCGACGCCGTAACCCCGGAGCAGGTCGCCGACCGCGCGGCGAGTTACCGGGTCCAGATGGACATGTACGCCCGCGCCGCCGAGGCGATCTGGCGCCGTCCCGTAACGGCACGATGGCTCGTCTTTCTCTCGGCCAGACGGATCGTGGTGGCATGAGCTTCGCAGGAGCAGACAGGCCGGGCGCGGCGCCCGGGTGAGAACGGGCCGGCACGCGCGGACGCGCCCCGCCGACCTGCTTGCGTCAATCCGCCGGGGTCTTCGTCGCTGCGTTCCGCAAGACGACGACGCGCGGCGCGAGCGTCCCCTCGCCACACGTGCCGGCATGCCGCACGCACGTTCCCGAGCCGGTGGCTATGCCGGCATCTCGGCGGACTCGAGCGTGTAGAGATACCCCTTCGTCGACTTGCCGCCCTCGGCAACGATCCGCGGCGCGCCCGGAAGCCGCAAGTCGATATCCTCGCCCAGCGAGTCCGCGCGGGTATGAGTGGGATCGATCGGGCGCACTGTCGGCTGACACGGGGCCTCCTCGTGAAGATCCACCACGACCGCCGACCGCCCGTCCGACAGGTCCACGAGCGTGCTCAGCGGGAACGGCGGGACCACCCGGTACACGGCGTCGAGAACGACCGGGTCGAACATCCCCTGGAGTGCCGGTTTCCGCAGCGCCGCCAGGGCGGCCGCGAGCGGCAGCCTGCGGGCCGCCGAGGCGCCGATCAGCGCATCGAGGATGTTCGCCACGCATACGATACGGCTGAAGATGTGAATGTCGGAGCCCTCCAGCGGCTTCGCTTCGCGCTGCTGGTGGAATCGCTTCACGGGGGGGAACCCCCTCCCGTCGAAGCTCTGGTGATGATGCAGCAGGATGCGTGCCGCCGTCGGCTCGACCCGCTCGCAGACCGCGCTGTAGCCGCGCCGTGCATGTTCGCGGTACTCGTCGCAGTCCGCCGCCTCATCCAGCCGATGCACCTTCTGCCACGGCTCGCCCATGCCGAGCTTGCCGAGGTCGTGCAGCATCGCCCCGATGCCGAGGTTCGTGAGGTCGCGCGCATCCCGCTCGCTCACATACCGCCGCTCGGAGACGACGTAGTCGCGAATGCGCAGCCCGATGACCAGCGAGAGGTACGCCACGTTCGAGGAATGGGCGAAGAGCTCACGCTCGTCCGACCACAGGCGCTCGGCAAAGACGGCGTTGTCCTTGTTCGCCACGAGCGCCAGGATCATATTGCTCACCACCCGCTGATATTCCCGCAGTTCAAACGCGCCGGCCGTCCGCTGCGAAATCCCCGTGAAGCTCGCACGCACGGCCCGGTACACACTTTCCCGCGATTCGGGGATCGCCTGCCCGATCTGCGCGTCCAGAAACTCGAAGCCCGGATGACGAATCCAGACGTACTCGATGCCCAGCTCCTGCAACCGGGAGATCGTGTAGGGTTCGAAGACGTAGTTGGTCTTGAGCAGGCAGACGTCGTCCGCGTTGGGATGGTGAATCGGCGCCGCGAGCACCATGCCCGGCTGGATACGGTTTGTCGGCACCCGGATCATCACGCCCCCATGCCGGAGCCGCGCAGCGAAAGCATCCTCCTCGCCGTCGGCGAGGCGTCGCGTCCGCCGCCGCGAAGGCCGTTTCCATCATCGGTCCGGCCGCCCCCAATATACGATACGTTCATCGCCCCATAACCCGCCTATGCCTCGCGCCGGGCAAGGACGGCCTGCGGGCGCGCAACCCTGCTCCGCTGCCCGGTCGCCCTGCCGACAGATTCGCTCGGAAGCAAGCCCTTGACACATTCGCTACGGACCGCATAATAGGATGCCGCAAGTGATTGCGGGGTGGAGCAGCTGGCAGCTCGCGAGGCTCATAACCTCGAGGTCGCAGGTTCGAATCCTGCCCCCGCTATTGACGCTACGACGGCTCCGGTCCCGGCCGGGGCCGTTTGCATTTCGGCTCGGGTTTTGGGCAAGCGTCCGCCGAATCTCGCTATCCGCCTGATGACGGCGGCCCACTCCCCCGCGCAGCGACGCCCTCGCCCGGATTGCTGCCTCCGCGCCCCAGCGCGGCCAGACGCGTGCGCGGGCCGGGCAAGGCTCCCTCGCCCCGCCCGGACGGCGGGCCCTCGGCTACCCGCATCCGAGCCTGTCGCGAACCCGACGGACACCGAGGCTTGCGGCCGTCGATGCTGGCCAGCAGGGCAGGCTCCGACGGGGCCGCGGCGATGTCCGCTTGCTGCGTGGCCATGGTCACACTTCCCGTTCATAGCCGTTGGGCGTGAACTACGTCCGCTCGTCGAGCACGGCCCGGCCGCCCGCCACGCCTTCGGCTTCGCACCGCCCGCTGGCGGGAACCTGCGCGAAGTAATGCGTCGGAGCCGTGCCGTCGGGCCTCTTGACCAGCAGGTAGGTCGTAAACGCCATCGATGTAGTCCAGATACGCCTCCGCGACCGCTTCGGGCTAGAGGCCCTTGGTGAAGTGCGGATGCACCGGCGGATTGCCGTGCTCAATGCGGTGCCTCAGTCCCTCGGCCAGCAGCACCCGCAGGCATTCGGCCTCGGACACGCCGCCGAGCACCCCGCTCGGGGCGTCGAACACGCCCAGGTCGGCCTCGGAAAATCGGAACGTCTTGACTCGCTTCATGGCATCAACTCCTTCGTATTCACGCGCTCCATGTTCAGGGGTCACCGGAAAGCGCCCGATGTGGTCACGAGAATCCGTCCGTGTCGCCCGTCTCGTGCCTACCGGGCACGGCCTGAAGTGGCCGGGAAGGCCGGGATTGCGCTGTCACCTCGCCTGATTCGCGTGTGCGATGATTGGCGGCAGAGGCCACGCTGCTCTCGGTTTTGGCTTGACGGCCTTAAGCGTCGTTGCCATACTGGGCTGGAGCATAGACTAGCGGGCGACGCCGGCGGATCAACCGCCGCGACGCCAAGCAAAAGGCAATCGAAGAGGCCGGCAGGTGCGAGACACTGACTCAAACGACAACGTGGCGCTGGGACCGCCCCCCCTTGCGACCGAGGTTGAGGCCCCGGTCGGCACATCCGGAACTCGCCGGCGAATCACGGCCGAGGCCCGCGCCCATCTGGAGAGGATCGCTATTGCAGACGAACGGCTACGCGATCGCTTCGCGGCGAAGATGACTGTCAACGGCGACCTTGACCGCACCCTTGTGAGCTTTCAGGCCAACAAGAACGAGACCGGCCACCGGTGGTGCAAGTACAAGGAGGGCTTCTCAGCGGAGCTCATCCGCTATGTCCTGAAGAGGAGTCAGGTCGAGGAGGGAACCGTCCTCGATCCGTTTGCCGGAAGTGGCACGACGCTGTTTGTTGCGAGTGAACTTGGCCTTGACTCTGTTGGCATCGAGCTGCTACCCAGCAGCGCAGAGATCATTGAGGTGCGCGCGGCCTTAGCGAAAGCCGATGCTTCAAGCATGGCACGAGCAATCGGGGAGTTCACAGACAAAGCGCCTTGGCAAGCTGATGGTCCAGTTCAAGACTTCCCGCACCTGCGAATCACTGCGGGCGCATTTCCGAAGGATACCGAAAGATCTCTCGGGCGCTACCTGTTTGAAGCATCACGGGTCCGCGACCCGCTTCTTCGGCGCGTCTTGCGGTTTGCCGCGATGTGCATTCTAGAGTCGATAAGCTTCACGCGGAAGGATGGGCAGTATCTCCGCTGGGACCAACGTTCTGGCCGGTGTCTGGGGAAGAAGAGATTTGACAAGGGGCGTATCGTGCCGTTCGCGGAGGCGATCAGTGCAAAGCTGCGTGAGATTATCAGCGACCTAGTTCCCCAGGACCGTCTCCTGTTCGACCCCGCGCCCAAGGCAACAAAACCCGGTTCAATTGATCTGCACCGTGGCTCTTGCTTAGATATACTGCCGAAGCTGCCGGCCGGTAGCTTCAATGCGATTGTCACCTCGCCCCCATACTGCAACCGCTACGATTACACGCGAACCTATGCCTTGGAACTCGCCATGCTAGGCGTCGGCGAACAAGAGTTGAGATCGCTGCGGCAGGCCATGTTGAGTTGCACCGTCGAAAACCGAGAGAAGGCCGATCTGGATCGGACGTTCTCTAGGGAATGCTACGGCCGCGCCCTCGCTGCAATGGAGTCCCAAGAAGTCCTCAACCAAATTCTGGACTATCTGGAGTTCTGCCGTATCTCAGGAACGATCAACAATCCCGGCATCCCCCGGATGGTCAGGAACTACTTCTGGGAGTCGGCTCTCCTGATTTTCGAGAGTGCTCGCATTCTGAGGCCGGGCGGCGTTTTCGTGATGGTCAACGACAACGTAAGGTATCAAGGCGCACACGTGCCAGTTGACCTCATCCTCGCGGATTTCGCAGAGAAAGCGGGATACGTGGTTGAAACCATCTGGGTGTTACCGAAGGGGAAAGGCAACAGCAGCCAACAGATGGGGCTTCACGGACGCGAAGAAATCCGCAAGTGTGTTTACATCTGGCGGCTACAGCGAGATTAACCAATCGGCAAGGTCGTCAACTTGTCGCGGCACTGTCAGGTTTGCTGCGTGAGTCAGACGGCCGCTCTGTAGCTGGTCGAATATTTCAACAGCCATAGCCTTCGCAATCGCTGCTCCAACGAAGAAAAGCTTCGGCGGGTTCTTCGAGAACCTCTGCCTTATCCGATCGAGGGCGCTGGCTGCGGTCTTCCAGTGTTCATCAGCACCAGCGGGATCAATGCCTCCCTTGAGTTCGCCACAGGCGATGTATCTGCTTTGTTCGCAGAGGAGGTCTCCTGCCTGCGCCCAGAGTGCAGGCGTAGGTTTGATAACCCCCGAATTGATCATGATTACGTCGATGTTGTTCGTCTTAGAGCCCTTCTCGACATGGAATTTCGGAGCCCTGTCGAAGAAGATTGCCCTGCTGGCCCACGCCAACCCCTGAATCTTGCCATCTGCCTTGCTCTTGACCAGCATCTCGTTGAGCTTCTTCCTCGCCGCGGCTTCCTGGAGTGCCTTCGTGAAGAGTACTCCAGCTTCGGCACCGACTATGTTCCGCATTGCCCCGCCAAGCGAACCACCGCGAGTAAGCATGAAGCGATAGATGAGTTCCTCCCGCCACGTGTCCCCGGCCTGCTCGGCGACGACCTTTAGCACCTTCTCCAGCGCGGCCTGACGCTGCGACTCATTGAAGTATACGATCGACTTGTCTGAGAAACCGCAGGCCGTGAGGAGGATCAAGCGGATGCCATGGTCGCCGACAAGATCATGGGCAGTCTTCGCCTTCTCCAAGACTTGCCGCAGCTTCCGAGCTTCCGCGATGTATGGCGCGGCTTCCTTGGTCTTCCGCAGGGCTTGTCTCAGAAAACCGTTCTGGGTGGCTTGCACCGACGTGACAAGATCATCCGCGCTCCTGATGAACCGTGGCACCATCAGCACTTCCTTCCATTCAGCAGAACCTTCCGCGCCAGCGGAGGGGGCATTCCGAGTATCGAATCAGAAACGAAGCCGACAGTCTAACGTAATCCCCGTGCCTAAATCGCCATTCACGATCATGCGACAGCCCTGACAGAGTGTCGAGACCGTGTTCGGTTTCGGTATCGAAGGTGATGTTCGACTTCCGCCATCAGTTCATCGATGGTGCCACAGCGGTGATTCCGCGTCACTGCGGCGTGCAGGTCCAGCCAGACCCGCTCGGTCAAGTTGAATTCCGGCGAGTACGGCGCCAGAGAATGCAGCCGGATTCGCGACAGACTCCGCAATGCCGGTTCCGCCTGTGGGCTGCTATGGATGCTGTAGTTGTCTACAATCGCGTGGATCACACGGGCGCGCGGGTATGCCCGCTCCAGTTTTCGCAACAGGTCGGTGAACAATCCGCTCCTCTTATGCGACGCCGTCACTCACGCCAACTTGCCCGTCTGCGCATGCCGCGACCCGGCCGGCCTCCACATCGCGCCGTATCCAGTCGTAGGCCCTCGGCAGGCCGTCGAACCGGGACCAGTCGTAGACCGCGTCGATAAGCGTACGGACGCGGGATGAGTAGACGAGTGTGTCGCCACCGGGCGTGCGGACCTCCTCGGTGTCGCCCAGTCGGTCGGAACGAACCTTGATAAGCTCCAGGGCCACGCTCCCGACGCGCCGCCGGCCGGAGAGGGCGTCGTTGTAGAGCGTGATGCGCGAGGGGACCTGTTCGTCGTAGCCGTAGCGGTTGAAGGCGTCGGGGCCGGTGATCTGGTAGCGTGCCCGTCTGTCGCTCATCAGGGCGTTGATCGCCGCTGCCTCGTCGGGCGTCCACATGCCGCCCAAGGGGAGGCGTGGCGGAAATAGGTAGAGGCCCCTGCGGACCCTGGCGATGAGGCCCGATCGGGCCATGCGGGTGAGGAGCTCCCGCTCCTGCTTGGCCGAGAGCCGCAAGGCGGCGGCCAGTTCGCCCGACCGGACGGTGCGGAGATTCCGCATCTGGGTATAGGCCAGGGCGGCCGCTTCCAGTTTTCCGAGCCTTCGTGCCATGGCGTTATTGTATTTTCGGCAAGTTGGTCGTCAAGCAATCAGCGAGAAATATCGTAACGCACCCGGCCGACGCGTTTTGCCTGCTGGGGTCGCCTGATGCAATGGCAAGAGGGGCGAGATATCGACCGTTTCGTTGTCAGGCTTATGTTCGGAAGAAAGCGGGTGCGGACACGACCGTCTCAAATGAAGGTAACATGTTCCGCTGTGGCAGCTTACGCCGCCCACTGGAACAGTCCCCGCAACCGCTGCTGATTGGGACGCGGTAGCGATCGCACCCCGCTATTGACGCTATGACGGCTCCCGTCCCGGTCGGGGCCGTTGGCATTTCGGCTCGCGTTTGGGGCAGACTCCCGGCGAATCTCGCTATCCCGCTGATGACGGCGGCCCACTCCCCCGCGCAGCGACGCCCTCGCCCGGATTGCTGCCTCCGCGCCCCAGCGCGGCCAAACCGTGGGCGGGCCGGGCAAGGCTCCCTCGCCCCGCCCGGACGGCGAGCCCCGGGCTACCCGCATCGGAGCCTGTCGCCGACCCGTCGGCACCCGGCGGCTAGTGCCGCTTTCGGTTCGAGAGTTTCGTTCGTTTCCAGCCCGGTAGGGGCGACCGAGAGTAGCCCAAGGCGTACGCCCTGGGTTCCCGGCGCCGACACGCGCAAAGCCCCCCAGCGCAGGCGTGGCCCGCAGCCCAACATGGCGGCGATGGACGCCGTGGCGTGCGTCGCGTCATTCTGAGGCCCCCGTGGGAGCCGAAGAATCCGGCGTCCGATTTGCGCAGATCCTTGCGCGCGCAAAGCCCCCGCAGAGCTCAGGCCAGATTCTTCGGTCGCTCCGCTCCCTCAGAATGACGTACCGCCCCTGGCCCGGAATGCGCCGCCGGCCGACAAGAATCCGGGCGATAACAGTGCAGGGGCGGCGGTGCCTTCGCGGCGCTGCTCGCCGCATGCGAAACTGTCTTACCGAAAACGGCACTAGCAGACCGAGGCTCAGCCGCGTGCACGACGCCCACGGATTGTATTTGACATGCCGGTGCAGACCTGTACCCTATGACGTCCGCCGCATCATCTGCGACAGTCCCTACCGTCGCACACCAAAGGAGACTGGGCGTTGGCGAGCGACGAGAACGTATCTCGAATGGTTCGGACGCTTCGTGGGCGCATGGGCCTGACGCAGGAGAAGTTCGCCGCGAGGCTCGGCGTCACCTACCCGACCGTCAACCGATGGGAAAACGGACGAGCGCATCCGTCGGCCTTGGCCATGAAGCAGATCGGGGACCCCCTCAACAGTCTTGGAGACGAGGGCAAACGCCTGCACCGTAAGCACCTGGGCTTGGGGGTTCATCATGGCCACTGAAGCCGATACCTGTCGCAGGTACGTTCTGCCGAAGCTGTATGCGGCTGGCTGGACTGACGACCAGATCAGCGAGCAAAGAACCTTCACCGATGGCCGTATCATGGTTGCCGGCACCAAGGTGTGGCGCCGGCCGCAGAAGCGGGCTGACTACCTCCTCCGTTACCGGCCGAATCTGATGGTGGCGGTGGTTGAGGCCAAGGCGTCTCACAAGAATCCGGCTGACGGACTCCAGCAGGCAAAGGAATACGCCCAGATCCTCGACCTGAAGTTCGCCTACGCCACCAATGGGCGTGGCATCGTGGAGCACGACTTCCTCACAGGCAAGGATTCGACTATCGACGAATTCCCTTCACCCGACGTCCTATGGCGCAGGCTCCAAGCGCACGTCGGACTTAAGGGGGAGGAGCAGAAACAGCGATTCCTTGCGCCCTTTCTTCCGGTTCCCGGGAAACCCCTCCGTTACTATCAGGAAGTCGCCATCAACCGGGTAATCCGGGCCATCCTCGCTGGCCAGCGCCGGATACTCCTTAACATGGCTACCGGCACCGGGAAGACCGATGTCGCATTTCACATCTGCTGGAAACTCTGGAGCACTCACTGGAATCGCTCGGGCGAGCCTCGCAGACCCCGCATACTGTTTCTCTCGGACCGTTCAATCCTTGTAGATGACCCGAAGGACAAACAGTTCGCGCCGTTTGGAGATGCTCGCTGGAAGATTCAAGGTGAGGCGATCAAGAGCCGGGAGATGTACTTCGCTACATACCAGGCAATCGCCAGAGACGAACGCCGCCCAGGACTCTATCAGGACTATGGTCCAGATTTCTTCGACCTGATTATTGTTGACGAGTGCCATCGCGGCAGCGCTCGCGACGAAAGCAACTGGCGGGAAATCCTCGAGTACTTCCGACCTGCCTATCAACTGGGCATGACGGCCACGCCGCTTCGGGATGACAACCGGGACACATACGCCTACTTTGGAAACCCCGTCTACACGTACAGCCTGAGACAGGGAATAGACGATGGTTTCCTCGCGCCTTATCGCGTGCATCGCATCGTCCCCGACGTGGATGCGACGGGGTGGCGACCATCGCGGGGGGAACTGGACCGTTATGGTCGTCCGATACCCGACGGAGAGTACCAGACGCCGGACTTCGAGCGGATTGTTGCCCTCCGCGCTCGAACCCAGGCCATCGCCAAGAACATCGCCGAGTTTCTCAAGGGATCCGACCCCTTCGCCAAGACCATAGTATTCTGTGTCGATCAAGAGCACGCGGAGGAGATGCGTCAGGCCATCAACAACCATTGCTCGGACCTGGCGCAGGTCCATCCCGATTATGTGGTTCGTGTCGTTGCCGACGAAGGGGACGTGGGGCGCGGGTATCTGAGCCGCTTCCAAGAACTCGAACGAGCAACGCCGGTTGTCGTGACCACCTCCAAGCTGCTCACCACGGGCGTGGATGTTCAGACCTGCAAGAACATCGCCATCGTGCGGGTCATCAACTCGATGACCGAGTTCAAGCAGATCATCGGCCGCGGCACGCGTGTTCGTTCCGATTACGGCAAGCTCTGGTTCTCCATCCTCGATTATACCGGCAGCGCCACGCGCCTGTTTGCCGACCCGGACTTTGACGGGGAGCCGATAGAGCCCCCCACGGAGACCACGGACGACCAACCCATTGCGCCTCCCGAGCCGCCTCCAGAACCACCAGAGCCACCGGAGCCGTCCGGGCCACTGCCGCCGGAGCCACCGGAGCCGCCGCTGCGTAAGTACTACGTGAACGGCGGTCCCGTCGAGATTGCGGCCCATGTCGTGTACGAGTTGGATGCCAGCGGCAAGCAGCTCCGTGTTGTCAAGTTCACCGACTACGCCGCGGAAAAGGTACGAAGCATGTGGACCTCGGCGGCCGAACTGAGAACCCGTTGGAGCAATGCTCAGGAGCGCGCCGCCATACTCGAAGCCCTCGAGCAGCACGGTATCACGCCGGAACAACTTGCGGAGAACGTCGGGCAGCCCGAGGCGGACCCCTTCGACCTGCTCTGCTATGTGGCCTATAACGCCCCCTTGCGGACACGACGCGAACGCGCTGAACGATTGCGAAAGGGCCGCATCGACTTCTGGGAGCGATTCAAACCCGATGCACGACAGATTCTCGAGGAGATCTTGGATAAGTACATCGAGTACGGCACCGCCCAGTTCAAGGTGCCGGATATCCTCAAAGTGCCGCCGATCTCCAGCCACGGCAACGTCCTGGAGATCGCGAACAAGTTCGGCGGCCCCGAGCAGTTGCGAACCGCGCTGGAAGATATGCAGAGGCTTCTCTACATGGAGGCAGCGTAATCGCTAATGGCACGAGCGAAGAAGAAGCCCGCGAACGCGAACGCCACCACGGCCCAGTCCCTGGCCAGCCTCATCAAGTCCTGCCGCGACATAATGCGCAAGGACAAGGGGCTGACCACGGACCTTGACCGTTTACCCATGCTCACGTGGATTCTGTTCCTCAAGTTTCTCGACGACCTGGAGCAGGTCCGCGAAGCCGAAGCCAAACTGGAGGGCAAACGTTACCGCCCGGGCATTGCGTCCCCGTACCGCTGGCGCGACTGGGGGGCCAAAGCCGACGGCATCACCGGCGACGCCCTCATCGCCTTCATTCAGAATGACGAGGCCGTCCGTCCCGATGGCACTAAAGGCCCGGGTCTTTTCGCCCACCTCCGGTCACTCGGCGGGCCCAACGGCGGCGACCGCCGCGACGTCATCCGCACCATCTTTCAGGGCACCGTCAACCGCATGATCAACGGCTACCTCCTGCGGGATGTGCTCAACAAGGTCAACAGCATCCACTTCACCTCCACCGACGAGATTTACACCCTCGGCCACCTCTACGAGTCCATGCTCAAGGAAATGCGCGACGCCGCCGGTGAGAACGGCGAGTTCTACACCCCCCGGCCGCTCGTGAAATTCATCGTTACCGTTGTCGACCCGCGCCTCGGTGAGACCGTACTTGATCCGGCCTGTGGCACCGGCGGTTTTCTGGCCGAGGCGTTCGAGCACATGAAGAAGCAGTGCAGGACCGCCGAAGACCACCGCCGTCTCCAGCGTGAGACCCTCTTCGGCATCGAAGCCAAGCCGCTGCCTTACCTCCTGTGCCAGATGAACCTGCTGCTGCATGGCATCGAGACGCCCAACATCGACCCGCTGAACGCCCTGCGATTCCCCTTGCGCGAGATCGGCGACAAGGACCGCGTGGACGTCATCATGACCAACCCGCCTTTCGGCGGCGAGGAAGAGCGCGGCATTCTCGGCAACTTCCCCGAGGACAAGCAGACGGCTGAGACCGCGCTTCTGTTCCTCCAACTCATCATGCGGAAGATTCGCCGCGTGCCCAAGCCCGGTCGCGCCGCCGTCGTGGTGCCGAACGGCACGCTCTTCGGCGACGGCGTCTGCGCCCGGATCAAGGAGGAACTGCTCAAGGAGTTCAACCTCCACACCATCGTCCGCCTGCCCAACGGCGTTTTCTCGCCTTACACGGGCATCCCGACGAACGTCCTTTTCTTTGACCGCACCGGGCCGACCAAGGAGGTATGGTACTACGAACACCCGCTGCCCGAAGGCCGCAAGAACTACACCAAGACCCAGCCGCTCCAGTTCGAGGAGTTCAAGCCTCTCATCGAGTGGTGGAAGCATCGGGAGGAGAACGACCGGGCGTGGAAGGTACCTGCGTCTGAACTCCTGGCCAACAACTGTAACCTCGACCGCAAGAACCCGCGGGCCAAGCAGGACATTACTCACCTGCCGCCCGAAGAGATTGTCGCAGGCATCTTGGAGAAGGAACGACGGATTGCGGAAATCATGGAGCGAATTCGGGGACTGCTCAGGGAGGACGGCTCGTGAAACACAAGTGGCCCATGACACCGCTCCACGAAGTCCTGACGGAGCGGCGCGAGGCGCCCCGCGAAGAAGACCTCGTATCGGGGCGGGTGCGCATCATCGAGAAGATCAGTTTCGATACTGGACGCATTCAACTCCGCTCCAACGGCAGTACCCGCACCGGCATGATCCTCGTGCAGCCTGGCGACCTCGTTGTTTCGGGCATCAACGCGGCCAAGGGTGCCATCGCCATCTACGACCCCGAAGCCACGAAACCTGTTGCCGCCACTATCCATTATGGAACCTACATCCCGAATCCCGCCCGCGCGGATGTTCGCTTCCTTTGGTGGATGCTGCGCAGCCGGTTCTTCCAGGAACTCCTCAACGAATACCTGCCCGGTGGGATCAAGACAGAACTGAAGGCTAAGAGATTACTAGCCGTCCCGGTCCCAATGCCGTCGTTGGAGGATCAGCGGCGGATCGTGGCCAGGATTAGCGACTTGGCCGCCCAAATCGCGTCGGGCCGAAGCCTCCGTCAGGCGATCATCCAAGAGGTGGAGACACTGCCCGGCGTGTTCCTGCAACGACTGGTTGAACCTAGGGCTGCACTTCGGCCGCTGGGTGAGGTTCTTTTGCGGCCACCCCGCAATGGCTGGTCTGCGCAATGCGATAATGCACTTGAAGGCATTCCAGTTCTGTCGCTTAGCGCGGTCACTGGATACCGGTATCGGGCTACAGAGTTTAAGCGAACGTCACTTTATGCCGATCCCGAGGCGCATTACTGGTTGAAACCTGGAGACATTCTCATCACGCGGAGCAACTCGCTTGAGCTCGTAGGGCACGCTGCTATTTACGATGGTAATCCAGCCCCTTGTATCTACCCAGACTTGATGATGCGAATTGAACCGGATGACGCTCGCATGGACTCACGATTCCTGTGGTATTGGCTCCAGTGCCCGATAGTTCGAGATTTCATCAGGACCCATGCGAGGGGCACGAGCCCTTCAATGAAGAAGATCTCGCAAGGTACTGTTATGGGCATCCCGTGCCCTACTGGGCTGTCGCTACAAGAGCAGCGTCACATTGTCGCCAAGATGGATTGCCTACTCGCCGAAATGGACGAAGCAAGGGTCATGCAGGCCGAGACCTCCGTGGAGCTTGACGCTCTGTTGCCCGCCATCCTTGACCGGGCTTTCAAAGGGGAGCTTTGATGGCGAAGGAACTCCGCTTCGTGGACCCGGCCTTTCGCTGTGAAGTGGTGCTGTCCGGCACGGCCAAGGCCCTTTACGAGGCGGCCGAAGCGCAGTTTGACCGCCTCAAAGGCATCCCATGCCTGGGCTTGGGAGCCCGCCTCCACGAGGTCGCCATCCACACGCGACACCAGCACGCCGTCGGGCTGCTGCGCATCTTCAACAAGCTGTGCCATCAACCGAAAGAGAAGGGCCTTCCGAAGGCGTTCCTCTGGTCATTTTGGTCGCGGCTATGCTTTGCCCAGACCGGCCATGCTGCGATGAGCTACGACTCCGAGAAGGCAGTCCTCCTGGCCTGCCATCTGGATAGCGGCTTCAAGGCCCGTCTTCGCTCGCTTCTCCAGCCCGCCATCGACAAAGTCGCCGCATGCGCTACTTGTACCCGCCAGTGCCCGGTCAAGGACAAAGACAAGAACGAGGCCGACCAGTGGTTCGAGCAAATGGTCAGCGGGAACCAGTGGCGCAGGCTCCACCTTTGGATCGCCGCTCTAAAGCTGGTACAGGAGACCAAGGTTCTCCAGATACTCGCAGGGCAGCAGGCCGGCCCGGGAGAACGCCGCGGATTCTCAGAGGCCGAAGCGTTCAAGATGCTTGTGGCACCCGAGTGCAGGTGGGACCGCCCGTTGCGCAACCTCGTCCGACTGGACTTCATTGTGCGCGACCTGGCCTTTGCGGGCACGCTGGGCGTGCAGCTCGATGTGGACGGCCTCGTTGCCGCGGCAAACGCCGATCACTCTGACTGGGGCCTCTTGGACAGCCTTGGCAGTTACATGTCGGAAACCCTGTACGAGAGCCTTGAGGCACAGATCGCGTCCGTTCTCTTTCAGCGTGCCCTGGCGGCCATGCTGAGCAAAGGCAAAGTGAGCCTGGAGGCGCTCTTCGGCATCGACGTCGATGGATCGCTTAGCGACGACGACCTCTGCGCCCTAATGAAGAAGACGGCCACCGGGCGCGAGGTTTTAGACCCGGTACGGCGGCGCTCCTGGCGGGCATGGCGGGTCAGCACGTTCATCGACCCAAGCCTGTCTCCTTGCGATGTCGAACGCAAGATCACCGGCTACCAGAAGGGATACCTTTCCCAACACTCTTCGACCCGTGCCACCTGCTTCAAGATGCGCCAAAACCACTGGCTGGCCTTGGCGATTTCACATCGCAGCCTTGCGGACCGTCCCGCCGCCACGGCCTTCGTGAAGCTATGTCGAAGCGTTCTGAAGAACCAGTACCCCCAACTCATCCCGGACCATTTGACCGACGCCCTGTTCGAGGGGCTGCTGGATCGCCGCTGTAGCCACGGCCTTGATGCTGTGGTGGCAACTTTGAGCACACTCAAGGTTCCGTTGGACGCTCTCCGCAAGGCGGCGGATGTGGTGAACAAACGCTCTTCCGGGAGAACCAAGGCCACCAGCGGCTTCACCATCAGGATCGGTAGATACGAATATGCTGCTCTCGGAGACCTTCGGAACCTCCAACTCAACGTAATGCACGCGGCCCTATCCGGCGGCGATACCGTCCGAGCCAACCTCGGTGTTACTGCCGAAGATGCGGCACGGATCCTCTGGACCGAGCTGCTCCGCTGGCAGACCGAGTACTTTGGGCTTCGCCCTGCGAAAAAGGTGGCCAACCTTCTGGATAAGGCGCAGGAAGAACTCGCCAAGCGGGTGATTCAAGCTGCCGAGACAGCGGCATCCGACCTCGAGCTTTACACTCTCCTCGAAGCCCTTCGTCATCCAGACGCTGGCGTGTCGTTCCGCACTGCCCTGCCGAATCTCACACTGATGAAGGGTGACGGCCAGCCCCAGCACGAGCATGACGTGGTTTCCGTGTCGCTGAAGCAGGACAAGTACGTCGAGGTTTGGGTCTGGGGCGTCACCACGGAGGCGAACCTTAAGAACAAGAGAAACGCTGACTTGGCCAAGATTCAGGTGTTGAAGGATCTGCTCGGCGGCCGGTGGGGAGACGATGTGCGGGTCGTGACCTGCTACGTCCACCGAGACGGGAATGACATCTGCTGTGAAATCGATGGCCGTCAAGAGCGCAGGAGCGTCCCGCAATAGCGGAGTGCAATGCAATGAACATCCGTGAAGCCGCCGTCCAGCGTTCTGCAAGAAGCGAACCAGCCGCTGACAACCAGGGAGATCACCGACCGCATCCTATCTGCCGGGCTCTGGAAGACGCCGGGTAAGACACCGCCGTCGCCGCAGCCGCGGGGCCGTGTCGTCAACTCCACCATCACATCGCGGCGCCCGGCACGCCGTCAGCCCGGCCTCGGGGCGCGATCCGCGGGTTTTTACATCAGGCCCCCTGGCCGTATAGTGAATGTAACCGTCCGGCGAACCCCACGGGGGTAGCGCGGCATTTTCCGCGTTGTGGTTGCCGTACATCTTGCGAGGTTCATCGCGAGGAGATCAGTCCGCAGGGATTGCGGCGGGTTGCCGTGTCTTCCACCGATCGGGCAGGAACGGATCGAGCTGGCTGACCGGCGTGGCGGCGATCCGCGTCAGCACGTCACGCAGGTACGCGAACGGATCGACCCTGTGGCGCTGGCAGGTGGCGATGAGGCTGAAGAGGACTGCCGCCGTGTTCCCGCCGTGGTCCGAACCGCAGAAGAGCCAGTTCTTCCGGCCGATGGCCACGCGGCGCAGGGCGTTCTCGGCGGCGTTGTTGTCGATGCTCAGATCGCCGTCGGTCGTGTAGACGCACAGGGCGTCCCACTGGTTCATCGCGTACAGGATCGCCTGGCCCATCGGGCTCTTGGGCAGTACCGGCCCGCCGTGCTGCGCCTGCCGGGACTCCAGCCAGGTCCTGAACCGCTCCAGGCGCGGCACGGCGAGTTCCTGACGCAGGCGATACCGTTCCCAGGCTGTCCCAGTAGAGGATCTTGATCCGATCCTTGTCACGCCCGACGAACAGGAACAGGTGCCCCGACAGCGGATCGTGCTTGAGATGCTCCCGAACCAGCGCCGCCAGCGTGTCGAAGCCCTTCCGCATGTCCGCCGGCGACGTGCACAGGTAGATGCGGACGCCCAGACCCTGATCCAGTTCGCCCAGGCTCGGCAGCCTCAACATGCCCTGCCCTCCAACACGGTCAACACGTCGCTGAGCATCTGGCGATCCACACGCCCCCTCACCCGGACACGCCGCCCGCCGGCCAACAAAATCTCGA
>CAZZFA010000084.1:0-26214 GCA_964653435.1 uncultured Planctomycetales bacterium | reverse complement strand
CAAGGGGGCCTCAGAATGACGCGACGCAGGCTACGTGCGTCCGGCGCCGCCATGTTGGGCTGCGGTCGAGGGCCGCGATGCGGGGCTTTGTGTCTGCCAGGGTGCCTGTCTGCAGCCGGCCGTCGACGCACGGCTTGCGTCCCGGGTGGCCGTCTGTCTTCTCCACGGGCTTGAACCGGATGGGACCCTCTGACAGGAAACGGCAACAGCGGATGGCCCTTCCGCGGAACGGGCGGCGCGCACGGGGAACCCCACGGCGAGGAGGAAAGCGTCAGGCCGCCCGTCAGCCGGGCGCCGTCATCGACAGCTCGAGATGCAGCGCCTGCCGATGGCGCCGGCACGTGAAGCGTTCGATCGCGTCGCCGTCGAGCGACACGCCGAGGCCGGCGCCGTTCGGCACGCGAATCAGGCCGTCCCGGCAGCGGATGGGCGGCACGGTCACGTCCGCCGCGAACCAGCGATCGCTCGACTCCACGTCGGTCGGGTATCGCACGTTCGGCAAGGTCGCCAGATGCACGGCCCCCCAGCCACCAACGGCCAACTCCGGCATCGTGCCCACCCAGCAACCCACGCCGGCGGCGCGGGCCGCATTGTGGATGTCCAGGGCGGCCGTAAAGCCGCCGACCCGCTGAAGCTTGATGTTGATGATGCCGGCGGCGCCGCGGCCGATGGCGTCGCGCACGACCCTTGCGCTGGTGGCGGACTCATCGAGACAGATCGGCGTCCGGCAGCGCGAGGCGAGCGCCGCGTGGCCGTCGAGATCGTCGGCGGGCAAGGGCTGCTCGATCATCATCAGGCCGAAGCGGTCCCACGAGGCGATGTGGTCGATGTGCTCACGGCGGTACGCGGCATTCGCGTCGACCATGAGCGGCACATCCGGCCAGGCGGCGCGGACGGCCTCGAGCGGCTCGACGTCCCAGCCCGGCTGCACCTTGATCTTGACGCGCCGGTAGCCGTCCTGCCGAAGATAGCGACCGATCCGTTCCACGAGCATATCCGTGCGGTGGTAGATGCCGACGGCAAGGCCGGACTCGACCGTGGCGGCGGCCGAGCCGCCGAGCAACTGCCACAAGGGCCGCCCCTCCGCGCGGGCCAGGGCGTCCCACGCCGCGGTCTCGACCCCGGAGCGTGCGAAGGGATCGTCGAGGGATTCGCTGATCGCAAGAAGCGTGCGGGGCGTGATCCGGCCCGCGCCCTGGATGAGCGGAATCAGCCGGTTCACGAGCGTATCCCAGCAGCCTTCGGGGGTATGACGGCTGTAGAAGCTCCCGGCCATGGGAGACGCCTCCCCGATGCCGGCAAGGCCCGCCGCGATCAGTTCAACCAGGATGGCGTCTTTCTCCGCGACGGAACCGCTGCTGATGACGAAGGGCTCGTGCAGGGGCACGCGAACGTGCGTGAGGCGAATCTCATCGACGCGCAGGGCCATACTATCGGCGGAAAGTTACCACAACCGGCATCCCGGTGCTACAATCGCCCGATGGCGGTCGGCCCGCCACGCACCGGGCAGGCGCGGCCGGGCCGGCGCATCGCAACCCTGTGAGGTACAGACGATGGAATCGGACAAGGAATCGCCCGCGAAGGTTGACCTGAATCGGATCGCCGCCGCCGTGCGGGAGATCCTCACGGCGGTCGGGGAGGATCCCGACCGCGAGGGACTCCGGGCGACGCCGATGCGGGTCGCGCGGATGTATGCGGAGCTGTTCTCCGGGCTGCACGAGGATCCGAGCGCGCATCTCAGCGCGATGTTCACGGAGCGATACGACGAGATGGTGGTCCTCCGGCGGATTCCGTTCCATTCGATGTGCGAGCACCACCTGATGCCGTTCGAGGGCCACGCGGACATCGCCTACCTGCCGAACGGGAAGGTCGTGGGCATTTCCAAGCTCGCGCGGGTTGTGGATTCCTTTTCGCACCGCCCGCAGGTGCAGGAGCGCCTGACGAATCAGATCGCGGACCTGCTGATCTCCGTGGTGAACGCCCGGGGTGTCGCGGTAGTGATGAAGGCGACGCACACGTGCATGACCTGCCGCGGCGTGCAGAAGCCCGGCAGCGTGATGATCACCTCGGCGGTGCGCGGCATCTGCAAGAGCGACGCGCGCACGCGGAGCGAGGTCATGGCGTTGCTGCATGATTGACATCGGAGGCGCACGAAGACGCGGCGGTCACAGTCGGGATGTCTGCCGCCCGAGACACTGCACGTGCCCGCCGTGCGCGAGACCCAACCGCCGGGAACCCATGCCTGCCCGCCGACAGGCTTACCCGTGGATCGACAACCCGCGAGCATAGCGGCGTGTCAGGCGCCGAATGCCCCTTCCGCGTGGCCCCCGGCCGGCCGCGACACAGGCGGGCGGCGTGCAACGCGGGAACACGAGATTCTTCAACGACCGTCCCCCCGGTGCCGCGTGCCGCCCAGGTGCCGGTCCAGCCAGGCGAAGGCCTCCTCCTGCATTTCGCGTGTGAAGACGTGTGGCACGGGCCAGAGCTTCGTTTCCAGGCGTTCGCCCGCCGCCTGAGCGTCCCAGACGCGGCGCATCCGGGCATAGGCGTCCTGAACGCCGCGGACCGGGAAGAGCTTGTCCTGCTCGCCGTTGTAGAACAGCATCGGCTTGGGGCAGGCGATCGATGCAATGTCGGGGATATCCAGATCATTCGAAATGCCGGGGATGAGCATCGAGAAGGCCGACTGGCCGCCCGTCTGGTTGTTGCCGGGCACCATAAGCGAGCCGGTGGTCGCCATCCAGCAGATCGCCGCGCCGGCGGCGACGCGGTCACTCGCGGCACAAAGCATCCACGTCCGGTGCCCGCCCATCGACAGGCCGATCGCGCCGATTCGGGCGGGATCCACCTCGGGCTGGGCAGCGAGGAACTCCGCGCTGCGAATGTCGTCCCAGGTGATCACGCCGACCCATGTCATGCCGAGCTGCATAAGATTCGCCGCCAACTCCTGTTGCGCGGAGTACTCGAACCCCTCGCGTCGGCCGCGGTCGCCCCAGAACAGTGCATCCACGGCAAGAACGACGTAGCCGCGAGCAGCGAGTTCGTCCCCGACGAAGCGGCCGCCATAGTACTTCGCCGCCCAGTCCTGAGCGTCGGCGAGAACCTCCGGCCGCTCGCCGAACGGACGGACGACCTTCTCCTTGCCGATCGAGAAGTGCGCGCCGTGATCATGCAGGGCGACAATCGCCGGGAACGGTCCCGCGCCCTTCGGCACGAGCAGGTACGCCGGAACACGGCAGTCCGCCGAGATGTTGAACACGAGCTTGCGGGCTTCATAGCTGCCGCGGTCTTCCGTTGCCAGGACGGCGGGGTCGAAGGCGGTGCGCGGCGGCGGCGTCATGAGCCGTTCGAGGAGCGTCTTGCGCGCCGCCAGCCGCCACTGGCCGAACGGCATCCCGCCGGCCGGGTTCCAGGCCAGCGGAAACGTGAGCCGCTCTCTCTGCGCCGCCGCGAAGGTCGGAAGCTTGTCGGCCATTCCATAACGGGCGTACCGGGTGGACGGCGACGAGGTCGGACGCGTCGTCGCCTCGGACGGCACGCGGTTCAGCACGCTCTGCAACTGAGGATTCGCGTGGAACAGTCGCTCGGCCGGGCGGTGCGCCAGGTAGAAGTCCAGCACTTGCGAGAAGTATACGATGCCCTCGGGCGGGGCACTGCCGGTGCTGACGACTCCCTCGGTGTAATCACGCTCGCGGGGGCGGTCGCCGGGCCTGCGGTACAGGTCGCCGAGCCTCCGGCCGCCCGCGAGGAGGCCGGCGGCCTGTTCCCATCCGCCAAGCCCGCTGAAGAACGTGCCGCTCTTCTGCCACACGAGGATCCGGGACTGCAGTACGCACTCGATGGCATCCAGCAGGGTTTCGATCGGTTCGCCGCGTGCTTCGAGGGCGCGTGCGGCGTTCACGAGCTGGTTGGCGTGTTCCATCCCCTGAGCGACGGCAACCGTGGCGGAGAGCGGATGCGGGTAGCGCCAGCCCCCTACCGGGTCCTGCGACCCGGCCAGAAAGCCGGCAACGGCCCGGACGACGTCGTGGAGCTTCGGCTCGTCGGGGGCATACCGCAGCAGGTCGGGAAGCCCCTGCAGGGCGTAGCCGATGATGTACGGCTTGGCATAGCCGATCTTGAGGCCCGCGGCATCGTCCTCGATAAACGGCGGATCGTTCGCAATCGGCTTGCCGCCCTGGTCGAAGAGGTCGCCCGTGGACAAGCGCGTGCGCAACTCGCGGAACAGCCGAAGCGCCTCGTCGAGATACTCGCCGCGCCCCGTGAAGCGGTACAGCCGCAGAAAATCGAGGACATCGCCGATATTGCGGCATTCTCCCCGGTCCACGTGAACGGCGTGCCTGGCATACTCGATCTGCCAGCGAAGGCAGGTTGCCATACGCGGATCGCCCGTCTCCTCGTACGCATAGAAGAACGAGTCGTAGCCCTTCGTGCAGAACGTCACGGCGGTGTTCGACCGCCACATGAAAGCGGCGTCATTCGTATGAACGTTCGAATGCCGACTCGCATTGTTGTACCGCGTGCCGCCGAACTCCCCCGGCCGGCCCGTACCCCACCAGATGCACAGGTCGTGGTAATTCGCGCACCATTGCAGGGCCGCCTCGCGCAGGCGTGCATCGCCGCTGCGGTAGTACTCCTCGAAGATGGGCGGGCAATGATTCAGACGGTTCATGCCGAACACCGCCGCCGGAAACATCGTGACGTTGCCGAAGTCGTCGCCTCGCAGCGCCGAAGCGACCGTGGCGTCGCGGTGATACCGCCGGATCGCATCCAGGGCGTCCCAGAGCGTCAGATCGGCGTTCGCGCCGCTGTGATACAGAGTGTCGAAGAACTCCGCGGGAATGCCGACCTGGTGCGGCGGTTCGAGCAGGGCATTCCACGGCACGGCGTCCGATGGACCGATGACGACCGTCGTTTCGCGCCAGGCCGCTTCCTGATGCGGCACGTGCTCGTCCGCGCGGCAACGCAGGTATGTAATCTCCGAGCGGTCGCCGAGCGTGCGGACCTTCACCTCGCCACGTCGAAGCAAAGCCGCGTCCGGCAGGGCAAGCCGCCGGTTTCCCGCGATGATCCGGATGTCTTCGCCCTGGGCGAAGGCATGCTGAATCGAGCCGCCGGCGACAACTCGCTCTACGCTGCCCCATTGCGCGCGTTGCACCGGCGGCGACGAAATCCGCCACCCGAGATCGGGAGCATACCCGTCGCCGTTCTCCAGGCGCTGCACGGACGCCCGCAGGGCTACCGTACCGAGGCCGTCGGCCCGGAGTTCAACGATCCGCGGCCAGACGGCGTCGGGCACGAGCAGCCGCACCCAGAGGTAGTGCTCGCCCCGCTCGACGACCTCGACGACCGGCTCTGCCGACCACTGCCGGGCGGGAGCGATCAGCTCCGCGCGCCAGACCTCGCCGTTCGGCCCGCCGATTTCCAGCGACGCCTCGCCCAGCTTCAGCGTCAGACCGCCGAACCGTTCCTCGAAGCCGCCGGGGCGTGTGGCCTGCCCGGCCTGGTCCGCCGGGCGCGCCCGCAGCGTCAGGTCGAATGAACGCGCGGCGGAATCGGAAAAAAGGAACGGGAACGTAACGATCGCGCGCCGGACAAAGCGCGGGCGGCCCGGGTGATACGTAAGCACGCGAACGTCCGGGATGATCTCCTGCCCGTCGGCCCGAACGGCCAGCCCCAGACCGGCCGGATACGTTCCCGGCGCGAACGGCAGCGAAATGCGCACGAGTTGCCGACCCGCGGCCGCCGGCCGGACGGTGAATCTCGCAAGCCCGTCCCCACTCGGCGGGCAGAGGCCCTCGGTGCCCGCCGCCGGCGGCGAGAAGGCAAACCGCGAGACCCAATCGGCCGCCTGCTCATCCACAGCCTCCGCCGCAGCGTCGGCACCGCGCGCGGAAAACACGAGCCCGATGGCGAGCACCGGGAACAAACCGCCAACCCACTTCATGATCCTTACTCCCCAAAGCGGCCTTCGGCCGCAACCGAACACGGGCGCGCCGGCGGCCGTCATGCGGAGCGAAGCGAAGCATCCGGCTTGCCTGCGCCAATCCGCCGGATTCTTCGTCGCTGCGCTCCTGAGAATGACGGGTCGCGCTACCGCCGCAGCGCGATAACATGCGCGCAAGGCGCGCAAAAGCCGCGACGCAAGACTTTACGTCCGCGTGTCGCGGCGTAAGGAGCATAACCGAAGCGGACACCCGGACAGAAGCCCCGGCAGACGGGCGCAGGGCAACCGGGACGGCAAGGAGGGCAATCCTACCGCCCGAAACGCCGGACGTGCTTGTCCGTGACAAGCATATCGACGGGGATGTCGTGCGGGCCGGCGGGGATCCGGTCCACGAACTGCTCCTCGAAGGCCAGGGCGCAGGCGACGCCGCGGAAGTCCTTGTGGGCGAGGAAGCGATCGAAAAACCCGCGGCCCCTGCCGAGACGGTTGCCGAGCGGATCGAAGCCCAGGCCGGGCACGATCACCAGATCGATGTCCGCCACGGGGATCGGCACGCCGTCGGCCGGCTCCCGGATACCAAGCGGCGAATTCGTCATGCCGTCGGTCAGCGAATCGATCTGAATCGGCAGGAGGCGGCGCTGGTCCCAACTGATCTTGGGGGCAAGCACCCGCTTGCGCTCCTGCCAGGCCCGCAGGGCGAGCGGGGTCGTGTCGATCTCCGTGGGCAGCGAGAGGAAGAGCATCAGAATCTCCGCCTTCTTCCACTCAGGCTGCTGAAACAGGAGATTCGCCGCGGCGAGAGACTTCTCCTTGATCTGGGCCGGCGACAGCGCCGCCAGGATCCGGCGCAGGTTGGCTCTAAGGTCTTTCTTCACGGGCACTCCTGTTCCGTTCCCTGGCGTGCGGGTCGGAGGCCGCCGCCACGCCCCGCCGCGCTTGCAGAAGCGCGGCGAACTCGGCCTCCCGGCCCCGGTCCGTCGGCTCATAGTATACTCTATCGACGCCGAGGTATTCCTGCTCCACAAAACCGCCCTCGTAGTCGTGGGCGTACTTGTACCCTTCTCCATGGCCCAGGCGCTTCGCGCCGGCGTAATGCGTATCGCGAAGATGCCGGGGCACCGGAAGCGTCCGGCCGTTCCGCACGTCGTCACACGCCGTCCAGATCGCCCTCGCCGAAGCGTTCGATTTCGGGGCACACGCGATGTACAGCGCCGCCTGAGAGAGCGGTAGCTGACACTCCGGCAGCCCCACGAACTCTGTCACCTGCGCCGCCGCGTTCGCCAGCACGAGCGCCATCGGATCGGCGTTTCCGACATCCTCCGCGGCGCAGATCGCGATTCGCCGCGCGATGAAGCGCGGATCCTCCCCCGCCTCGAGCATGCGGGCCAGCCAGTACACGGCCGCGTCGGGATCGCTGCCGCGCATCGACTTGATGAACGCGCTGGCCGTGTCGTAGTGCGCATCGCCCGTCGGGTCGTACGCGATGGCCTTGCGCTGGATGGACTGCTCCGCCACGTCGAGATCGATCCGGATGACCGCATCGGCGTCGGCGCGGCTCTGCTGGGAAAGGACGGCGATCTCCAGTGCGGTGAGGGCCCGCCGCGCATCGCCGTCGCTCATCACGGCCCAGTGGCGGACGGCTTCGTCGGCGATGTCGATCTTCAGACGCCCGAAGCCGTTGACCGGATCGGCGATGGCGCGCCGGACAAGCGTCGCGACGGCCTCCTCCGTGAGCGGCTGGAACTGGAACACCTGACTGCGCGAGACCAGCGGCGAGTTGACCGCGAAGAACGGGTTTTCGGTCGTAGCGCCGATCAGGATGAGGATGCCGTTTTCCACGTCGGGCAGGAGCACGTCCTGCTGAGCCCGGTTGAAACGATGCAATTCGTCGATGAACAGCACGGTCCGCTGCCCGGAGCTCTCGAGCCGCTGCTTCGCCCGCTCGATGATTTCCCGGATCTCCCGGACCCCCACCGCCGCCGCATTGACCTGCTCGAAGGCGGCCCGCGTGGTGGCGGCGACGATCTGCGCGAGGGTCGTCTTGCCGGTACCCGGCGGGCCGTAGAAGATCGCGCTGGTCAATCGATCGGCCTCCAGCATCCGGCGAAGGAGCTTTCCAGGGCCGACGAAGTGCTCCTGCCCTACGAACTCGTCAAGGGTCTTCGGGCGGAGGCGCACCGCCAGCGGTGCCACCCGGGCATACGCCTGCTTTCGCTGTTCAGCAAAGAGGTCCATAGCCATCCTCAGGGCCTGCGCGGACCCCGATCGCGAGTGCGTGGCGGTTTATTGTACCCGGCCCCGCCGGCCCCTACAAACCCAGGGAAGCGAGCAGGTTGCGCCACTCCACGTAACGATACGGAACCGCAAACCGCTCGTGCAATGCCCGCAGCACCCGGAGCGAATCCTCGGTCAGCGGCCCCTGCCAATACTGCGATTGCGGATCGCAAAAAAAGATGCGACAGCCCATCGGCCGGACATCGCGGGCACCGCAGCGGCCCTCGACCTGACAGGGGCATCCCGACCGGGCCACACCCTCCGCCGAGGCGCCGAGCAACGTGCCCGAGGGCGGCGGCGTCACGAAAGCGAGGAAGTATGCGGCCTCCAACGTGGTGACGAACAGGTTGTGCCCGTACTCGTCGAACCGGCAGCACGCGCCCCGCCGGCGGCACACCGGCTGATACGCCGCAATCGCCGCGTCCAGCTCGGCGTAGAAGGCCTCCATCGCCTTCCGGACGTCCTCGCGTCGGGCGGCCCGGCGGATCGCATCGACATCCTCAGCCGTCAGGGCACATCGGACCATTGCCTGGCCGTCCGGACCTTCTCGATATGTCCCAGTTCCCGAACGTCGCCGCAGTTCATGCCCGGGCAGTTTCCCGCCGCCTGCGCCCAGGATTCGGGGGTCTTGACGTTCACGTTCCAGAACGGCCAGGTCCGGCACTGCAGCGGGCGCACGGGGTAGATCGCACACGCCGCCTTGCCGTCGGCGCGACGGAGGAAAACGCAGTCGTAATCAGCCTTCTCGATGAGGCTGAATCGGAAGCCGACCCGCCGGACGTACCGGCGGGCGAAAACCTTGACGTCGAGGCCGAGAAACCCGGCGATCTTCGCCATCTCCTCGCGCGTCAGCCACACGTAGCCGGGCGCGCCGCCGCAACAATTGCCGCACTCCGTGCAGGCGAAGCGCAAACCCTCGCGGTACCAGACGCCGTCCCCCATACGCTTTGTCTCCGGCGCGAATCCCACGTATCATTATAGCGTTCCCGATGAACCGGCGGAAACATGCTCATGCAGTGGGCCCCGCATGCATCCTATCTCGGCATTCTTGCGGCCCTTCTGGCCGCGGGCTTCGGCGTGCCGATCCCCGAGGATATCCCGCTTCTGACGGCGGGGTATCTATGCCACCTGGGCCAGACGAGCCTGTGGCTCATGCTCCCGCTGACGCTCACGGGCGTACTGGGGTGCGACATCATCCTCTACCGGATGGGACTGCGGCTGGGAGACCACGTGCTGGAGCACCGGTGGACCCGGCGGTTCTTCCGCCGCGGCACGCTCGTGACGGCAAAGGCGCGGTTCCGGCGCCATGGCGCCAAGATCGTCTTTGCCGGCCGGTTCATGCCCGGGGCACGAGCGGTCATCTTCGTCTCGGCGGGGATCGTCGGCATGCGATGGTGGAAGTTCCTCCTGGTGGACGGCACGGCCGCCCTGATCAGCGTGCCGACGCTCGTGCTTCTGGGGTGGTACTTCGGCGAGAAATCCGAGGCGCTCCTGGCCCGCGTCCGGCACGCGGAGTACTACATCATGGGCGGAATCCTCGCGGCGACCGTCGTCGCGATCGCCGTGGAATCGTATCTTGCGCGGCGGCGAAAAGCGAAGGAACTCGCCGCGGAGGGCCTGCTCGCCCAGGCTGACGCGGCACCGGCCGAGGACCCTGCCACCCGGACCGAGCCGTCATCGGACGGCCCCCCCGCATCGGAACCGGCCCGCGGAGGGACAGCGGCCTCTGCCGCCGCGCGCCAGCCGCGGCCGCTGCCGGCCGGACAGGAACCGACCGGCCCGCCCTGCTCCACGCCGCAGGCAAGAGCGGAAAAGGAGGCCCGTCCGCCATCAGGACGTGCCGTCGCAGAAAAGCCCCGGCTGACCTCATCGTCGTGACGCATCTTCATGGCCACCGCACAGTCCTATCTGCGTCCCGACGTCATCCAGCAGGTCAAGCGGCTGGACCTCAAGGCGCGGTTCATCGTGGAGGGATTCCTTGCCGGCCTGCACGGTTCTCCCTACCAGGGCTTCTCCGTGGAGTTTTCCGAACACCGCAAGTACACGCCCGGCGACGACATCCGGCAGATCGACTGGAACGTCTTCGCGAAGACCGACCGCTTCTACATCAAGAAGCACCAGGCCGAGACCAACGTGGACGGCTACCTGCTGGTCGACACCTCGGGAAGCATGGCCTACCCGCCGCCGAGCGCCGTCGCCGGGGGGCGAATGACGAAATTCGATTATGCAATCTGCCTGGCCGCCGCGATGGGTTACATGATGATCTGCCAGCAGGACGCCGTCGGGCTGGTATGCTTCGACTCGGAACTGCGGGCGTTCCTGCCCCCGCGGAGCAAACGGGCGCACCTGATGGCGATTCTCGGCCACCTGGCCCGCGTCCGCCCGCGGGGCCGCACCGGGCTGGCGGACGCCCTGCACAAGGTGGCCGACCGCGTGCGGAAGCGCAGCCTGATGATCGTCCTGAGCGACTTCCTCGACGAGCCCGACCACGTGATCGAGGCCCTCCACCATCTGCGGTTCCGGGGGCACGACCTCATCCTGTTCCAGGTGCTCGACACGGACGAGACGCAGTTTCCCTTCACGGGCCTGCGGCGGTTCGAGGATGTGGAGTCACGGGCCTCGGCGGTCACCGACCCCGAGGCGATCCGCGCGGACTACCTCGCGGCGCTTCAGGAGTTCATCCGGCGCTACCGCGACGAGGCGGCGGGCGTGCGGGCCGACTTCGTCCAGGTGGACACGGGCATGACGTTCGACAAGGCCCTCGTGCAGTTCCTCATCGACCGGCAGCGCCGCTTCTGAGGGAGTTTGACGCGGCCGCAACGCCATTTATAATCGCGACTTTCGTCCGGGGATCGTCTCGGAAGGCTCTGATGTTGGAGGCAGGCATGCGAATCTGCGGAACCGAAACGTCGAACTCGACCACGCCGGGCAGACGAGCGTTCTCCCTGCGATCAACAGCGATGGCTTGCCTCGTGGCGCTCACCGGTGTCCCCGCGATCGCGCAGCAGCCGGCCGCGCCGGCCGAGAGCCGGCCGGTCCAGGTGCCGGGCGATCTCTCGCTCGAACAGGTGTTCGCCGATTACCTGCACTTCGCCAGGATGGGCGCCTTCACGAAGGCCCAGGCGTACGCCGCCGCGCTGCTGGCACGGCCCGACTGCAAGCCCGAAAACCTCCTGCCGCTCGCCGACAAGTACCGCAACAGCCGCGAAACGCTCCTCATGATCATCAGCGGCAGCAGCATCGGCGAAAGCGCCGCCAAAATCCTCAATGTGATCCGCGAGGGTGAGATCCTCCGGCGCAAGAGTCCCGAGCAGATCACGAACGCCATCCGGCTGCTCGCGGGCACGCCCACACAGCGGGAGATCGGTCTGGATCGGCTTCGCTACGCCGGCGAGTATGCCGTGCCCTGGATGGTCGCCTGGCTGGCCGATCCGGAGAAGAAAGACCTCTACCCCTACATCGAACGCACGCTGCCCCGGATCGGCAAACCCGCGGTGAACCCGCTGGTGATCGCCCTGCGGATCCGGAACGACGCTGTTCGCCAGACGATCATGGATGCCCTCGCCGAGCTCGGCTACCCGCAGGCCCTGCCCTACCTCAAGCAGATCGAGCAGGACTCGAAGCAGCCGCAGGTCGTCCGGGAAACGGCCACCCGGGACATCGCCAGAATCCTGGCCGCAAACCCGGGAACGGCGGACCTGCCGGCGGATCAGGCGTTCCTCAGCCTCGCCGAACAGTACTACGCCGACGCGCCGTCGCTGCGTCCGGACGAGCGCGAGGAACTGGCCAACGTCTGGTACTTCCGGAACGATCAGCTTACGGCGGTGGCGGTTCCCCGGCAGATCTTCGACCAGGTCATGTGCATGCGGTGTTGCCAGGAGGCCCTGGCGGCGCAACCCGAATTGCCCGAGGCGACGGCCCTGTGGCTCGCCGCGGATTTTCAGCGCGAGGCGAAGCTGGGCATGGACGTGCAGTCCGTTGCCTCCGATGAAAAAGGGCTCGCGGACGCCACGCGGCCCGAGAATTACCCGCGCAGCCTCTACTTCGCGCGATGCTTCGGCCCGCGCAACGTCCTCCTCACGCTTCGTCGCGGCGTAAAGGACCGTGACACAGCCGTGACCCTCGGCTCGGTCACCGCGCTGGACGGCATCGCCAGCGCCGGCGAACTGCTCGGAACGCCCGAATCCCGGCAGACGATGATGGAAACATTGACCTTCCCCGACGTCCTCGTGCGGATCAACGCGGCGCTGGCCCTGGCACGGGCGCGGCCCCCGCAGGACTTCCCCGGGGCGACGGAGGTAGTGCCGATTCTGGCCTCCGCGCTGGACCTCCGCGGACGACCGACCGTGGTCGTCGCCGATGCGAACGCGGGGAGCCGCCGCCTGATCGAGGAGGCGGCCAACCGGGCGAACGCGAACGTCATCGCCGCCGCCAACGCAACCGAGGCGATCACCCGCGCGCGGCGGGAGGCCACGGATGTGGACCTGATCGTCCTCGCCACGGATCTGGAATCCCCCGACGTCTTCGGCGCGCTTCAGCAGATTCGCAAGGACAATCGGCTGGAGCTCTCGCCGATCGTGCTGGCCGTCGGCCCCGGCGGCATGGGCACCGCGATCAAGGCGACGGCAAACGACCCGCGGATCGAGCGAATCCTGATCTCGAAGGTCAGCGGGCTGAGCGATGAGGAGCTGGCACAATTCAACGACGCGTTCACCCGTGCATGGACCCGGGCGCGAATGAACTGCGGCCGGCGGCCGATCAGCGACGAGCAGGCGCTGGGGCTTTCGCTGGCCGCCGCAGACGCCCTCGGCCTGATCGCAATGAGCGGCACGTCGGTATTCCAGTTCAGCGCCGCCGAGGCCGCACTGATCCGTGCCTGTTCGCACCCGGTCGAGGCGATGCGACTCAAGGCGGCAACCGTGCTCGCCTGGTCGAAGAGCCCGGCGGCGCAGGCCGCAATCGCCAGGCTCGCCCTCGACACGAACGCCGGGGAGGCCCAACGGATCCCCGCGTTCGCCATCCTCGCGGATTCGGCGAAACGATTCGGCCGGCTCCTGGCGCCGGACCAGATGAACACCCTGACGCAGCAGGCGCTGCACGAGACCGCGCTGACCATCCGCACCGCCGCCAGCCAGGCGCTCGGCGCGTTGAACGTGAACGGCGACCTCGCGCCGACCATCATCCGCGAACAGTCGGCAAACTGAACCCCGGGCGGCCCCCGGAAGAATCGCCAGCCCGCCGGCGCGAGGGAGGGTGCCCCTGTCCTTCGTCTGTGAACCTGCAACTTCGCCTGGAAAGCTCAGGCGGAAGGCTTCGCCGGCGCGGCCGATTCCGGCCCGGCCGGGGAACCGCCCTCCATCGGCTCCGGCGGGGCAAGATGCTCTTCCGCCCGGAGGATCTCGAACCACTTGGCAGGCGATTCCGCTTCGCCCGTGCGCGCGGATAGATACGCGGCCTCGATGACGGCCATCGTCCACAGGTGATCGCGTGCGAGAGAGGTAAGCCGTTTCCGATCGCCGGCCAAGCCGTCGAGAAACGCCCGGATCGGATGCGCGTACGGGTTGGGCGCGCGGTCGAATGGCGTGCACATGGGCTCGCCGGCGCGGTTCAGCACGAAGATCTTCGCCGGATCGATGCGGATCGCCCCCCCGCTTGCCCAGATGGTAAGCTGAGACGCCGGCGGCCCGGCGGTCCAACAGCTTATGAAAGACGCCACGGCCCCGTCGGCGTACTTGAGCACCATGACGGCCGTGTCCTCGGTGTCGTAGGGAAACCGGGTCTGCGGGCGGGAGACGCGGCTCATCGCCGCATAAACCTCCGCCGGCGGCCCCAGCCAGTGCACCACCGTATCGACGGCGGCGCAGGCCTCGTGCAGCAGCACGCCGGAGCCTGCCCGCTCGCTGTCCCCGCGCCAATCGAGATCCTCCGCCCGGCAGATGAATATCCGGGCCTCGACCAGGAACGGCCTGCCCAGCTCGGCCAGACGCTTGCCGGCCTGCTCCATGGCCGGTTCCGCGGGCCACGCTCGCGAGACGACCAGCGGACATCCGCCGGGAACGGCCTTGTCGAAGACGCGGGTCAGGGTCAGCGCCTCGTCGAAGCGCCGGGCCAGCGGCGCCAGCTTCCACACGGGCGTCCCCTTCGCCGCGGCCAGCCGCAGGTACGCGTGTACGTCGCAGCAGGGCGCGGCGACGAACAGCGCGTCCAGGTTCCGCTCGACGATCAGCGAGCGGTAATCCGAGTACGCCTCCGCGCCGAGGCTCTCGGCATGGCGCGCCGCCAGTTCGGCATCACGGTCGCCCACCGCCGCCAGACGCACGCGAGGCTCCGCCAGCAACGCATCCAGTACCGGTTCCGCGCCGCCGGCCAACCCGATCAATCCGACCTGAAGCTCACCCGCCACCGGTGGTCCCGCCTTCTCCAGCAGTCCGGCACGTGCCTTCCGGTCGGGCACAGTTACCCGGCCGCCGCCGCCCTGTCAAACGCCCCTTGGCGTTTGCGCAACGTATTCCTATACTACGTGTGCCGAGGTCGCCGCGTGGTCCGAGAGACGCCTCGCGCAAGAACACCCGGACGCGCCCCATGAGCGAGCTTCAGATCACCGAAGGCAGCACCACCCGGACATTCCGCCTGCCTCCGCACAAGATTTCGATCGGCCGCCGCGCCGACAACGACGTCGTCATCCAGGACAAGCAGGCAAGCCGCTATCACTGCACGCTCGAGCCCACCGACGGCGGATATGTCCTTTCCGACCTCGGCTCACGCAATGGAACGCGGGTGAACGGCGTGCGCGTGGATCGGGCGGTGGTCACGGCGGGAGACGAGATCGCCATCGGACAGGTCGTGCTGCGGGTGCTCGATGACACCCAGCCGTCGTTCGGCGTGCTCGAGGAGCTGGCCGAGTCGGAGGCGGCCACGCAGACCGAGCCGATTCCGATGGCCATTCTCGAAGACACCTCCGCCCTCGCCGTCCCGACCGTGCCGGAGAGCAGCACGGCGAACGTGGGCTTGGAATTGCGGAACCTCGCGACGGCGGGCCACGAGGTCGGCTTCGATGTGGGCGATATCACCATGCTGGATCGGCAGGGCCAGCCGATTCACACCGCCGGGGGCGTCGCCAAGGACAGCCAGGCCGTACGGCTGTTCCGCCAGATGCTTCTCGGGGCATTCCGGTTACGGGCCACCGACATGCACTTCGAGCCGCGCCGGACCGACTACCAGATCCGCTTTCGCGTGGACGGCACGATGCTGCCGGTGCTCACCCTGCCCGCGGCTCTGGGGCAGGCCGTCCTGGGGGTCGTGAAGGTCCTTTGCGAGCTTGACATCAGCCGGCGGAACATCGTGCAGGAAGGCAACTTCTCCGTGCGGGTGCCCGGGCGCCATATCGACTTTCGCATCTCGTTCAGCCCGACCGTGCACGGGCAGAAGCTCGTGATCCGAATCCTGGACAAGACCATCGTGCCCACCACGCTCGCCGACCTGGGCCTGCCGCCCACGATGCTCAAGGCGATGCGGGCCACCTGCCAGATGGACTCGGGGATGATCATCGTGAGCGGCCCCACCGGCAGCGGCAAGACGACGACGCTGTATACCGCGCTGCGCTCAATCGACGCGAGGACGCGGAATATCATCACGATCGAGGATCCCGTCGAGTATCACCTGGACGGCGTGACGCAGACGCCGGTGGACGTGAAGGCGGGCATGACGTTCGACAAGCTTCTGGTCTCCATGCTGAGGCAGGATCCCGACGTGATCCTGGTCGGTGAAATGCGGGACGCCGAAACGGCCCGGACCGCCATGCAGGCCGCCATGACCGGGCACTTGGTCTTCACGACGCTGCACGCCCGCGACACGGTGGGCTCGATCTTCCGCCTGATGGACCTGGGCATCGAACCCTACATGATCGCGAACGCCGTCACCCTGTGCCTTTCGCAGCGGCTCGTCCGCGTGCTGTGCGAACAATGCAGGAAACCGTACCGTCCCAGCCCCAGCCAGCTCGTGAAGATGCGGATGGAGAACCGCAAGATCGACCGGCTCTACACGCACGTCGGATGCCGCCAGTGCATGGGCGTGGGGTTCCTCGGCCGGGTGGCCATCTTCGAGATGCTCAGCTTCAACGAGGATCTTCGGGATACGATCCTCACGAACCCGACCATCCACCAGATCCGCAAGGCGGCGGACCAGTGGACGTTCCAGACCCTCCTGGACAGCGGATACGCGAAGGTGGCCGAGGGCATCACGACGATCGAAGAGGTTGACCGCGTCGCCGTGCAGGAGTAGGCTCCGCTGTGCGGACTGAATGGAGCAAACCGCCCTTGCCGGACGCCACAGCCAAACGCACGCCGCTCTACGAAGAACACGTCCGGCTCGGGGCCCGCATGGTCGAGTTCGCCGGCTGGGAGATGCCGCTGCTCTATCGCGGCATCGTCGATGAGCACCGCCACACCCGCGAGAAGTGCTCCGTCTTCGATGTCTCGCACATGGGGCGCATCGAGATCCGCGGCGCCGACGCCGAACCCCTGCTGGAGTTCCTCTGCACGCGGCGCCTCGCCGACATGACGCCCGGGCAGTCGCGGTACAGCCATGTGTGCAACGAGCGCGGCGGAATCCTCGACGATGTCATCGTCTCGCGATACGAGATGCATTGGTTGATCGTGTGCAACGCCTCCAACCGCGAGAAGATCCTGAACTGGGTCCGCCGTCACGCGCAAGGCCGCGCCGTACGGATCGACGACATCACCGAAGGCACGGCGATGGTCGCGATCCAGGGGCCCCTCGCGATGGCGCAGGCCGCACGCGTGCTGCCGGTCCCGCTGGAGGGCCTCCGCCGGTACCACTTCATCGCCGGCGAGTTCATGGGCATGCGATACACGGTGTTCCGCTCGGGCTACACGGGCGAAGACGGCTTTGAGGTCGTTCTGGCGGCAGAGGCGGCCCCGGCGGGGTGGCAGTTTCTGCTTCAGCCGCCTGACGAGTTCGAGCCGTCGCCGATCCGGCCGGCGGGCCTGGGCGCACGGGACACGCTGCGGATCGAGGCGGGCATGCCGCTCTACGGACACGAACTGCACGAAGGGGTTGACTCCCTTCAGGCGGGGCTTGCCTGGTGCGTCGATCTGAGCAAGGATTTCTGCGGTGCGGATGCGATGCGGCGTCTTCAGGAGGCGGGTCTGCCGAGGCGCCTTGTGGGGCTGGAGCTGGCCGGCCGTCGAACCGCCCGCCCGGGGTCGGCGGTCATCCGGAAGGGGCAGACGATCGGCGAAGTGACCAGCGGCACGCTCGCCCCGACGCTGGACAGGAGCATCGCGATGGCATACGTCGACACCGAGTTCACCGAGCCGGGCACGGGCGTGGGTGTCCGCATCCGCGATCATGCAGAAGACGCGGTGGTCGTCGCGTTGCCGTTCTACAGACGAGCGACGAAGGGGTAGGCCACGGTCGCCGCGCGAAAGCGACCGGATAACACGGGCCTGTGCCAGTACCGTACGTTTGCCGCCCATGGCGCAAGGCAGAATGCTGACGGGCGGCACCCGGCGCGAATGACCCGGAAGTGACAACAAAGAACAGACAACGAACGACGCAACGACCGAGCAACGGATCAACGGAATAACGGAGTATGGCATGGCTGTTCCGACGGACCGACGGTATCTCAAGACGCATGAGTGGCATCAGCTTGCCGACGGGATCGTCACGATCGGCATCACCCGCTTTGCCGTGGACCAGCTCACGGACATCACGTATGTCGAGCTGCCCAGGCCCGGCAGCGTGGTCCGCGCCGGCGAGACGTTCGGCGAGATCGAATCCGTCAAGGCCACGAGCGACTTGTACTCGGGCGTGACGGGCGAAGTGATCGAGATCAATGAAAACCTCGCGGGCGCGCCCGAACTGGTGAACAGCGATCCGTTCGGCGCCGGCTGGATGATCCGCGTGAAGGTCACGGACCCGGCGGAGTTCGAGGCGCTGATGTCCGCCGAAGAGTACGAGCGGGCGATCGGCGAGGGGTAAGCCTGTGGAGTGCGGCCTCTCCAGAGACCGCGCAGCCTCGGAGAGGCCGCACTCCAGAGGAAGTGCCATGCGATATACCCAACTGACACCTCGCGACGTGGCCCACATGCTCAGCCGCATCGGCGTGCGATCCGTCGAGGATCTCTTCCGCGATGTGCCCGAGGCCGGGCGGCTCAGGCGTCCGCTCGATCTTCCCGGCGCGCTCGGCGAAATGGAGTTGCTCTCGCACCTCGATTCCCTGGCCCGCAAGAACCACGGCTGCGACGAACTGACCTGCTTCCTCGGCGGCGGGGCCTACGATCACTTCATCCCGACAATCGTGGACGCCCTCGCCGGCCAGAGCGAGTTCGTCACGGCGTACACGCCCTATCAGGCCGAGGCCTCGCAGGGCTCGCTCCAGGCCTTCTACGAGTATCAGACGCTGATCTGCCAACTCACCGGGATGGATGTGTCGAACGCATCCCTCTACGACGGGGCATCCGCCGCCGCCGAGGCGGCGATGATGGCCCGCGCCGTCACCGGCAGGCGCCGCGTGATCGTCTCGGCCGCCGTCCACCCCGACACGCGCCAGGTGCTCACCACCTACGTGCGGAATCTGCCGATCGACCTCGTCGTCGTCCCAGCCCCCGACGGCCGTACCGACATCGAAGAGCTTCGCCGTCAGATCAACGACGACACCGCCGCCGTGGTCCTCCAGTCGCCCAACTTCTTCGGCATCGTGGAGGCGCTTGAGCCGGCCGCCGCGGCGGCACATGAAGCCGGCGCCCTGTTCATCGCGTCGGTCGATCCGATCTCGTGCGGGCTGCTCAAGCCGCCCGGGGCGTGCGGAGCGGACATCGTCGTCGGCGAGGGCCAGCCGCTCGGCATCCCGCTGGCCTTCGGCGGGCCGTACCTGGGCTTCATGGCCTGTCGCGAGGAGTTCGTGCGGAGGATGCCCGGGCGTCTCGTCGGGGCGACCACCGACCGGGACGGCCGGCGCGGCTTCTGCCTGACGCTCCAGACCCGCGAGCAGCACATCCGCCGCGAGCGGGCCACGAGCAACGTCTGCACGAACCAGGGGCTGATGGCCCTGCGGGCAACCGTCTACCTGAGCGCAATGGGTCGTACGGGCATCGCAAAGGTTGCGTCCTTATGCCTCGATAAGGCGCACGATGCTGCGAATAGCATCGCCGCCCTCGACGGCTTCGAGCTTCGCTTCGCGGCCCCCTTCTTCAAGGAATTCGTCGTCCGCACGAAGAAGGACGTGCCGAAGCTCCTTCAACACGCCCGCGAACGCGGAATCCTGGCGGGCCTGCCGCTGGGCCGGTGGTATCCTGAACTGGGCGATTGCCTGCTGGTGGCGGTAACGGAAAGACGAACAAAGCAGCACATCGACGCCCTCGTCGATGCCTTGCGCGAAGCATAGAGATGAGGCATGCGGCGCCCCGCGCCGGTTCCCCAAGGATTGACAGACCGATACGAGGCGCGAACGACTCGCACACGAACATGACACGCGATAACGGAATCCCACTGATCTTCGAGCAAACCACCCCCGGCGCGTGCGCCGTCTCGCTGCCCGCGTCGGACGTGCCGCCGGTGGATCCCAAGACGGTCATCCCCCCCGAACTCCTCGCCGACGCCCCCCCGCCGCTGCCGGAGATCGGCGAACTGGACCTCGTCCGACACTACACCCGGCTCGCGCATCGCGTCTTCAGCGTCGACGCCAACTTCTACCCGCTCGGCTCCTGCACGATGAAGTACAATCCACGGATCAACGAACGGGCTGCCGCGATGCCCGGCTTCGCGAACGTTCACCCGCTCCAGGACGACCGCGACACGCAGGGCATCCTCGAATTGCTCTACCACCTGCGGACGTTCCTCGAAGAGATCTGCGGCCTGGCCGAGGTCACGCTCCAGCCCGCCGCCGGCGCCCACGGCGAAATGACCGGCCTGATGATTATCAACGCGTATCACCAGGACCGCGGCGAGGACCGCCCGAAGGTCCTCACCCCCGACACCGCCCACGGCACGAACCCGGCGAGCTGTACCGCCTGCGGCCGGCACGCCGTCGCCGTCGATTCGCTGCCGAACGGGCGCGTCGATCTCGATGACCTCCGCCGGAAGGTGGACGCCCACACGGCCGCCCTCATGATCACAAGCCCGAACACGGCCGGCCTCTTCGACCCGCAGATGCCCGAGATCGCCCGCATCGTCCACGGCGCCGGCGCGATGCTCTACCTCGACGGCGCGAATATGAACGCCGTCCTCGGCATCGCCCGCCCCGGGGACTTCGGCGTGGATGTCATGCACTTCAACACGCACAAGACCTTCAGCACCCCGCACGGCTGCGGCGGCCCCGGCGCCGGACCGGTCGCGGTCGCCGAGCACCTGCGGGCGTTCCTGCCGACGCCGCAGGTAATCCGCCGCGAGGACGGCTCCTTCGCGCTTGACGGCGCGCGCCCGAAGTCGATCGGCAGAGTGCGCGGTTTCTTCGGTCAGACGGGCGTGCTGATCCGGGCGTACGCGTACATCCGGGCGCTCGGCCCGGACGGCCTCCGCGACGTGAGCGAGAAGGCGGTCCTCTCCGCGAATTACCTCGCGAGCCGGCTCAAGGGCCTCTATGAGCTGCCTTTCCCCGGCCCGTACGCCCACGAGTTCATCGCCGTCCCGCAGTTCCGCGAGCACGGCGTGACCGAGCTGGACGTGGCCAAGCGCCTCATCGACTTCGGCATTCACCCGCCGACGATGAGCTGGCCCGTCCCCCACTGCCTGATGATCGAGCCGACCGAGTGCGAATCGCTCGCCACGCTCGACCGCTTCGTCGAAGTGATGACCGAGATCGCGAGCGAAGCGTCCGCGCAGCCGGAGCGTCTCCACAACGCCCCGCACACGACGCCTGTGGCCAGGCTCGATGAGGTCGCCGCCGCCCGCCGCCCGAACCTGCGCTGGCGGGCGCCCGCGGCGAGGCCCGCGCACGGCCGCGACAACGCCGTAGATGTTGAAAAGCAGGGCCGGAACGGCTAATCTGGACACCGCGAGAAGGACGAACACGCCACCGTAGCTCAATGGCAGAGCAGCGCTTTTGTAAAGCGCAGGTTGTCGGTCCGAGTCCGACCGGTGGCTTTGGGCATCCCGGTCGAAGCGCCCGCGGCGATCCACAGGCTCGGCCGACCGCGGGCGGTCGGTGTCACCGGCATGAGAATCGCCCCGTCGACGCGGTGAACGATCCGCACGTGGACTCGCATGCAACGCCGCGATACGCGAAAGGTGGGTTGATCGATGGCCCGCGGCGAATCGCTTCTGCGGCAATGGAAGCTTCTGAAGATCCTCCAGTCCCGGCGCGTCGGGATATCCCTGCGCGACCTGGCGGGGCTGGCCGGCTACACCGAGCGGACCATCCAGCGCGATCTGCGCCTGCTCCGGGAGGCGGGCTTTCCCGTTACGCACAACGACGATGAGTTCGGCAAGCGGTTCTGGCGGCTGCCTTCGCAATTCCTCGAACGCGAAGGGATCGTCCTGTCCGTGACGGAGGCCGTCAGCCTCTACTTCGCCAAGGAGCTTCTCGCGCCGCTGTCCGGCACGTCGCTGGCCGACGGCCTCGACTCGGTCATCGGCAAGATCCGCGCGATGCTCCCGCAGACCGCCCTTGAGCACTTCGCGGAACTCGGCGAGCGAATCCTCGTGCGCATGCCGGGCCAGACCGACTACCGCCGCCATAAGCAGACCGTCAGCATCCTTTCCGAAGCGGTGCAGACCGATCAGGTCGTCGAGATCACCTACCGCTCCGTCTGGCGCGGCGAGCGATACACGGCGGCCGTGCATCCGTACGGCCTGGTCTACTTCGAAGGCGACCTGTACCTCGTCGGCTACAGCGAGCGATCGCGGGCCGTGCGCGTGTTCAAGGTTCCCCGCATCCTCGAAGCCCGGCGAACCGCCATACGGTTCCGCCGTCCGGCCGGCTTCTCTCTCGAGAGCCAGTTTCACGGCAGCTTCGGGATCATGCAACCCGGCGGCGGAGAGATCGAGGCCGTCGTCGAGTTCGATCCGTCGGTCGCCGCGATCATCGAGGAGCGGCAATGGCATCCCAGCCAGAAGCTCACCGCGGGCCCCGACGGCAAACTCGTCGCCAGCTACCGCCTCGGCAACACGCTGGAGTTCGAGCGGTGGATCATGAGCTTCGGCCCGCGTGCCCGCATCCTGCGCCCGCAGTCGTTGCGCAACACGATCCGCAACAACCTGCGTGCCGCGGTCGAAGCCTACCGGGATCACAACACTCCCTGACAAGCAACCGGAAGATTCCACGACGGTCTGCAGATTTTTTTCGCGACTCGGCACCCCCATATCGGGCGTTGTTCCCCGCGCAGACCGCAAGATCCTGGGGGGTACGACCAAGGCTGTCGGTCCCTGACGACTGTTCGGGCTGAACGGCCCTGTCGCACGCCCCAGGTAGATTCCATCTGGAGACGCGAGGCGCCCGCGATCGCGGTCTGCGGGCCGGCCGGATGCTGCCAACGGACCGGTGACGCGCACGACCGCAGCGAGAGAGCGTCTCCAGGGTTCCGTGGATGTGTTCCCGGCAATGAAGCCTCCGGTGAGGAGTCTCCGTTACGAACCACGGACCCGCCCGCCGCAGAACCACCGCCGCGAGAGCAGTCGCTCGCGACGGCGTCTGCGGCGGGCCTTGTTGTGAAGTATTCCGGCCCGACGGGTGAAAGGGATCGGTGCAGCATGACAAGAGGACTGGAAACGATGCTGGACGTGTGTGTGACGGATAACGAGATCCGCTTCGGTGGGGGCGTGACGGTCGGATTCGAGCGGACGCTGCGAATCCCCGCGGACGGCCGGCCGTACCGGGTACCGCCGGGACTGGACGTATGCCCGCTCTACCGGGTGGAAGAGTACGCGAAGCGCGTGCCGGCGTCGTGGCGGGCAGACGGAGGCGTCTTCCTGCACCTGTACCCGTGGGAGGCCATGTGGATCGCCTTCTCGGGCCGCTGGTGGAGGCCCAACGCCGTCAAGGTGGCGGTCGGCACGGTCAACGCCGTAACCGGCGAGCCTTGGAAAGAAGGGCTCTCGTGCATCCCGCAGGACTACATCGTGGTCCCCGAGCAGCCGTGGCTCGGCGGGATTGCGGCGGGTCAAGGCTACATCAGGCAGTTCGTCGCCGCACCGGTCAACGCCGGCCACGCGGCCGGGCAGCAGACGACAAACGACGAGGAGTCAGGCAAGATCCGCATCACCGTGTTTGAGCCCAGGCCCGGGCGCTTCCCCGACGAGCCCCCTGACACCGCCTGGCGGCCGAAGCAGGACGCACAATGCTTCATGGCATGCCGCCCCCCTACCACCGACCAGACCAGCCGGACCGCCGGCGCCGCGGTGAGGCAAACGGTTCGCCCCGATGAACACGGGCTCGACGCGTGGGACCCGGACGACTTCGGCTGCATAACGATCCACATCGTCAACACGGCGATGTTCCGGAAGATCACCGGCACGCCGCCGCCGCCGACGCCCATTTCGCGGCGACACTATGTCGAGTCCCGGCTGCCGTGGCTGGATTCCTACGCCGAAAGCCCGCGAGAACAGCCCTCCGTCGGCCGGCCGTAGGCGGCCAGGTGCGTGTGCGGCGCGAAACGTCGCCCGCGCGGCGGACCGCTCTCACTCACGCGTAAACGCCGCCGGGGCCCCGGCGGCGGCGTAAACGGCGGCGGTCTCTGCAAGAGCCTCGCCCGCCGCGCCGATGACCCGCAGCGGCCGAGGCGCGATCATGCCCAGCGCATCCGGTATGTCACACACGCGAAGCACGTTCAGGAACTGCGGCGCGGCTGGTTCCATGTGGCTCAGCGGCGGCTCGACCAGCGTAACGGCCGCGATATCCGGCTCCAGCAGTGCGGCATATGCCCCGATCACGCCCGCCGCACCTTTGCCACAGACATGCACGGCCGCCCCGCCGCCCGCGCGGGAACGGACATACCGCGCCGCTGCGGCGACGTCCCATACACGTCCGGTATCCGCCGTCCGACCGAGGATCGCACACGATCGCTCCACGTAATTCGGCGGATCCCTGCGTGTCCAGCGCGTCTCGCCGACGCCGCGAGGGTCGCAGATCCATACGGCGTCGCCCGGCTGAATCAGACCGACCGCCCAGGAGGGCACCTCGGCCCGGCGGGTGCGATCCTCCGCGCCGCGGACGATCAGCACGATGCGCTTCGCGCTCTGCACGGGTTGGGCGTTCGAGGCATCCTGCAGGCAGAACTCGATGCCGGGTTCGACGGCAAGCCGCAGCTCTGCGGGGGAAGGCTCCCCCATGACGCGGGGCTCGGGGACGCGGTCGGGGAAGTGGCGAAACGTGACACGCCGCAGCTCCGCAAGGAGTCTCTGCCGCCACGCATCGAACTCTGCCGGCGAAGGCGGCTTCACGGCGGCCATCGGCACAAAGTGCTGATCGATCGTCGTGTTGAGCTGGTCTTTCGGAAGATCCGAGTCCTCCGGGAACACGCGAAGCTGCTCCGGCCGGATGGGGAAGCGGGCCTTGAGCTTGTCCTTTCCGTCGATCACCAGATCGACCTCGCTGTCCGTCACGACCCGCGGATCGCCCTTGAGGTGCATATTGATGAAGCGATAGGCCGCCTGTCGGATGTCCTTGCGGTAGGCGTGACCGCCGACGCTGACGACCGCATCGACCATGTCGCCGGCGCCGAACCAGCCATACAGGCGTTCCAGGCGATTGATGATTCGCTCGTTGGCATCCATCGGGAAGATCGGATCGTCGTCGCTGTTGACGAAGAGCATCGGGCGCGGCGCCACCAGGGCGGCAATGCGCGTCCACGGCCACTCGAAGACGTTGTAGAGGAACATGCAATCGCAATGGTGATTGATGGTGCGGGATCCGATGTATGAAACGAGATCGGCCATCCCACTGACGGGCACGGCGATCTTCACACGATCGTCCGCGGCGGTAATCCAGAACGTCGCCGCTCCCCCACCGCTGATCCCGGTGACGGCGATGCGGTCGGGATCGACATCCGGTCGGCTGAGAAGGTAGTCAATACCGCGCACGCCGTTCCAGCACTCGACCCCGGCGGGCGTGTACCCGCGGGAATGCCACCACCATCGCCCATGGCGAAACGTGCCATGATGAATGCCGGCGATCTCGCCGAGCTGAAGCGAATCGACCACCAGACAGATGTAACCGTGCCGCGCGAACCAGATCCCGTGCGACTGGTAGGCCGTCTTGTTGCCGTCGCGTCCCTGGTTCGAGTGCCCGCACACGTAGAACACGGCCGGCAGACGCTCCCCCGGCGGGATCGACGCAGGCCGATAGAGATTCCCGGTGACGTACAACCGCGGCCGACTCTGGTAGTGGATCATGTCCACCACATAGTCGCCGCGGTCCAGCGATCGCGTGACGGTCGCGTGCAGCGGCGTTTTCTCCGGCAGCGGCCAGAGGCCCAGCATGTAGAAGTACTCCTCGCGCAGGCCCGGGCGAGCCTTCTCCCAATCCTCCGCGTTGGCAAAGCCCTCGAAGAACCGCCCGTCGAGCCGCTTCGCCTCGGCGAGCAGATATGCCTGCACCATCTCGTCACCCGGCTGACCGCGATCGGGCGGATCCTGCGGTCTGGCCGCCATCGCCGCGCCCGTGCCGAACAGGATCATGAGCAGGAAGGACTTCGCGAACGCTGAACGCATGGCTTGCCTCCGTAACGGAATCTTCGCGGGTATCGACAACGTCGAACGGCTCAGACGGTACCGCCGGCGTGCCGGTGGTTCAAGCCGGACCCCAACGAAGGGTGCATGGCCGTAGTTGCAGACGGTGGGCGGCGGGCATTCACCAGGCCCGGCTCAAGCCCGCTGGACGGCAAGCGTGGAAGAGGAGGGAGCCGGTGCCTCCACCGGCCGAAGGCGGCGGCCAAAGGCAGGCCGGTTGGAAACGGCGTTGTGTGCGCGGCATACCGTCGGTTCCAGCCGGCGCGGGTTTGCCACCGCCTTCAGGCTTGGCAGCCGGTTGAAATAGT
>CAZZFA010000083.1:2352-26280 GCA_964653435.1 uncultured Planctomycetales bacterium | reverse complement strand
GCAGGCAAGCCGGATGCTTCGCTTCGCTCAGCATGACGGGGGCCGGCGCGGCCGTTGCGGCCGAACGCCGCCTTGGGGAACGGGTCTCGTTGATTCGCCCCGGTCGGCGGATACACTGATGAGTCATGGGCGTGATCCGACCGGCTCGAAAGGTCAAGCTGATCTGCGGCATGATCTCCGCTGACGTGGACCTGATGCGCCGCTCGCAGACCCTGCTCGCGCGGCAGTTCGGGGACATCGACGAGGAGAGCGACGTCTGGCCCTTCGACGCGACCGACTACTACGAGGCCGAAATGGGCACGGATCTGAAGCGGATGTTCGTGTCTTTCGCCCGCCTCATTGACCCGGGACAGATCGCCCGCATCAAGCGCGAAACGAACGAACTGGAGGCATGCATCTGCCGGGAATGCGCAGCGCCGCCGGAGTTTCGCCTGGTCAATCTCGATCCGGGCTATATCGGGATCGGCAAGCTGGTGCTCGCCACGACGAAGGACTACTCGCACCGGATCTACATCGCAGACGGCATTTACGCCGAGGTCACCCTCCACTGGCACGGGAACCGCTGGGAGCCATGGCCGTGGACCTATCCCGATTACGCCGGCGACCGCTACCACGGCTTCTTCACGCGCGTCCGCAATCGTCTGCGGGAGCAGATCAGCGAGATCCCTCCCGCCCAGGGGCCCCCGGAGGCGTCTGCGCCGTGAGCCGACTCCTCGCCATCCTCGTTGTCGTCGGGGCCGGTCTGCCGTTCGTCATCAGTGCGGTCGGCACCGCCATCGTCCGCACCTGGGCATGCCGCCGGGGCTTCGTGGACCGACCCGGCGGTCACAAGGCGCACGCCGCGCCGGTCGCTCTCGGCGGGGGCATCGCCATCGTTGCGGCGATAATCCTCCCGCTGGCGGCGGCACTGCTGGTGTCGCGCGTCGGGGCCGCCCGGCTGCCGGCCGAGGTGCTCGGCTACAGCTTCAACGTGGGCGGCCACGCCGCCCGCGTCGCGGACCTGCTCGGCGGGGTCGCGATGCGGCTGCCCGCGGGACTTGCCATTCTCGGCGGCGCGATCGTCCTCCACATTCTCGGCCTGATCGACGACGTACGTCCGCTCGGTCCGGGCATAAAGATGCTCGTGATGGCGGCGGTCGCGCTTACGCTCACGGCGGGGTTCGGCGTACGCGCGCTCGACGTGCTGGGCAGCGTGCCGTCCGTGCTCCTCACGACGCTATGGATCGTGCTCATCATCAACGCCTTCAACTTCATGGACAACATGGACGGACTCAGTGCCGGGGTGGCGGCGATTGCGGCCGTCTTCTTCGCCGCAGCGGCGATGCTCGCCGGCCAGGTGTTCGTGCCGGCGCTGGGGCTGATCCTGGCCGGCGCGGTGCTGGGCTTCCTCGTGCACAACTTCCCGCCGGCCCGCATCTTCATGGGCGACTCGGGCAGCCTGGTCATCGGGTACGTCATGGCCGTGCTGACCGTGCTCACGAATTACTACAATCCCGAGCTGCAGCGGCGGCCGTTCGGCGTCCTGGCGCCGCTACTCGTCCTTGCCGTGCCGTTGTACGATGTGGCGTCGGTCGTGGTGGTCCGCCTGCGCGACGGCGTAAGCCCGTTCCGCGGAGACCGCAGGCACTTTTCGCACCGGCTGGTGCGGCGGGGGATGCAAACGCGATCGGCGGTGCTGACGATCTACCTGGCCACGGCGGCGACCGGTTGTTCGTCGCTGCTGCTGCCGCTGGTCTCGTGGCCGTTTGCCGTGCTGATCGGAGCTCAGTGTTTCTGCGTCGTGCTCATCGTGGCGATTCTTGAGTCCACCGGCGGCGCCGGCAGTTCCGGGATCTCATGACCCGAACCGTTCCTCGATCCGTTGTTGATGCAGCGTCGCAGGCGGAGGGCGCGTCCGGCCTGAACGCGCTCGAGCGGATCGCGTTCTTTCTCCTGCTGGTTGTCGTGGGCGTCCGGCCGCTCGTTACGGAGACGTACGAATCGGCGGCTGGGCCGATCGTTCCGCCGGGGCTTGCGCCGAGCGGGCCGGGCCCGGTGTTCTCGCTGACGATGGGCAGCCTGATCCTGTTGGCCGCGGTCCTGACGGCGATGGGGAGTCTGCGGCGGGGCACGCGGGCCGCCTTTTGCGCGAGCGGTCTCGAGCCCGGCGGGCTTCTGGCGGCGCTGGGCGCTGCGATTTCGATGCTCGTGGCGAGCAACCGGCGCCTTGCGTTGAACGCATCGAGCGACTGGTTGCTTGCGATCCTGATGTGCGCGGTGCTGGTGCGCCTGCTCCGGCGACCCTGGCAGATCCGGTTGTTTCTGTGCGTGCTGGCGGCCACGGCGGCGGCGTTCGCCGTCCAGTGCGCGCTGCAGCGATTCGTGGAATACCGCGACACGATCGCGGAGTACGAGGCACACAAGGCCGAGTTCTGGCAGGCACAACACGTCGCCCCGGAGGACCCGAAGGTTCAGCTTTACGAGCGGCGTCTGTACGCGCGAGAGGCGGCGGGCTACTTCCCGCTCAGCAACGTGGCGGGCAGCTTTCTGATGCTGGCGGCCTGGGCGGTGGCCGCTTCGGCGGCGGCGAAGCTTCGCGGACATGCCCGCCGGTTCACCGTCGGCTTCGGCGTGGTGACGGCGATCCTGGCTACGATGCTGTTCGCGGCGGTGCTGTTGACGGCCAGCCGCGGGGCCGTGCTGGCGGGCGTGCTGACGGCGGGCATGGCGGCGGGATGGACGCGGCTCATGGGGCGCCTGAGGTACGGGTGGCGCGCACGGCTGTTGCTCGGCTGGCTCGTCGTCCTGGCGGTTGCGGGGGCCGTGGTGCTTTTCGCCCGCCAGTCGCCGCCGCGGAGTTCGATGGGGTTTCGCTGGGGCTACTGGCGCAACACGTCGCGACTGATCGGCGACTACCTCTGGACGGGCGTAGGCGGGCAGAACTTCGGGCGGTTCTACCTGCAATACAAGCCCGTCGCGGACCCCGAGGAAATCCGCGATCCGCACAACTTCTTTCTCATGGCATTCGCGCAGTGGGGCGTGATCGGCGCCGCCGGCGTGCTGGCCATGGCCGCCGGCGCATCGGTGTGCTACATGCGGGCCGGGCATCCGTCCGACGAAGGAGCCGACGCCCTCCCGAACGCCCCGGAGCCGGCGAACGGTTCCCCGTTGCCGTGGTTGGCGACGATGGCGGCGGCCATCTTCGCGTTGCGGCTGTGGACCATCCTGGGCAACTCGATGAGCTATCTGGTTTACGCCACAGTGGTGCCGCTGCTCGTCTGGTGCATCACGTTTGCCGTGATGACCCTCGAAGGCGATCGGTTCTCGTTCTGGTCCGACAGGCGGCTGCCGGCCGGCTCGGCCTTCCTGTTGCTGGCGGGGGGGCTGGCGTTCCTGCTGCACGGCATGATTGACATGGCCGTGTTCTATCCGGGCACCATGACCGCGTTTTTCGGCGTGCTGGCGGCGGCGCTGGCCCTCAAACGACAGGATCGGATCGCCGCCGGGCGTGTGGAAGCGTCGCCGCGAGGTCGGGCGTGCGGCCTGGCCGTCGCGTCGATAGCCGTGCTGGCGTGGGTGGCGCATCTGATCGGGTGCTGGTTCGCGCCGGCGGTCGCCGGGTCGCATCTGGCTTCCGCGAGGCGGTTTGTCGCATTGGGGACGGATGCGGATCCGACCTGCGGCGCGGCCCTGGAACAGTATCGCGCGGCGACCCACGCGGACACGCTGGATCCAAGCCCGCCCGCGGAGGCGGCCGGGTGGTTGCTGAACATCGTCCTGGGCGAGGATCGGGCTGCGACATTCGCTGCGGAGGTGGAACGGCGGATTCTGGACGAGGCCGCACGGCTGATTCACCTGGCGCAGACGCGGGATCCCCATGAGGTGGCGATCTTCCGCACGATGACCTCGATCGACTATCTTCGCGCAGAACGCTTCGGCAGCCTGGTGTATGCGCGGGCGGCGGTCGGCGCGGCACGGGAAGCGATAAGCCTTTACCCCGAATCGCCTGCGGATCGGGTCGCCCTGGCTGAGGCGATCGTTACGCAGGCGGGGCTTGAGCCGGCGGAGAGCCGGGCGGCGCTTCTGCGGGCGGCGATCGCACAATACGAGCAGGCGCTTCGCCTGGATGCGTCCCGGCCGGGCGAGGTCGAGCTGCGACGGTGGTCGGCGAGGGTCCGCCAGGAGCTTCAGGATCGCATCGATGAACTGAAGGCCGCGACGGAGCCGGCTTCGCGGCCGGCTTCGCGCTCGGTGGCCGCCCGTGTGGCGGGGCATTTGGCTTCAAGCGTTCAGGACCCGCCCGCCGATAACTGATCTGGCGTGTGAGGCGTTCGGGGCCGGAGGCCCTCTTCCCGTTGTTCTTGCGCCCTTCGGGTGGATGCGGAAACGGCGGGTTCGGCACCGGCGGCGGGGGGCGTCTGCTGCATGCGGCGGCGGGCGGTGCGTCGGCTCCGTATCATCGAGCGAGGAATGAAGACCGTGGATCAGAGCGTCTCGGTTTGCCCATATATCGACCGGGCTGACCTGCGTTGTGCGAACCGGCTGACGGTCCTCAATCTCCGGGAGACGTTTCAGTTCTGCTTCGGGCAGCCGCAATCCTGCGCCGTGTACTGCCAGATCTGTCTTGAAGAAAGCCGCCGAAATGCCGCCGTTGCCATCGCCCAGACGGCTTGAGTCGCACGAGCCGGTTCCGTCGGTCCTCGGCGTTTACATCGAGCAGTTTCTGAATTACCTTGCGGTCGAGGCGGGCCTGGCCGACAACACCCTGCGCGCCTACCGCCATGATCTGGAGCGGTTCGACCGGTTCGTCAGCGAGCGGCGGCTGACTCTCCAGTCGCTTGGCCCCACCGACGTTCAGAAGTTCCTCATTCATCGAAAGGACGAGGGGCTGTCCATCGCATCGGTTGCCAGGAACCTCGTGGCGGTCAAGATCTTCCTGCGGCACCTGTTCGCCATCGGACGGCTGAATCGCGATCTCGCCTCGCTGATCGAGTCGCCGAAGAAATGGCGGCTGATCCCCCGCGTGCTGCACGTGCAGCAGGTGGATGCCCTGCTGGCCACGCCCGGCGCGGACGATCCGTACGCCGCGCGCGACCGGGCGATCCTCGAGTTGTTCTACGCCTGCGGATTGCGTGTGAGCGAGTTGTGCGGGCTTTCCCTGCAGGATGTGCGGCTCGACGTGGGCTATCTGCGGTGCCTCGGCAAGGGAAAGAAGGAGCGGATCGTGCCGATCGGTCGCACGGCCGTCGAATGCCTGCGCGAATACCTCGACACGACACGGGGCCGGCTGGACAAGGGTCGGTCGGACGCCCTCTTCCTGTCGCGGACGGGCCGGCCGATGGAGCGTACGAACGTGTGGCGGCTTGTGGTAAAATACGCGCGGCGGATGGGGCTGACCGGCAAGGTCTCGCCGCATACGTTGCGCCACTGCTTCGCCACGCACCTGTTGCAGGGCGGCGCGGATCTCCGGGTGGTACAGGAACTCCTCGGCCATGCCGACGTGAGTACCACTCAGATTTACACGCACGTGGACCGCGACCGGCTCAAGGCCGTTCACCGGAGGTGCCATCCCCGGCCGTAGCCGTGTCGGAACCGGTCGCGATCGGCTGCGTCGAAACGGAACGAAGGCAGGTGATGCCATGAGAAGAGCCCTGCTTGCCGTCGGCCTCGCCGTCGGATCCTCGGCGTGCGCGTGGGCGGCTCCGACGATGACCGGCGGTGGGGGTTCCGCCCGGGCGCTTCGGCAGCCCGTCGTCCTGACACGAGTTTTCCCGGGGAAACCCTCCCACCGGGCGATACGGAAGATCCCGCACGTGCAGGCCATGCCGATTCCAACTACCTGGAATGCCGTGCCCGCGTTGATCCCGACGCGGTGGCAGGTCGTCGTGATCCCGGCGTCGGCGGGATCGGGCCGATTCCGCGGCTTGCGGGCGCAGGAGTGAGGCCGGCGCCGGCGATATGCGATCGGATGTGGATTTATGACGGCGAGACGCTCTGGATCCGCACGTTGCCCGCGGCTCGGCGGGCTCTTTTGTGGAGTGGTTGTTGCGGTCGTCCTCGTGGCCGGCTGCGCAACGGTGCGCGTGGGGCCCGCGAAACGCGAAAGCCGGCATGAACCGCTCGCGACGTTTCCCGCGAAGCCGGGGGAATGGATTTCTCTTTTCGACGGCCGAACACTGGAGGGCTGGAAACCGCTCGACCAGGGGCCATTCGAAGGGCACGGCGATGTGCGTGTGGAGAACGGCGTGATCGTGCTCGAACCGGGGCGTATGCAGACCGGCATTTCCTGGAGGGGCGGATTCCCTCGCGACCGGTACGAGGTGTCACTCGAGGCCAAGCGGACCCAGGGCTCCGACTTCTTCTGCGGAATGACCTTTCCCGTGGGCGACTCGCCCTGCACGCTGATCCTGGGCGGCTGGGGTGGATCGGTCGTGGGCCTTTCCAACGTGGATGATCAGGCGGCCGTCGAGAACCAGACGACCGGCACGTACAGTTTTGAGAACGGCTGCTGGTATCGCATCCGCCTTCGTGTCAGCGAGGCGAAGATCGAGGCGTGGATCAACGGAGAGCAGGTGATCGATCTCGACCGCGCCGGGCATCGATTCTCGGTGTGGTACGAGCAGGAGCCGGTCCGACCGTTCGGCGTTTCCACATGGGACACCGGTGCCGCGCTTCGCGAGATCAGGGTCCGGCCACTGTCCTCATCCGAGTAGCGGGGCGCGGCCGGACGCGGATCGTCCGCGGATAATCCGCGTGCCTCACAAACCGGGCATGTCACAGAGACCCGCGGCGGAATGGCGTTGGTTACCCATTGCACGTCGCGGGACTCGCGTTTACCTTATGGCGCGTCGGGTGGTCGTTTCGCCGGCGCCGGCGGCGCGGCGACAGGCGCACGATGGCGGGCGCTCGGCGAACAAGTCCGAACCTCTGGCGGGAGAAGAATCTGCGGCAGCCGGGCGCGTGGGTCGCCAACTGCGATAACGTTCGGCGGGACCGCCGGCGGCAGGTAGGGGGGACGGAGTATTTCAGCGAGAATCAATGTTTTTCTAACCGCATTTGACGAAACCGCAAACTCGTGATATATTTGCAGGGTTTATCGGGTGCGAGCAGGGCGAGGCTTCTCAGGGTATACTGGTTATAACCACAGCTAGCAAATAAGCTTAGGTCAGGGCGAATAGCGGGTCGCAGGTCGGCTCTCCCAGAGGGATCGTGTTGAAATCACCAAACCGCGAAGCGGTCACACAGCGCATTCGAGATAGCGTCAACATTGTTGACGTTATCGGCGCCTATGTTGCCCTGCACCCGGCCGGCAGCAACTTCAAGGGCCTGTGTCCGTTTCACCAGGAGAAGACCCCATCCTTCTTTGTTCATCCGGCAAAACAGATCTTCAAGTGTTTCGGCTGCGGTGCCGGGGGTGATGTATTCTCGTTCATCCAGCTCCGCGAGAAGGTGGACTTTCTGCAAGCCCGCGCCATGCTCGCGGAGCGGGCGGGGATTCCGTTGGATGACGAGCGGCCGTCGGGCGGCGATGGGCCTGGTAAGGTGGAGTTGGCGAAGGTGAATCGCTGGGCGGCGGGGCTTTTCCGGCGGCAACTTCTCGGGCCGGCCGGGACCGCCGCGCGGGCGTACGGGCAGAAGCGGCAGATCAGGCCGGAGGTGGCGGAGGCGTTCGGCCTTGGCTTCGCGCTCGACGGCTATGAGGGACTCCTGCGGGCGGGGAAACAGGCGGGTTACTCCGAGAGTCTACTGGCGGCGGCGGGGCTGATTCGCGCGAATCCGCGGGGCGGGTACTATGATACGTTCCGCAACCGGCTGATGTTTCCGATCATCGACACAACGGACCGGGTGATCGGATTCGGCGGGAGGGCCCTCGGGGATGACCCGGCGAAGTATCTGAATACGCCGGAGACCCGGCTGTTCGAGAAGGGGCGGGGGCTGTTCGGTCTGAATCGTGCGAAAGACGCCATCGGACGGGCGAAACGGGCAATCGTGGTGGAAGGGTACATGGATTGTCTGATGGCGCATCAGTACGGTTTCGAGGAGACCGTGGCGGCGCTCGGGACGGCGTTCACCGACGAACAGGCGCAGTGTCTGCGTCGTTATACGGACACGGTTATCCTGGTTTTCGACTCGGACGAGGCGGGCCAGAGAGCGGCGGACCGCGCCTTATCGGTGAGTCTGCTGCAGAATCTGGATGTGCGGCTGGCGCGGGTGCCGACCGGCAAGGATCCCTGCGACTTTCTGCTTTCGGCGGGCAGAGAAGCCTTCGAAAAGTTGTTGATCGATGCGTCCTCGGCGCTAGAATTCAAGTGGCGTCAGGTGGTCAGCCGGTATCAGAACAGCGAGACGGGCCCCGCCCGGCGCCGCGCCGTCGAGGAGTATCTCGAACGAATTGCCTCCTGGGTCAATGCGGGTGCTGTGGACGTCATCGAGCGAGGGCTCGTTCTTAATCAGATTGCCAGGTTGTTGTCGTTGTCGCCGGACGAGGTGAATGCGCGGCTGGCGACGTTGCAACGGCGGGAGAGGGGCGCGCGGGCGGCGGGAGGAGGCGTGCGAGGGACGACGGTCCCGGCGGTCCTGCCGAAGGTGGATGCGCGGCAGGCGGCGCTGCGGGAGCTTGTCGAGGTTCTGATCAATGAGCCGCGGTTCGCGGATCGGGTTGAGGGGATCCTGGATCCGGCGTCGTTCAGCGATCCGGTGCTGGCACAGATCGCGCGGGCGGTCGTGGAGTGGTGCCGCGCGGGCGGCCGGGACGGGCACTGGCGTCTGGATGAGCTGGTGGGTCGGTTCGGCGATCCGGCGATTGCGCGCGTGGTGACGGATCTTCAGGCGGAGGGTGAGCGTCGGGGCAACTATGAGGCGACGGTGGAAGGCGCCTTGCGGCGGATCCGCGAGGCGGAGCGGATGAGCGAGACGACCGCAGCGGGCCGGGCGGCTCGTTGCGGTGGGGACCGCGAGACGGAGACCCGGGCCCTGGCCGCAGTGACCGAAGGGATCCGGGCCCATCAGCATTTCAGTCCCCTGTCGAGGATCACTCGGCCGGGGTGACTTCAGGATGGGACGAACGCGAGACATCCGGGGAGAGGATGCGCGGTTCGGCAGGTTGCTGCGAGCGGTGTGAATCGCAACAGCCGGCCGGTTCGGCTGGAGGAACGCATGGCGGACTCAATGACCGAGACAGAGACGGACATCATCACGGACCCGATCGAGGCGTCGATTCATCGTTTGCTGGCTCTGGGCAAGGAGCGCGGGTATCTGACGTGGGAGGAGATGAATGACATCCTCCCCGACGAGGCGATTTCGCCGGACAAGCTTGAGGTGGTGATGATGCGGCTGGAGACGGCCGGCATCGAGATGGTGGATGAGGCCGAGGCGGGCCGGCTGGGCATGGCCGAGGAGGCGAAGGACGCCCGCAAGAAGGGGGCCGAGGCGGAAGAGGAGGAGATCGACCTCGAGAAGGCGCTGGAGGAGGCGGGCTCGCGCCGCATCGACGACCCGGTGCGGATGTACCTCACTCAGATGGGCGAGATCCCGCTGCTGACGCGGGTACAGGAAATCGCCTTGGCCAAGAAGATCGAGCTGACGCGGATGGCCTTCCGCAAGCAGGTGCTCGAGAGCGATTACTGCGCGGCGCAGGCCATCGAAATCCTGCGGCAGGTCGAGTCGAACCAGTTGCCGTTCGACCGGACGATGAAGATCTCCACGGCGGAGCACATGGTCAAGCGGACCATCACCCGCCGGCTGCCGATCAACCTGGCGACGGCGGAGAAGCTGCTTCAGGACAACCAGAAGGATTATGCGGAGATCAGCGGGGGGCGGGTGGCGGCGGCGAAGCGGCGCGAGACGGTGAAGCGGATGAATCAGCGGCGTCGGAAGGTCGCCAAGCTGCTGGAGGAGCTGTCGCTGCGGACGAGCCGGATTCAACCGCTCATGCGGAAGCTGGAGGCGCTGCTGGCGAAGATGCGCGACCTGGAGCGGCGCATCGCGGCGGAGAAACAGCGTCCGACGCTCGCGCCGGAAGATATCGAGGCGATGAAGGAGGAGCTGGCGGGGATGGAGTCGCTGGTGCTCGAGACCCCGGACGAGCTGGAGCAGCGGCTTACGGCGATCCGCCGGGTCTTTGCCGAGTACGAGGACGCCAAGCGCAAGCTCTCCGGCGGGAACCTGCGCCTCGTCGTGTCCATCGCGAAGAAGTATCGCAACCGCGGCCTCTCCTTCCTCGACATCATTCAGGAGGGCAACACGGGCCTGATGCGGGCCGTCGACAAGTACGAGTACCGCCGCGGATACAAGTTCAGCACCTACGCGACCTGGTGGATCCGGCAGGCGATCACGCGGGCTATCGCCGATCATGCGCGGACGATCCGCATCCCCGTCCACATGATCGAGACGATGAGCCGTTTGCGGAACATCTCCAAGGTCATGTTGCAGGAGCTGGGCCGCGAGCCGACGATCGAGGAAATCGCCAAGCGCGCGAAGATGCCGCTCTCCGAGGCCCGCCGCGTGATGAAAATCAGCCGCCATCCGATCTCGCTGGATCGCCCCGTGGGAGAGAGCGAGGATTCGTACTTCGGCGACTTCATCGAGGACGATCGGGCGGAGTCGCCCATCGTCTCGGCCGGAAACGAGGCCCTCAAGGACCGCATCGAGGAGGTCCTCAAGACCCTGACCTACCGCGAACGGGAGATCATCAAGCTCCGTTACGGAATCGGCGACGGATACACGTACACGCTCGAGGAGGTCGGCCGGATCTTCAAGGTCACGCGTGAGCGCGTGCGACAGGTGGAGGCGAAGGCGATTCGAAAGCTCCAGCACCCGGTCCGGTCGCGCAAGCTCGAGGGCTTTCTCAGTAATCCGAGCCCGCCGCGCGAGTAGAACCCGCCGGCTCCGGTGCATGCAGGTACGAACGCCCGCCTCGCGCGGGCGTGTTCTTGCGCAGCGCCGGCTTCGAGCGTGCCGACCGGGACGGTATGATGCGGCCATGAGATTCGGGAGCCGACCGGCGGGGTTGCGACGGGTGGGCGCGCGCGCCGTCGCAGGGGTGATCGTTCACGCCGTCCTGGTTCATTGTGCGGCCGCCCAGTTGACGACCGCGAGGGCGGCGCCGGAACGCGCGACGCGCAACGTTTTCGGGGCACACCTGCTGATCGATCAGGCCGACGGGGCCGGCATGACGCAGCTTCGGTGGGTGCGGCACCTGGTCGGCCGGTGGGGCCATGTCAAGACGATCTTCGGCGGAATCTCGCGCGAGACGAACGGGCCGGAGCCGCGCTGGCGCGAGTTTGTGGCCGCGTGCTATGAGCTTGAACTGGTGCCTCTCGTGCGTCTTGCCGGGAAACACGACCCTGTTGCCAACTGCTGGGTCCGGCCCCCGGAGGATGCGCCGGGCGACTACCACTCGATCGCCCAGGCGATCCGGCGCGTAGTGGAGGGCCTTCCGCGCGACGACCGCTGCCCGCTCTATATCGAGATCTGGAACGAGCCGAACGTGGCCCGCGAGTGGGGCGGCCGGGCGGACCCCGGCGAGTACGCCCGCTTCTTCGTGCAGGCGGCGAAGGCCATTCACGCGATCGGCGATCCGCGGATTCGCGTCCTCAACGGAGCCGTGGCGCTGGACGGCGTGCAGTTCACCGAGGCGATGTGCCGGGCGGTGCCGGAGTTCGTTCACGCGTTCGACGTATGGGCGTCGCATCCCTATCCGATGAACCGTCCGCCGGAGATCAATCTGCACGACGGTACGGCGGCAAGCTCGCCGGAGCTGACGATCGACGGGTACCTTGTCGAGCTGGACGTTCTGCGCCGGTACGGGCGGCGCGATGTCCGCGTGATGATTACGGAGACGGGGTACGACCTCGGCAACGACCTGTTCACCCGCCGGGAGGGGCATGCGATCATCAATGAGGCCAACCGGGCCGACTACTTCGCGCGGGCCTTTCGCGATTACTGGAGCCGGTGGCCCGAGGTGGAGGCGGTCTTCCCGTTTGTGCTTGCCGGCCGCGGCTGGGACCGCCTCGAGTGGGTCGGTGACGGGAGCGGGACGGGGCCGGACGGCCGTCCTTCGGGGGCGCGCCCCCACTATCTCGCCGTGGCCTCGCTGGCGAAGCCCGGGGACGCCTGCGGCGCGATCAGCGGAAAGGTGACGCTCGAAAAAGGGCTGCCCGTAGCGCAGGTCCGGGTCGAGTGCGCCGGCCGCCGTGTCGAGACCGACGACGCCGGATGCTTTTATCTCCCCCGGCTGGCCGCGGGGGTGTATGAGCTGTTCTTCGAGCGGGCAGGCTTTGAGCCGGAGCGCCGCCGTGCCCGCGCGGAGGCGGCGACAAACACCGTGGTCGATGTTACGCTCCGTGCGACCGGCGTTGGCATCCTGTCCGGCCGGATTCGCGACGGCCTCACCGGCGAGCCGCTTGCGGGCGTGACCCTGAGCTTCCGACCGGCGCCACCGGGGCCGGTCACGACGGGCCCCGGCGGCACGTTCGATGCGATCCCGCTGCGTCCGATCGCCTATGCCCTGTCGCTTTCAAAACCGGGCTATCAGACCGTGACGCTTCCGGGGATTGCCGTCCCGGTCGGCGAGCGGAAATCGCTGAGCGTGCCGCTCGGGCCCGACCGGGACCCGATCTGGCCGAACCTGCTGGGCAACCCGAGCTTCGAGGAGGGTGGCGGCGGAGGCGGACAGGCGGGTGTTGCGCTGCGCTTCGAACCGGCCGCGATGGGACCGTGCTTCGTCGCGGAGGACATCGTCCGTTCGGGCAGGCGCTCACAGGCGATCGAGGCGGACAACTATCCCATCACCCTTCGGCAGATCACCCACTACAACACGGTGCGGGCCGGCGAGCGATACGTGGCCGGCGCGTGGGTGCGGGTGGCGGAACTGGCGGGGGGGGGGGCCTCGATTTCGCTCGATTTCACGGAGAACGACGGCCGGATCATTCAGCGGACGCCCGCGTGGGAACTGTTGCGAGGTACGTCCGACGGGTGGAGGCATCTGGAGGTCGGCGATGTGGCCCCCGCGGGCGCGAAGCGCGTCGCCGTGAACCTGAACGTCGGCGCCGGGAGCGGGCTGGCCTGGTTCGACGACGTGTACCTGGGTGTGGTGCCGTGGGAGTGATCGGCGCGAACCGTCGGACGCGACAGGGGGTCGGACGAACCGTTCGGGGGTCGGCGCGACGGGCTGGTGCCTGCCTCAGGTGGCGGAGAGGTGCGGCGGTGCGGTCCGTACGGCGGCCTGCGCGTACAGCTCGACGAGGGCGTCGATCATCGTGCTGGGGCCATGCTCCTTGCGGATGAACTGGGCGGCGGCGGCGCCGAGGCGCTGGGCCGCGGCCGGGTTATCAAGCAGGGCGTGCCATTGGCGTGTGAGGTCGGCAACGTCGTCCGTGTTGAAAAGGCAGGCCGTCTGGTCGTTCAGGAGATAATCCTCGCCGTTATCGCGCGATGCGAGCACCACGCGGCCGGCGCCCATGGCCTCGAGCACATGGCTGGTCCATCGTGCCGGACGGCGCGGTATCAGCAGGATGTCGCAGCCGAGCATGGCCTCGACCCACTGCGAGAGACTGCCGACGAACACGACCGCGTTCGCGAGGCCGAGTTGTTCGGTGAGTCGACGGAAGCGATGTTCCGCCGGTCCCTTGCCGAGCACGAGCAGGACCACCTCGCGGCCGCCGGAGGTCACCGCGTGCATTGCGCGAAGGACGCTGTCGAGGCCGCAATCATCCGTCAGCGGTGTCATGGTAATCGCCGAGGGGATGTGATCCGGCGTGGGCATGATCGGTTCGCCGGTCTGCCCGATCACGCCGAGGCGGACCAGTCTGGCGAAGCGGCTGCACGCCTTGCAGGTGTCAAGGATTCCCTTGAAAAGCGTCGGGGTGGCCGGCAGGGCCCAGACCTGGGAGCGGGCTCCTGGCATCCGCCAGAGCCGGTTCCACCGCCGGAGGTCGATCTCGTCGGTGATGTGCGCCGCCGTCGGCAGGCGGGCGAGCTCGGGAAATCGCCGCGTCCGCTCCGCCAGATCCGCCGAGAGGCAATGAACGATATCAATCTGCCCATCGCGGACGAGTTCCGCGACGGCCGGCGGCGGCTCCCGGCGGAGCAATACGCGTTTCGGCGGATCGTGGATCACGCTGCAAGGACCGAGTTCCAGCGCACTGGGCGGACGGCCGGTGCGGCACAGGACGGTTACACGAACCGCCACATCCGCCAGACCGACGACAATGTGCTTCGTGATCGCGCCGAAGCGTTCCAGGGAGTCATCATCCACCACGAGCAGCACGCGCGGCCTGGCCGAGACCGTGGTCAGGAGTTGTTCCGGCTCATCCGACATGGCGCATTTCGATTGGAACTGTGCCCGGGGCGGTTGTCAAATCCGGGCCATGAGCCGGGGCGCTGAAGAGCGGTCGCCGAGGTCCGCTTGCCGCGAATAACGGGCCGGCGCCTGCATTTCCCGGTCGCGGACGGCTTTTCGCAACTTCGCGCAGCCGCCGTCGTATACGGGATGGGATGCATGCGTGCGAGGCGCGGGTGGAAGGACCTCCAATGGCAATGCGACTGATCCTGGCGTCGGCCAGCCCCAGGCGAGCGGAGCTGTTGCGGCAGAGCGGGTACAGCTTTGAGGTGTGTGTTCCGCCCTATGCGGAGCCCGATCCTCAGAGTCCGCGACTCTCGCCGTACGAGCACGCCCAGGCGTCCAGCTACTTCAAGGCGCGCAGCGTGGCCGCCGGTCTTCGCGAAGGGCTCGTGCTCGCGGCCGATACGATCGTCGCCTATGCAGGACGCATCTTCGGCAAGCCGGCGGACGCGAATGACGCCAGAAGCATCCTGCTGGTTCTGGCGGGGACCACGCACGAGGTGATTACAGGTGTGACCTTGCTGGATGCGGCGACCGGCCGGCGGGTGATTCGTCACGACGTCACGCGGGTGACGATGCGGGCGATGCCTCCAGCGGCGCTGGAGCGCTACATCGCCGGCGGGGCGTGGCAGGGCAAGGCAGGGGCCTACGGCATTCAGGACCGCGGCGACGCGTTCGTGGAGCGGATCGACGGCAGCTTCTCGAACGTCGTGGGCCTGCCGATGGAGCTGCTCGCGCGGATGCTTGAGGAGTTCGGCTGGGCGGGATCCAAGACGGCGACAGCGGGCCTCGCGGCCAAGCCCCCGCCTCGCGGGTAGGCTTGTCAGCGGCGGGGTCGTGTGTGGCGATGGTCGGGTCTTGACTGGGCCGTTGGTCTGCCTTGTCGCCAGCCTTACGGCGACGGATGGATGCTATAATGTAGCACACGAGCTATTACACCTTCAGTGCGAACGGACTCGTCTATCCGGTTGGTAATGTATGTGCAGCGGCCCGCGCGGAAGAAAAATGCAGATTCCTAAACTTTTAGTATTGTCATCGGTCCCATAGCACGATACCATACATGCGCCAGCGCAGCTCGGTTCGCGCAGTTCGTTCGGCCGGGCGTCGCGTCAAATCGTTGCGAGGCGAATAGCATGGTTGCGAAACGGCGAGAGCCGAAATCCGGTCGTCGCGTGTGGAGATGCGCGGCCGTCTGTCGCTGCGCGTTCACGCTTATCGAGCTGCTGGTTGTGGTTGCGATCATCGCCCTGCTTGTGGCGATCCTTCTTCCGTCGCTTGCGGCGGCCCGCGACCAGGCGAACGCGGCGGTGTGCGCGGGGCGGATGAAGGAGTGCACCCGCGCGACCATCGTGGGCATGCTGGAGCGGCAGCAGGAGCGTGCCTCTTCGAACTTCGGCTGGGGCACGCCGGCGCTGGGGCAGTTGTCGGGCGTCACCGGGGTCTTCCGCTGTCCGAGTGACGAGACGCCGGACCCGGTTCCCGCGTTCCTCGACTGGCAATACCAGGATGGTCGACTGATGGCGATCGCCTCGCCGGACTCTCCGTTCAGCACCTTCCAGCAGATCAGCGGCGATCGCTGGAGGTTCAACATTCAGGACCAGATCACCGGCTCTTCGCTGGGGGCCGATCTTGATACGGATCTTGTCTTCGAGTACGACGCGCCGAAGGAGGCGACGGTTACCAAGGTCAAACTCGTCGACGCCTCGGTGGCGTGGGGCCACACGATCACCGACTATCGGAGCCGGACACTCACCGACAAGACGCCCGGCCGGGAGTTCACCGTCCCGCTGATGTGGGGCAGCTATGCGATGAACGCTTCGGCCGGTCTGCGGAACCAGAAGAGCAACAGCCTCATCCTGCTTATCGAGTACCGCAACCCGACCCGGAAGTGGGCGGCCGTTCCGGAGAATCTCGGCGGCTGGCCCCGCGACGCCAACCTTGGCAACCTGGTCCAGTATCGGCACGGAGGAAAGAAGCGGGTGAACATCGGTTTCATCGACGGTCATATCGAGCGCTCCGGCGACAAGAAGAAGCTCAGTCTGCGGGACTCGTCCCTGTGGCACCCGCCGCGTCCGAAGGGTTGGGTGGCAGAGTTCTGATCGCCCGGACGGCGCGCGCCTTGCGAATACGTGAGTAAACAAACCAGCTCGCGCTGCGACTTCGCGGCATCCTTACCCTGGGCATGTATCGGGCGATGTGGCGGACGCGCGCCCCGACATTCCTGGGCGGGTAGCGACGAGGGAAGCGGCTGATCGGCGCAAGCAGGTGAGCGAGCAGGCCGGATTCTTTGTGCGGCCGATGATCGAGTCCGACGGAGCTGGGCAAAGGGCCCGGCGACCCAGGTCCCGTCTATCGGGGAGCCGGTGATGCTGGGCCTGAGAAGGTGATGCGGGAAGAGGCGGCACGTCGCGCCGGCAGGCCCGCCCCGTGCCGCAGGCTCCTTGCTCGTGCCCTTCGGCGGCTACTCGCCTCTGTTGCTTTTTTCAATGGGAAGAGGAAAGGGATCTGTATGCCAGTCGGCTCATGTTCCCATGGCTGGTGACCGTTGCCGAGATGGTGATTTCGCCCGCGCGGCCTAAATTTTTTAGATGCAACGGGCCTCATCAAATTGCCTGACGTAACTACATTCTGTGAAAGGTGTTAACGCATTCATTATCGGACGGCTATGGGGCTGACACCTCACGTTTATCGGTTTTTGTCTTGACGGTTTAGGAGTGGCGCGATAGAATGCATCTGTTCAGGCGAAGGGCTCTCATGTGGGTGGTTCGGGACGCGACGCAGAGCCCGCGAGAGCGAACGGCTCAACGGAGGCGACGGACAGTTCTCGCCAAGCGTACGGAGGGTCACATCCGGGATGATCGGCCTTACGTGAAGGTCGGCTGTTTCCCGGTAGCCGGTTGAGTGGTCACGGGCGAAAGCGCATCAATCCCATTTTTCAAAAGGAGGAGAACTATGCGCAAAACATTGTTGGCTCTGGTAGCGGTCGGGTGCATGGCCACCGTGGCGATGGCCGTGCCCGGCGAGCAGTGGATTCTGCCCATCCATCACCTGGACGGTGGCGGGTGGACGGAGTACCCCGGTGCCGGTTACGGGGGCACCAGCGCCTGGGGCGCGAGCACGATGGACGGCGTCCGTCGCGTGTACTGGGAACTGAGCGGCACGGGGAGCCTGGGGCATCCTGTGCCGGCCACGACCGAACTGTACTCGATCGAGTGGTTCCGGCCGACGGCGGGGAACGCGGGCTGGCAGCCGATCGAGTCGCAGATCAAGGGTGTGGATGGCGAGACGTATCCGAACGAGTCGCTGATTCCGTGGGCCGGCATGTGGGGCACGAACCACGAATACATCGGCGCTGAGAACGGGACGCCGGGCACATGGGTTGCGGCCGGGCCTGGCCCGCACACGCCCGAGAGTGCCGACTACAATGCCGGCGCCAACGGCATTTACATGTGGCTGGGCGGCTGGCAGTCGCCGTCGTGGTTGTATGCCAAGTGGGATTTCCCTTGGGCGATCGACCACACGTGGAGCGCGCTGCGGCTTACGCAGATCACCCCCGAGCCGGTCAGCATGCTGCTGTTCGGTCTGGGCGGTGTGGCGTTGCTGCGTCGGAAGCCGCGAGCCTGAGGCGGAGCGGCGAGTCTCGGGTTGATTGAAGGGAACTGACAGGGCAGAGCGGGGACGCCACAGAAGCTCCCGCTCTGCCCTTTTCGTGGGCTCCGCGAGGCATGCTCGCGGGGGGGGCCGGCTGCGGCCGGCAGGATCGGCGAGGAGAAAAAACCATGAGAAAGGCGTCTCTTCTGGCGGCAGGTATGGTCCTGGCGGCCTGCGGGCTCGCCTCGGCGGAGGTCGTGTTTTTCGACGGGTTCGAGTCGGGTACATCGAATTGGATGGGCTGGGAGGATGTGAGCTGGTATCCCGACAAGGTATGCAACTCATGGTGTCCGTGCGGCAGCCCCCGAAACTGCTTCGGGCCGTTCATGGTTTACCAGTCGAGCAACCACCCGCACAGCGGTGTGTGGTGCGGCCGGCAGGAGCAGGCCCAGCCGTGGTGGTACGGCAGCAAGACGAAGGACTACGTGCTGCCGACGCTGCCGGCGGACCGGAGCATCCGCCTGAGCGTCTGGCAATTCGAGGATTACAACAAGCAGGATCCGTTTCTGCCCGTGGGCAGCGTGGCTCACGACCAGGTGCAGGGCTGGGTCGCGCTGATGGGCGATTACTACGAGGATGAGACGGAGTTCCTGGCGCTGGGCGTGCATGCGCATACGGCCAGCCCCGAGCCCCTGGCGGACTGGTGGCACAACGTGGCGTGGTCGACGGCGGCGGAGGGGTGGAACCTGACGTCGCCGCTGGCGCCGAGGGCGCAGGGCTTCCGCCATCTCGAGATCGTGGTGCATCCGTATACGGGCAGCGTGGGCGACGTGGAGTTCTTCGTGAACGGCACGAAGGTCGGCGAGGGCAGCCGGATGACCGTGGACGGCGACGTGGTGCCCATCAACCGGATCGCGATCGGATCGAGTCCGGCGCACATGACCGAGGACTACATCTCGAACACGTATGAGTTCTTCTGGTACGACGACGTGGAGCTGTCCGTGCAGGACCGGGCGGACTTTGATTTCGACGGGGATGTGGACCTGGCCGACTTCGGGCACTTCCAGGCGTGTTTCAACGGGCCGAACCGCTTGCCGAAGGCCGGGAATTGTCGAGACGCGGATTTCGACGGCGACAACGACGTGGACCTGGGGGACTTCGGCATATTCCAGGCGTGTTTCAACGGGCCGAATCGCCCGCCCAAGGCCGGATGCAACGGGTGATGGCGTTTCCTGGCAGGGGCGCCTTCGGGACGTTGACGGGGGCGATCGCGGCGCGAGGCCGTATCGTTTTCCCTTGCGATCTGCGTCGCGTGCGAGGATTTCGGAGGCGGGGCGACAGACACTGTCTCGCCCCTCTCGGGCTTATCGTTGGGCGGGTAGGGGTAACGAGGTGCTCGCGCCGCCGGCTACCGGCGTTTTCGGCAAGAGAGTTTCGCGTGCGGCGAGCGGTAGCGCAAAGGCTCGGTCGCCCCTACACTGTTATCGCCCGGGTTCTTGTCGGCGGGCGGCGAATTCCGGGCCAGGCCCGGTGCGTCATCCTGAGGGAGCGGGGCGACCGAAGAATCGGGCCTGAGCTTTGCGAGGGCTTTGCGCGTGCAAGGATCTGCGCAAATTGGACGCCGGATTCTTCGGCCCCCAAGGGGGCCTCAGAATGACGCGACGCAGGCTACGTGCGTCCGGCGCCGCCATGTCGGGCTGCGGGCCACGCCCGCGCTGGGGGGCTGACGTCGGTCGCCGCTGCGCGGCCCGAGACGAACGAAACTCTCGCACCGAAAGGGGCTCGACACAGCTCCGCCCGTTGGGGCGGTTCGATTTTGCCGAAGCGTCAGGCGGTCCTTTCCGAGAACAGACGGGCGGGACGTCCGTCCCACAAGGGGGCCTTCGGCCGCAACCGAACACGGGTGCGCCAGTCCCCAGCATGCGGAGCGAAGCGAAGCTGTCGGCTTGTCTGCGCCAATCCGCCGGATTCTTCGTCGCTGCGTTCCTCAGAATGACGGGTAGCGTTACCGCCGCAGCGCGACACAGGCGCGCAAGAGCTGCGACGGAAGACTCTAACGAGGAGGTTGCTCATGCGGTGCACGTACGCAGTCGCGAGTATGGTGCTGGCGGTTGCCGGCGGGACGGTGCGGGCCGAACGCGTCTTCTATGACGACTTCCAGACGTTCGGCGCGCCGTGGATGACGTACCAATGCACGGCCACACCGCTGGGGTGCCAGTTCGGGCCGACCAAGTTCGAGACCTGGCCGCACGAGTGGAACCACTCGGCGGATTGCGTGAATCCTCCCGGGTGCGATCCGCGCGGGGAGACGGGGCCGGAGTGCCCGTGCACGTCGGCGCGGCAGTATGAGCACAGCCAGGCGTGGCTGGGCTGGGAGCTGAGGCAACCGCCGCCGCTGCCGGAGGACAGGGGCGTTCGCTACAGCGTCTGGTACCTCGATCTGCTGTATCGGACGGATCGGACGCAGGTTCCGTTTGTACATTTTCAGGTGCAGGGTTGGATCACGATGCTCGACGTGGTGGACACGGACCATTACTGCCTCGGCATCCACGCGCATTGGACGAATCCGGATGAGAACTGGTTGTACTATTCGTGGAAGACGGCCGCCGACGGCTGGCACGTTTCGGCCATTCCGCGGAGTTACGGATGGCGGCACTTTGAGATCGTGGTTCACCCGTATACCGGGGCCGTGGGCGATGTGGAGTTCTTCATCGACGGCCAGAAGGCCGGCGAGGGGCAGCGTCAGCCGGTGTGGGACATCGTCTGGCCGCCGGGGAACATCCGGATCGGCGCTGATCCGTCCCTGATGGAGGAGGACTACGTCGCGAACACGTACCAGAACACGTACTACGACGACGTGGAGCTGTTCGTGCAGGACCGGGCGGACTTTGATTTCGACGGGGATGTGGACCTGGCCGACTTCGGGCACTTCCAGGCGTGTTTCAACGGGCCGAACCGCTTGCCGAAGGCCGGGAATTGTCGAGACGCGGATTTCGACGGCGACAACGACGTGGACCTGGGGGACTTCGGCATGTTCCAGGCGTGTTTCAACGGGCCGAATCGCTCGCCCAAGGCCGGATGCAACGGGTGAGCCGGTCCGCCCGCTCGCGTGGGCGGGCGGGATTTCTGCGGAAACAAGCGGCGGCGGGCCTGCGGTCAAGTCCGAGGTCCCGCCGCCGGGTTTGTTGATGCGACACCTGCCGGAGGCCTGGGGCTACTGGGTGACCTTGAAGTTCTTCACATCGTCGCGGGTGCCGTAGATCCCGTCCGCACCGGGCGAGAGCAGGATGAACGAATCTGCGTTGTAGGGCTTGATGGTACCGTGGCCGCCGCTCTGCGTGGCTGTGAAGACGTCCGGATTGAAGAAATAGCTGTTGAACGTGTCGGACTGCGGCCAATTACATCCGTCGTGCGCGCAGTCGCCGGTGGCACGAAGGTCGAAAACCTTGAGTTTATGCTGCTTGCCCGGCTTGAGGATCCAGCCGTCGGTCGAGTCGGTGCCTGTGAAATCGGCGTTATCTTCTCGGCAGTAGACGCCGGGGTTGCCGCCACCCTTTCGGCTCCTGACGAAGGCGATATCGCCGGCACCTGGGTCCGCACGATAATAGAGAATCGGGAAGCCATAACCGTCAAGAAGGATGAGCCGACCGGTGGCCGGCGACAAAGTCACATTCGGTGCCTTATCGGGATCATTGTCGCGGATGGCAGGTGCCGTCTCAAGTTGGATGTACGTTCCGCTACGCTCCATCGAATTGTATGCCGGGTTTGACGGCGTGGCGGCTTGGTAGTCCAGGATCGGACTGTCGCTGGGTTGCGGTACGGACGCCTTCGCCTCAACGTCGATGCCCCGCATATCGGGCCCGACCATCGCCCGAGCCAGCCAATGGGCGCCGCTTAGCTGGTTCTTCGACGTCTGGTTCGGGAGGTTTCGCAGGGGATCGTAGCCGTAGTCCGACGCCGGGTACTGATCCCGGTGGTCGTTTCGGAACATTTCTAGGCCCTTGGCGATGGCGTCGATCTGGGTCTGGACCTTGACCTTCTTGGCCTGGGCCCGCGCCTGGGCGAGCGACGGGAGGAGGATACTGATCAGCAAGGCGATGATGCTGATCACCGTCAGCAGTTCGACGAGCGTGAAGCCGCTCGCATCTCGACGTCTTGTCCGGGTCATGGCGACTCTCCAATCACGTATGGTATAAGGCCACGTTTCGCGGGCCGCGCCGCGCGCGGTTCCCTTTCGTATCTTATCCGGCAACAAGCCGGAATGCTAATCGCTCAGCGCCGGGTGGTGCGTTCCGCACCGCGCCGGGGCCTTGCACTCCCACGCGACCTTTTCACGATCGCGTACCGGATGCTGCCTGTCGCTTCGCATTCCCCGATCCGCCGACCCGGCCTCCCGGCCGGTTCCCGGGAGCGGCGCCGGGCGCCGGCCCCCCAGACCCGCCTTCCGGCTACGCGCCGCCCGACACCGAGTTGATCAGCGTCACCAGCGGCATGAACAACGCGATGACGATGAAGCCGACGATGCCGCCGAGCACGACGACCATGACCGGTTCGAGCAGGCTCACGAGGCCGGCCACGAGCGTCTCGACCTCCTCATCGTAGTTGTCGGCGATCTTCATGAGCATCTTGTCGAGATCGCCGGTCTCCTCGCCGACGTCAATCATGTTCACGACGATCGAGTCGCAGACGCGGGCGGCGCGGAGCGGGTTGGCGAAGCTCTCGCCCTCGCGGATCGAATCGTGTACGCCGGCGAGGGCGCGGGCATACACCTCGTTGCCGCAGGTGTCCTTGGCGATGGTGAGGGCCTCGAGGATCGGCACGCCCGCGCTGATGAGCGTGCCGAGGGTTCGCGTGAAGCGGGCGACGGCCGTCTTCGCGAGGATGTTCCCCATGATGGGGATCTTGAGTTTGGCGACGTCGATGGCGTAGCGGCCGCCCTGGGACTTCTTGAGGAGCTTGACGAACAGGAAGAGCACGGCGGGGCTGATGAAGATGACGACCCAGCCGGGCGGCGAGCCGTGAACAAACCATTCGGAGATGTTCATCAGGAGCACGGTTATGACGGGCAGTTGGGCCCCGAAGTCCTTGAAGATCTCCCTGAACTTGGGCACGACGACGATCATGATGCCGCTGACGATCAGGACGGCGAAGCTGATGACGACGATCGGGTAGATCATCGCACCGATGACCTTGCGTTTGAGCCGCTGGGCCTTTTCCATGAAGTCGGCGAGGCGTTGCAGGATCACGTCGAGCACGCCGCCCGTCTCGCCGGCGGCGACCATGTTGCAGTAGAGGCGGTCAAAGGCCTTCGGCTGCCTGGACATGGCCTCGGAGAGGGTGGCGCCGCCCTCGACGTCGTCGGCGACGTTGCGGATGATGACCCGCAGCATGCCGGGCTTCTGCTGCTGCTCGAGGATGCGGAGACTGCGGAGGATCGGCAGGCCGGCGTCCTGCAGCGTGGAGAGCTGGCGGGTGAACTGCGTGACCTGTTTGATGGAGACCCTTCCGAACCCGCCGGCGCTCTGGCTCTTTTTCTTGCCGCCGGCCGCCTTGCCGTCGGCGCCCTTGGCGGGGGCCTTCTTGCCGCCCTTCTGGCGAATCTTGGTCGGGAAGTAGCCCAGGCTGCGAATCTTCGAGAGGGCCTCCTCGGTGGAGTTCGCCTCGACTTCGTCCCGGATCTCCTGCCCGGCCTGGTTCATGGCTTCGTATTGGAATTTGGGCATGGCTATGCTCCGCGTAACCCGTTGTTCCGTTAGCCCGTGGCTCTGTCACTGCGTCGCGGGGCGCTCGCTTGCGCTTCGCGACATACAGGACGTCGCCTGAGCGACAGGGAGGCCCTTTGTCACTGCGTCGCGGGGCGCTCGCTTGCGCTTCGCGACATACACGACGTCGCCTGAGCGACAGGGAGGCCCTTTGTCGCTGCGTCGCGGGGCGCTCGCTTGCGCTTCGCGACATACACGACGTCGCCTGAGCGACAGGGAGGCCCTTTGTCACTGCGTCGCGGGGCGCTCGCT
>CAZZFA010000083.1:0-2252 GCA_964653435.1 uncultured Planctomycetales bacterium | reverse complement strand
GGGAGGCCCTTTGTCACTGCGTCGCGGGGCGCTCGCTTGCGCTTCGCGACATACAGGACGTCGCCTGAGCGACAGGGAGGCCCTTTGTCACTGCGTCGCGGGGCGCTCGCTTGCGCTTCGCGACATACACGACGTCGCCTGAGCGACAGGGAGGCCCTTTGTCGCTGCGTCGCGGGGCGCTCGCTTGCGCTTCGCGACATACACGACGTCGCCTGAGCGACAGGGAGGCCCTTTGTCACTGCGTCGCGGGGCGCTCGCTTGCGCTTCGCGACATACAGGACGTCGCCTGAGCGACAGGGAGGCCCTTTGTCACTGCGTCGCGGGGCGCTCGCTTGCGCTTCGCGACATACACGACGTCGCCTGAGCGACAGGGAGGCCCTTTGTCGCTGCGTCGCGGGGCGCTCGCTTGCGCTTCGCGTTCTGTTGGGCCCTACGGTCGCATGCCGCCATGGCAAGCGACGACTAACTCTCTTCCGTGATGGTCTCCTTGACGACTTCCTCGATCGTCGTGATACCCTCCGTGATTGCGAGCAGGCCGGATTCCCGCAGGGTCCGCATGCCCCGCTTGCGGGCCGCCGCCCGGAGGATATTCGACGAGGCTCGTTGCATGATCAGGTCGCGGATGTCGTCGTCGAGCACCATCACCTCAAAAATCCCCAGCCGCCCCCGATAGCCCGTGTTGTTGCAGTAGTCGCAGCCCTTGCCGTAGAAGAACGGCTTGCCCGCGACATCCTCGGGGCGGAGGTCAAGCTCCATCAGCATTTCTTCGGTCGGATGGAACTCCTCTTTGCAGTTTTCACAGATTCTCCGCACGAGACGCTGCCCGATGACGGCCTCGAGCGTGGCGGTAATGAGGAAAGGCTCCAGCCCGAGGTCCATGAGCCGGGCAACGGCCGACGGAGCATCGTTCGTATGAAGCGTCGTAAGTACCAGGTGTCCGGTCAAGGATGCCTGTACGGCGATCTGGGCCGTTTCGAGGTCGCGGATTTCGCCGACGAGGATGATGTCGGGGTCCTGGCGCAGGAACGAACGGAGGCATCGGGCGAAGGTCAAGCCGATCTCCGGGTTGATCTGGCACTGGACCAGACCATCGATGTCATACTCGACGGGGTCCTCGCTCGTGAGGATCTTCGTGTCGATCGTGTTGAGTTCGTTGAGGGCCGAATACAGCGTTGTCGTCTTTCCCGATCCGGTGGGGCCGGTACAGATGATGATCCCGTTGGGTTTGTGGATGAGCTGGCGGACTGTGTTGAGTTCGTCGTCCCGCAGGCCGATGCGGTCGAGGTCGAGGCGGACGTTGCTCCGGTCGAGCACGCGCATGACGACGCTCTCGCCGAACATGGTGGGGAGCACGGCGACGCGGAGGTCGACGGGGTTGCCGCCGACCATGAGCTCGATACGGCCGTCCTGCGGCAGGCGGCGCTCGGCGATGTTGAGGTTGGCCATGACCTTGATACGCGAGGCGATGGCCATGGCGATGTGCCGGGGCGGGGGGACCATTTCGTAGAGGACGCCGTCGATGCGGTATCGCATCTTGAATTCGTCCTCAAAGGGCTCGAAGTGAATATCGGACGCCTTGTCGCGGATGGCCTGGAGCAGGACGAGGTTGAGGAGTTTCTTGACGGGGTTCGACTCGGCCGCCTCCTTCAGTTCGTCGAGATCGATGCTCTCGCCGCGGCCCTCGAGCTTGGCGAGGTCCTCGTCGCCGGCGAGTTCGTCGATCAGGTCGTTGATGGTCTCGACCTTGTCCTCCGGGTAATAGCGGTTCAGGGCGGCCTCGATCTGGTCGGGGGTGCTGATGAAGGGCTTGATGTTGAAGCCCATCAGGGTTTTCAGGTCGTCGGTCGCCTGGAAGTTGTCCGGGCTGGCCAGGGCGATGGAGAGGAGCTTGGTTTCCGGCTGCCAGTCGGTGGGGATGATCTTGTACGTATGAGCGACCTGGGAGGGGATCAGGCTGATGACTTCGTTCGGGATGTCGATCTTGCTCAGGTCGACAGGCTCCATGCCGACCTGGGCGGCGAGGGCCAACTGGATGTCGCTTTCCTCGACGTAGCCGAGTTCGACGAGGATCTGGCCGATCGGGCCGCCTTTCTTGGCTTGGATTTCCTTGGCCTCGGCCGCCTGGGTGCGGGTGATCTTCCCCATCTTGATGAGGATGCGGCCGAGCTGTCGCCCCCTGAGCTGGCTGATGTGGGGCATTCGTGCGGCGGGCTTGGCCGTGGCGGCGGAAGGAGGGGCGGCGGGTTTCCTGG